>NZ_JBXVVC010000002.1:0-711787 GCF_057219435.1 Algibacter sp. YIN40 | reverse complement strand
TGGACAAGGGTCGTTACAATCAGCAACACCATCCCCATCGGAATCCGTATCAGGATTACCACAACCACAGTCTCCAGGTTCGGTTTTGTTAACATCACTTGGGCAATTATCGGAAGAATTACTTACATAACCTGTTGGTTGTGCACAAGCCAAAAGACTACTATTAGGATCACCAAAGCCATCGTTATCTGCATCTTCATACCATGTCGTTTGAGAACTACTATCTATACTTGAATCGGCATCATCAATATTGGTATCACAATCATCATCTATACCATTACATATTTCTGTGGCTCCAGGATTAATTGCTGGATTTCCATCATTACAATCGCTATTATTTGAACTATAGCCCGAACTAGGTTCATAACAAAACAGGGTGCCAGAATCACCGGAATCTCCATAAGTATCTCCATCAGCATCTACATAAAATAAAGTTTGTCCTGCTACAGAATCGTCGTCATCATCTATAAGACCATCACAATCATTATCTATACCATCACAGATTTCCTGTGCAACTGGATTAATGAGTGCGCCAGAGCCTGGAGTGTCATCACAATCTAAATTGTTTACACTATAACCACTTCCAGGGTTTGAACAAAACAAAGTGCCAGAATCACCGGAATCTCCATAATTATCTCCATCAGCATCTACATAATATAAGGTTTGACCAGTCACTGAATCATCAGTATCATCTATAAGGCCATCACAGTCATTATCTACACCATCACAAACTTCTTGTGCTCCTGGATTTATTGAACCTCCAGTAGCAAGCGAGTCATCACAGTCACCACCATCAATCGAATAGCCATCACCATCTTCATCAACTATAGATTCACTTGACCAAAGTTTTAAATTAAACGTTGGCACAGCAGGTGTTATTTCTCCATAGTAATAGGCTCTAATATAATATGTTTGACCAATTATTAAACCTGTGGCATTAATTTCTTCGACTGCAGGAGATGTTATTTCAGCATCACTACACCCTTCTAAAATTAATGAATTACAATTACCAGTATATAATGTAAGAACCGAATCAAAATTTAGTGGTTCCAAAGTAATATTCACTGTACTAGTCTGCGCTAAAAACGAAAACCATACATCATCTCTTGCATTTCCTGTGCTGGAATTACAGTCTTCTGCGTCTACATTTGTTCCAGCACCACCCAACAGCGTTCCCGCGATAGGATTCAAAGCGTCACCGGCCGTATCAATTTCTGTTTCTTGAAGTATGGAAATTGCGCCCTCACAAAAATCATTACTTGGTGGACTAGCTGTATTTGTAGTAAAATTAAATTTTGATGGATTCACCCAAATACTTTCCCCATCCCCATCGCAATCAGATCTCAACCAGATTGAATAAGATATGCCAGGTTGCAATGTATTTCCAGAACTTGCCATTAAAGAAGATGAGGATCCTAAAGCAATAGTACCATCTCCTTGGCTATTACCTTGGGGGACTATTTCCCAATCATATCCTGACGGTGTTGGTCCAGTACTTGGAACACTCCAATTGAAATCCACTCTATCATTAGATTTGTATGTAATATCGCCTATAGGCACCTCCGGATTATAACATGTGGGTGCATTTGTTAAATCTTGAATTGTAGTTACCCTAAACTCGCTTTCGTTGTCACAACTTACATTTAATGAGATATGCATTTGAATCGTTTGGACAGTAATGCTTGTTCCAAGAATGGTTAACGGAGATGTGCCATGTCCTATTAAACCTCCAAATTCATCTTTAATGGTTATATAATCATTATTTGGAGTCGCTGTTCTAGTACTTGTAAATTGGTAGTCGTGCCCAATTATTAAATCTGTTATTATTGCATACTCTCCCGCGTAATTGTTATTGGCAATTTGTTGAACAAAGCCATCGTTTGTGGACGTAACATCGTTTGTTGGAAACTTTGTTGTCTCGGTGCATTGGGAAGATGACATGTGAATGGCAAAGATTGAAAGCAATAAAAAGGTAATTTTTTTCATAACTCATTTTTAAGATTAAGATTAAGAAGGAGTGAATTTAATTTAGTAAAAAAACATCAGTTTTTGGCCTATTGTAGATTAAACCATAATAAGTTCGACAAATGGATACAAATATTAGTATTTGTATTGTAAAAAAGACGTGAAAACCAAAAAGAGCAGCCAATTAGCTGCTCTTTTAAGTTTTAAATTAAACCATTATTGTCTAGTTAAATCACTTGATGAAATAACTCTCTTAACAAGAGTTCCTTCTTTTGTTGTTACTCTAACAAAATACATTTGATTATCTGTTCTTGATAAATCAATTTTTGTGGTACCTATAGTACCTTTTGCATAAGATTTATCTACAGCTTTTCTTACCAAAGCGCCTTTCATGTCATACACATCTATATTAACATCTGTATCGTAATCAAAAGAATAACTAACATTTACTTCGTTAATAAATGGTACAGGGTATGCTTTAAAGTCAACACTTTTTGCAAGACTAGACCCTATAACAACTTTACATTCAGTATTAGGAGGATCATTTTCAGTACCATCAAATGAACCACCTTCATTTGGTGAGGCTGGTATATAACTATCGCCAGGTATATTTACCGCACCAGCTACTGCATGTGCTATAACAAAGAAACTACCTGTAGCGACAATTTCGTCTGCTTCTGTTTTCCAGTTGCTAATATTTCCTAAATTTCCTTCAACAAAATCATATTGTCCTGGTGCAACTGTCCAAGATCCATTTTTACCTGTAGGATATTCATCACAACCAATATATAAATGAGCTTCATCCATTCTGAATCCGTCATCCATTATATATTCTATATTCACATAATACTCATCAACATTAACATTTGTTGGTCTGTATGTTACTTTAACATAACCTGCTTTAGTACCTTTATTAAGATCACATTTGCCCGCACCTAAAACTAAATCTAGCGTTACTGTTGTTTCTGTATCAGCACCTGTGGTGTTAATAAAGTTGGTCCAACCCCAACGTCTAAAGCCATCCTCACGGAAACATTGGCTTACATCTGGGTTAACATAAGACTCATCTCCTCTTTCCATTACGGATACACCAAAGCCAGTTTCATAATTAACACATCCTACAACCTCTGACATTGTATAACATGGACTCGTACAGCCTTCACTGTCTGTTACAGTAACGGTCCAATTATAAACGCCTATTGGTGCTCCTGTCATTGTTGGAGTCGCCGAAGTAGCATCATCTAAATATTCTTTACCTGAACCAGCCCAAGAATAACTATAGCCACCAGAACCTCCAGATCCAGAGACACTTAAATTAATAGGTACATCTTCACATTGCGCTGTGTCGCTTGTTGCTATACACGAAACTTGAGTATATAAATTCTGAACTTCTACAGCTTGTAATTCTACAAAACATTCATTAGCATCAGTTATCTTCACAGCATAAAAACCAGCTGTTAAACCTGTAATCTCCTTAGTAGTTTCTCCACCAGGGCTCCATTCATAAGTATAAGGTCCTGTTCCTCCTGTTGGGAATGCTTCAGCACTACCAGTTGCATCTCCAAAGCAAATAACATCTGCTTTTTCTACATCACCTTCTAGCTTTGGTATTACATTAAGGATAATACCAGCACAAAGGGATAGACAACCATTAGCATCTCTTACCGTTACAGTATATGACCCAGACCCTAAATTGCCAAACGTTGGACTGTCTTGGTAAGCACCGCCAATACTATACTCATACGGCATAGTTCCTCCCGAAGCACTAACCGTAATAGAACCATTAGTTTCTCCATTACATTTTGGATCTGATGTTGCTGTTGTGCTGCATTCTAATAGAGATGGAGCTGCATTGATAGTTACCGTTGTTTCAGCTTCACAATCATTGGCATCTTTTACCTTATAGGTATAATCACCTGCTGTTAATCCTGTTAATGGAGGATTATTTGGGTCATATGTATATGCGCCTGTTCCTCCTACAGTTGACAATACAACACTTCCTGTTTCCCCAAAACACTCTGGCTGGGTTGGAGTTGCCGTTAATACAACCTTACTTGGAGCTGCATTGATAGTTACCGTTGTTTCAGCTTCACAATCATTGGCATCTTTTACCTTATAGGTATAATCACCTGCTGCTAATCCTGTTAATGGAGGATTATTTGGGTCATATGTATATGCGCCTGTTCCTCCTACAGTTGACAATACAACACTTCCTGTTTCCCCAAAACACTCTGGCTGGGTTGGAGTTGCCGTTAATACAACCTTACTTGGAGCTGCATTGATAGTTACCGTTGTTTGGTCCTCGCAGCCATTGGCATCTTTTACCTTATAGGTATAATCACCTGCTGCTAATCCTGTTAATGGAGGATTATTTGGGTCATAAGTATATGGCACTGTTCCACCTGTAGTTGACAATACAACACTTCCTGTTTCTCCAAAACACTCTGGCTGGGTTGGAGTTGCTGAGATTGATGGCTTTGGACTGATAATCACATCAACTGGTCCAAAATATAATATACAATTGGTTGCAATGGTCATACTTTCAATTCCATAAGTCCCTGCAGGTAAATCCGTAAAAGTAATATCGCTACCGTTTCCACAAATTTTATATGGTACACCATCCTTTATATAATCTTGAGGAGTTCCATTTACTACTTCCTGAAGTGTATAACATTCGGTTAATTTAGTAGATTTTACAGTAACTGTTCCATCATCATCGGTTCCATCATCACACTTCGTTGAGGCCATTAATTCTTTTTCTCTAGGTTGACTATCGAAAGCACCTTCAACTAAATCGCCATTTGCTGATGTTGGTTCTTGCGATTGACTCGTTTTAAAAATAACTGTTGAAAAACATGGATTAAGCGTAATATTTGTCCCTGCAATTTCTCCCAGTGCACACAAATCTACTTCACATTCAAAAAATGTACCTGGTTCATATTCTTCGACAAATTTTCCTTCATAATCCCAACCACAAGGTACAGGTAATTCTTCATTATTAACAACTCCAAGGACATTTGCCGTTCCATCAATCGAAGTATCAATTAATAAAGTTAATTCTCCAGTAGGTCCATCACCTACCCATACATATACCTTAACATTTTGGACACCACCACCATTGGTAAATTTACTTGTAAATAATAAATCACCATCTAAATGCTGTCCACTAAAGGATCCATCTGGATTTAGGCTTATTTCTTCCTTAAAAATCCATAACCCTATATCTGTGTCTCCGTTTGCGGCAAATCTGTCAATAAAAAATGTTAAATCGCAACCACTTTGAAAAGCAGCGCCAACATTACCTAAATCATTTTTTGCAGATACATTGCTTACAGACCACACCCAATCTTCAAGAGCAACTACATCGGATGTTCCCTCCGTATATTGGTCGTCCATATTAGGCATGCCTGGGATGTCTTCAGAAAGTGAACCATCCATCACATCTCTAATATGCACGGTAGGTATACTAGCATCTGCCAATATAGCACACCAGTCGCTAGGATCACCATCAATGGTTTGGGAATTTCCAGTATTACCTACTAGCATAAAAAATACTAATAAACAACACAACAATAATCTTTTTAAAATTTTACTAATAATGGTAAAACTTAGTTTGGTAATTTTGTACATAAACATAACATTTAAATTAAGTTAATAAATGAGTTTACATAACAAATAATAGAAAGTCGTAGAATGAGGGATTTTACGAATTTTATTTTTTAGATCCCGATATACATCGGGATTTGTTCAACAAAATATTTTATTATATAGCTTCGCTATTATTAAAATAGTGTTTCACAAATAAAATTTGCATAACACAAATTGCTAAGAAAATATAAATTGAGGGCATTCAATTTCGCTATTAATCAAATGCTATTTATAAGGAGAAAACACTCACAAAAATCATGAGTAAATCAAATTTAATAATAAAAAGCCAAATTGAGTTAATAAAAAGTGGAAATTAGTTAAGTTGTATTTTATACTCGATAAAATACAATTTTACTCCATGTTTAGACAAAGTGACAAACCTGATGTTTTAAGTCAATATGCCCTTTTGAAGAAAATTATCGTATCTAACTAATTAGTTTACAACTAGTTTCTTTGTAACCGTGCCAATATCTGAATTAATTTTAACTAAATAGATACCACGAGCATATCGAGAAAGGTCTAATAGTAAGATTCTAGAATTATTCGTATTTAAAGCCGAATAAACTTCTTTTCCTACCACATTATAAATACGTATGTTTTTAATATGCTGGAAGCCACTATTCTTGATATACAAATTAGAATTAGCAGGATTAGGATATAATGTAATATCACTTTCCAGTTGATTGTCTGCTGTAGACAGTCCTGGTCCTTCTCCTAAACATTCGTAATTCGTCATACTTAGTTGACTACAAACAGTAGTGCTTGAGCTTCTTGATTGTACATCTTCTGCACCCATTAAATCGTTTGTACTCAGGGCTCTTAATGATTCACCAGAAGATATAGAGTAATGCATGACTAAATTAGTATCTATAACATGTCCTAATTGATGCCCGTGTCCTAACTCGTGAACGGTAACTGATTCAAAATCAACTTCATCATTTACCGGGGGATTTGTACTAAAATTCCAATTTTTATTAGGATTAAAAACTATATCCATTTCAGTGACATACCATTTAACTTCTCCACCTTCAAAACAACCTGAATACCTTGAGAAACATTGTCCCAATGTACCACTGGCCATATTATTATCGAAAGTTATAACGTTTACGCCATCACTAGCATTTTGATTGATACTTGTTGTATTAGGATTTATTTCCCAATTAATACCAGTACTACAAGTCCAACTCTCAAAAGCTCTGGTAAAGGCATCTTTAGCTCCAGAACTTTCAAAACTTTCGTTCATAGTCCATGTATTCCCACCATTTCCGTTATTATCCACATGTTGTGTTTGATAAGCCTCATCTGCATATTCGAGATTTATTTGTGCAAAATCTATTTCTAAATTTTCTGTAGATTCTATAGATGCATTTGTAGAAGTACTAACCATAATAGTTCCAGTTCCAGCTCTATCTGGAATTTCCACTTGAATTTGAGTATCAGACCAACTAATTATCTGGTTAGTTAGAGCATTATAATATAATGTGCCACCATAGTTGGCATCACTAAACCCAACCGTTCCTTGTGAGCTAGCAAAACCGTTTCCATTTATTGTTAGAACCGCTTTGGTTCCAGCTGTAAAGCTAGACGCAGAAAATGATGTTATTGCGGGAGCAAGTAATTTTGAACTTGTTGTGGTACTAAGTTTACTACTTGTACTATTTTCAACTAAATTAAGATCCTCAATTTTAATTATTGGTTTTTTACTAATATTGATAATCTTAGTATAAAAATTATTCTCTATTCCTTTTTCAGATTGAAATAAGTTTGCCACCTTATCTCTATTAATATCATATTTATAAAAGCTTTGCTTTCCAGTAGTTGATTTAAATATTGGAATTTGCGTATTCTTCGTTCTTGATAACTTAGAATTTAATATGGAATTGTCAAGCATAAAAACGCCTAAGTCACCGGATCTAAGAAGTAAACTATGCGACACTGTTTGTGCTTCCAAATCAACAACGCCTCCAGGAGTTATCAATTCTATCGTTTCGTATGAATTTCCTTTGAATACCTTATAAACCTTTATTCTATTTATAGTATATATGTTAGAACGAGTATCATCCCAAAATGATTCTTTTGAAATGACTTCACCTTCAATTACAGCATCAGACTGCTCAATTTGTTTATCTAAGGGCACCTTTTGAATCAAATTATGATTCTGTGCATTCAAATTTATAGAACAAGTGCTAAATAAAATTATAAGTACAAGACTTAGTTTAAGGTAAAATTTTAACATAACATAAGTAGGTTTAGGATTCAAACTTAAAAAAAATTATCTATTTAACTGATTTATTTACGTTTAATCGATGAAATACTTGCTATTTAACATTTATTGTACGAATATATTGTCAAATAATTATTCAAGAAGAGAGTGCTATTAATCAATTCTTTATACTTATACGGTTAAGAAGGAATTATGGATGACAGTAAATATGCTAATATTATTATTTCCTAAAACAGCCTTTTAGCGATTATAATTATTACAGAGAATAGCTAAATTTCTGTCTTAATAAATTTTGAGCATTTTAAAGATTTAATTATTAGAGTATTAAATAACGAGACTGTTTTTGCCAAAATTTTTTTGATAGATTTTTTAAATGTAATATTTTACTTATAAAAATATATAAAAACATGTATTTCATCGATTAAATACTTATTTTTACGATTAAAACACATTATTTTATATCTTTATCCAGAATTTAACCTACTTAGTCATGAAGAAAATTACATTTACCCTAGTTCTTATTTTAAGTTGTTATGCTATAAATTTAAGCGCACAATGCGACAATACATTACCTGTTTTAGAAACTTTTGATACAGATGTTATCAATATATGTTGGGATACAGAGGATAGTGATGGTGATACACATAGTTGGTCATGGTGGGAGTTTTCGGAGTATTATGGAGGCCATAAGGTGATTGCTTCTTATTCTTTTTCTGGATTAACCCCTGATAATTGGGTTATTTCTCAAGCTATTGACCTAACATCTTTTAGTAATGGTGATAATATTACACTTACATATAAAGTGAGAGGCGAATTGTCCTATGCCGCTCATGAATATTATACTGTTTATGCTGCTTTAGGTAATCAAACCAGTAATTTTGAATCTAGCTCGGTTCAAAGAAGTGAATATACCGATGAAGTCGGTGGAGCCGGAGTTTTTGTTAGCAGAACCCTAGACCTTTCATCTTTTGCAGGTGATACGGCATATATTGCGTTTAGACACCATAATACTTCCAACCAATCTGCTATTAATATTGACGAATTGTCAATTTCAACAGGTGCTCTTGGTATAGAAGATTTTGATACTAATTCCATTAAGCATTTTTATAATAGGCAAAATGATGCTTTAACCCTTAAATCTACTAATAAACCTATTGATAATATTAAAATATTCAATGTTTTAGGAAAAAATGTATTGTCCAAAAGGATATCAAATAAAGAAGAAATTGTAAACCTTTCAGTACTAAACGTTGGCGTATATATTGCCAATATAGATGTTGAAGGAAGAAGTCATGTTATTAAATTCGTAAAGTATTAAACTAATTAATGAACACGACAATATAAATAAATAAAAAGAGCCGCTCAAAGCGGCTCTTTTTTTGTTTGATTAAACTTTTTTATTCTATTATTATTGCGGACTTGATGATATAATTTTCTTAACAACTGTTCCTGCTTTAGTTGTTAATCTTACAAAGTACATTTGGTTATCCAATCTTGAAAGATTTATTTTAGAAGTCTCCACAGTACCTTTAATGTAACGTGTGTTCTCAGACTGTCTAATTAACGCCCCTTTCATATCAAATACTTCAATGTTAATATCGGTATCATAATCGAATGAATATTGAATATTCACATCTTGATCGAATGGTACTGGATATGCTTTGAAGTCTACAGCTTTAGCCACAGGTTCTTGAGCTTCTCCACAACCTTCTGGATCACCACTATTTGTATCAGGATCATAGCTAAATGGTCCTTCAGAAATAGAGCATCTACAAGTAGCTTCACAAACTACACCGTGTACAATTACATGAACATCTCCAGATGCAGCAATTGGACCAACAGTAAAGTTCTGTACATAGTCTAATCCTGTTCCTGGGTTATAGTTATATTGTCCAGGTGCTACCGTATAGCTTCCATTTTTATTTGGATAAGGATCACATCCTACATATACATGTGCTTCATTCATTACATAATTACCAGTTAGGTTATATGTTATATAAATTTCGCCATCTAAATAGCTAACAGATGCATAACCTACTTCAGAACCTTTGTTCTCATAGTCACAATGCGCTGCTCCTGCGTATAAGTTAAATACATATGGCTCTGCACCCTCATCTTGAGGTGAGATCTCATTTGTCCAACCCCAACGTCTAAAGTCTGGAATAAAGCACTCATTACTTGGTGCATAGCGACCAAACATCGTTTCGCAGTTTTCGTACTTGTCAAACTCACGTGTGATTGTACATGTTTTAGTTGTTGTGTTATTACAATCATCAGTTACAGTAAACACATAATCTCCAAGTTGAGCACAACCATCTTCTCTATCCCGAACATTTGTTAAATACGCTGTAATTGTTCCACCTGCTGCACAATTATCTGTCCATGTAGCATCCAGTGACTCTGGGAAGTCTACATTACAAATTGTACTTGGCTCTGGGCAAGTTATTACTGGCTTTTCTTTATCTGCAGTTACTGTATAAGTTGCTTTCTTAACTACATCATCCTCACATGAGCTTGATGCTGTCCAAGTAACTTCTACACTTCCACCACATGCATTTGGTGCAGTATCGCCTGTGATTTGTACATTTAAGTCACATCCACCACTTGCACTTCCTGAAGCTACCCATGCTGCAAAACTAGCATTAATTGCTTCTTGGGTTTGACAAGCATCTACTGTTTTATCTGCTGGAGGTGTTACCACTACTTTTGGTGCATCTGTTACTGTGAACTTAGCACTTGCAGTTACATCACCTTCACAACTACTCTTAGCTGTCCAAGTGATTGTTGCTGAACCACCACAATAAGATGGAGCAGCTCCTGCGTCTGTGCTTACACTTAAGTCACATCCGCCTTCTGCTTTTCCTAAAGCTAACCAATCTGCGAAAGCTTGGTCTACGGCAGCTTGTCCTAAACAAGCATCTACTGTTTTATCTGCTGGAGGTGTTACCACTACTTTTGGTGCATCTGTTACTGTGAACTTAGCACTTGCAGTTACATCACCTTCACAACTACTCTTAGCTGTCCAAGTGATTGTTGCTGAACCACCACAATAAGATGGAGCAGCTCCTGCGTCTGTGCTTACACTTAAGTCACATCCGCCTTCTGCTTTTCCTAAAGCTAACCAATCTGCGAAAGCTTGGTCTACGGCAGCTTGTCCTAAACAAGCATCTACTGTTTTATCTGCTGGAGGTGTTACCACTACTTTTGGTGCATCTGTTACACTAAATGTAGCAGAGCAACTACCCGATTGGCCACATTCATCTGTAACGCTAATCATAACAGTTAAACTATCGCCACATTCATCTGCGTTAACATTATTTAAATCATTAACAGGATTACCATTAACGGTATAAGTTGTAGTTGGGTTTGCTCCTCCAGTTACTGTAAATCCATTTAACCAATCTCCAAGAGCTGTCGCAACATCATTAGGTGAACTACATGCATCCAAAGTAATAGGTTCTGGGCAAGACACCATTAATGGAGGTGCAATATTAACAGTAACAACGGCATCATCACTATTTGAGCACCCGTTACTATCTGTATATGTATAGGTTACTGTATAATCATCAGGAGCTAAACCAGTAGCATCAAATAAACCGGATCCACTAACATGATCTCCACTCCAAGTTCCTCCTTCAGGTGTTGCGGTTAATTGAACTGTTGTATCTGTACATGCCAACTCAACATCATTTGCATTAACTACGGGTAGTGGGTTTACTGTAAGTATACCTATTTCATCTCCATCGGATGGAGGACATCCTGAAGGGCTTGTAACGAGCACTGAATACTCTGCTGAAGATACTGCTGGATTAATAGTAATTTCATCTGTTCCTTGACCAGAAAATGGTTCAGGACCTGACCATACAAAAGTATATCCTTTATCATCTGGATCGGCAATAACGACATTTTGGCCATTAATAATTCGAGTAACGGTGGCTTTTAAACTTGCGGAGCCTCCAACACAAACAGAGGCATCACTAACATCCACAATTGGGGGTAAATTAAAATTACCACCTACAAAATCTTTTGAATCTGCTGTTATTTCAGCAGACGATCTAGTTTCTAACATCCAGGTCGCACTACAAATTATTTCTGGATTGTTTACTAAATCAAACACAGTTGTTATATTTATAACACCTTCATAGAATTCATTGGTATCATATTCCATCTGTCCTTCTGGAACAACAAAATTAGTAGGTACCCCTGTTGGGCCTGCATTATTTTGTCCTACTTGAGAATCAGTATTAACTTCAAATAAAGAATTATTATTACCTCTATTTCCATTTCCAGGACCTACCCATTTAAGGACAGTAATAGCAGCATTTCGTCCACCACCTGTAAAATCGGCTAGGACTAAAAGGTCACCTATACTTGTTTCGGCGTTATATGTACCTCCCTCTCCATCTGAATCACCAATATTAGTAAAGTGGTCATCAAAGAAATATTTGTCACCATCATCAATAGCTGTAGAGCCATTTAGTAACAACCAAAATCCAATATACCCAGTTCCTTTATTACTCTCTCTATCACCTGCGAAAAATAAATATGTTTGCGATGGGTCATATTTATCAAAGGGTTCCTCAGCATCACAAAGAGGAGCTCCTGTAATACCTGTATAAATAACGGCAGCAGCATTCATGATATCACTCTTGGCCTGCATAGGACTGAATGTCCAATTACTATAAGCTGGTGTAGGACTTGGTTGTCCCCAACTTTTAAAATCTTTAGCTCCTGTAAAGATATCATCCTGATTCCCTGTGAAAACATCGTGCCTAAGTTCGAATGAAGGGGCTCCAGTAACGGCAAGACCCTGCCATTCTTCTGAATTTCCATCAATACATGGCACCCCTACTTGTGCATTTAAGCTAGCAGACGTTAATAAAAAAAGCATAACTACAGCTAAACTGGTTATACTTTTCAACGGTTTTCTTAGTAAACTAAGACAACACGCCATTAAATTTAAAGAGGTTGCGCTCTTCGATTTTTGGGTAAAATTGTACATTAACATAACATTTTGGATTAATTAATAAATGATGTTAACATAAATTAGGTCTAAACAACAAAGGCCAGTTCTACATAGTAAAACCAACTAAAAGTTGTTAAGTATTGGTAAGACGAGGGCATCTTTAATTTGCTATTAATCAAGTATGCTCTTATAAATAAAATAAGTATGAAAAAGTAAAATTGTAGATACGAGGGTATACCAAATGTAGAAAATAAAAACGCTTACCACAACTGAAAAATTTAACTTTTAGACTATCCGTTTAAAAGTTTAGACCATCTACATGTTTTTAGTTTTTAACAAATAATTTTTAGATAAAGCCCCATTTTTATACGATAACCTGTAATTTTCTTAAATAACCTAAGTAAAATCAATTAAAATCTAGCATCTTCAATCCGTAAAAATTGTTAATATTTACTAAAAGAGAATAAAAACAATAATTCGAATTATTACTTTCGTGTTCCAATAAAAAATTATCATGAAAAACCTTTTTATTTTTACCATTATACTTACCGTTTTTGTGTCATGCAAACAAGAAAGTGAACCTCAAGTAGATTATGCTATCATTTCTGGTACTATTAAAAACAAACCTGTTGATGAAGTAACTATTAATAGCTACGACAGGACTTTTAGTGAAGCATTAAAAATTCAAGAAGATGGTAGCTTTATAGATACCTTAAAGATTAATAATTTCTCATATGTTCTTTTTGACGGAAAGAACCCAGTGTTCCTTCGACTAAAAGAAGGCAATAATTTAAACATTAGTTATGATGCGAATGACTTTGAGAATTCATTAATAATGTCTGGCAAAGGAGCCGAAGTAAACAATTATTTTCTTGCAAAAAGTAAAAATGAAAAAACCTTTTTAGGCAATAGGTTTGATACTTACAAGTTGAATGAGCCTGAATTTATTGATAAGTACAAGGAGCTAAAAACTTCGAGCGAAAAATTACTTGCAGAGTATGAAGGACTTTCTGAAGAGTTTATAGCACTCGAAAAGCAAGATATAAAGTACTATTATTTAGCCAGGTTAAATGAATATGAAGGTTACCATCGTTATGTAACTAAAGATGAAGAATTTAAAATTTCTGATGAATTTTTAAATGATTTAGACCACTTAGATTACACCAATGAAGATGATTTTGCCTTTTCACAAAATTATAAGAATTTAATTACTAGTCATTATAAAGATTTAGCTAAAGAGCTCGTAAAAAGTGATTCATTAGAAAATGATATTGCCTATTTGAAAACAGTTGCTAACATAGAAGGTAAATCAATTAAACATGGTCTTCTATTTGATTTTGCTAATGCATCTATGAGTTATTCAAAGGATATTGATACATTCTATAAGATTTATTCTGATAATTCTGCGGATAATGAAAAGAACAAGATTATTGAAGAAAAGTACAACAAGTTAACAGCGTTGAAAAAAGGGAGAATGTCTCCAAAATTTTTCGATTATGTAAACTATGAAGGCGGCACGACATCATTAGATGATTTAAAAGGCAAATTTGTGTATGTGGATGTTTGGGCAACTTGGTGCGGACCTTGTAAACGCGAAATTCCTTATTTAAAAGAGGTTGAAGAAAAATATCATGGTAAGAATATTGAATTTGTTAGTGTCTCAATAGATAAAGCAAGTGATAATGATAAATGGAAAAAAATGATTGAAGAAAAAGAACTTGGAGGTATTCAGTTGTTTGCTGATAATGATTGGAAATCGAAATTCGTTCAAGACTATCAAATTCAAGGTATTCCAAGATTTATTTTAATTGATACAGAAGGCAAAATTGTGAGTGCTAATGCTCCAAGGCCTTCTAGCCCAGAATTAACTGAGCTGTTTACAGAATTAAGTATTTAATATTATAAATTCTATATTGTATATTGAGTAATATTTGTCAATTCGAGTGAATTTAACGATTGAAAATCAGTTAAACTTTTATCGAGAATAAATTTTACTTACTATAACACAGTTCTCGATACAAAACCCTAGGGATTGATAATCGAACTGACAATTTTTAATCATAAAGAATTGAATGTCTAAAAAGTAATCTCAATGTCTTATTGTGAGCCTGTCGAAATATTTTTAAATTACTGATTATCAATATCAGTTTCGACAAGCTCAACTTGACAAAATGGTTTCTGATTACTTTTTAGACAGCCTCTTTTAGTTTTCTACTTTTGTTCTTCTAGCTGCGGTGGTTGCTCAGGCTGTTTAAACAAATCTAAATACGCTTCACCTATATAGTCAATAACATGGCTTGCTATTAAACTTTGATACCCAAAATCTTCAACAGCGATATCTGCAGATTTACCATGAAGGTAAGTTCCAAAAATTGCAGCAA
Source organism: Algibacter sp. YIN40 (assembly GCF_057219435.1). Classification (NCBI taxonomy): domain Bacteria; kingdom Pseudomonadati; phylum Bacteroidota; class Flavobacteriia; order Flavobacteriales; family Flavobacteriaceae; genus Algibacter; species Algibacter sp. YIN40. Next base: position 696,603 of record NZ_JBXVVC010000002.1, on the reverse strand, counting down.
CTAACGATGTATAGCCTTGAGAAATTAAACCTGTTATTATGCCCATTAAAACATCTCCGCTACCTGCGGTTGCTAATCCGGGATTACCTGTTGTATTTATATATAATTTGTCTTTGTAAACGGTTATAGAATTAGCTCCTTTTACAATAACAATAACATCATACTTGGTAGAAAAAGCTTTGACTTTATCTAGCTTTTCGAAATCATTTTCCCATTTACCAATTAAGCGTTCTAATTCTTTAGGATGTGGTGTTAAAACCGTTTGTTCGGGGATAAATTTTAGTAAGGCTTTCTTCTTTGATAGTATGTTTAAACCGTCGGCATCAATAACTAAAGGAGTTTTGTTTTGTTTCAAAAAAGTTTCAAACGTATTAATCGTTTTAGCGTCTATCCCCACTCCTATTCCGAAACCAATTACTGTTGGTTCTATATCGAATGTAATATCAGTTATCTTTTCTTCATTTGAATCTGTAATTACCATGGCTTCAGGTAATGAAGTTTGCAAAATGTTATAACCGCATTTTGGAATATAAGCTGACACTAATCCAGCGCCTGCTACTAAAGCCGCTTTGCTAGCCAATAATGCTGCACCTATTTTTCCATGGCTCCCTCCTATTATTAAACTATGTCCATAATCTCCTTTATGAGAATACTTATCGCGGGGTCTATAATTAGGTAATATTTCTAGTTTGCCTATTAACTCAACTTCTGTTTCTGTGCTATATAAAAACTCTTGATCTAAACCTATATCTACAACTTCCCATTGTACAGTGTATTTGGCTGTTTCGGGTAGAAAGAAAACCAATTTAGGAGATGCAAAACTTAAAGTAAAGCCTGCATAAACAACAGCTTCTTTATCTTCTATGGCCTTATCTGTGTAAAGCCCTGAAGGAATATCAACAGACAATGTAAAAGCCTTTGTTTTTTTAAAATGAATAAATAATTCTTTAACCCAACTCTGTACGGGTCGATTAAGCCCAATTCCAAATATGGCATCTACAATAATATCATCTTGCTGTATTTCAGGAAAATCTTCAGAACAGCTTAGTAACTCAGGCCATTTTTTTGTGACATTCTTTATGCGATCGTAATTAACTAAAAAATCTTTAGAACGTTTATCACTGCAATTAACCACATAAGTTTTTACATTGTAGCCGTGGGTTATTAAATGTCTTGCAATTACCAGTCCATCACCACCGTTATTTCCAATACCACAAAAAACATGAATTGGAACTTGTGCGCCTTGCATACGCATATGCATCCAATTAAAAATTTGCGTTCCTGCACGCTCCATTAAGTCGGTAGAGGAAATACTTTGACGCTGGGTTGTTAATTTATCACCTTCATAAATCTGTTCTTTAGAAAATATTTTCATCTGTTTATAAATATTGTTTTTTAGCAGTCATATGTAACATTCATATAATCATTTCAATGTTTATCTAAATTTTAGTAATGAATGTTTCATTTTAAAATTATGGATTTTTCAATTCTGAAATGTATTCGTTAGTATTATTAAACGAAAATGCATTCAGCATAAGAATATTGCAAAAAGTTCTTATTAGTTTTTTTATTTGGTTAAATGTAATACTTTTGGAGTGTATATTTAAATACAATGAGTCCAAGAATTTCAAATAAGATTACAATTTTAGCTTTAAATTTTAAGGCTAACACATCTGTTTTTGGATTTACTACAAATACTACAACCCTTTGGGGTTGCTAATTACATATTCTTCAGGTTATTTTTGTGATTTTTTTCATCACGAATTCTTAAATATTTTTTTTAACAAACAATTCATTAAAAAATGAAGGTTTTAAAATTCGGAGGAACTTCTGTAGGTTCTTCAAAAAACATAAATAATGTTATCAAAATTTTAGAAAATTATTCTAAACAAGATAAATTGGTATGCGTAGTTTCTGCTGTTGGTGGTATCACAGATAAATTATTACTCGCTGGGAAGCAGGCTCAAAACAAAGATGATTCTTTTAAAGAAACACTTAGGTTAATAGAGAATATTCATTTCAACATTATCAAAGAATTGAATCCAGATAATAATCAAACTATTTTAGATTATGTTTATGAAAAATTAAACGCACTTAAAAGCTTGTTGGAAGGTATTTATTTAATAAATGAATTATCGCCTAAAACATCTGATAAACTAGTAACTTTTGGAGAAACACTTTCGTCTTTTATCATAGCTGAAACTATGAAAAACAGAAGCTTATCTGCCGAAAGGAAGAACTCGCAAGAATTAATTACTACCAATTCAAACTTTACAAAGGCTGAAGTTGATTATAGTATTACAAACCAAAATATTCGCGATTATTTTAAATCTGTTAAACAAAGCATAACGATATTGCCAGGTTTTATTTCAAAATCTAAAATTGGAGAAATAACAACACTCGGTCGTGGCGGTTCAGACTTTACAGCTGCAATTGTTGCTGCAGCCTTACATGTTGACCAATTAGAAATTTGGACCGATGTAAGTGGAATGTTTACCACGAACCCAAAATTGGTGAAACAGGCATACCCTATCGATAAAATTTCTTATCAAGAGGCTATGGAATTATCGCATTTTGGCGCAAAAGTTTTATACCCTCCAACGGTACAACCCGTGTTGAGCTTGGAAATTCCAATTCATATAAAAAACACTTTAGAACCTGAAGCTGATGGTACTGTTATTTCTAACGACCATATAAAATCACCTTCTCCTGTTCGCGGTATTAGTAACATAAGTAATATAGCTTTGCTCACTCTTGAAGGAAGTGGAATGGTTGGTATTCCAGGTTTTTCTAAACGTTTGTTTGAAACTTTGTCTCAGGAAAAAATAAATGTGATTATGATTACCCAAGCATCATCAGAACATTCTATATGTTTGGGTATTGAAGAAAAGGAAGCTGAAAATGCAAAAGCTGCTGTTGATGCTATTTTTGAAAATGAAATTACCTTAGGGAAAATTGAACCTATTATTGTTGAAACTGGGTTGTCAATTATTGCACTTGTTGGAGATAACATGAAAAATCACCAAGGTATAAGCGGTAAAATGTTTAGCACTTTAGGAAAAAACAATATAAATATTAGAGCTATTGCTCAAGGTGCTTCAGAAAAAAATATTACCGCGGTTATAGATGAAAAAGATGTAAAAAAGGCTCTTAACACTTTGCATGAACAGTTTTTTGAATCTAAAACAAAACAACTTAATGTCTTTATTACTGGTGTTGGAAATGTTGGTGAACGTTTAGTGGAGCAAATCAATCAACAAAAGAAATATTTAGAGGACAACTTAAAAATTAATCTTAGAGTAGCTGGACTTTCAAATTCAAGAACCATGATTTTTGATGATTCTGGTTTAAACTTAAAAGACTGGAAAACACAACTGGCCAATGGTGAAAAAGCATCATTACAAGGATTCTTCGAAAATGCTAAAACATTAAATTTACGTAATAGTATTTTTGTAGATGTTACTGCAAATACAGATGTAGCCAACTTATATCCTCAGTATTTAAGAGAAAGTATTGCTATTGTAGCCTGTAATAAAATTGCATGTTCTAGTGATTACAACAATTATAAGGAACTAAAAAGATTATCATTAAAATACAATGCGCCGTATCTATTTGAAACTAATGTTGGTGCTGGTTTACCTGTAATTGATACACTGAGTAATTTGATAGCTTCTGGTGATAAAGTTAACTCTATTCAAGCGGTTTTATCTGGAAGTTTAAACTTTGTGTTTAATAATTTCAATGATTCTACAAAGTTTTACGATGTTGTAAAACAAGCAGGGGCTGAAGGCTATACAGAACCAGACCCAAGAATTGATTTAAGTGGTGTTGACGTGGCTCGGAAAATATTGATCCTTGCTAGAGAAAGTGGCGTTGAAATGAATCTAGAAGATATTGAAAACACATCTTTCTTATCAGAATCGGGATTAAAAAGTGATACTGTTGAAGATTTTTATCAAACGCTAATTACCGATGAATCACATTATCAAAGTTTATATGCTTCCGCGAAAGCGAACAATTGTCAATTGAAGTATGTAGCAAAATTTGATAATGGAAAAGCAAGTGTGAGTTTGCAGGAAATTCCTGAAGGCCATCCGTTTTATAATTTAGAAGGAAGTGATAATATTGTCATGTTTTACACAGAACGTTACCCAAAGCAGCCTATGATTATTAAAGGTGCTGGTGCTGGTGCAGACGTAACTGCTTCTGGTTTATTCGCCGATATTATTAGAATTGGAAACGATTAAATGATGAACGAAATAAAAATATTTTCTCCTGCAACCGTAGCTAATGTAGCTTGTGGATTTGACGTATTAGGGTTTTGCCTAGATAATGTTGGTGACGACATGATTATTAGAAAATCTGTTAAGAAAGGTATTTACATTACAAAAATTGAAGGTTTCGATTTACCTTATAATGCTGAACTAAATGTTGCTGGGGTTTCTGCATTAGCTATGTACGAGACACTAGATGTAGATTTTGGATTTGAAATAGAAATCTATAAAAATATAAAACCAGGAAGTGGTATTGGTAGTAGTGCAGCTAGTGCTGTTGGTAGCGTATTTGGCATGAACGAATTATTAGGAAACCCATTTAATAAAACACAGCTTACCGAATTTGCAATAAAAGGTGAAGCGTTGGCTAGTAAATGTGAACATGCCGATAACCTCGCTCCTGCTCTTTTTGGTGGATTCACATTAGTTAAAAGTGTTTCTCCTTTACATGTTTTAGAAATTCCAACCCCAGATGATTTGTATGCAACAATTATTCATCCACAAATTGAGATAAAAACGTCTGAAGCTCGTTCCATTTTACCATCTAAAGTCGACCTTAGCGATGCTATTAATCAATGGGCTAATGTTGGAAGTTTAATTCACGCCTTACATACTAGCGATTATAACTTAATTAAAAATTCATTACATGACGGGATTGTTGAACCGCATAGAAGTAAGCTTATTCCCCATTATAATGAAGTAAAGAATGCAGCCTTAAATGTTGAGAGTTTAGGTTGTGGTATTTCTGGTTCTGGACCTTCCATTTTTTCATTAAACAAAGGTTTAGAAACTGCTAATAAAGTTAAAGATGCTATGCAAAATGTATATTCAAATACAGGAATTGAATTTGACATGCATGTCTCAAAAATAAACACTCAAGGTGTTAAGATTATAAGTTAGGATGAACTATTTTGTCACCTTGAGCATTGGTGAAATGAAAATATTTTTTCATTTAAAGCACCTTGCGAAGCAAACAGAAAGGTTTTAAAAACTAATATCCGTCTTCCGTCAATGGTCTTCGGTCAAAATTAAGAAAAAATGATTTACTATTCACTCAACCATAAAGCCCCAAACACATCTTTCAGAGATGCCGTTGTGAGAGGATTAGCACCGGATAAAGGATTGTACTTTCCAGAAAGTATTACGCCGATGCCTAAATCATTTTGGGATAATTTTGATAACCTATCTTATTCTGAAATAGCGTTTGAAGCAATTAAGCAATTTGTTTCTCCTGAAATTCCTAATGACATTTTAAAAACGATAGTCGAAGAAACCTTGTCTTTTGATTTTCCGATAGTTAAGCTGAATGATAATATCTCGACTTTAGAATTATTTCACGGACCAACAATGGCGTTTAAAGATGTTGGCGCACGATTTATGGCGAGATGCTTAGGTTATTTTAATCAGGATAATACTAATGAAGTAACTGTTTTGGTGGCCACATCTGGTGATACAGGTGGTGCTGTTGCTAATGGCTTTTTAGGGGTTAAAGGCGTTAATGTTGTTATTCTCTACCCTAGCGGAAAAGTGAGCGATATTCAAGAGAAGCAATTAACTACGCTTGGCCAAAACATTAAAGCATTAGAAGTTAATGGCTCCTTTGATGATTGCCAAGCCATGGTTAAAACAGCATTCTTGGATGAGTCACTTACTAGTAAAATGCAATTAACTTCAGCCAATTCTATAAATGTAGCACGTTGGTTACCACAGCTCTTTTATTTTATGTTTGCTTACAAACAATTATATAAGAATCATAAAGATATTGTGTTTTCTGTACCTAGTGGAAACTTTGGAAATATATGTGCTGGTATGATGGCACAGCAATTGGGACTTCCTATCAATCATTTTGTAGCATCAAACAATGAAAATAATGTCGTAACACGCTATTTAACATCACAGTTATACAAACCAAAGCCATCGGTACAGACTATATCTAATGCTATGGATGTTGGAGCTCCAAGTAACTTTATTCGTATTCAAGAAATCTATAAAAATGAGTTTCCTACTTTAAAAGAAAATTTATTTTCTTATAGTTTTTCTGACACAGAAACAAGAAAAGCAATGCTTGAAATTTATAATAACTACAATTATGTATCAGACCCACACGGCGCTGTTGGTTATTTAGGCTGTAAATCGTATTTAAAAGAAAACCCAGATGCACAATGTGTGTTTTTAGAAACTGCGCACCCAACAAAGTTCTTAGATGTTGTTGAAGAGGTTATTAAGGAAAAACAACCACTTCCAGAACAAATACAAGCTGTTATGGGTAAAGAAAAAGAAGCGGTTTTAATTTCTACTTATGAGGATTTAAAGAACTTTCTATTGAATTAATCTTGTCATTCAGCTCTTGATGCGAAATCCACATTAAAAAAAATATAATATGACTTCAGTAGACTGGCTTGGTTTTTTAGGTGTTTTTCAAATACTACTCGCATACTTCTTAAATGTTTTGGGTAAAATCTCTAATAACGACTTATCTTTTATGCTTTTAAATCTTTTTGGTGCAGCTATGGCTTGTTTAGCCTCAATTCTTTTAAATTATTGGCCTTTTATAATATTAGAAGCTATTTGGGCTTTGGTGTCTTTATATTCATTATTTAAGTTTAGGAAAAAATTAGCATAAATTGTTTAGAGGAATGAACCAAAATCCTTTAAAACAAAATTTATGTCATTGAAACGAAACTTTCCAAATTTTCGATTTAAAAAGCCAAAATTTTTCAACTCAACTTTAACAAACCTTTTACTCATTCCACGAAATCGTTAATATAAATTTTCAATACATTTGCTTTGATCTAAATTAAAGTAAATTTTAAATGAAAAATACGGCCTTATCAAAAACTCACGATGCTCTTGGAGCTAAAATGGTGCCCTTTGCTGGATACAATATGCCAGTTCAATACGAAGGAATAAACACAGAACATGAAACGGTACGTAATGCCGTTGGTATTTTTGATGTGTCGCACATGGGTGAATTTTTAATAGAAGGAATACATGCACTTGAGTTAATACAGAAAGTATCTAGTAATGACGCCTCAAAATTAACAGTTGGAAAAGCCCAATATAGTTGTTTGCCAAATGATGATGGTGGTATTGTAGATGATTTAATCATTTATAAAATTAAAGAGGAGAGCTATTTATTGGTTGTAAATGCTAGTAATATTGAAAAGGATTGGAATTGGATTCAGTCTAAAAACAATGTTGGCGCAGACATGACAGATTTAAGCGAAGGATATTCCTTACTCGCTATTCAAGGCCCTAAAGCTGTTGAAGCTATGCAGAGTTTATCAAGTCATGACTTGTCGGCTATTAAATTCTACAATTTTGTAGTAGGAGATTTTGCGGGCATTGAACATGTTATTATTTCTGCCACTGGTTATACAGGAAGCGGTGGATTTGAAATTTATTGTAAAAATGCTGAAGTAAAACAGGTTTGGGATAAAGTTTTACAAGCAGGAGCAGATTATGGTATTAAACCCATTGGGCTAGCGGCTCGAGACACCTTAAGATTAGAAATGGGTTATTGCCTATATGGAAATGATATAAATGACAGCACCTCTCCTATCGAAGCTGGTTTGGGCTGGATAACAAAATTCACAAAAGAGTTTACAAACTCTGATGCTTTAAAGGCAGAAAAAGAACGTGGACCAGAACGGAAGCTTATTGCTTTTGAACTTGATGAACGCGGTATTCCAAGGCATGATTACGATATTGTTGATAGTAACGGAAAGGCCATTGGTGTAGTGACTTCTGGCACTATGAGTCCATCTTTAGGTAAAGGAATTGGTCTTGGTTATGTTCCAACCATTTTTGCCGATGTTGGCAGTAAAATAAATATTCAAATACGGAAAAAAGCAATACCAGCAACCGTTGTAAAATTGCCTTTTTATAAAGGATAAATATGCTAGATTTTCAGAAAATACTTAATGGAATATATCAAGAGTTAGCTCATAATTCTGACAAAGGAAAAGTAGCAGATTATATTCCTGAATTAGCAACTATTGATAAAAACAAGTTTGGTATTCATTTAAGAACTTCTAATGGTAATGTTTTTGGGACTGGCGATTTTAATAAAAAATTTTCAATTCAAAGTATTTCTAAGGTTTTTGCTCTTGCTAAAGCTATGGGAATTGTAGGTGAAACCATCTGGGATAGAATAGATGTAGAACCATCTGGACATCCCTTTAATCAATTAGCGCTTTTAGAAGTAGAACATGGAATACCTAGGAACCCTTTTATTAATTCTGGAGCCATTGTTATCGCAGATATTTTATTGTCTAATCTAGAAAATCCAAAGGAAGACTTCTTGCAATTTATAAGAGATTTATCGGGTGATGCCACAATCAATTATAATCCGAATGTAGCACGATCTGAAGAGTCAACGGGTTTTAAAAATTATGCTACTGCAAATCTTCTAAAATCATTTAATAACTTACATAATCCAGTAAACGAAGTTTTGGATTTTTACTTTTATCAATGTTCGATTGAAATGACTTGTAGTCAATTAACTAGCGCTTTTTTCTTTTTAGCGAATAAAGGTAATTGCCTTTTAAATAAAACAAGGCTCACTAAATCTCAAGCTAAGAGAGTTAATGCATTAATGCTAACGTGTGGTTTTTATGATGAAGCAGGAGAATTTGCCTTTGAAATAGGCTTGCCAGGTAAAAGTGGTGTTGGCGGTGGTATCGTTGCACTACTTCCGGACGAGTACGTCATTGCCACATGGTCGCCAGGATTGAATAAAAAAGGTAATTCCTTAATTGGCTTGCAAACATTAGAGCAATTTACAACTAAAACAAAGCTTTCAATATTCTAGAATGGCTTCCTATTGAAGACGGATGTATGATTAAGAGAGAAGAAAAGAATAGAATATTAATTTTAGGTGCTAATGGATTTCTAGGCGGTGCCATTTACAAGGAATTGTGTTCCTATTTTGGAACCTTCGGCACTTATAATGTTACGAACAAACAGTTTGAAAAGAATCATCATTTTTTTCAGTTTAATGTTGAAGAAGATGATATTTATGAGATTTTAGATCTTGTAAAGCCAACAATTATTATTTCGGCAATACGTGGTGATTTTTCAAAACAAGTTTTAATGCATGAACACCTAGCAGAATATGTTTTTTATAATAAAATAAGGTTACTTTTTTTATCGTCGGCTAATGTTTTTGATGCTTACAGTAAATTCCCGAGCTACGAACAAGATAAAACGTATAGCAATAGTATTTATGGTCACTTTAAAATTAAAATAGAAAATATGCTATTGCGACTACCCAAAAAGCAAGTTACTATTTTACGGTTACCAATGGTATTTGGTGCGCAATCACCTCGAATTCAAGAAATTGTTCAGAAAATAAAAGATAATGAACCTATAGAGGTATTCCCTAATTTAATAATGAATGTGACAACAGATTCAAAAGTTACTCAGCAAATTCATTATATAATTAATAGAAATAAATCGGGTGTGTTTCACTTAGGCAGTAGTGATTTGGTGCATCATGATGATTTTGTGAAAGAGATAGTAACATCGTTAGAATTGAAAGAAAGTGCTATTTATAAACGTGTATATACAACTAATGACGATAGATACCTAGCAGTGTTACCAAAGTTTAATAAACTCCCTAAACATCTTCAGCTAACAAGTCAGGTTGTTTTAAAGGAGTTAAAAATTAATTGATTATCAAATTCAAATTCATTAAATTGGTTATAAGTAAACTAAATATATTATGAGTAAATTATCAGAACAAGACATAGAGAAAAAATTACTTCGCTTTCCAGATTGGGATTATTATGAAGATGCCATTCATGCAGAATTTGAATTTGAAAATTTTAAAGATTGTTTTAGTGCTATGAGCAGAATTGCCTTCGAATGTGAAGCATTGAATCATCATCCAAACTGGTCTAATGTATATAATGTACTTACCATATCACTATCAACGCACGACGTTAATGGTGTTACTAATAAAGACTTTAAGCTTGCTGAAGCTATTGAAAATATTGTAGAACCTGATGAATAATTTGTTTTTGATTTGTAGATTTTTAAATTTGTTAAAATTATAATATTAGATTATGGGAAGAGCTTTTGAGTTTAGAAAAGCAAGAAAAATGAAACGTTGGTCGGCTATGAGCAAAGCCTTTACCAGAATAGGTAAAGACATTGTTATGGCTGTAAAGGAAGGTGGTCCAGACCCAGATAGTAATTCGCGTTTAAGAGCTGTTATACAAAATGCTAAGGCGGTAAATATGCCTAAAGACAATGTAGAACGTGCTATTAAAAAAGCAAGTGAAAAAGGTCAAGGCGATTATAAAGAGGTTGTTTTTGAAGGCTACGCGCCTCATGGAATTGCAGTTTTAGTAGAAACCGCTACCGATAATAACACGAGAACCGTTGCCAATGTGCGAAGCTATTTTAATAAATGTGATGGTAGTTTAGGCACATCAGGTTCTGTAGTTTTTATGTTTGATCATACATGTAATTTTAGAATTAATGCAGAAGGATTAGATCCTGAAGAGATTGAGCTAGAATTTATCGATTATGGTGCTGAGGAAGTTTTTGCAGATGATGATGGGATTTTAATTTACGCGCCTTTTGAAAGTTTTGGAGCTATACAGGCCGAATTAGAATCGAGAAAAGTAGAAATTCTATCTTCCGGGTTTGAGCGAATTCCGCAGGTAACAAAGTTACTTTCTGAAGATGCAGCAGCAGATGTTGAAAAATTATTGGAAAAGCTTGAAGAAGATGATGATGTACAAAATGTGTATCACACAATGGAAGAAACAACTGAATAAGCAGGTTTGAATATTATTAAAAAGAAGACATAGTTCCTGTTTTTTTGATCTATTTATTTCTAACATAAATTAATTTAAACCTTCCATTGGTTTGGTCTCTTTGTTCTAATTCAAAATGATCTAAAGATTTAAATAGTGGTGTTAATTTTGCAAAGCCAAAGTTTCTGGAGTCAAAATTGGGTTGCTTTTTCAAAATTAAAGATCCCACATCTCCCAGAAAAGCCCAACCATCGTCATCTGCAGCATCATCAACAGAATTCTGAAGAAGCTTAATAACTTTGGGTGTTATATTGTATAAATTTTCTTTTTTCTTCTTTCCGGACTTTTCACCTTTTTCGTTATCCTCGTCGTTGGCAAGAATTTCTAAATAAATAAATTTATCACATGCCACGATAAATGGATTTGGCGTTTTCTTCTCACCCATTCCATAAACAACCATGGCGGCTTCACGCAAACGAGTCGCTAATTTTGTAAAATCGCTATCAGAAGACACCAAACAAAACCCATTAACTTTTTCAGAATATAAAATATCCATCGCATCAATTATCATAGCAGAATCTGTTGCATTCTTACCAGTTGTATAGCCATATTGTTGTATTGGTGTTATGGCGTTTTCTAACAACACATTTTTCCATTTCGATAAATGCGGTTTTGTCCAATCACCGTAAATTCTTTTTATAGTTGGAGTGCCATACTTAGCTATTTCTTCCATCATTTCAGAAATGTACTTTGATGGTATATTATCACCGTCAATTAATACGGCTATTTTTGTGTCTTTTATCATAGGTCGAAAGTTACTGAAATATAATGATTTATTTGTATGAAGGATTATTAGTTTTATTATGTAAGTTCCAAATAAGGCAGAAAAACAAAAGCTACTCTATATTAGAGTAGCTTTATTTTTTATGGATAGGCGAATGTTTCTTTTTAGGAACAAATAATTGTTTACTTTATGTTTCATTCGTTATACTTTGAATATTACAATTTCTATGCCAGAATCATTATGACATAATATTAAGAGTAGTGAGGTACTTTTCCTTTAACATGCTTAAAGAAGCTTTGCATGTATTCAAAATCGGCATCTTTGTCGTTTGTTGGATAAAATGGTTCTGAGATTTTATTTCGTTTATTTTCAAAATCTAGCGTAAACATAATAATTGGAACATTAGCTTCTTTAGCAATATAGTAAAAACCTGTTCGCCATTTGTTTACTTTTTTTCGGGTTCCTTCCGGTGATAATGTCATTCTGAATTCGTCTTTATTTTTAAATAATTCAGCAATGGCATTTACTTTATTTTCTTTTTTATGCCTATCGATAGGAGCTCCACCAAGTATTCTGAATAGCCAGCCTAACGGAAAAACAAATAGTTCTTTTTTTCCAACAAAATTAGTTTTAATTCGTAATACAGATCTAAGTAATACACCAATATAGAAATCGTGCCAGCTTGTATGAGGTGCAGCAATTATAATAGCTTTTTTTACGGAATCTTTAGAAAAATTGGTATTGCCTTCAACCTGCCAACCTAGAATTTTAAAATATACAAGTTTAGCCAGCCATCGCATACTACATTTTTAAATAAAGTTGTCTTAATTTTTTTGGTGTGATAGTTTTTTTCCAGTTTTTACCAAGTGCATTTTCCCAAAGAGGTTCTAAGCTTAAAGATATATTTATCATTGTATCGATATCTTTATCACTTAAATCGGCACAAATACCAGTAGGCAATTCAATGTTGTGTTTTAGTTTCATTGCCTTAAAAAGTTTTACATCTTCTGGGTAAAACTCCTCTAAATGATCAAAAACAATGCAATTACCAATACCATGTTTTGTTCCTAAAACAAAAGATAAACCATAACTCATAGCGTGAGCTACACCAACTTGTGAATAAACAATACTCATTCCTCCATGCCATGAAGCCATCATAAGCTGATCTTGAGCATCTTCTATAGATAAGTTATCATCTAAAAAGATTTCTTTACATTGTGCATAAGCCATATCTCCATAACTCTTACTAAAAGCGTTTAAGTAAGTACCATTTAAAGATTCTACACAATGAATAAAACAATCCATACCCGTATAGAACCATTGATCTCTAGGTACCCCTTTAGTTAATTCAGGGTCTAATATAACTTGATCGAATGGCGTGAAATCTGAATTTATACCTAATTTTTTTGTTGGGCCCGTCAATACAGTGGTTCGCGAAACTTCGGCTCCAGTTCCAGATATTGTTGGAATACCTACATGGTATATACCAGGATTTTTTACTAAATCCCAACCTTGATAATCTTTTGTTTCTCCTTTATTAGTTAGCATAATAGCAACCGCCTTAGCTAAATCTAACATGCTCCCTCCTCCTATTCCAATAATTCCTGATGGGCGTTCTTTACAATTTAAAATAATATCTTCAACCAGTTTATCTACCTGAGAAGTACTGGGTTCTTCCTTTGCAGATTCATAGATAACCCTGTCATCATAGGATAAAGGGATTCGAGAAGTTAACCATGAATTGCTTTTAAAAACATCGTCTACAATGTAAATAAAAGGGGCTTTCATGCTTAAGCGTTTTGGAGCTATAACCTCGCTTAATTGATTGAAACTACCTCTGCCAAACATTACATTTGACACCATTGGAAAGTTTTTATAACTCATTTATTAATTTTCTTTTGTAAAATGTAAAAATAGCATTATTTAATTTCTACTGGTTTAAATATTCCTGAAATTTTTCTGAAAATATTCCTACATGATAACCGTCTACTAAAGCGTGATTTACACATACTGAAACATTCATTATTAATTTATCTTCAACATATGAAGCTTTGCCAAAAGCAAATTTAGGCACAGAATCTATTGTATTAGAAACTGGTTCTTTATGCCCTGAGAAATTAAGCCATGGCATAGCAGAGCAGTGTATACAATCTAAACTGTTTTTAGGTGGATAAAGATCATTAGAATTTTGAATTCTAAGTTTTTCTTTCTCAAAATTTTTAGCAAATTCATTCAAGTTTTCATCATATTCAATAAATGAAAACCCAAAAGTATTATCGCTTCTCATGATTGTAGGCGATGCATGAATAATTTTATATACTATAACTTTCCCTTCTTCTATTCTATATTTAAAATTTTCAACAGCATTTATTGCTTTCATGCAATCGTGTAAGTATTTTATAAAAAAACTCACATTATTTTGTTTCGAATATTTGTAAGCCTTAGTAACATCGAATGGAATAACGATCGAAAAATAGGGGTCTGACAACGACATAAAATGTTCATAATGCTTTTTTCTATTCCATGTATTAATATCTATTTCTGTCAAATTAACTCAAAATATTTAAAATTTCATTTAAAGAATTAATGGTTTTATAAGCTTTCCCATTGGTTTCCTTCTCACTTACCTCTTCATGTGCCCAAGTGGTATGAAAAGGAACATGAATGGCATTAGCTCCAATATTTACTAATGGTAAAACATCAGATTTTAATGAATTACCTATCATTAAAAACTCATTGGGTTTTATATCTAAATGATTTAGTAATTTAGAATAATTCACTTCTTGCTTATCACTTAAAACTTCAATATGGTGAAAATAATCTGTTAATCCAGATTTCTCTAGTTTACGTTCTTGGTCTAACAAATCTCCTTTAGTGGCTAATATAAGTCTGTATTTTTTTGACAATGTTTTAAGGACATCTTCAACGCCATCTAATAATTCTACTGGTTTATTCAACATCTCTTTGCCAATATTTAAAACAGCGTTAATAGTTTGTGGTGATATATTATTATTAGATAACTCTAAAGCGCTCTCAACCATAGATAGAACAAATGCCTTAACGCCATATCCATATAAAGGAAGGTTGTCAATTTCTTTTTTGAATAACTCTTGGTCTATTTTATTTGGTGTTTCGTACTTCGATAATAACTTGGCAAACTCCTTTTCGGCTTCACGAAAATATGTTTCGTTAACCCAAAGAGTATCATCGGCATCAAAACCTATTACCTTTATGTTTTGAGAATTCACCTCCATAACCTTCTTGCGCGTTCTAGATCTGCTGGTGTATCAATTTCTACGCCTTCAATATCTGTTTCAACCATTTTAATTCGTTTGCCATATTCTAAATAGCGTAACTGCTCAAGTTTTTCAGAAGCTTCTAAAGTGAGCATTGGTAAATTGTAAAAATCTAGAATAGCTTGTTTTCTAAAGGCATAAACGCCTTTATGTTTATAGTACTTTACTGGAACACTTTTATCTCTTTGGTACGGTATCGGGCTTCTAGAAAAATATAATGCAAAATTTAATTGATCTACAATTGTTTTAACGGTATTTGGGTTTTTAATTTCTTCTTCATTTGTAATATGCACCATTAGCGACGCTAAGTCTATCTCTTTATTGGAGTCATTCTTAAAAGCGTCTATGAGCATACTTAAGGAGTTCTTATCGATAAAAGGTTCATCTCCTTGCACATTAATAACAATATCAATATCCATGTTTTCTACTGCTTCTGCTATTCTATCACTTCCGCATTCATGTTCTTTGATACTCATTATGGCTTTTCCACCATTATTAACAACTTCATCAAAAATAATTTCACTATCTGTAACCACAAAAACATCTTCGAATAAATTCGTTGCAACAGTTGCCTCGTAAGTTCGCATAATAACTGTTTTGCCTCCAAGGTCTTGCATAAGCTTTCCTGGAAAACGAGACGCACCATAGCGTGCTGGAATCATAGATATTATTTTCATGCTTTAGAGTAAATTGTATATGAAAATCATATAATAAGGCTTAATTATTTAATTTCAAAAATAGTATAATTATTATTGCTTTTGTTCTCTAGGGGATTTAAACTTCTTGAAGATTCTGAAAATTATAAATAGAATAATAATTACTAGGACAATTGCTAATACAGGCAAAAATATTGACACTATAGACATGACCGCCGCAGTGCCAGTTTCTATGGTAGAAACTACAGGATTTGCTAAACCTCCTGTTGTTACTGTTGATGCTAAGCGTGTGGTACTTGATGATCCAGCAATTGCAGCTGCCGTACCTCCACCCGCAATAATAGCCAAAGACCAAGTAATAACAGGGCTTAAATCTGCAACAGTTGAAAGCATTACAGCTGTTCCTGCCAATGCTGCTAATGGTACCGCAATACTATCTAATAAATTATCTATATAAGGGATAAAATAGGCGGCTATCTCTACCAGTGTTGCTGCACCTAAAGTAACCAATGCGGTTGTGCTCCCTACCCATTGCCAAGATTCATTAAGTTGCCAAACATCAAAATAGGAAGCTAAACTTAACACAAATAATGGTAAAAATACTCGAAAGCCAACAGATGCTGCTAAGCCAACACCAAGGCAAATACTAATTATGGTTTCTACTGTCATGTTTAATAAATATCAAAAACTATTCCTCAAAAAAATCGTCTTTAAAGCCTATAAGATATAACTTTTCTTTTGCTCTTGTAACTGCCGTATACAACCATCTTAAATAATCTTTATCAATACCATTTGGTAAATATGGTTGTTCTACAAAAACCGTATTCCATTGTCCACCTTGCGATTTATGACATGTTATGGCATAAGAAAATTTCACTTGCAAAGCATTAAAGTGCTTGCTTCCTTTAACTTTTAAAAATTTTTTATAGTTGCTAGTTTCATTTTCAAAATCCCTCATAATCTCCTGATATAATCTATTAGAATCATCATAGGGCAAAGAAGGTGTTTCAGCATCTATTGTATCTAACAACAGTACCGTTTCAAACGGACGCATTCTTGGGTAATCTACCATGCGTACTTTTACTTCCGCGAAGCGAAAACCATAAAGTTCTTCTATTTTAAAAATTTCGAGAACCTCGATTATATCACCGTTTGCAATAAAACCTGCCTCAGTTGTTGGTTTAATCCAGAAATAATTGTTTTTAACAACCATCAAGTAATCACCTGCCGACAATTCGTTTTCATTAAATAAAATACGACTTCGTATTTGCTGATTGTACATATTAGCACGCTTATTACTTCTAACTATTATGGCTGTTTCTTCGTTGCCCAAATTACTATAAGCATCGTTAATAGCATCCATAATTTCGTAGCCATCAATAAGTCTAATAATATCTTTATATCCTTTTAAGTCGAATTTAAAAGCCTCATAAAATGCATGTGCTATGGCATCTCGTAATAGTGTAGCATTTGCCAGAATACCAGAGTTTTGTTCTTGCCTTACAACTTCATCAAGTTCCATTTTAGTAACTTCTTTATTGTAATTTAAAGACAGTAAATTTTCATCTAAAGCGGGGCTTAAATCTAGTTTTACTGGAGGAAGTTGTGCTGTATCACCAATTAATAGAAGTTTACATTGATGACCGGAATACACGTACTGCATCAAATCGTCTAATAACGATCCGTTTTCAAATAACTTAGATTCCCCTGGTGTATCAGGTACCATAGAAGCTTCATCAACAATAAAAAGCGTGTTTTTATGCTTGTTTGGTTGCAAAATAAATTTGACGCCTCCACCCTTTTCTTTTTTTGGAAAATATATTTTTTTATGAATGGTAAATGCCTCTTTTCCTGAATAATTAGATATCACTTTTGCCGCTCTGCCTGTTGGAGCCATTAATACAGCGCTCTTTTTCGCTTTCCATAAGTTTGTAACAATTGAACCAACTATTGTTGTTTTTCCTGTACCTGCATAGCCTTTAAGAACATACAAACTGTTAGGGTCTTTGCTAAAAATAAATAGCGCAAGTTGCTGTAATACAATATCTTGCTTTTGTGTAGGTTCAAAAGGAAACTGTTGTTTTATAATGGAATAAAATTCGGATGACGTCATTTACAACTCGAAACAAATTAGAAATAATTCAAAGATAGAAATGATTTTTACCTGCAATGCTTTTACGATTAAAAAAAAATTGTAGATTTGCTAAAACCGTTAATTTAATTTTAAAACATCGAATATGATTTTTTACATTATCCTTGCAATCGCAGTAACAATTGGCTTAGTTTGGTTAGTTGATAAGTTTATACCTTCTAAGTTTAGACCAATAGTAATGATTGTACTATGGGTTATTATTGGATTTTTAGCCTATAATACATTTATGTCTGTATATATGCCTATTCAATTTAACAAAGAAAAGGATAAACGTTATGCTAAAGTAATAGAGAGTTTGGTAGATATAAGAGATGCGCAATTAGCTCATAGACAAGTAACTGGTAAATTTGCTGGAAATTTTGATGGACTTGTAAAGTTTATTGATACTGCAAAATTTACTATTACACAACGTCGTGATTCTAGTGTTTTAGATGTTGAACTAACTAAACGTTTTGGTGGTGTTGAAACTTATAAGGATATTGTAATTATTGATACATTAGATTTTGTATCAGTAAAAGATTCATTATTTGGTGCAGATGCTAGGTACAAAAATATGATGAACGTCCCAGTTGGTGAAGAAGGTGCTAAGTTTGCCCTTAAATCAGGCTTCTTAGAACAAAATGATATTAGAATTCCTGTTTTTGAAGCTTCTGTAAAGAAAGCTGTTATTCTGTTCGATCAAGATAAAGATTTAATTAATTCTGAAAATCAAGTAGTATCTGTTGAAGCTGTAAATGGTGATGCGCTTAAAGTAGGTTCAATGGATGAAGTAAATACTAATGGAAACTGGCCAAAAGTATATGGCACAAACGACTAATACGATAAAAAAATTAAACAATCTAGAACTGTCCATTCAAATTAGTTTGAGTGGACTTTCTTTTTGTATTCTACAGAAAAAAGAAAATAGTGTTTCCTACCTAAAGCATGTTGACTTTGATAAAAAGTTGAACCCTTTTGAAGTTTTGGATAATCTTAAAAATTGTTTTGATTCTGAAGAAGAACTTAAGCAAGATTTTTCCGCGGTAAACGTTGTTCATACAAATGAGATTTCCACATTAGTTCCGAAACCTTTATTTAAAGAAGACTGCTTAGCAGATTATTTAAAGTTCAATTCTAAAATTTTAAAGTCAGATTTTATTTCCTTCGACGATATTGAAATAAATAATAGTGTTAATGTCTATGTCCCTTACGTGAATATAAACAACTATATCTACGAAAAATTCGGTTCATTTATTTATAAGCACTTTTCAACTATTCTAATAGACAATATTTTATTAGCAGAAAAAAAAGCGGAAGCACTTAAAATATATGTTCATATAGACAAAGGACATTTTGAAGTATTAGTTTTAAATAAAGGAAAACTAACATTATACAATACTTTTGAATATAGTACTAAAGAAGATTTTATTTATTACATTCTCTTTACTTGTGAGCAATTACAGTTAAATCCTGAAACAATCGATCTTATTCTTCTAGGCAATATTACAAAAGATGATGAGCTCTACAACATCGCTTATAAATACGTTAGGCATGTTACAATTAGCAATAGACTAGGTACTATTAAACCTGAAGGTGATTTTGCTTCTAATAAATCAAATTACATCTTACTAAATAGCTTTTAATGCGCATCATATCTGGATTATACAAAAGCAGAAAAATAACTGCTCCTAAAAATTTACCTGTTCGCCCAACAACCGATATGGCGAAAGAATCCTTATTTAATATTTTAAATAATCAATATTATTTTGATGATATTACCGTTTTAGATCTTTTTGCAGGAACAGGTAATATAAGTTACGAGTTTGCCTCACGCGGGACTCAAGATATATTATGTGTCGATCAAGATTTTGGATGCATTAAATTCATCAACCAAACTGCTGAAACTTTTAAGATGCCAATAAAAACAATTAAAAGTGATGTGTTTAAGTATTTAGAAAAAGCGACTATAAAAAGTGATGTTATCTTTGCCGACCCACCTTATAACTTACTAGATGAGCAATTCTATAAAATTCCAGAATTAATTTTTAAGAATGAATTATTAGTAGATGATGGTATTTTAATAGTGGAACATTCAAAGCAAACAGACTTATCTAATTTAGAACATTTTAAATACTCTAAAAGCTATGGTGGTAACGTTTTTAGCTTTTTCAAATATACTTCTTAATACACAAATTATTTTATATTTCCTTTTTTTTAAGTACTTTAGAAGTCTCCTTTAAAGATAGCACCCTAAATCTGTCATATCTAAAATCAATGTTTACATTAGTTTTGTGCAAATCCTTCTTATCTATTGGTAGCTATTTATTAACCAAAACCACTAACCAATGAAAAAAATTTTATTACTTGGGTTGGCAATAATTTTATTTGTTGCTTGCCAAAATCAACCACAACGCTATTTTTCTGAATCTGCAGAAATAGCATCCTTTAAAACAAGCATAGAACAATATAAAAATGGCGAATGGGACGCTTGGAGTGCCCATTTTGCTGATACTACAAAATTTCATGTGAATTCTAATAAGGGTATCTCTTTAGAAGAATTTAAAAATGGTCAACACGGTATAACATCAAATTTTTCAAGTTATGGATTTTTAGACAAAGGGTCATTTGCAGAAATGGTTATCGATAAAGATGATGAAACTTGGGTAAATTATTGGGCTACATGGCAGGGAACACTTAAAGCCAATGACAAAAAAATTAATATACCTGTGCATATTACCTGCAGATATATTGATGGCAAAGTAGTAGATTTTTATAATTATTGGGATTCGGCACCTTTAACAACTGCTTTGGCTGAAATTGAAGCCGCAAAAGAAGCAGCTGCAGCTGTAGTAGAAGAAGAATCGGAAGAATAATAATTTATTGACTAACTCAAAATAACTTTAAAAATGAAAAAACTTTTTTTATTAGGACTTACTTTAGTCTTATTTATGGCTTGTCAAGAACAAAAGCCACAACGCTATTTTGCTGATTCGGCTGAAATAGAAACCTTAAAATCTGGCATAAAAGCCTATGAAGCTGGTGATTGGAATACATGGAAAAGCCATTTTGCTGATACGGCAAAAGTATTTGTTAATTCTGTAAAACCTATTAGTATAGACGAAAGAGCAAATGGACTACAAGAAATGGCCAGTGCCATGTCTTCTTATGGATTTAACCATGATAAAGAATTTATTGAAATGGTACTTGACAAGGAAGATGAAACTTGGGTTTATTATTGGTCAGCTCATAAAGCTACAATTGGTGCAAACGGTAAGGAAATAATAATACCAGTTCATTTAGCTGTTCAATTTGTTGAAGGTAAAATAGTTGAAGAACATGTTTACTTTGATGGTACAGCTATGAATGCAGAATTTGCCTCTTTAGCGGAAGCTAAGACTGAAGCTGCTGCTGCCGAAGAATCAACAGAATAATAATTTATTGACTAACTCAAAATAACTTTAAAAATGAAAAAACTTTTTTTATTAGGTCTGGCGCTATTGTTATTTGTAGCTTGCCAAGACAAACCAGAAAGATTTACAACTACTTCTCCAAATATTGATGTCGTAAAGAAATTAGTGGCTGATTACCACAATGGAGATTGGGAAGCTTGGCGCACAAATTATAGTGATTCAGCAAAATTGTATCATAACACTTGGAAAAATTCTGCCACACCAGAAGATATTCGTGATGCCCTAAAAGGATTGCTTGCAAACACATCAAAATATCATTTTGATGAAAGTGAGGATATGATATTTTACGAGCAAATCATAGATAATGAGGATAAAACCTGGGTGAACTTTTGGGGTAACTGGCAAGGTACTTTAGCCGCCAATGGACAAGAATTACAAATACCAGTGCATTTATCTTGCCTTATGAAAGATGGTAAAATTGCTGCAGAATATGGCTTTTACAATCTAGGAGAAATTAACGCTGCATTAAAAGCTATAGCCAAAGCAGAAGCCGAGGCTGCAGAAGAATCAGAAGCAACAGAATAAATTAATTGACTAACCCAAAATAATAATTATGAAAACAATTAAAAAGACCTTATTACTGCTAGTCGCATTATGCTTTGCAGGTAATATCAATTATGCACAAAAAATGTATAATGTGCATCAAGACAATGTTAAACCTTCCATGATGATGGAATATGAAAAGATTGCAAAAAAGTTCCATGAAGCATGTGAAGAGCATAATCCAGATACAAGTTGGTTAACAGTTTCAACTGATGATTTTACTTATATGTATGTAACGCCAATTGAAAATTTTGCAGATTTAGACAAGCGCCCAATGGCAGAAATGGCCAAAGCTATGGGTGAAGACTTTGGTAAGATGTTTGAAGAATTCGATAAATGTTACGACTCTCATGGAAATTATATAATTACATTAGACGAGAAACTTAGCTATATGCCAGAAGGCATTACGCAAGCTCAGGAAGGTCAAGACAATAGGAGTTTTTATTACATACACTATACCCCTAAAAACGGAAAAAATCTTTGGGAAGCAATGAAAGCCGTTAAAGATATGTTTACAGAGAAAGGTTCTAAAAGTTACTATAGAGTATACAGAACAGGTTTTGGTTCTATGGACAACTTCTATATGGTAGCTATGTCAAGTGAAAGCAAAATACATGCGGCTCAAAAAGAAAAAGCAAACGAAGAACTATTAGGTCCAGAACGTTATGAAGTATTCCAAAAAGTTTTAGCAAATGCAACTAAAATGGAAGAAGTTACAGGATCAATAAGAAGAGATCTTTCCTATTCAGCTAAAAAAGAATAATAAAGTTTAAGCTTTTATTTTTAATTAAAACCCTTCTTAAAACTTAAGAAGGGTTTATTATTTTTAAGTAAATCTATAAGCCGAATTCTGTACTCCAAGGAGCCCTTATCATTTATCTGAATGCATTGTTACCAATACACTTTAGCTGTCTACCCTCCAGTATCAAGCGTGCCGCTTTTAAGCACTGGTATACATGACATTGCACCACATAGAGTTTACCTGGTTTCACTACAGCATAACCTGTACATACTTTCTGTTGCACTTTTCCTAGCCTCTCGGCTGGTGGCCATTAACCACTATGTTGCACTATGGTGTTCGGACTTTCCTCCATCTCGATAAATCGAAACAGCGATAAGGCGATTTACTTCTAGCAAAAGTACATAAATTGTTAATAACTCATGCTAAATTCTATCACGTGAATTCTAATTTCTAAATTGAATTTTTAACTTTGTTATGTTAGAAATTTAGTATCGAAAAATACTGAATTCAATTCAATATTTAATGGAACACTTTGTAGTATCGGCTAGAAAATATAGACCACAATCATTTAAGGATGTTGTGGGGCAGCAAGCTATTACAAATACATTATTAAATGCCATTCAAAATAACCATTTAGCACAAGCCTTATTGTTTACAGGTCCTCGTGGTGTTGGTAAAACGACTTGTGCTCGTATTCTTGCTAAAATGATAAATAGCGATGGTACAGAAAATGGAGATGAAGATTTTGCTTTTAATATTTTTGAATTAGATGCGGCTTCAAATAATTCTGTAGATGATATAAGAAGTCTAACAGATCAGGTGCGTATTCCGCCGCAAGTAGGTAAATACAAAGTTTATATTATTGATGAGGTACATATGCTCTCTCAAGCTGCCTTTAATGCTTTTCTTAAAACTCTAGAAGAACCGCCAAAGCATTGTATTTTTATTTTGGCAACAACAGAGAAGCATAAAATTATTCCAACCATTCTATCACGTTGTCAAATTTTTGATTTTAAGCGAATAACTGTAAAAGATGCTAAAGGATATTTAAAATACATCGCAGAGCAACAAGAGGTTAAAGCAGAAGATGACGCACTTCATATAATAGCTCAAAAAGCTGATGGTGCTATGCGCGATGCTCTGTCAATTTTTGATCGTGTTGTTAGTTTTTCTGGTAAAAACTTAACTAGAAAAGCGGTTACCGAAAATCTAAACGTCTTAGACTATGAAACGTATTTTAAGAGCACAGATCTTATATTAGAAAATAAGATTCCTGAACTTTTACTTCAGTTTAATAATACATTATCTAAAGGCTTTGATGGTCATCATTATATTGCTGGTTTAGCTTCTCACTTTAGAGATTTATTAGTTTGCAAAACACCACAGACAATAGAATTGCTTGAAGTAGGCGATCAAACCAAACAAAAATACTTAGAGCAGTCGCAAAAGACATCACAAGAGTTTCTTTTAAATGGTATTAATTTAGCCAACGATTGTGACCTCAAATATAAAACTAGCAAAAACCAACGCTTACTTGTTGAGTTATGTATCATGCAGCTTGCCTCTATCACTTTTGATGGAGAAAAAAAAAATAGCAAAAACTATATAATTCCACCTTCTTATTTTATCAACAAAGGTATTACACCAATTCCAGTTGTAAAACCAGAAATCCCAATACAAAAAAGGGAAGAATCTACTTCTGCTCCAGAAGAAAAGGAAATGGAAGAAAATATAGCTGTTAGTGAACCAGTTGTAGTACTTGAACGCCCGAAAATAATTTTAAATCGAGAAAAAACATCTCCATCAGGCTTATCGCTAAGTAGTATAAGAGCAAAGAAAGAACATCAAATAAAGCAAATGGAAGTTGTTATTGATGAAGAGAATTTGCCAACAGATCCATTTACGGAAAGCGAACTTATAAAAGTTTGGAATAAGTATACCGATGAATTAAAGAATAACGGTAAACACAATTTGGCTTCTATCTTATCTATTGATAAGCCAACAGTTAAAGAAAGCACAATACATTTAGAATTTCCAAATGAAACGAATAAGGTGGAGCTAGAACGTCAACAATATGAACTGCTAAGTTACATTAGAAAGTCATTGAACAACTTCGACATCAGCCTTTCTATAAGTGTTAATGAAGTTTTGAAAAAAAAATATGCTTACACTGCTACTGACAAATACAATAAACTAAAAGAGAAAAACCCTAATATAGAACTCTTAAAAAATACTTTCGGATTAGATGTTTAAGTTATTTTAAATGAAAAAATTAATCACTTTATTTTTAATAGTTTCCGTCGCATTTATTAGTTGCGATGGTAGAGATAGAAAACATAAAACTGATACGCCGAATACTAATGGTAATAAGAACTTAGACTCTTATTCTGAAAGCATTTATTTTCATCCTGAAGAATATTCAGAAGTTACAACGGATACTATTTTAACAAATGGCTTTCAGGTAAAAATAAAAACTGTAACAGACATGAATAATGCTGTTTTACAGCAAAAAGATAAAGATTCACTTAAGTATAAACATTATTTCAGAAAGCTTGTTTCTCATGTTTCGATAACAAAAGGTTCAAAAGAAATTTTCAATAATCCAGTTGATGCTAGTTTTTTAAAACATTTTGATGAAATAAATGACTTAGACATTAAATCGGCAATAATTTCCGCATCGTTAGATGAATCTTCAGAACTCAAAACAGATGATGTTGTAATTCTTTGTATGATTTATCTACCAAAACCTAATAAGTTGAATTTATATAATCTGATTATAAATAAATCAGGAAACTACACAATAGAAAGTGTTTAATTTAAAATGGCATGCTAGGACTTAAATTACCAACCGACCCACGTTGGGTGAACATCGTTGAGAAAAACATAGAAGAGATACTTACCGATCATGCTTTTTGCGAACAAAAGGCAACAAGTACGGCTATTTCGTTAATAGTTAGTTTTCCAGAATACACCGAATTAGTTCAAGAAATGGTAACCTTGGTGAAAGAAGAAATCAGCCATTTTAAGATGGTGCATGATAAAATTATTGAGCGTGGTTGGACTTTAGGACGCGATAGACGTGATGATTATGTGGTTCAACTAGTCAAGTTTTTCCCTAAAGGAGGTAGTAGAACAACACAATTGGTGCATCGTTTGTTATATGCTGCCTTAATAGAAGCAAGGAGTTGTGAACGTTTTAGATTGCTTTCAGAAGAATTAGAAGAAAAAGAATTAGCTGAATTTTATAGAAAACTAATGGTTAGTGAAGCAAATCATTATACCATGTTTTTAGGTTTTGCCAGAAAGTATGGTAATAAAAAAGAAGTTGACACCAAATGGCAGCAACTTCTTGAATATGAATCTGAAATTATATCAAACCTCGGAAAAACCGAAGCTATTCATGGTTAAAACTTAAAACCAAATCCGAATTGAATATTCGAATTCTTAGCCTCAAGAACTTGATCATCATCTAGAGCATTAGATAGTCCTACAGTATATCTTGCATCAACAAATAATTGATGAGATATTTTAAATTCTATCCCTCCAACACCAGAGTAAGCAAAATTCCGAACACCATCCTCATATTCATGGATTTTAACTCCTACTTGAGGACCAACACCTAAATGGAATTTTTCACTCAATCTAAATTTTAAATACAATGGAATCTGTAAATAATCTAATCTAATGGCTTCGTCTTTTCCTCCTTCAGAAGAAAATTGAAGTTCTGGAGAGAATAAAACAGATTTAGATAAACCAAATTCTCCAAAGAAACCAATCATAAATCCATTTCTATGCTTATTTACAAATGTTGCGTCCGGGTCAAAATCTATATTAGATATATTTAGACCTGCACGTACTCCGTATTTAGTGTCTTGGGAAAATCCATAAATGGTTGAAAAACCAACAAGTACAGCTAAGATTAATGTTTTTTTCATAATTAATAGGTTTGGGTTAATGTTTAATAGCAAACAATTATGCAGCGAATATAATTTTTTTTGTTAAAAGTTATATATTTTAAAGGTGAATTGCAGAATTTTACTGTGTATTGCTTGAAACAGTATCGTAATATATACTTTTTATAATACCATCTGCCAATCCAATTTTAGGAACATAAATATTTTTTGCACCACTCCATTTCATTGCAGAAAGGTAAATTCGCATAGCAGGAATGATAACATCTGCCCTATCTTGATTTAGTGCTAATTCCGTGATACGCTCTTCATAAGAGTAGGTTTGAAGCGTGTTATAATAGGAAGTCATGTAAAAATATGATAATGGTTTTCCCATTGATTTTCCGGAAATTTTAAAGATTTTATTAATATTTCCTCCTGAGCCAATAACATCAATTTTATGGTATGATTTGGCATTAGAACCTATCCAAGCTTGTAAATCCTTCCAATCTTCTTTTTTTACCATATCGTTAAGCAGCCTTACAGTCCCAATTTTAAACGACCTAGATGCTACTTGATTTCCTCTGTGAATAACTGTAAACTCGGTACTTCCACCCCCAACATCAACATATAAATATGTTTTATTAGGGTCAATATATTTATTCAAATCTGTAGCAGCAATAATTGCTGCTTCTTCTTCTCCACCTATAACATCTATATTTAAACCAGCATGTTCTAATACTAAATTTACAACTTGTTTACCATTTGATGATTCACGCATTGCAGATGTGGCACAGGCCTTATATTTAACTACTTTGTGCGATTTCATTAATAATTTAAAAGCTAGCATAGTATCTAGTATGCGCTGTGTGTTTTCCTTTGAAATTTTATTCTTTAAAAAAACATCTGCCCCCAATCGAATTGGTACACGCACTAGAGAATTTTTTTTAAATTGAACTGGTTTTCCTTTTTGTTCAATAATATTTGAAATAAGTAATCGTACTGCATTGGAACCAATATCGATTGCTGCATATTTTTTTATTGATAGCATATTAGCTTTGTAGTTTTTTTCGATAATAATCGTATAGTGCAAACTGCGATCTTACTTCTTCGTTATTATCAACTTTATAAGCATTATCCTGTGAGGCATTTAAAATACGTGCTTTTACATTATCGCTCCAAGAAATATTGAAATGATCAATAATTTGTTGCTTGATGTCTTCATCGTATATAGGGCAGCTAACTTCTACTCGGTTATATATATTTCTAGTCATCCAATCAGCAGATGAAATATATACCATAGAATCTCCATTGTTACCAAAAATATACAATCTTGAATGCTCCAAAAATTTATCTACAACACTTATAACTTCAATATTTTCACTCATGCCTTTAACGCCAGGAATTAAACAACAAATACCCCTAACTATCATTTGAATTTTAACACCTGCTCTACTCGCTTCATATAATTTATCAATCATTTTATAGCTGGAAATGCTATTCATTTTAAGCCTAATAACACCATTGTTATAAAGTTTAGCATTTTCAATTTCTTTATCAATCAATTTATGAACGGCACTTTCTGTATAGTGTGGCGAAGTAATAAGGTGCTTATATCTATAAATTTTATAGTTAGTTTCAAAGAAGTTAAAAATTTTATTGACATCCTTCAAAATACTTTGATCTGATGTGAATAATGTGTGATCGGTATATATTTTTGCGGTGGATTCGTTGAAGTTACCAGTACTAATAAATCCATAACGTTTTAGCTTTTTACCTTCTTCTCTTTCGACTACGCACATTTTACTATGCACTTTTAATCCAGCAACACCAAAAATCAGGTTCACACCTTCATCTTCCATTTGTTGGGCATAGTCAATATTGGCTTGTTCATCAAATCGCGCTCGTAACTCAATAGAAACAGTCACGGTTTTACCATTTATAGCAGCATTAATTAATGAACTAGCGATATGAGATATTTGTGCTAAGCGATAAATAGTAATTTTTATAGTTTTCACTTTCGGATCTAATGCTGCTTCGCGCAAAAACTTAACGACATAAGAAAATGTTTGATAAGGTGCATAAAGCAAATAATCCTTCTCGGCAATTGCCTCGAAAATACTCGCCTCAAAACTTAATCCTTTTATAGGAAGCGGTTCTATTTTGTCGTAAAGTAAATCCGTTCTTCCTAAACTTGGAAAACTCATATAATCCCTCCTATTATGATAACGACCACCAGGAATAATACTATCAGTATCTTCAATACCCATTTTTGACATTAAATACTGTAGTGTTTCTTCATCTATTGTTTTGTCATAAACAAATCTTACTGGCTCCCCAATTTCCCTGTGTTTTACACTATCAGATATTTTATCAATAAAACTCTTACTTAAATCACTTTCAAAATCAAGTTCTGCATCACGTGTTATTTTAATCATGTGCGCAGAAACACTTTTATAGTCGAAGATGTTAAATATATCAGCCAAACAATGCCTAAGTAGGTCGTCTATCATTATTATATAACTCTTATCACCTTGTTTTGGTAGCTCGACAAATCTATTTATATTCTTTGGTATTTCTATTAGGGCGAATTGTTTTGAATCATCAACCATAAACATTTTAACCGCTAAATACGCACCACTATCTTTTAAATTTGGAAGCCTTACATCATCATTTAATATTATTGTAACCAATGCGGGGCTTACCTTTTGAATAAAATATTTTTTAATAAAATCGTGCTGATTCGCATCAATTTGACTTTCATCTATAATATATATATCCTCTTTTTCAAGACAAGATTTAATATTATTTAAAATTTCTAAACTTTTACTTTGTTGTTTAATAACAATTTGAGTGATTATTTCTAATAACTCCTTTGCTTTAATACCACCAAGCTCACTTTTACCACCTTTACCTGCTTCCACAATACGCTTAACAGTGGCATACCTTACTTTAAAAAATTCATCTAAATTATTAGAAAAAATACCTAAAAAACGTAATCTTTCTATCAATGGAACACTTAAATCTGAAGCTTCTTGAAGTACTCTTTCGTTAAATTGTAACCAACTTATCTCTCTATTTATGTATGTATTGTCCGCATCGGGGCTTGGAGTCATGCTTATCTATTCTAATGAATCACAAATATATTGTATTTGAGAATAAATTTAGTCTAAATGTATTTGATTATTGAAAATTAAATTTCATGAATTACAGCTTATAAATATATATTGTAGAATTATTTTAATTATATATTTTGTTTTAAATCTCTAGGAAACAATGTATCAATTGTTTTACCAGGTTTTAAATCTTTCCAGTTTTTAATTTCAAACTCAATAATTACCACACCACAGGTAGGTACATTCTCTATATATTTATTGCCATATGAGTTCACAAAGGCAGTTATAGCATGATTATGCCCGAAAACCATAAGTCTATCTACTTCATAATTACAGTTTTTAATTGTGTTAATTAAATTATAACCAGAAAAATCATATAATTCATGGCTGTATTCAATAATTTGACTGTCTATTTTTAGAGCTTTTATGAATTGATCCGCTGTTAACTTGGTTCGATTAGAATCACTAATCATAACCTTATCAGGGTTTAACCCTTTGTTTATGAAGTAATTTGATACCATTTTAGAATCAGAAACACCACGATTATTTAGTGGTCTTTCATGATCAATTACATTATGTTTCCAAGATGATTTTGCATGTCTTATTATAATTAAGGTTTTCATAAAATGTCGGTAAAGAGTTAATTTTTATCGATAAAATGTTGTTTTTCTCGTTTAAAAGGATTTTATTTGCTTATTAGAATGATAAAAGTATAAACTTTAAGTAACTAAATTAAAAGAATTATGGATTAAAAGCACCTTTAATTAAATGGATTTAATAATCTGTTGTCGGCAAATCATACAAATTAACCGATTAAACGTGTGAGAAACACCTCTTGTCGACTTTTTGAGTGATTTAACATATTTTTTTGAATTAATAATAACATATACGTTGTTTTGTTCTAGCTATTAACTGAAAGATGACCCCAAATCTAATTTCACATACAAAGTTCTTGACGACCCTATTGGGCGTCTTTCCCTCATTACTTTTTAATAATAACGAAACATGCATGGATAGCAATGAAGCTATGCCATCATTTATATATTTAAAAGTTGCTAAAGTCAATACAAATCTACAAGCTTATGAAAACTAATACTTTTCCAAATATGAAAAAAATCACACTTACAGGTTTATTAACTTTATTGGTATTGTTGTTTGCGTCAACTGAAAGCTATTCACAAACAATAGTTTTAGATGGTGACCAATGTTTAGATGAATATGGAACTCCCGATACCCCTGATGGTGATGATGGTTATTCTGCACCTTCAGAAATCTTGAACTTTTGGGGGAGTTATCAAATAGATAATGATGACCCTTACATTTATTTTGCGTTCGATAGAGAGGCTAGTGGTGCCGCAGGATTTGCAGTATATATTGATAATGATTGTGATCTGACAAATGGTGAACAGACTCAAGAGGCAATTGACGCAGGAAGAGAAGGAGCTGATATAGCTGCTTTTTTTGGTGTTAAATCGAATGGAGACATAAGTCCTGTAACAATTTTTGATTGGGAAAATGGTTGGGTTGATAATGAAAAAACTTTTGAAGCGGCAATTGGCTCGCCTAATGCCGACATTTGTGACGAGTTTACAGATACTACCGATCATGGACAATTTTTGGAAATAAGAATTGCATTAGCTGATATTTATGATATTACTCAATGTGAGGTTTGCCCCAGTTTAAAAATTTTACCAAGTACAACGTATGCATCAGGTAGTTTTAATTCAACTCCACAAGACGGTTTTGAAGCTGATATAAGCTTTAATGTTGGAGCACCTATGATACCTTCACAAAACCCTTGGTGTACAGTTGAAACACTTGCAGATCTAGACGCAACAGTGATGGGTGCCGGAAATACTAGATGGTACAGTGATCCTGGTATGACTACGGAGTTAGCACCTCCTTTTAATCTAATACCTTTACAGAATGGATCTTATTGGGTAACACTAACACTTGAAGGTAGTACTTGCGAGAGTGATCCAGTTGAAGTGGTTATTTTATTGGATACTACAGGTCCAACAATTACTGCCCCGGCAGATTATACGGTTAATGGTTGTGATGAAACTGATTTGACAGATACTGCGGATGAATTATTATATAATTTTGGAAATGCAGGAGGTCCAACGGATGCCTTAGCATTAGAAAAAGCAAAGTTTTTACTTTTAAAAGGTGGAAGTAGTGCACTTCCTAATCCAAGTGATGTTACTTATTTGGGGTATTATGATAGTGTTGTAGATAGTACTAATCCATGTGCAAAAACGTTTACCAGAACATTTATAGCTTTTGATGATTGTAATAATGACACTCAAGTAACTCAAGTTATTACAATACAAGATACTACAGATCCTGTTTGGACAAATGAGCCTACGGATATGACTTCTGTACAATGTGATCCTGCTACTAATGCAGCAGCATATACAGCTTGGTTAACAAGCTTCTCAGGAACTGATGTTTGCGGAGATGCAACAGTAACTAATAACGATCCAGGTCTAAGTGACCTTTGTGGTGGAACAGGAACAGCAACGGTAACTTTTACCTTGACTGATGATTGTGGTAATGATATTACCAAAGATGCCACATTTACTATTATAGATACTACAGATCCTGTTTGGACAAATGAGCCTACGGATATGACTACTGTACAATGTGATCCTGCTACTAATGCAGCAACATATACAGCTTGGTTAACAAGCTTCTCAGGAACTGATGTTTGTGGAGATGCAACAGTAACCAATAACGATCCAGGTCCAAGTGACCTTTGTGGTGGAACAGGAACAGCAACGGTAACTTTTACCTTGACTGATGATTGTGGTAATGATATTACCAAAGATGCCACATTTACTATTATAGATACTACAGATCCTGTTTGGACAAATGAGCCTACGGATATGACTTCTGTACAATGTGATCCTGCTACTAATGCAGCAACATATGCAGCTTGGTTAACAAGCTTCTCAGGAAGTGATGTTTGTGGAGATGCAATAGTAACCAATAACAATCCAGGTCTAAGTGACCTTTGTGGTGGAACAGGAACAGCAACGGTAACCTTTACCCTTACTGATGAATGTGATAACTTTATTACTCAAGATGCAACCTTTACTATTATAGATACTACAAAACCAACATGGGATACAGCGCCTTCAGATATGACTACTGTACAATGTGATCCTGCTACTAATGCAGCAACATATGCAGCTTGGTTAACAAGCTTCTCAGGAAGTGATGTTTGTGGAGATGCAATAGTAACCAATAACAATCCAGGTCTAAGTGACCTTTGTGGTGGAACAGGAACAGCAACGGTAACCTTTACCCTTACTGATGAATGTGATAACTTTATTACTCAAGATGCAACCTTTACTATTATAGATACTACTGCTCCTGTAATTGCAGCATTGCCTGGTCCGACAACAATAGAATGTCCTGCAACACCTTCATTTGCTATAGCAACAGCAACAGATGCTTGTGATGCAACGGTGACCTTAACATTTGCCGATGTAACAACACCTGGTTCATGTGCAGCCGAATATAGTATTAAAAGAACTTGGACTGCTACAGATACTTGTGGAAATACTTCTACGAAATCTCAAACTATAACAGTTCAAGACTCGACAGCTCCAATATTAACCATTCCTGCAAACGCAAGTATTGAATGTGACGAAGACAGTTCACCTACTGGTACTGGTATGGCAACTGCAACCGATAACTGTGATTCTTCAGTATCAGTAACTTATATTGATGACTATTGCTTTGGTACACAAGGTTCAGTAAACCTAGCTGCTAATGCAGCTGGAAGTACATTTGAATTTGATATAAGTCAAATACCTGCAAATTATACTGCAAATGATATTGAAAGTCTTTCTCTTAATTTTGATGTAAACCAAGCTTTAGGTAATGCAGAGTTTTGGATAATTGCACCTAATGGTCAAGCAGTCATTCTAATCGGACCTTATTGTGATTCAGAAGCGAGTTGTAATTTAACCGGTAACTTTGATATTAACTTTTCTTCTGATGCTACTCCTGTATGGAATAATGGTACTTACTCTGCCTTAGAAGAAGACTATCAGCCTTATGGAGGAACTAGTACAATCAACACTGAAAATATTGTTAGTCAAGCTATAGGATTAACAGTTACACTTGAGTCAAGTTTTGATGACTTTACAGGTGATATGAATGGAACATGGAGACTTTGGGGTCGTAAAATAACTGACGATGGTGGTCTTGGTGTTGTAATATTTAATAGTGTTTGCCTTACGCCTGCATTAAATGAATGTGAAAACAGCGAAATTTTTGTTAGAGTTTGGACCGCTACTGATGCTTGTGGAAATACAACAACAGGAAATCAAGTAATTGTTGTAGAAGATACAACTGCACCAACAGCTTCAAATTTAGATCCGATTAATGTAGAATGTATCGACAATGTACCTGCATGGGATATTTTAGATGTAATAGATGAAGCAGACAATTGTACTGCTAACCCTATGGTAGCATTTGTAAGTGATGTATCTGATGAAAATTCTTGCCCAGAAGTTATTACAAGAACTTATTCTGTAACGGATGATTGTAACAATTCAATTGAAGTAGAGCAAATAATTACAATAATTCCAGCAACCTTACCAGATGTACCAGTAAATGGTTCAGATACAGTTGAATGTTTAGTTGACGCAGTACAAGTTGCAGCACCAGTTGTAACGGACGTTTGTGGAAATGACATTACAGCGGTTATTACAGAAAACGCAGATCCAGTTTGTGAAGGCGATAAGATTTACACGTATACATATACAGACTGTGCAAATAATGTTTCTGTTTATACTTATACTTACACGATAGACATTCCAGACTTTACTTTACCAGCAGATGGCGCAAGTACCGTTGATTGTTTAGTAGATGCACAAGTTCAACCAGTAGCACCATCAGTAAATGATGCCTGTGGAAATGCGATTACACCCGTATTGACAACTACACCGTCAGATATTCCATGTGATGGAACGATGACTTGGATTTATACCTATACAGATTGTGAGACTAACACCCATGATTGGAGTTATGTTTACACGATCGACATTCCAGACTTTACTTTACCAGCAGATGGCGCAAGTACCGTTGATTGTTTAGTAGATGCACAAGTTCAACCAGTAGCACCATCAGTAAATGATGCCTGTGGAAATGCGATTACACCCGTATTGACAACTACACCGTCAGATATTCCATGTGATGGAACGATGACTTGGATTTATACCTATACAGATTGTGAGACTAACACCCATGATTGGAGTTATGTTTACACGATCGACATTCCAGACTTTACTTTACCCGAGGACGGATTTAGTTCAGTAAATAATTTAGCAGAAGCAGTAGAGCCAACTCCTCCACTGGTAAATGATGCCTGCGGGAATGCAATAACACCTTCAGGGCCTGTTGTTTCGGATTCACCAGTATGTCAGGGTTCTATTGTATATACATTTACGTACATAGATTGTGCTGGAAATACAAATGATTGGAAATATACATATTCAATTATGTTGCCTACGTTTACATTACCTGAAAATGACGGCAGTAGTATAGAATGTATTGTAGAAGCAATTGTTCCAATACCACCAACCATTTACGATGCGAATAATATAGAAGTGGTACCTGTTATGAATGAAAATGCAGATCCAGCCTGTGAAGGGAATAAAGTTTATACTTTTTCTTATACAGACTGTGCTGGTAATTCAGCGGATTGGTTATACACTTATACAATTGATGTAACAAGTTTACCAGTAGTTCCGGCTGATGCAGGAATTACAGTAGAATGTTTAGCAGATGCAGTTCAACCAGATGCACCAGTAGTAACAGATGTTTGTGGAAATACCATTACAGCAGTGATTACAGCAAATGCAGATCCAGTATGTGAAGGCGATAAGATTTACACGTATACATATACAGACTGTGCATTAAATGAATCAGTATACACATACACTTATACAATTGATGTAACAAGTTTACCAGTAGTTTCGGCTGATGCAGGGTCAACGGTAGAATGTATCTCAGACGCAGTTCAACCAGATGCACCAATCGTAACAGATGTTTGTGGAAATAATATAGTTCCAGTAATTACGGAGAATTCAGATCCAGTATGTGAAGGCGATAAGATTTACACGTATACATATACAGACTGTGCAGGAAACGAATCGGTTTACAATTATACATATACGATTGATGTAACAAGTTTACCAGTAGTTTCGGCTGATGCAGGATCAACGGTAGAATGTATCTCAGACGCAGTTCAACCAGATGCACCAATCGTAACAGATGTTTGTGGAAATAATATAGTTCCAGTAATTACGGAGAATTCAGATCCAGTATGTGAAGGTGATAAGATTTATACGTATACATATACAGACTGTGCAGGAAACATATCGGTTTACAATTATACATATACGATTGATGTAACAAGTTTACCAGTAGTTCCGGCTGATGCAGGATCAACGGTAGAATGTTTAGCAGATGCAGTTCAACCTGCAGCACCAATCGTAACAGATGTTTGTGGAAATGATATAACCGCAGTAATTACGGAGAATTCAGATCCAGTATGTGAGGGCGATAAGATTTATACGTATACATATACAGACTGTGCAGGTAATACAGGTACATGGGATTATGTCTATACTATTGATGTACCAATGTTTACCATTCCAGCTAATGGCGGATCAACTGTAGACTGTTTAGCAGATGCAGTAGAGCCAGCAGCACCAGTGATTCCAGATTTCTGTGGAACTAATGATATCACAGGTGTGTTAGTGGGTCAAAGTGATGATCCTGATTGTAATGGAACAAAAACTTATACATTCAGTTTAACTGACTGTGCAGGTAATACAGGTACATGGGATTATGTCTATACTATTGATGTACCAATGTTTACCATTCCAGCTAATGGCGGATCAACTGTAGACTGTTTAGCAGATGCAGTAGAGCCAGCAGCACCAGTGATTCCAGATTTCTGTGGAACTAATGATATCACAGGTGTGTTAGTGGGTCAAAGTGATGATCCTGATTGTAATGGAACAAAAACTTATACATTCAGTTTAACTGACTGTGCAGGTAATACAGGTACATGGGATTATGTCTATACTATTGAAGATACAATTAATCCTATATTTACTGCGCCCGCAGATATTACTATAAATTGTGAAGACAATGAATTAGATTTAACAATAACGGGAGATGTAACTGATGAAGCAGATAATTGTTCTTCAGGTTTACAAGCTACTTTCTCTGATAGTATTACTGATGGAAATTGTCCAAATGAGCAGGTGATTACAAGAACATGGAGTTTATCTGATGACTGTGGTAATCCTGCAGAAGTTAAAGTACAAACTATCACTGTAGTTGATAAAACATCACCAATACCAGTGATAGCACTTCCAACTGAAATTTCAGTAAGTTGTACAAGTATTCCTGAAGCCGTGTCTCCTGGATTTACGGATAACTGTTCTGCAGTCATAGACATAGTTATTAGTGAAAGTGAGGTGTCTACATACAATCAAGATACACCTCAAGACTATGAGATTATTAGAAAATGGACAGCAACTGATGCATGTGGTAATCAAACTACTGTACAACAAACAATAACAGTTACTGCCGATGAATTTATGGCAACTACAACCGACAGCAAATGTTACGATGATGGTGAAATTGATTTAAATGATTACATCACAAATACGAATCAAAATGCAAGTTGGTCATTTATTTCTGGAGTATCGACTCCTAGTCTTGATGGTAGCATTTTTAATCCAAGTAATTTGGCTGATCAATTAGGAGATTATGTGTTTAGTTACACCTATATAAGTCCAACAGGTTGTTTAGAAACAACTGAAGTAACAATAACTATTGATTCAAGCTGTATTGTATTGCCATGTAGCGCTGAAGATGTTATTATTGCTAAGGCAGTAACCCCGAATGGAGATCAATTTAATCCGTCTTTCGATATCTATGGTATTGAAGCCTGTGGATTTGTTGCCAACGTAAAAATATTTAACCGTTGGGGTGCTCTAATCTATGAGTCTGATAACTATACGCTTGGTGAAGGACAAGGTAACTGGGAAGGTCAAGCACATAAATCATCAATTGGGAACGCAGACACTGTACCAAATGGAACGTATTATTATATAGTAATCTTAGAAAATAGTGGATTGGAACCATTTACCGGACCAGTTTACTTAGGAACCAAATAAAACTTTAACCTATGAAACTTATTAAACATTACATAATCGCTATTGCATTGTTTAGCTGTACGTTTGGAGTTGCACAACAATTACCACAATTCACACAGTACATGTACAATACAATCTCTGTAAATCCTGCATATGCAGGTAGTAGAGAAGCCTTAAGCATTGTTGGATTACATAGAAGCCAATGGGTTGGTTTTGATGGAGGTCCTGAAACTCAAACGCTTTCAATCCATACACCTCTTAGAAATGATAGGATTGGTTTAGGTCTATCTTTTATAGATGATGACCTTGGTCCGGAAAATTACTCGTATTTATATGGGGATTTTTCATATAGCTTGCCAATAGGTGTTGATGGAAAATTGGCATTTGGTATAAAAGCTGGATTTACAGGCTATAGCTTAGATGCAGATTTTCGTCAATCTCAAAGTTTTGACCCTTCAATTTATGGCATAGAAGATCGTTGGAGTCCAAATGTTGGTCTAGGGGTATTTTGGCATACCAATAAATGGTATTTAGGTTTATCTGCACCAAGAATACTTAATACTAACCGAAACATAGAAAATGGCTATGAAGCCCTAGAGCGATTGAGTTATTATTTTACAGGTGGCTATGTATTCGATTTAAGCAAGAGTGTTAAGTTTAAACCTTCGTATTTAGTAAAAGCAACCAATGGAGCGCCAGTTTCTTATGATGTTACTGCTAACTTCTTATTTAATGAGAAATTTTGGTTAGGAGGTTCTTATAGAGTTAATGAAAGTACTGGAGCGTTTGGTGGATTTGCAGATTTTCAAGTATCTAGACAATTACGTGTAGGTTATGCTTACGAGAAACCAAATTCAGATATTAATAATTATAGTAATGGAACACATGAGGTATTACTTATCTACGAATTTAAGTTCCTGAACTCAAAACTAAAATCACCTAGATATTTCTAATAAAAAAATCACCCCATGAAATTAAAAAATTACATATTAGTTTGTATCCTATTGACGGTGAGTTTTACAGCTTCGGCGCAATATGGAAAACAGAAAAAAGCAGATACTTTATTTAATAAGTTTTCATTTGTAAAAGCTTCTGAAGCTTATCAAGAACTTATAGAAAATAAGTACAACG
Organism: Algibacter sp. YIN40; assembly: GCF_057219435.1. NCBI lineage: Bacteria > Pseudomonadati > Bacteroidota > Flavobacteriia > Flavobacteriales > Flavobacteriaceae > Algibacter > Algibacter sp. YIN40. The sequence continues at coordinate 657,611 of NZ_JBXVVC010000002.1, read as the reverse complement.
AGGATTATGCCATTAGAAGATTAGCAGATTGCTATGCGCTTCTAAGAGATTCTAAGAACGCAGCTAAATATTACAAAAAAGCTGTTGCTCAAGAGAATATTCCAATTGAATACTATTATAACTACGCACAAGCTTTAAGAGGTATTGAAAAATACGACGATTCTAAAGAATGGTTGCAACGTTATAAAGATTCTGGTGGAGTTATAAATACCAGCAAATATTTGAAGAAAGGTAATTTCATAACAAATATCTTTAATGCAAAGCAACAATACTTTCTAAAGAAGTTTAATCACAATTCAAAATTAAGTGATTTTGGAGCCTATGAGCATAATGGTAAAATCTATTTTGCTTCTACTCGTGATGAAGGTGTATCTATCAAGCGATTATATGGCTGGAACGAGCAACCTTTTCTAGATGTATATGCTGTTGAAAAAGATAGAAAAGAACCTGCAGATCATACTACAAAAATAAGTGGTGATGTAAATTCTATTTACCACGATGGCCCTGTTACTATTACTAATGATGGTAATACCATGTATTTTACCAGAAATAGCTTTATTAAGAATGTTTATGACAGTAATAGTAAAGGTATTAACCAAGTAAAAATTTATAGAGCAACATTAGCCGATAGTACTTGGACTAATGTTGAAGATTTATCTATTAACAATTCAGAATATAGCACACAACACCCAGCCTTGAGCCCTGACAATAAAAAACTATATTTTGCATCAGATAGACCTGGTGGCATTGGAGCATCAGATATTTATTCTGTTGATATTAATGATGATGGTTCTCTAGGCGAGCCTGAAAACTTAGGAGAAGTTGTAAATACTAAAGGAGCCGAAGGTATGCCATATTTGAATAATGAAGGAAATTTATTCTTTTCTTCAGATGGTCATGTTGGTCTTGGAATGTTAGATATTTTTGGAACTATCGCCAACAAAGAAGGTGACATAGTAGATATAATAAACCTAGGTGTCCCAGTAAATTCAAGTAAAGATGATTTCTCTTTTACAATGAATGAAGATGGGCTTTCAGGTTACTTTGCTTCTAATAGAGCTGGTGGTATGGGAGATGACGATATTTATGCATACAACAGAGTACCATTATTAAATGTTGAAGGTACTGTTACAGATATTGTGAATAAGAAACCTGTACCTAATGCGATAATTACATTGTTAGATGGTAATGGTAAGCAGATTGCCTATATGGAAACTGACGAAGAAGGATATTATGAAATCAATATCGATAGAGATGTAGATTATAAAATTACTGCTAGCCAGAAAAAATATGAAGATGATGTTAAAAATTTCACTTCTAAAAACATTGAAACTAGCGTAACAACTATTACTGCAGATCTAGAATTAACGCCAGTACGCGATGTTGTTAAATTAGCCGATTTAGGTATTATCTACTTCGACTTCGATAAACACAATATTCGTCCTGATGCAGCTTTAGAACTTGATAAGATTGTTAAGTTAATGAACGTAGATTACCCAGGAATGGTAATTAGAATTGAGTCGCATACCGATTCAAGAGGTACATTAACATACAACGATAAGTTATCTATTGATAGAGCAAATTCGACGTACGAGTACTTAGTTTCTCAAGGAATTGATGCTGCAAGAATTACAGAACACCAAGGGTTTGGTGAGCGTAAATTAACTAATGGATGTGATGGTAGTGTGAATTGTGAAGAAGATAATCACCAGTTAAATAGACGTACTGAATTTATAATTATTCAGATGGAATAAAAGTTTGATCCTAAAATTAATTTTAAAACCATCAAGTGAAAGCTTGGTGGTTTTTTTATTAACTTTATATAGTGGAAAAAATATTATATTAAGTTAATTATGAAAAATCCTGCCTAGCCATTATTATTCTTGTTTTCTCATGCAGTTCTAATTCCAAATTGAAAGAAGTAGACATTGAAGGATTTAAGGATATGTCTAAAAATTTATAGTCCTTATACATGGATGGGAGCGAAAATTGTGAAGACATTTTATTATTGATGGATAAAAATATAAAGATGTCTGAGATTAGTTTTTCAGGAGCATTAAAAAGTTACACCTATGATCAGCTTAAACAGTTTCGTCAACATCTACCAAATAAACATGTTATACATACTATAACAGAGCAGAAATTACTTAATCCAATAATAGGGTATGATTTTTAAGCCAATTATATTTAAGGAAAAGCATGGGAGATACCGTAAGGGAAACTAGTTCACGAATTTGGCAAAATAAAAATGGTAAGTGGAAAATTATTCAGATGAATAATGTTTTAAGAAAGGAAAGTTATTAAAATTAAAAAATCCTCTCATTTCTGAGAGGATTTTATACCTAAAGCTAAATTCAATAACAACTTTGTTATTAAAAAATAACCATTTAATTACCAATGTAAATAGTCATAAGACTATACTTAGTTGCTACTAATCAATAAATAAAAGGTTATGGGATTATTGTTTAATAATATTAAACAATATTATTTTTTTATGAAGATGTTGGTATAATACCACTTTCCTTCAGTGTTTTGTTCAGCAGAAATTTCAAAATTTGTAAAATCGCCTTCTATGTTTGCTTTATGTCCTTCACTTCTAATCCAAGCGTTAACTACAGACAGTGCAGAGGTATATCCATAAGCAACATTTTCCGATACTACTTTGGCTCCAGCGTTACTTTTTAAATAACTACTTCTAGTATAAAAATTATCGTGAGAAACAACAGCATTATCAACCATATAATCTGTATGTGTATATGCTACCGATTTTACAACAGGTAATGCATTTAGTGGATTTAGACCTTCAGAAAGTCTATGATCATTAATAAGTTCTAAGATTTCAATCTCAATAGTTTTTGCAGTAGGCACTACAAGTTTTTCAGTAATAACCTCAACTTGATCATCTACACTATCCGTTGAACATGAGTAGGTTAGGATAGTAAACAGTGCCAATAAAGGCAGTTTTCTTAATAACTTCATAAGTAGGTAAATTTAGACTTGGTTCTGTAAAATTAGCAGCCTACTTAGAAGAGAGTGTTAAGAAAATGTTAAAATCGACTAACTACGTGTATTTTGTCGATATATTATGTTTTTAATCGATGAATTACATTGTTCAGATTAAAAATTGTGTATTTCAGCGATATTTCATGGAGATAATCGATTAATTAACCAGTTGTAGTCCTTTTGAAGTTGGTAACGGATTCTATCATGAAGTCTATTAGGACGCCCTTGCCAAAATTCAATTTCTACTGGCTTTACAATATAACCACCCCAAGTTTCTGGTCTAGGAATTTCTTTACCTTCAAATGCTTTTTCAAGGGATAATAATTCTTTTTCTAAGGCACCTCTATTAACTACAATTTCACTTTGTTTGGATACTAACGCCCCTAATTGACTTCCTCTTGGACGCGATTCAAAATAGCCATCACTTAAATTTGATGCAATCTTTTCTGCTTTACCTTTAATAATAATTTGTCGCTCTGCTCCATGCCAGAAAAAAGAAAGACATACGTTAGGATTTACTTCTATAGCCTTTCCCTTTTCGCTTGCATAATTTGTATAGAATATAAATCCTTCATAGGTGTACTTTTTAAGTAGCACTACCCTGTTTTTTGGAAAGCCATCAAGACCCATAGTGGAAATAGTCATCGTGTTGGTTTCATCTTCAGGAAAAAAACTATCTACCTCATGAAACCATTTTTGAAATAGTTCCATAGGGTCTGCAGGTACTTCGTTTAAAAGTAATTCGCCTTTCTCGTAAGATTTTCTGTAGTCGCCTAAATCCTTTTCCATACAGTTGCAAGTTACGTGTTTTTTAAAATAATTGTAAAACATTTTTGATTATATTAAGACCAAACTTTATATTATGAGATTTGTTTGTACTACCGAAATCAATAAACCAATTATTGAAGTGGTAAAACATTTTGAAGATCCTGAAGCCTTAAAAGAATCGCAGAAAGGTTTCTTAAAAATGGAACCAATAAGTGGTACTGAGGTGAGGCTGGAGCAAAATGTAAATTGGTTTATAAAAAGTTTGATTTGATAGAAACCATAATTCACAACAAATTACCCGACGAGTTTTATGCAACTTACGAGCATAAGAGTATGACAAATACCATGCTATCAAAGTTTACTGCTATAAATGAAAACAAAACCAAGTTAGATACAGAAATTGAGTATTTAGAATTCAAAGGTTTTGTTGCAAAACTAATTGCTAAACTTTTCCCAAATATGTTTAAAAAACAAGTAGATAAATGGCTTGTGAGATTTAAAGCTTATTGTGAGAAAGTATAATTCTATTTAAAATTGAAGGTTTTACCGTCTTCAGCTAATTCCACATGATCAAAAACTTCTTTAGCTTCTTCTTTAAAAGCATTTAAGCCATCGTAACGCGTTGAATAATGACCAAGTATTAATGTGCCTACATCAGCTTGTTTCGCAATACTAGCAGCTTCTTTGGCGGTAGAATGCTTCGTTTTTGGTCCTAGATGGGCATGTTTTTCTAAAAACGTAGATTCGTGATATAAAACATCTACATTTTTTATTATTGGGACGATACTTTCTTTATAAACAGTATCACTACAAAAAGCATAACTTTTTGGTTTCTTACCATCTTTGGTAACAAGCTCGTTCTTTATTAATTTTCCTTCCTCGTTTGTTACATCAAAACCTTGTTTGAGTTTTCTGTAATAGGCAACATTTATATTTGCTTCTTCAACGGCATTAATATCTAATTTACGGTCTTTAGGTTTCTCTTTAAACAAAAAACCATTTGTGTAGACCCTATGTTCTAAAGGAATGGTGTGAACTTCAACAGTATCGTTTTCAAAAATTAATTCTGATTCTGTAGAAGTAAGTTCATGAAATAAAAGGTTGTAATTAGTCCAGGAATCAGCGAGTTTCATTTGAAGCGTGACCACTTCTTTTATACCTTTTGGTCCATAAACATGTAAATCGGCTTCTCTAGTAAGCAATCTAAACGTAGAAATTAAACCTACCAAACCAAAAAAATGATCTCCATGTAAATGAGAAATAAATATATGCTTTATACGATTAAATTTTATTTTATGCCTCCGTAGCTGTACTTGAGTTCCTTCACCACAATCTATTAAAAACATGTGGTTACTAATTTCTAATACCTGAGATGTTGTGTTGTTTAAAGCTCTTGGTGTGGCACTATAGCAACCGAGTATTGATAATTTCATGTTATTTACTCGGTTTATAATTTAAATAATCATTTGCCGAAAATTTACTTTTAAAACTAAATGCAAAAGGAGTATCTCCATGAGCGTTTAGATAATCTAATCTATTTTTTGCATCTTGAAACGTTGGTTCATAACCAATTGGTACATACCAAAAGGCCATGTGCATCATTTTCATTTTAGAAAACCATTCTTTTTTACGTTTAAAAACTTCAATATGACCAGAATTATAAGTGTAATTAAATAGGGCTTCTAAGTCCATCCAAACAGACATATTAATAATTAAGGTCTCATCCTGAAAGACTTCAACTGCCTCATCTTTATCTTCATCTTGAAGACGCCAAATGAATCCTTCAGCTTTATCGGCAATAGCATTTATTCTGTCTAAGTTATTTACAAAATCTTGCATGATTGGGTCTTCCATAGGCGCCAATCGTTTTGCAATATTTACTTGTGCTAAATGAAAATTACCCATTTTAAAACCCTAAATCACGCTCCATTTCTTCCATTTCAATAACATCGTAAGCTTCTTGAATGCTAGGAACTACAACTATTTCATCTGGTACAACGTCTAAATCTACCTTATCTGAAACAATTACAAACGAATGCTTCGTATTTCGATGTGTGTTTGATAATTGAAGAAATTCAACGATATCTTCTAAACTTATTTTATTTAAGCTAGTGAGACTAATTATAATATTATCATTCTTAAATTTCGGATATAATGTTTGAATCTTTTTTACTAATTCAATTATAGTCGCCTTTTCTTGGGTAATGATTGAGACATTACCATTTTTATCTATTATCATACCTCTTGTTTTATTTTTGATGCTAGCAAATAAATAGCTGCCATTCTTATAGCAACACCATTTTGTACTTGATCTAGAATTATAGCTTGTTTTGAATCAGCAACATCACTCGTTATTTCAACACCTCTGTTAATTGGCCCAGGATGCATAATAGTAATTTCTTTATCTAAGGAATCCAATAAGTCTTTATTAACTCCAAACTGCTGTGTATATTCTCTAGTAGAAGGAAAATAACTTATTTCCATACGTTCGTTTTGAACTCTCAACATATTTGCAACATCGCACCAATTTAAAGCTTTACGCAAATTAGTTTCTACTTTAACCCCTAGTTTATCTATATATTTTGGCAATAAGGTTTTTGGACCGCATACCATAACTTCTGCACCTTGTAATTGTAGCGCGTAAATATTGGAAAGAGCGACTCTACTATGTAAAATATCGCCTACAATAACTACTTTTTTACCCTTTACCTCTCCTAGTTTTTCTCTAATAGAATAAGAGTCTAATAATGCTTGCGTTGGATGCTCATGAGCACCATCTCCTGCATTAATGATACTTGCATTAACATGTTTAGACAGAAAAACACCTGCTCCAGGATTAGGATGTCTCATAACAACCATATCTACTTTCATAGATAGAATATTATTTACGGTATCTATTAAGGTTTCCCCTTTTTTTACTGATGACTGAGCTGAGGAAAAGTTTATAACATCTGCCGAAAGGCGTTTCTCAGCTAATTCAAACGATAATTTAGTTCTTGTAGAGTTTTCGAAAAATAAATTGGCAATAGTAATATCTCTAAGTGAAGGTACTTTTTTAATTGGTCTATTGATTACTTCTTTAAAGTGGTCGGCTGTTTTAAAAATAAGTTCAATATCTTGTATGTTAAGATATTTTATTCCTAATAAGTGATTCACACTTAATTCGCTCATTGTAGCTCTTATTAGATATTTTTATTAATTTAATTAGGTTTCGACTGCGCTCAACCTGACAAGAGCTTCTATCTTCATGCTCCCGTCTTCAAACTTTAATTATTTTTCAATTAAGTAAACCGAATCTTCATCGTCATACTCTTTCCAATTTACTTTTACTTTTTCGTTATTAATAACATCTACCTGTCTCCCTCTGTAATCTGGTTGAATTGGCAAATGTCTACTAAAACGTCTATCTATTAAAGTTAATAATTCAATTTCATTTGGTCTTCCAAAAGACTGAATAGCTGTTAGCGCTGCTCTTATACTACGACCAGTATATAATACGTCATCTATAAAAATGATATTCTTATCTTCTACAATAAAATTAATTTCTGTTTTATTGGCTGCCAATGTTTTATCGCCTCGACGAAAATCATCTCTGTAAAATGTAATATCTAAATGTCCTAATTGAATGTTTTTAACCTTATAATGTTCTCTTAGTATTTTAGCTATTCTATCTGCTAAAAATACCCCACGAGGTTGTAAACCTATTAAAACCGTGTTAGAAAAATCGTTATGTTTTTCAATTAGTTGACAAGCCAATCGATGAAGAATGATGTTTACCTCTTTTGCGTTAAGTAAAACTTTTTGACTCATATACAATCCAAACGTATCTGGAGTACAAAGGTAATGCAAAAAATTAAAAATGTAGATGATAAATAATGATAATAAAAAAAGCCTTCAATTTCTTGAAGGCTTTTAATTTTGCAATGGATTATAAAAACTTATTTCTTACTTTTCTTACCGTCCATTTTATCTTTAAGAGCTTGTAGAGCATCATTGGCATCACCTAAAGTTGGTTTTGCTTCTGCTGCTGCAGTTGCCGCTTTTTTGGCCGCTGCTTTTACATTTTTAATCTCTTCAGCTTTAAATATTGCTGTATGAGACGCTACTACACGTTTAAACTCTTTGTTAAATTCAATGATTTTGAATTCTGCTTCTTCTCCTTTTTTAAGTTTATTACCATCTTCTTTTTCAAGATGACGTGATGGTATAAAGGCAACGATATCTTCGTTAAATGCTACAGTAGCACCTTTATCAACTATTTCAGAGATTGCTGCTTTATGAACAGTTTCTAAAGCGAACTCAGTTTCATACTTATCCCAAGGATTATCAGTTGTTTGTTTGTGACCTAAACTTAATTTACGTCCTTCTACATCTAATTCTAAGACAACAACGTCTAATTTATCACCTACGGCACAGAACTCACTTGGGTGCTTGATTTTCTTAGTCCAAGATAAATCTGAGATATAAATTAATCCGTCAATACCTTCTTCTAATTCAACAAATACACCAAAGTTTGTAAAGTTACGTACAATACCTGTGTGCTTAGAAGCTAATGGGTATTTACCTGTGATATCTGTCCATGGATCTGGCGTTAATTGCTTAATACCAAGAGACATTTTACGATCTTCTCTATCTAAAGTTAAGATAACTGCATCTACTTCATCTCCAACAGAAACAAAATCTTGAGCTGAACGTAAATGTGTAGACCAAGACATTTCAGAAACGTGAATTAATCCTTCAACACCATCAGCTACTTCAATAAACGCACCGTAATCTGCAATAACAACTACTTTACCTTTTACTTTATCACCAACTTTCACCTCTTCTGCAAGAGCTTCCCATGGGTGCTTAGATAATTGTTTAAGACCTAATTGGATTCTTGATTTATTTTCATCAAAATCAAGGATTACAACATTTAATTTCTGATCTAACTCAACAATCTCATTTGGATGATTGATTCTAGACCAAGATAAATCTGTAATATGAACTAATCCGTCAACCCCTCCAAGATCAATAAATACTCCATAAGAGGTAATGTTTTTAACAACACCTTCTAGTACTTGACCTTTTTCTAATTGACCAATAATTTCTTTCTTTTGTTCTTCAATATCAGCCTCAATAAGTGCTTTATGAGAAACTACTACGTTTTTAAATTCGTGGTTGATTTTTACAACTTTGAATTCCATAGTTTTATTTACGTACTGATCGTAATCTCTAATTGGTTTAACATCAATTTGAGAACCTGGTAAGAATGCTTCAATTCCAAAAACATCTACAATCATACCTCCTTTTGTTCTGCACTTAACAAAACCGTTTACAATTTCACCTGTATCATGAGCGCTATTTACACGATCCCATGCCTTAATTACTCTTGCTTTTCTGTGAGATAATACTAATTGTCCTGTTGCATCTTCACGAACATCAATTAATACTTCTACTTTGTCACCAACCGCTAAGTTAGGATTGTAACGAAATTCGTTTAAAGAAATAACGCCTTCAGATTTTGCATTGATGTCAATAATAGCATCACGATCTGTAATATGTATTACAGTTCCTTCTACTACTTCGTCATCTAAAGTGTCAACAAAATTTTCGGCTACTAGTTTTTCAAATTCTTGTAATTGCTTGTCGTCAACTTCATCAATACCTTCTTGGTAATTGTGCCAATTGAACTCTTTTAAGAATTTTTCTGGATTTGCTTGCGCCTCAGAGACTACTGGAGCTTCAACTGCTGTAGTTTCAGTTACTTCAACTTCAGCTTGTTTTTCGTTTTCAGCCATGTGCTGATTAAGATTTGTATTCTATTTATTTCGGAAGATTTAAGCAACTAATAAACAGAAGTGTTAAATAAATTTTTATGTTTCATTCCTTTTATCTTTCCGACTATCCGCTAAAAGGAGCGCAAAAATACATATTATTGAGGTAATTACCTAAAAATGAGAAAATAAATGATAAAATTAATTAATCCTTACTTATGGTGTAATGAGCCCATATAAATGATTGAAAAAAATGTGACTTTTTTAAGTTGTTAGTGTCTTAAAAAAAGATACCAAAAGTAAAGCCTTAATTTATTAAAAAAGATAAGAAATTTATTATCTTGTAAAACTCAAATTAATTTAAAACTCACAATTATGACAATGAAAGCAAAATACCAATCAGTATTAGAATTAGGAGAATCATTAAACATTCAAGACGGTAGTGTAACTGAAAAAAATGGTGTTCTAAAAGTAAAAGGAACTGCAAATACCCCATATGAAAAAAATATAATTTGGGACAAAATAAAAGAAATAGGTGGTGATAGTCCCTCTGATATTATGGCAAACATCGCGGTGGCTGATGACAGAGTTTATCACAGACATGTGGTTAATAGTGGCGAAACTTTAGGAAAAATAGCGAAACATTATTATGGTGATGCCATGAAATATAAAGAGATTTTTGCAGCAAACTCGGATATATTGAAGAACCCAGATTTAATTTATCCAGATCAAGAATTGATTATTCCGAATTTATAATAATAAAGAAACATTTAATAATAAAAAAAACGGCAATCTGCCGTTTTTTTATTCCATGTCCTCTATGGCCATTTTTGCTAATTGTAATATTTTTTCAAATTGATCTTGTAATGTCATATTGGAGTTATCTAATGCAATAGCATCCGCCGCTTTTACAAGAGGAGAATCTTCTCTATTAGAATCGATATAATCTCGCTCTTGAACATTTTTCAAAACGTCTTCATAAATAATATCGTCTCCTCGTTCTAAAAGCTCTTGGTAACGTCTTATTGCCCTTGTTTCATCTGAAGCAGTCATAAATAATTTAAGCTCAGCATCTGGAAATACAACTGTACCAATGTCTCGCCCATCCATAACGACGCCTTTATGCATTCCCATTTGTTGCTGTTGATCTACCAGTTTTTGTCTTACTTCTGAAATAGCAGCTACTTTGCTAACAAAGCTGGAGACATCGAGGGTTCGAATATCTTTCTCAATATTTTCATTATTCAAATAAACTTCAGCAAAACCTAGTTCTTTATTAAACTTAAAACTTATATCAACAAGTTTTAATTGAGATACTAAGCGTTCAACATCAAAATGATCTTTTCCAATAAAGCCATTTTTCATGGCAAAAAAAGTAACAGCGCGATACATAGCACCAGAATCGACATAAATATACCCTAGATGCTTGGCAATTTGCTTAGCTACAGTACTCTTTCCTGTGGAAGAGAACCCATCAATTGCTATGGTTATTTTGTTATTACTCATCGCGGATTTAAATCAATTTGCAATCCAAAAAAGTTCGAATTGGCTGCACTAGTATACTTAGCATGCGTATAACTAAAGCGCATTTTATTCATTTTTATCGAAATTCCTGCTGATAGTCCAGAAAAATTTCGTTGATCTATAATACGTAGCTCCTCACCTCTTCTAAAGTTATAACCAAGTCGAATATTAAATCCCCCTTCAGGAAATAATTCAGCTCCAAGGATGGTGTGTCGTATAACCTGCCCAAGAAAACCTATCTTCTCAGAAGTTTGGTTTCCTCCTAAATCACTAGTAACTCTTGCTGGATTAGGTCTTGCAATTGGCCAATCTTGTAGGTTTTCAAAAGTTACATGCCATCTTAATGGCACATGTTCTAATGTCTGCGACATTCCAAAAGCGATTTCAAAAGGTAATGGTTCGTTCAAGCCAGCATAAGTTGTAATTTGTGATCCTAGATTTCTAACTGCTAATGCTGCATTAAAATCTATATTTTCATTTATATACAATAAGCCTAAATCTACAGCAGCTCCAATAGAATTATATTGTTCTAATTTTGATGTTATTAATTTAGCATTCGCTCCAAAATAAAAATTAGAATACCCTAATTGCAAGGCATATCCAACTGATAGTGCAGCTTCGTTACCTGTAAATGTTCCTGTAGAATTTCCATCTTCATCATAACCATCGAAAGTACCATAGTTAATATAGGTAATTCCTGCATGAAACGTTTGTGTACGTCTATCAACAGTATATGCATACGACGCGGTTCCGTAACCAATATCTCCCAAATAACTCGTATAATTTAAGGCTAATTGATTGTCCATTTCTGGATTTATAGTAGCTGGGTTGAATAGAGCTTGAGTCACATCGTAATCTACATTTGTAAGGACCTTTCCTCCCAAAGCAGCTTGACGAGGAGAAGATACCAAATTTAAGAATTGATAGGTAGATTCGCCTCCTACTTGAGCATACAAGCAAACACTCAACAACAAATAAAAAATTATGATATTCTTTTTCAGCATATTTACGGCACAAAGAAAGTAAATCTATCTTAAAACGATGGCATGTCTCATTTATTTTAAAACACAAAAAAACCTCGGATTAATCCGAGGTTTTTAAATGTAATATCAAAATTTATAGTTTTTTAGCGTTCTTAACTTTTTGATCCGTTATAGCTAATTTTATAATATCACTCATATCTGTAACATAGTGGAATGTTAATCCTTTCAAATATTCCGGCTTAATTTCGTCAATATCTCGTCGGTTATCTTCACAAAGCAAAATTTCCTTAATCCTAGCACGTTTAGCTGCAAGAATTTTTTCTTTGATACCTCCTACTGGTAAAACCTTGCCTCTAAGTGTAATTTCACCTGTCATTGCTAAACTTTTCTTAACTTTTCGCTGTGTAAATAAAGACACTAATGATGTGAGCATAGTAACCCCTGCACTAGGACCATCTTTTGGGGTAGCTCCTTCTGGCACGTGAATATGAACATTGTACTTATCAAAAACTGCAGTATCTATTCCAAACTCATCAGCATTCGACTTTATGTATTCCATAGCAATAGTGGCAGATTCTTTCATTACCTTACCTAAGTTTCCAGTAATTGAAAGGGTACCTTTACCTTTTGATAAAATGGATTCAATAAATAAAATATCACCACCTACACGAGTCCAAGCTAAACCAGTTACGACACCTGCTACATTATTGTTTTCATATTTATCCCGCTCTAATTTTGGTCCTCCTAGAACTTCTATTATATCTTCATTGGATACTTTAATGTCGTAGTTTTCCTCCATAGCAATGTTTTTAGCCGCATAACGTACCATTTTCGCTATTTGCTTTTCAAGACCACGAACACCAGACTCTCGTGTATAACCTTCCACAATTTTTTCTAATTGTGGCTTACCAATCTTCAAGTTATCACTAGTTAAACCATGCTCTTTTAATTGTTTTGGTAACAAATGTCTCTTTCCTATTTCAACCTTTTCTTCAATGGTATAACCTGTTACATTAATAATTTCCATACGGTCACGTAAAGCTGGTTGAATTGTAGACAAACTGTTTGAAGTAGCTATAAACATAACTTTAGACAGGTCGTAACCCATTTCTAAAAAGTTATCATAAAACTCACTATTTTGCTCAGGATCCAATACTTCTAGCATAGCAGAAGAAGGATCTCCTTGATGTGAATTCGATAACTTATCAATTTCATCTAAAACAAAAACTGGATTCGACGTTCCCGCTTTTTTCAAACTTTGAATAATACGCCCAGGCATAGCACCTATGTAAGTTTTTCTATGTCCACGAATCTCTGCCTCATCTCGCAATCCACCTAAAGAAATGCGCACATATTCTCTACCCAAAGCCTCTGCTATAGATTTTCCTAAAGATGTTTTGCCAACACCTGGAGGCCCATATAAACACAAAATAGGGGATTTCATATCGTTGCGAAGTTTTAAAACCGCGAGATATTCAATGATCCTGCGCTTTACATCTTCCAAACCAAAATGATCTCGGTCTAATATTTTTTTGGCTCGTTTTAAATCAAACTTATCGGTGCTAAACTCATTCCATGGTAAATCTAAAAAAAGCTCCAAATAATTACGTTGAATAGAATATTCCGCCACCTGCGGGTTCATACGTTGCATTTTAGCAATTTCCTTTTCAAAATGCTTCGCTACATCTTTGTCCCATTGCTTTTCAGTAGCACGGGCTTTCATTTCTTCAATTTCTTCATCATGACTCACACCACCAAGTTCTTCTTGAATAGTTTTCATTTGTTGATGTAAGAAATACTCGCGTTGCTGCTGACTCATATCCATTTGAACTTTAGACTGGATATCATTCTTAAGTTCCAACTTCTGAAATTCAACATTCATAAACTTCAGGGTAGCTAAAGCACGTTCTTTCAAATCATTCATCTCAAGCAAAGATTGTTTCTCAGTAACTGAAAGATTCATGTTTGATGATACAAAGTTTACTAAAAACGAATTACTTTCTATGTTCTTAATAGCAAAAGAAGCCTCACTTGGAATATTAGGACTTTCTTTGATTATTTCTAATGCCAAATCTTTTATAGAATCGATAATTGCAGAAAACTCCTTATTATTTACAGCTGGTTTCGCCTCAGGAATATCTCTGATAGTGGCGTTCATGTAAGGCTCCTCTGTAAGCACTTCGGCAACTTTAAATCGCTTCTTACCTTGAATAATAACGGTTACATTGCCATCAGGCATTTTTAAAACGCGTAATATTCGAGCTACCGTACCAGTTTCATGAATTTCTTTTGCTGATGGATTTTCAACCGATTCATCTTTTTGAGCAACAACTCCAATTACTTTCCCCCCTTTATTTGCATCATTAATAAGTTTAATCGACTTATCACGTCCAGCGGTTATTGGAATAACAACACCAGGAAATAATACAGTATTCCTTAATGAAAGTATAGGCAAGGTTTCAGGTAACTTCTCATTATTAATAGCTTCTTCATCCTCTGGAGTCATTAATGGAATTAATTCTGAATTTTCATCAAACTCCTGTAATGACAAACTGTCAAGGGTCATAATATTAGATTTCTTCATATATACATTTCAGTCAATCTGTCATTAAAACAGAAATGATCATTTCTTATAATTCAAATTAAATAATTTAAAATATTGAATATCAGTAATTTGAATATAAATTAAGATACACAATACTACTATAAAGTCAATAGCTGTGCCATATAGAAATCTAGAAGTGTAAAGTTTATATTTTACCAGCTTTCTTTAAAACAAATAACAATAGAATTGGCAGTGCCAATAAGCCGATCATCAATAAATTAGTCTCAAACAACCATGGTGAAAGTATTAAAGTAATAACAAACCCACCAATGGCTCCTCCAAAATGTGCATCATGTCCTATATTTCCTGTCCTTTTTTTCATCCCATAAATTGAATAAAGCAAGTAACCAATTCCTAAAATATAACCTGGAATGCCCAAATCTATATCTCCAATCCTTGACGGTAAAAAAAGGAAATAATACTCTCTGTCTGGATTTAATAGTATGGCAGAATATAAAATACCTGTAACAGCACCACTAGCACCTACCGCGCTATAATGGTATTCGTCTTTATGAAAATATAATGACAATATGCTGCCTGCGACTAGGCTACCAATGTAAACTATAAAAAAACTGTATTGACCAATTTCGAATATCACTTGGCCAGAAAAAAGGTATAAAGCAAACATATTAAAAAATAAGTGAGCAGTATCTGCATGTAAAAAACCTGAACTAAGCATTCTAAATTGTTCACCTCTCCTAATACTTCCAATATTGAATTTATGCCTTTCGAAAAAACTGAAATCGTTAAAACCTTTATACGAAACAAATATGTTCGCCGCGATAATTATAATAGTAATTACTTCTAAATTGCCCATTGATTCGAAAGGTTTAAAGTCAAATAATATATATTTGCAAATCTAAAATTTATTCATGCAATTTCTAGTTTATATTCTTGTTTATCCATTTTTATGGTTAATTTCTATATTGCCTTTTAAATTGCTTTATCTATTTTCTGATTTTCTTTATCTTTTAGTTTATTCAATTGTAGGCTACAGAAAAAAAATAGTTTATGAAAATTTGAGATTGGTTTTTCCTGAAAAACCTGAAGCTGAGATTAAACGTATTTCAAAAAAATTCTACCATCACTTTTGTGATTTAATTGTAGAGTCTATTAAATCTTTAACTATTTCTGAAACAGAAATGAAAAAACGCTTCACATTTACTAATGTAGAATTAATTCAAAATCTAGAAAATAAACAGAGAAGCACAATTTTAATGTGTGCTCATTATGGGAATTTTGAATGGATTTTCATTCTTCAAACTTATGTTAATAGTAAAGGATATGGAGTATACAAACCATTAGCTAACAAATATTTTGATGCATTAATAAAGCGTAAAAGAGCCAAATATAATAGCTATTTAGTTAGCACAAAAGAAACAATTCCGTCACTTATTAGAGCAAAAAAAAACAACGAATTAACCATAAGTGGCTTTGTTGCAGACCAATCACCAAGATTGGATAAAGCCTTTTATTGGAATGAGTTTATGGGTGTTAATGTACCTGTGCATACGGGTGCAGAAATGCTTGCTAAAAAATTAGATATGCCCGTAGTGTTTTTTGGTGTTAATAAAGTAAAACGTGGGTTTTATGAAACAACGTTCGAAACAATAACTAACTCTCCAAAAGATTATAAGGATTATGAAATTACTGATAAGTACTTAAATTTGGTAGAAGCACAAATTCTTAATGCTCCGGAGTTTTATTTTTGGACTCATAAACGATGGAAGCATCGTAAAAAGCAGAGCTAATTTATAGCCGCTTCTTCAATTTCTATTATAAACTTATCTGCTAAAGCATCTGCTTCCTTTTGTGATTTGGCCTCTGTATAAATTCTAATAATAGGCTCTGTATTACTTTTTCGTAAATGAACCCAACTATCTGAAAAATCTATTTTTACACCATCGATAGTTGTTAAAATTTCATTTTTATACCGATTTTCCATCGTATTCAAAATACCATCAACATCTAAACCAAGTGTTAGCTCAATTTTCTTTTTACTCATAAAGTAATTAGGATATGTTTTACGAAGTTCGCTAACTCTCATTTTCTTATCTGCCAATAAACTTAAAAACAATGCAATACCAACAAGCGCATCACGACCGTAATGAGACTCTGGATAAATAATTCCACCATTGCCCTCTCCTCCTATCACCACCTTGTTTTTTTTCATCAAATTAACGACGTTAACCTCTCCTACCGCACTAGCTTCATAAGTGCCACCATGCTTTTCAGTTACATCACGAAGCGCTCTTGTAGAACTCATATTACTTACAGTGTTTCCTGGTGTTATGCTTAGTACATAATCTGCACAAGCAACCAAAGTATATTCCTCACCAAACATCTCACCATTTTCATCTACAAACGCTAAACGGTCTACATCTGGATCGACTACGATACCAAAATCTGCACGTTCTTTTACTACTTTCTCAGATAAATCTGTTAAATGCTCTTTAAGTGGCTCAGGGTTATGAGGAAAATGACCATTTGGGTCACAATATAACTTAATAACATCAACACCTAAACGCTCTAAAAGCAAGGGAATAATAACGCCTCCCGAAGAATTAACACCATCTACAACTACTTTAAATCTAGACTGTTCTATAGCCTTAACAGTAACTAATGGTAAATCTAATACTTCAATAATATGTAAATCGAAATATGCCTGATTTTTAGTTATTTTTCCTAAGCTATCAACATCTGAAAAAGACATCCTATCACTTTCTGCTATTTCTAAAATTTTAGCACCTTCTTCACCATTCAAAAATTCACCATCTTTATTTAGAAGTTTTAGTGCATTCCATTGCTTTGGATTATGGCTAGCAGTTAGGATAATTCCCCCATCAGCATGTTCCATAGGAACAGCCATTTCCACTGTAGGTGTGGTTGAAAGCCCTACATTTACAACATGGATTCCTTGACCAACCAATGTATTCATAACTAAATTCTGAACCATCTTACCTGAAATTCGAGCATCACGTCCAACGACTACTTTGTAATTTTCTTTTTGGCGTTGTTGTTTAACCCAAACACCGTAAGCTGCCGCAAACTTAACAACATCGATAGGTGTCAAATTATCCCCAACTTGACCGCCAATAGTGCCTCTAATTCCAGAAATTGATTTTATAAGTGTCATGAATAAAAGTTTTTATTAAGCGACAAATATACAATTAGAAAACTGTAATTCTTAAATCCTAATTCGTAAATTACACGAATGAATTTTTTAGCACATATCTATCTTTCTGGAGAAAATGATTTAATTACAATTGGCAATTTTATTGCTGATGGCATCAAAGGAAAAGACTATAAAAAATATCCCATAGACATTCAAACAGGCATATTGTTGCATCGCAATATCGACACCTATACAGATGCTCATAAGACTGTAAGGTTAAGCACCAAACGATTGCATGAAAAATATGGACATTATTCTGGTGTGATTGTCGATATTTTATACGATCATTTTCTAGCTAAAAACTGGAGTATTTATTGCAATGATCCTTTAGATGATTATGTGCAAAAATTTTATGACTCCTTAGAAGAAAACTATGATATATTACCACTTCGTATACAAAAAATGATGCCTTTTATGGTAACAGACAACTGGCTTTTGAGCTACGCTTCTATTGAAGGTATAACAAGGGTTTTAGAGGGCATGAACCGAAGAACAAAACATCGTTCTGGTATGAATGAAGCTGTAAATGAGCTAGAAGAATTCTATTCAGCATTCGAAAAAGAGTTTACACATTTCTTTGATGAACTCATCGAATTTTCTAAATCAAAACTAAACGAATTAACTTCACAATTATAAAATATGAATCGAATTTTTTATTTATTATTTTTTATAACAATCACAGTTTTTACCTCATGTAAAAGAGATAAGTCATTAGAAAACAATAAAGTATTAAAAAGAGGACTTATTACTAATAATGCCATGGTAGTTTCGGCACGAGCTGAAGCTTCTCAAATTGGAAGTGATATTCTTAAAAAAGGTGGCAATGCTTTTGATGCTATGGCTGCAACCCAATTAGCTTTAGCTGTAGCCTATCCATATGCTGGCAACATTGGCGGTGGCGGATTCATGGTTTATAGGAAATCCAATGGTGAAACGGGTGCATTAGATTTTAGAGAAAAAGCGCCATTGGCAGCGACAAAAGACATGTATCTAGACAAAAATGGTGATGTAATTCCAGAAAAAAGCACATTAGGTGCTATGTCTGTTGGAGTACCAGGTTCTGTTGCTGGGGTGTTTGCTGTTCACGAAAAAATGGGTAGTCTGCCGATTGAAGATATAATAACTCCATCCATTGAATTAGCCAAGAAAGGTGTTATAGTAACAGAAAAACAGGAAAAAAAGATAGTCAAATATATGACTGGTTTTAATAAAGCTAATAAAGATTCCATATTATTTCAAAAGTTTTGGAAAGCTAAAGATACTATCAAATATGTTGCGTTGGCGGAAACTTTAACTCGAATAATGGAACATGGTAAGGATGAATTTTACGAAGGAGAAACAGCTAAAATTTTAGCAAATTTTATACAAGATAATGGTGGAGTCTTGACGGTAGAAGATCTGAATAGATATGAAGTAAAATGGCGTAAGCCAACAACTTTCACTTATGATGACTTAAGTATTATTTCTATGCCTCCTCCATCAAGTGGAGGTATCTGTTTGGCACAAATATTAAAAATGATAGAACCTTATCCATTGGATGAATATGGACATAACTCCCTCAAAGCAATTCAATTAATAACTGAGGCTGAACGTCGTGCTTATGCAGATAGAAGCTTTTATTTAGGTGATCCAGATTTTGTTTATATTCCAAATGATGAGTTAATAAGCAATGCTTATTTGAGTGATAGAATGAGTTCGTTCTCTTTTGACGGAGCAACGTTATCAAGTGATGTTTCACACGGAAATGTTGAAGTCATTGAAAGTAATGAAACCACCCACTACTCTATTGTCGATACTTTTGGGAATACCGTTTCTGTTACTACAACTCTAAATGGTGCTTATGGCTCAAAATTATATTGTTCAGAGTTAGGATTCTTTTTAAACAATGAAATGGACGATTTTAGTAGTAAACCAGGCGTTCCAAATATGTTTGGTGTAACTGGTGGTGAAGCGAATAGCATCTTACCTGAAAAACGTATGTTGAGTTCTATGACGCCAACCATTGTTGAAAAAAAAGGAAAATTGTTTATGTCTCTTGGTACTCCTGGTGGCTCAACAATTATTACTTCTGTTATGCAAACCATACTAAATGTTCATGAATATAATATGACTATTCAAGAAGCAGTTGATGCCCCTCGTTTTCATCATCAATGGCTGCCAGATGAGATTAGAATGGAACCAAATTCTTTCGATAAAAAAATTATTACAGAATTAGAACAATTAGGATATCCTATAAACGAATCCCGTTCTCCTGTAATTGGCAAGGTCGACGGAATACTTGTTTTAGATGACGAAACGTTAGAGGGTGGTGCAGATCGTCGAGGGGATGATACGGCTGTCGGTTTTTAAGTTTTTTACTTCTTTTAGTGCTTTGTAGTTAGTAATTTAGCTAGAAGTAGATAGCATTTTTAGATTGAAATCTACAGCAATATTATAATGAAGTTAAAAAAAATAATTAAAATATCTATTGGGGTAATTATATTTTTTACACTACCAAGCCTAATACTTTATGGCTTTGTATATTTTAAATATAACGAAGATTTACCAACAGGTTTGCAAGGAGACCAAGCAGATGCCCTTGCATACAAGATGTTGAACGCATTAGATTATGAAGCTTTTGAAAATACCGATTACATAGAGTGGACATTTAAAAAGAGACGTCATTATAAATGGTATAAAAATGAGAATAATTGTGATGTCCTTTGGAAAGACTATAAAGTAAATATCAATCTTAAGGATGGGTCACTAAATAAAGCTTATGTACATGGATTCATCATTGAAGGTGATGTAGGCGAAGAACTTATAGAAAAAGCAGTTAAATATTTTAAAAATGATTCTTTTTGGCTAGTTGCACCCTATAATGTTTTTGATAAAGGAGCTGAAAGGCGTTTGGTTAAAAACGAAGGACTTCTGGTAACTTATAAAGACGAAAAGGCCTCAACTCAAAATTCTTATTTATGGTTGTTAGATGAACACGGCAAACCAAATGCCGTTAAAATGTGGACATCGCTCTTACCTATAAATGGCCTTGAAGCTTCTTGGAATGATTGGACAATCACCGAAAGTGGTGCACAATTACCCACCAACCATAGGTTTATTTTTGGCAACTTAGGAATCCAAAACTTAAAAACAAGTTTGTAAAACTTCCTGTCTTTTACTTGGAACGCTGCCCAACAAAATTATGACTCTTCGATTTAAACAATACATTAAAGCTAGTTAAACTACCATATATTCTAGTTATATATTGTTGTAAATCTGTCTTACCCTGTTCATCTAGGTCACTAGAATTAATTCGTTGTTCCATAACACGTAACCTGTCTCGAACCATTGTTATTTTATGAAAAAATGTATCAATTGGTAATTCATAAGATTTCAAACTTGTATCTGCTGGTTCAAAAATAATTCTACCACCTTTATATTTATCTGCAATAGGTACAATCTCACTTGCATCACTCCACTTTTTTAAAATTTTAACCAAACTACTTTCTACTTCAAAAAAACTAACAGTATCAACATCGCCATCTGCTGCTTCAATAACTTCAAAATCGCTGTCTATATCTATAGTTTCTAACCCACTTTCAATAAACGTAACCCAATAATGTTGCGATGTTACGTTAGTAACTACACCTTTACCGTATTCAGAATGATTAATTCTAGAACTTATACCTAATAATTTCATCTATCAAATTTTATAATAATTACAACAAAAATTTTACTAATTCTTTACAAGTATAATAAATCTGAGATTAATCTTCACAAGAATTTAACATCTAAAATTGTACCTTTGCAACTTTGCATTTTATGAGCCACTTTGAAGAACATATTGAAGTAAAAGGTGCTAGAGTTCACAACCTTAAAAACATCGATGTATCCATACCTAGAGAAAAACTTGTAGTTATTACAGGTCTTTCAGGTAGTGGTAAATCATCATTGGCTTTCGATACAATTTATGCTGAAGGTCAGCGCAGGTATATAGAAACTTTTTCGGCATATGCACGACAGTTTTTGGGTGGATTAGAACGTCCAGATGTCGATAAAATTGATGGGCTTTCTCCTGTAATTGCTATTGAACAAAAAACAACTAGTAAATCACCCCGATCTACAGTAGGAACCATCACAGAAATTTATGATTTTTTACGCTTACTGTTTGCAAGAGCAAGTGATGCTTATAGCTATAACACTGGTAAAAAAAT
Organism: Algibacter sp. YIN40; assembly: GCF_057219435.1. NCBI lineage: Bacteria > Pseudomonadati > Bacteroidota > Flavobacteriia > Flavobacteriales > Flavobacteriaceae > Algibacter > Algibacter sp. YIN40. Next base: position 635,604 of record NZ_JBXVVC010000002.1, on the reverse strand, counting down.
GGTTAGTTATAACGATGAGCAAATTAAAAACTTAATTCTCGAAAACTTTAAGGATAAACGTATAAATATATTAGCGCCTGTAGTTCGTTCAAGAAAAGGACATTACAGGGAGTTATTCGAGCAGATTGCGAAACAAGGTTTTGTTAAAGTAAGAACTGATGGTGAAATTCGCGATATAGCCAAAGGCATGCGACTTGACCGCTACAAAACTCATGATGTAGAAATTGTTATAGACAGACTTGTTATAAATGAAACTGTCGATAATGATAAAAGACTAAGCGAAAGTATTAATACAGCCATGTATCATGGTGAAGATGTTCTGCTAATAATAGACCAAGACACTAACGAAACACGCTATTTTAGTAGAAGCTTAATGTGTCCTACTTCGGGAATCTCCTACCCAAACCCAGAACCCAATAATTTCTCATTTAATTCCCCAAAAGGAGCTTGCGATACTTGCAATGGTATTGGAGAATTATACCAAGTAAATGAAAATAAAATAGTTCCAGATGATAGCATTTCGATAGATGCTGGGGCTTTGGCGCCACATGGTCCAGCAAAAAACAGTTGGATATTTAAACAGTTTGAAATCATTTCACAGAGGTTCAATTTTAAGTTAACCCATGCATATAAAGATATCCCTCAGGAAGCAAAAGAAATGATTTTATATGGCGGCAATGATAAGTTTTCTGTTGAAAGTAAAACTTTGGGTGTTACCAGAGATTATAAAATTGACTTTGAAGGTGTTGCTAATTTTATTGAAAACCAGTACAAAACAGCAGAATCTACTTCATTAAAACGTTGGGCCAAGGATTATATGGACAAAATTAAATGTCCTGTATGCGAAGGATCGAGACTCAAGAAGGAGTCGCTTTATTTCAAAATAAGCAATAAAAACATAGCAGAATTGGCTAATATGGATATTGTTGAAATAGCTGAATGGTTTGAAAATTTACATGAGCATTTATCAGAAAAACAGCTAAAAATTGCTGAAGAAATAATAAAAGAAATAAAATCGCGCCTTCAGTTTTTATTGGATGTTGGACTTGATTATCTAGCTTTAAATAGAAGCTCTAAATCCTTATCTGGTGGAGAAGCACAGCGCATAAGGTTAGCAACTCAAATTGGATCGCAATTAGTGGGCGTGTTATATATTTTGGATGAGCCTAGTATAGGATTACACCAACGAGATAACGAAAAATTAATCAATTCATTGATTTCTCTTCGTGATATTGGTAACTCGGTTATTGTAGTAGAACATGATAAAGACATGATTGAGCGTGCAGACTATGTTATTGATATTGGTCCAAAAGCCGGTAAACATGGTGGAGAAATTATCAGTATTGGTAATCCCGATGAATTAAAAACGCATAATACTTTAACAGCAGATTATCTTAATGGTTCTAAAAAAATTGAAGTACCTAAAAAAAGAAGATCTGGGAATGGTAAAAAACTGGTTTTAAAAGGGTGTACTGGTAATAATTTGAAAAACGTTTCGGTTGAGCTTCCTTTAGGTAAAATGATTGGTGTGACTGGTGTTTCTGGAAGTGGTAAGTCAACCTTAATCAATGAAACGCTTTATCCAATTCTCAATGCACATTACTTTAACGGTGTAAAGAAACCTATGCCCTACAAAAGCATAAAAGGCTTAGAACATATAGATAAAGTTATTGATATTAATCAGTCACCTATAGGAAGAACCCCAAGAAGTAACCCAGCTACTTATACAGGAACTTTTAGCGAAATAAGAGCTTTATTTGCCAAAATTCCTGAAGCTATGATTCGTGGTTATAAAGCTGGAAGATTTAGCTTTAATGTAACCGGCGGTCGTTGCGAAACATGCAAAGGTGGTGGTTTAAGAGTCATTGAAATGAATTTCCTCCCAGATGTTTATGTAGAATGTGAAACTTGCCAAGGGAAACGATTTAATAGAGAAACATTAGAAATAAGGTATAAAGGAAAAAGCATTAGCGATGTTTTAAACATGACCATTAATGAAGCGGTGTCTTACTTTGAACATATTCCTAAAATATACAAGAAACTAAAAACAATAAAAGATGTTGGTTTAGGTTATATTACTCTCGGGCAACAAAGTACTACTCTTTCTGGAGGAGAAGCACAAAGAATAAAACTCGCTACAGAACTAAGCAAGCGCGATACAGGTAATACCTTCTATATTTTAGATGAACCAACTACTGGTCTTCACTTTGAAGATATTCGGGTACTTATGATAGTTTTAAACAAGCTTGTAGACAAGGGAAACACGGTTCTTATTATTGAACATAATCTAGATGTTATTAAAACAGTAGATCACATAATTGATATAGGATACGAAGGAGGAAGAAATGGCGGGGAAATAATAGTGGAAGGGACACCAGAGACAATTATAAAACACAAAAAAAGCTATACTGCGAAATTCCTTAAAAAAGAATTAAATTAGCAAAAAAAGGTATATGAGAAAAGAACAGCACCATAAAGGATGGAATCAAATTAAAACGAATGATTCATGGGCAATTTTCAAAATCATGGGAGAGTTTGTAAATGGTTTTGAAAAAATGAGTAAAATTGGTCCTTGTGTCTCTATTTTCGGATCAGCAAGAACAAAACCAGATAACGAGTACTACAAATTAACTGAGAAAATAGCCAAAGGCATTGTTGAAGCTGGATATGGAGTTATAACTGGTGGTGGTCCTGGTATTATGGAAGCTGGAAATAAAGGGGCGCATTTAGGTGGTGGAACATCAGTTGGCTTAAATATTGATCTGCCATTTGAGCAACATGACAACCCTTACATAGACCATGATAAAAGTTTAGATTTCGATTATTTCTTTGTTAGAAAAGTTATGTTTGTCAAGTATTCCCAAGGCTTTGTGGTTATGCCCGGGGGCTTTGGGACATTAGATGAACTTTTTGAAGCAATTACGCTTATTCAAACTCATAAAATAGAAAAATTCCCAATTATCCTAGTGGGTACTTCTTTTTGGGAAGGTCTTTTAGATTGGGTAAAAGCTACACTTTTAGACAAGTTTTCTAATATTAGTGCAAAAGATCTTGATTTAATTCATTTGGTAGATACTGAAGAAGAAGTAATTACAATTTTAGATGCCTTCTACAAAGAATCAAGGTTAAGTCCAAACTTCTAGATCAAATGCCTTTTGTCGATAAATTAACATACAGATTTGCTGTGTGTTGAATTATTAGTTCAGATAAAAAACATATTTCATTATATTGCACCGCTTGAAAAAAAATTATCACTTAACTTCAAATAAATTGAAATTCAATCTTATAGCTTTATCCGTATGCCTTCTATTGGTATTACATACTTTTGGTCAAAATAATATTGACTTAAAAGCCTATTTTGATATTGATAATAAGGAAATAACAATTTCTCAGTCAATTACTTATACAAACGAAACACAGGATGAGCTAAAAATTATTTATTTGAATGATTGGAACAACAGTTATGCAACTAAAAAAACACCATTAGCTACGCGCATTGCAGATGAATACGTAAACGATTTTCACTTGGCAAAAAACGAAGATCGAGGATTTTCTGTAATCACCGCAATAAAACAAAATGGTGAGGATGTGAGATATGAACAAGTAAAAAATCAAATTGACGTTATAAAAGTGATCTTAAACACCCCATTAAAAGCGAATCAATCTTATACGTTAAAGCTAAATTATATCGTTAAGATTCCAAGTGATAAATTCACAAATTATGGAATCACGCCAGAAGGTGATGTTAATTTAAGATATTGGTTTATTACGCCAGCAATTTACAACGGAAAATGGCGCTTTTATAGTAATAAAAATTTAGACGATTTATTTATCCCAAAAACAGATTTAAGTTTAGAAATCGAGTATCCAAATAGCTATTATGTAACATCTGATTTAGATTTAACTAATGTATCTGAAAGCACTAACAATCAGATAATTAAACTAAAAGGAAAGGATAGAATTAATAATAGAATTTATTTTAATAAGGAGAAGATATTTAACACCGTTACTTCTGAGGATTTATCTATCACTTCAAGTATAGGAGATGAAGGATTAGAACTTATGAATAAGGTTTTAATTACGGAGAAAATTAAAACTTTTTTAGATGAAAATTTTGGTAATTATCCTCATAAAAAATTAGTAGTTAGTGAGATTGATTATAATAAAGATCCTGTTTACGGACTTAACTTGTTACCAGATTTTATTAAGCCATATCCAAGTAATTTTGAATACGAATTAAAGCTGTTAAAAGTTGTTATTCATAATTATTTAGAGAATACTTTATTAATAAATCCTAGAGAAGAGCAGTGGTTGTTAGATGGAATACATATATTTTATTTAATGAAATATATTGATGAACATTATCCTAGGATGAAATTCCTAGGATCTATGGCCGATATTTGGGGAGTACGTTCATTTCATGCTGCAGATATGACATTCAACGATAAATATGTTTTTGCATATATGTCTATGGCAAGAACTAATCGAGATCAGCCCCTCACAATGGCAAAAGACTCTTTATTAAAATTCAATAAAAATATAGGAAATAAATATAAGGCTGGTGTTGGTTTCAAGTATTTGGATGATTTTATCAATTCAGATATTTTAGAAAATTCTATTGAATCTTTTTTAGCAAACAACAAACTTCAAAATGTTACAGGACAAGATTTTGAATCCTACTTAAAAACCAAAACACCCAAAAATGTTGAATGGTTTTTTAATGACTATTTAAGTACCAGAAAAAAAATCGATTTCAAAATTAAAGATGTTCATAAAACAGAAGATTCTGTTACCCTAACAATTAGAAATAAGAGGGACAACAACATGCCAGTTTCTTTGTATGCCTTAAAAAATGATAGCATTGTTTCTAAAACCTGGGTTGAAAACATAAATGAAAACAAAACAATTACTATTCCAAGAAATGGCGCTAATAAATTGGTACTGAATTATGATAAAATTATCCCAGAATACAATCTTCGTGACAATTGGAAGTCATTAAAAGGTTTTTTCTTTAATAATAAACCATTACAATTCAGATTAATAAAAGACATTGAAGATCCTTATTATAATCAAGTATTTTTAATGCCTATAGTTGAGTTTAATAATATTTACGATGGAATAACATTGGGAGCGCGAGCTTATAATACAACCCTCTTGAGAAAGCGTTTTAATTATAAAATTGCACCCAAATATTCTTTAAAATCAAGATCTCTAACAGGTGGTGCTTCAATTATAATGACACACTTTTTTGAGGAAAGTAATCTATATGCCATAAAATATGGAATTGGTACCAGTTATACTTCATATGCTGAAGATTTATTTGTTCGCCAAATTAAGCCAACTATAACCTTTTCATTTCGACAAAACGATGATTTTAGATCAAATAAAAGACAATCAATTATTTTAAGATATCTAGACATAAATCGAGATAAAGATCCTAATGATCTATTGAATGAAACTGAGCCAAATTATAGTGTATTTAATGCCAGATATATCCATTCCAACGATAATCTTATCAACTTTAGTAAATGGTACGCAGACTTCCAAGTAGCTAAAACTTTTACTAAAGTATCCTTTAATTATGAATACAGAAAACTCTTCGAGAGTAATCGTCAACTTAATTTACGCTTTTTCACAGGTACTTTTCTAAGCAATAAAAACGATGTTGGCTCAGATTATTTTAGTTTCGCTCTAGATAGACCAACAGATTACTTATTCGATTATGCATATTTAGGCAGATCTGAGGCTTCAGGAATATTTAGCCAACAATACATTGATGCAGAAGGTGGTTTTAAATCTAAGTTGGAAACACCATTTGCAAATCAATGGATAACCACTTTAAACACAAGTACCACTTTATGGAAATATATACTTGCCTATGGTGACATTGGATTAGTTAAAAACAAATTTACCGATCCACATTTTGTATACGACTCTGGAATTAGGGTAAACTTAGTTACCGATTATTTTGAAATCTATTTCCCAATATATTCCAATCTTGGTTGGGAAATGGGTCAACCTCATTACGATGAGAAAATAAGATTCAAATTTACAGTAGACCCACAATCACTACTTGGACTCTTCAGAAGACGCTGGTATTAAATGTTAAAATATTGAATAATATCACGTATTTTACTAAATTATTGTGATAATATTATATATGACTATATATATTGTTGTTTTTTTATCATATTCGTAAATACTTATAGTATTCATTAATTGCAAAACAGATAAAATTTGACTAAATTTGCATGGCTTTAACCATATCCTATGCAAATAATTCCCGATTTAAAAAATAATATATCATTTGAAGATTTTAAAGCAGAAGTTTTAAATGATTATGCTATTGCCGTTAGAAGTCGTGAATGTAGTTTACTTGGAAGAAGAGAAGTGCTTACTGGAAAAGCGAAATTTGGCATATTTGGCGATGGAAAAGAAGTTCCTCAACTTGCTATGGCTAAAGCATTTAAAAAAGGAGATTGGCGTTCTGGTTACTATCGTGATCAAACGTTTATGATGGCAATTGATGCATTCACTGTTAACCAATTTTTCTCAGGTTTATATGCTAATACAGACATAGAACTAGAACCTATGTCTGCAGGACGACAAATGGGTGGACATTTTGCAACCCATAGTCTAGATGAAAAAGGTAATTGGAAAGATCTTACTAAACAATATAATTCAAGTGCAGATATATCCCCTACTGCAGCTCAAATGCCACGTTTATTAGGCCTTGCTCAATCATCAAAAATTTATCGTAATTTAAATGAAATAGACAGCACAAAATTTTCTGTAAATGGCAATGAAGTAGCTTGGGGTACTATTGGTAATGCTAGTACAAGCGAAGGCTTGTTTTTTGAAACTTTAAATGCCGCTGGTGTTTTACAAGTACCAATGGTTATTAGTGTTTGGGATGATGAGTACGGTATTTCTGTGCATGCAAAGCATCAAACAACTAAGGAGAATATCTCAGAAATACTAAAAGGCTTCCAACGAGATAAAGACAATAAGGGTTATGAAATTTTACGTGTAAAAGGTTGGGATTACCCTAATCTTATTGAAACATATCAAGAAGCTGCTGCTATAGCCAGAGAAGAACATGTACCTGTTTTAGTACATGTACAAGAACTCACACAGCCACAAGGTCATTCAACTTCTGGATCACACGAACGCTATAAAAACAAAGAGCGACTAGACTGGGAAGCAGACTACGATTGCAACAAAAAAATGCGGGAGTGGATTATAGAAAGTGGTATTGCAGACAATGTGTCTTTATTAGAGGTGGAACGATCTATCAAGCGAGAAGTTCGTGAAGCCAAAAAGAACACATGGGATGTCTTTTTACAGCCTATTAGAAAAGAGCATAAAGAGTTATTAGCAATACTTGAAAATGTAATTCCTACCAGCGCTAATGGTGTTTTTATATCTAAGTTAAAAGATAATTTAGCCAAAAATAATGAACCTACAAGAAAAGATATTTTATCTCATGCTAGAAAAGCACTAAGGTTTATGATTGGTGAAACTTCAAAAGAAAAAGATATTTTAGCCAATTGGATTTCTACAAACATTAAAGAAAGTCAACCAAAATTTAGTTCTCATTTATATACTGAATCAGATAGATCAGCCTTATTTATAAAAGAAGTAAAAGCAACTTATGATGATGATGCAAGTCAAGTAGATGGAAGAATTATTATTAGAGATAATTTTGATGCTATTTTTAACAATTATCCTGAAGCTTTAATTTTTGGGGAAGACACCGGAAATATAGGGGATGTTAATCAAGGTCTTGAAGGTTTACAAGAAAAATACGGAGAACTGCGCATTGCAGATACTGGTATAAGAGAAGCAACGATTATAGGCCAAGGAATTGGTATGGCTTTAAGAGGATTGCGTCCAATCGCAGAAATTCAGTATTTAGACTATGTTCTATACGCTTTGCAAATTATAAGCGACGACTTAGCGACACTTCAATATAGAACTAAAGGAATGCAAAAAGCACCTTTAATTGTTCGAACACGTGGTCACAGACTTGAAGGTATATGGCATTCAGGATCTCCTATGGGCGGTATTCTTAATTTGGTTAGAGGTATTTATGTTTTAGTACCAAGAAACATGACTAAAGCAGCTGGTTTTTATAACACACTCTTGCTTAGTGACGATCCAGCCTTAGTGGTTGAATGTTTAAATGGTTATAGGTTAAAAGAAAAAATGCCAAATAATCTTAGTGATGTTAAAACACCTATTGGCGTTGTAGAAACCATAAAAGAAGGGTCTGATATTACGTTAGTTTCATATGGGTCTACACTTCGCATTGTTATGGAAACTGCTAAGGAATTATTGGCCGTTGGTATTGATGCCGAGGTTATTGATGTACAATCTTTATTGCCGTTTGATCTAAATCATGATATTGTTAAAAGCATTGCAAAGACTAATAATGTTATGATAATTGATGAAGACGTTCCTGGTGGTGCTTCAGCTTATATTTTGAATGAAATTTTAAACATTCAAAATGGATATCAATATTTAGATAGTCAACCTAAAACATTAACGGCTAAGGCACATAGACCTGCTTATGGAAATGATGGGGATTATTTCTCAAAACCATCTGCAGAAGATATTTTTGAAGCCGTATATGAAGTAATGCACGAATTGAGTCCTAATGATTTTCCAAAATTGCGATAATAATGCTATTTTAGGTTTTTAAAACCATTTTAGTGTTTCCTAGTTTCAATTTTTACAGTACACCTCTTTTAATCCTTGTATTACAAGGGCTTATTTTTACATTTCTCTTATTATCGCGATATATAAGAAAAGGTAACATCTCAGATTTGTTTCTAGGTTTAATTCTATTATTTACATGTTATAGTCAAACATGCTATACTGTTGGTTTTATGGGTTGGTACAATGTATTTCGTACTACTAAAATAAATTACTTCTTATATAACATTGCAATAGTTTTAGGTCCTTTAATTTTTTTATATGTCAAGTCTATTACGGAGTCCAATTTTAAATTTAAAAAAAAACATTGGTGGCATTTTTTATTAGCAATTGTTTTTCTTTTTTATCGAGCATCAATATATATATATGATGCAACACAACCTGGCTTCGACGAAAATCAAAATGGTGTTTTAAAGATTACTATCGATGAAGCTTTCGTGCAACCGATAATGAGTTTCATTGAATTTCCTTTCATGCTATTGTATCTTGCTTTTACCTTGCAACTATTCTATAATTATAGGAAGAAAATAATTCAATATTTTTCAAACACTTACAAATTAGAGCTTAACTGGATACTTAGCTTTTTAATATTATTCACCGTTTTATTTTTATATAGTACTATACAGTCTATTGTTGGAGCTTTTGTTACTAATTTAAATTACGAACAACGCTGGTGGTTAAATTTGCTTACAGCTATAATAACCATTTATGTTGGTGTAAAAGGTTATTTTACTGATACTGAAAGACTTAATAAATTGAAATTTAATTTTTCTCCAAAAAAAGACACAAGTCTTTTTAGTAAAGAGAAAAACAAGATTAAGTCGATATCATCAGAAGATATTAAATCGGTAAGAAATAGCATGATAGAAAATAAAGCATATTTAAACCCTGATTTAAATTTGTCTGATTTAGCAGAACAAATTAATATGTCTAGAGCAAAATTATCTGAAGTCATTAATTCTGAATTTAATAAAAATTTTAACGATTTTGTAAACACCTACAGAGTCGAAGCTTTTAAGGAAATGCTAAAAGCAAATAAACACAAGCACTTATCATTATTAGGGATTGCATACGACTGTGGCTTTAATAGTAAAGCAACATTTAATCGTGTATTTAAAAAACTCACCAATTACTCGCCATCTGAGTATTTAAAATCTGCATAAAGTAAAGAGTCTCAAATCGTATTTAAGCCTTCTTTCATACAAAATAGGTCTTTCATTAAATGCTATTTATACAAATTTGCATATCAATACAACATTATGAAAATCTTAAAAACAATTATTAAACCAAGAATTCAAGATTATTGGTTTGCAGATTTGGTTTTTGCCCTTATCCGTTTTATTTGTGGTATGCTACTTTCTCTAACCTTTGGTGCGGATAAGTTTGGAGTCCCATGGACGGAAAGCCACCGAAACCTTAATTTATTTGAAGTTGCAGCTTGGTTTCCAGAAGATGTAGCTTCATATGGAGGAATATTTGCCATCGCTCCTGTATTTTTTGCATGGATAGGAGCTTTTAGCGAAGCTGTTGGCGGCATCTTATTTGCATTTGGATTAAAAACAAGAGTCGCAGCGTTCTTAATTATGTGCACCATGTTGGTTGCTATTTTTATGCAAAAATGGGCTCAAGGGATTTGGGGAATGCTACCTGCCATTAGTTTTCTTTGGGTTAGTATCTACACCCTGTATTTTGGATCTGGCAGATTTGGATTAGATTATTTAATAAGTTTAAAACTTAATAAAAATTAATACATATGAAAACTTTAATAATTACGTTTAGCATAATTTTCATTTCAACCTTAAATTATGCACAAGAAAATACAATAGCTCTATCTGACTTTTACTTTTTAAATAATACAAATTGGAAAGGCACACTAACATATATCGATTATCAATCAGAAAAACCTACTGATGTAGATGCTACTTTACAAATTACTATTGAAGGTGATAAAATTAAGTCAAACATGCAATACACTTATGAGCCAAATAAAAACAATAAATCTTCGGTCACAATTAAAATGAATGGTACTTATTTTGGAAGTGAAAAAGTAGTTTCTAATACCTTTAAAAATAACCTCAGAACTATTGTTACAACTTATAAAGGGCTTGATGGTGGAAAAAAGGCAACTATCTATATGACTCGTATTTTTAATTCTACAATCTATACTGTAAGCAAAAGAGTAGTTTTTAAAGATACTTCGGAGAGTTTAATCAGAAACACTTATAAATTCATGAGGATATAATTACTTCAAAAAAACCTTTTACCCAATAAATTTTTAAAGTATAAAATTTAATTATAATCCAGAAATCTTAACATATATGTTAAATTTAACTGTCCAAAAGAAATAATTAATAGAGAACATTAATATTATAAATTAAACATTAATACATACTTTTCATATATTTAGATTCTTATCATAAAACAATTTATACAATATGAAAAATTTGTACGATTACGGGCTATTATTACTTAGAGTTGGCATTGGCGGATTAATGCTTACACACGGAATTCCTAAAATATCAAAGCTTGCAGAAAGCCCAATTAAATTTCCGGACCCTATAGGTTTAGGTTCTACAACCTCTTTAATTTTAACCTTAATTGGAGAAGTAGTCGCTCCAATTTTAATAATAATTGGTTTAAAAACAAAGCTTGCCTCTATTCCAGCTGCCATTATAATGTTTGTGGCATTTTTTGTAATACATGCCAGCGATCCAATGGGTAAAAAGGAAAAAGCTTTATTATACCTAATCTGTTTTATCGTAATATTTTTGACGGGACCAGGGAAGTATTCTATTGATTCTATGAGAAAAAATAGCTAACGAATATCTCATTAGATAGCTTTATAAGTAAATACTTTTATCTAAATTGTAAAGGATTTTTATAAACATCCTTTTTGTATGCTATCTAAATTAGACAAAGAAAATTTACGGAGTTCCATTTTTAGACATCTAGATGGTATTGCTACTGCCACTACCGCTTATGCACTTCATAAAAAAGGTGTATTAAACTATCTTTTAGAACATAAGAAATCTAGTTTAAAAAATCTCACTAATAAATTTAAAGCTAATGAGGGTTATCTCAATATAGGTTTAAGAATTTTATGTTCACAAGGTTGGTTAATACAGAATCTGGATAATAAAACTGATGGCATTACTTATGAAATAAATGAAACTAGCCAAAAAGCTTTTTCACTTGTTCCTTTATATGAAAAACCTGTAAAGCTTCTTAACTATTCTGTTAAGTTTCCTACTGAAAGAATAGGGCCAGATGCTTTCAATGCTTTGGATGCTGTTTTCAAACAATTTGACACTAATTTTGATCTAAATAATATTGAAATCAATTCTATTGAAAGTCAAATCTTAAAGCATATAGAAGGTGTTATAGCAGCTCCTCTAATTGTTTTACTTGGTGTTAATGGTTTGTTTCATAAATATTTCATGGAAGCTTCATTTAGAGCGCAAGAGTATCATAATGACCCAGAGAGTTTTAAAAAGATATTAGATTTTTTAGCGAGTCTAGGATGGTTTTCTAAAAAGAAAGACACTTATCAATTCACAGATGCAGGCTTGTTTTTTGCAAAGCGGGCAAGTGCCTATGGGGTAACAGTTTCTTATCTTCCTACCCTTGTTACGCTTGATGACTTAATCTTCGGCAACCCGCTTATCCTTAAAACAGATACGCCTGAAGAAACAGAAAAGCATGTGCATAGAGAAATGAATGTTTGGGGCAGTGGTGGTGCTCACTCTACCTATTTTAAAGTGGTAGACGAAATAATTATTAAGCTTTTCAATAAACCAATTGAAGAGCAGCCAAAAGGAATCTTAGACATGGGCTGTGGCAATGGCGCTTTTATTCAACATATTTTTGATGTTATAGAATTTAAAACACTAAGGGGAAAAATGCTAGACGAACACCCTTTACTACTAGTTGGTGCCGATTTTAATAAGGCCGCATTAAAAGTTACTAGGGCAAATTTAATTAAAGCAGATATTTGGGCCAAAGTAATTTGGGGAGATATTGGTAGACCCGATTTACTGGCTAAAGATTTAAAAGAAGATTATAACATCGACTTGAAAGACCTTTTAAATGTGAGAACGTTTCTTGACCATAACCGTATATGGGAATCCCCAGCGAATAAAACAGAGCGAATTAGCAAGTCTTCTGGCGCGTATGCCTTTAAAGGAAAACGACTTAATAATAACTTGGTGGAACAATCATTATTAGAACATTTGAAGAAATGGAAACCCTACGTTGATAGATTTGGCTTATTAATTATTGAGCTTCATACAATTAATCCAAAATTAACAGAAGCTAACTTAGGAAAAACAGCAGCTACAGCCTACGACGCTACTCATGGGTACTCAGACCAATACATCTTAGAAGTAGGCGTATTTAATAAAATTGCTACTGAAGCTGGATTAGAACCCGATCCAAATTATTTTACTACATTTCCAAATAGCGAATTAGCAACCGTTAGTATTAACTTGCTTAAAGACAATAACAAATAAAATTAATGAAAGCAGTTTCTGTAACTACAATCAAAAAAGAATTACAACATCATTCTCAAAACGATCTTTTAACGCTTTGCTTACGGCTCTCAACATTTAAAAAAGAAAATAAAGAACTCCTTACATATTTGCTCTTCGAATCACATGACGAGCAAGGTTATATAGCTTCTATAAAAAATCATGTTGATGATCAATTTGAATTGATAAACACCAAAAGTTATTTCTACATCAGAAAAAGTGTTCGTAAAATACTTAAAGAAATAAAAAAATTCACGAGGTATTCCAAACAAAAAGAAACTGAAGTTGAGCTCCTGCTATATTTCTGCCAAAAGTTAAAAGACTTTCGCCCTAGTATCAATAAAAGCCAGCAATTGGTTAACTCATACGAACGACAGTTAATACTAGCAAAAAAAATTGTATCATCATTGCATGAAGATTTGCAGTATGATTATAGCTTGGTAATTGAAGAACTAGAGTTTTAATATACTCATGCAAATAAAGGTCATTATTATTAGGGCTTTATCAAGATTTTCATACAAGAATTTATAAATTTGTCATTCTTGAAAAAGGCTTAGATAAATAGATGATTAACATTCATAAAAAAACATTACAAGATTTAGAATTTCATACGGTTTTACAGCAAGTTAGCGAGCTATGTATAACATCCTTAGGAAATGAAAAGGCATTAGATATTTATCCTTATAAAACAAAGGAAGAACTTCATATTGCGCTTAAATTAACTAATGAGTATGTGTCATCTTTATATAATGATAATCGTATACCAAATCATGGGTTCGACACTATCTCCAAAGAATTAAAACTCCTAAATATTGAAAATACTTTTCTAGAAGTTCATGGTTTAAAGAAAATTGTAGCCATGTCAATAACGGTAAACGCCATAGTAGTTTTTTTAAAAAAGTTTGAAGAGTATTACCCAACCCTAAACGATTTTGCATCACATATAGAAGTTACGAAAGTAATTATAGTAAAAGTGGATGCTATAGTTGATAGATTTGGAGATATTAAAGATAACGCATCAAGATTACTTTTTGAGCTAAGACAATCTATTAACCGCATAAAAGGAAAAATAAATCAAAGTTTTTCTACAGCTTTAAATATGTATCATAATCTTGAATACTTAGACGATATTCGAGAAACCGTTGTAGAAAATAAACGTGTTTTGGCAGTAAAAGCCATGTATAGGCGTAAAGTAAAAGGCGCTATCATGGGTGGTAGTAAAACGGGGAGTATTGTATATATAGAGCCAGAAACGACCTTACAACATTCTAGAGAACTTAATAATTTAGAGTATGAAGAACAGGAAGAGATTACAAGAATTTTAAAAGAAGTAACCAATTATATTCGTCCGTTTTTACAATTATTAAAAGACTATCAAACTTTTTTAATCAATCTAGACGTTATTTCGGCAAAGGCTAAGTATGCCAAATCCATGAATGGGATTCTTCCAGAAATTTCAGAAGACAGAAGTATGTTTCTTCGCGATGCCTTTCACCCACTGCTCTATTTAAATAATTTAGAAAAGAAGGAAAAAACGTTTCCGCAGACAATAAAACTTAAACAGGATAGTAGAATTATCGTTATTTCTGGTCCTAACGCAGGTGGAAAAAGCATTACATTAAAAACGGTGGGTTTATTACAAGTCATGCTCCAAAGTGGTATGTTAATTCCAGTACATGAACGCAGTACAGCTTGTTTGTTTGATCGTATTTTAAGTGATATAGGCGATAATCAATCCATAGAAAACCACTTGAGTACGTATAGCTATAGGCTAAAACAAATGAATTATTTCTTGAAGAAATGCAACAAAAATACGTTGTTTCTTATAGATGAATTCGGAACAGGTAGTGACCCAGAATTGGGTGGCGCTTTAGCTGAAACGTTTTTAGAAGAATTCTACCATCGAGATGCATTTGGGATTATTACTACCCACTATTCTAATTTAAAGATATTAGCTAACGAGTTGCCGCACATGCTCAATGCGAATATGTTATTCGATGAGCGCACATTAGAACCGCTTTTTAAACTCGTTATTGGTCAAGCTGGAAGTAGTTTTACATTTGAAGTCGCACAAAAAAATGGTATTCCATACAGTTTAATAAATCGTGCTAAAAAGAAAATTGAACGCAGTAAAGTTAGATTTGATGCTACCATTGCAAAACTACAAAAGGAACGCTCTAGATTAGAAAAAACAGGACAATCATTAAAACTTAACGAGAAGAAAAAAATTGAAGAAGCCGATAAGTTAGAAGAAATTAATGTAAAAATTCAGAAAAAACTTGAGAGTTATCAAGAGCTTTATGATAGCAATCAGCGTTTAATATACTTGGGACAAAAAGTAAATGACATAGCTGAAAAATACTTCGATAATAAGCAGAAAAAGAATTTGATGGATGAGCTTTTTAAATTGGTTCAAATAGAAAATTCGAAACGTAAAAAGGTTACAGTAAAACAGAAAAAAGTTATTAAAGCCAAAGAACAACAAACAAAGCAGGAAGCAGAAAAGAAAGTAGAAGCTATTCGAAAGAAGAAAAAAATAGCAAAACAGAAGGCTATTGAAACTCCAAAACCAAAAGCGATTATTAGAATTGGTGACCGCGTTAGAATGGAAGATGGTAGAGCTATTGGTACTATTGATAAAATTGAAAAAAATAAAGCCGTTGTTAATTATGGCATGTTTACAACTAATGTAAGTTTGGAACAATTAGAATTAGTTGAAGCGGTTAAGAAATAGTTTTCAGTCGCAGTTTACAGCCTCTGATCTATTAATATGAGTGCCTTAAAAAGAAGCTAAATCTGAATAAAGAAACCGATTTGAATAGCTTTTTGAATATATATGTAAAGCGGTATCTTTGTAACGTCATTCTGAGCTTTTTTAGAAACGTAAGAATCTGTCAAAAAGTTAGTTGTAATTATGCATATTGTTACGTCATACTTCCTCACAATGACATATTATTATGGTAAATATCCCAAAACATAAAAAACTCATTCTATTTGATGGTGTTTGCAACCTTTGCAACAGCTCGATACGATATGTAATTAAGCATGATAAAAAGGACTTATTTATGTTTGCACCTTTACAGGGAGACGTTGGAAAAAAGATTATATCTCATTACCATATAGATACTACCAAAATAGATTCCATTATATTATACACGCCAGAAAAAGGAATTTATTATAAATCTACAGCAGCTTTAAAAGCAGCATCACAATTAGACTTTCCAACAAATTTATTAAGTATATTTTTAATTGTACCAGCTTTTATACGCAATTGGGTTTACGATTTTATTGCTAAAAATCGTTATAAATGGTATGGCAAAAAAGATGCCTGTATGATTCCTACTCTTGAATTAAAAAGTAGGTTTTTGTATTAACACACTTTATTTAAAAACAATAATTTCATTTCTAACAAATGTTGATTATTAAAGTTGTACCTATGCAATCTTTAGTAACAAACTTCTGTTAATAAAGCTATTAACAGTCTCTGTCGAGATTCAAAGTTTGTATTTCAAATAAATGTTTAATTTAAAATCAAAAAAATGATTAAAAAATCAATGAAAACGATGTCCATTGTATTTGGGGCATCAATGTTATTAACTTCTTGCTATTCATATACAAGTGTTGTAGGTACTGGAGCTCAAGGAAGCAATGAAACAACTAGTTGGAATCATTATGTGATTTATGGATTAGCACCTGTTGGCGTTTCTGATTCAAAACAAATGGCTGATGGGGCAGAAAATTATTCTGTTCACACTAGACAATCATTTCTTAATGGATTAGTCTCTGCGATTACTTTTGGTATATATACACCAACAACTACAACAGTAACTAAATAGTCCAAATTAAAAAGAAAGGTTTGGTTACATACTTAACCTTTCTTTTTATTATTTTGAGAGCATTATGAAAAAACTAATATTTTACATATCAGTCATTATTTCAATTATTCTATTGGTAAATGTTGTAAAAATATTAACTAATGATTTTGACAGATTAACCGAATATGGTTTTGGTTTTTTAGCAGGTAAAGTGATTTTGATAATAATTTTCCTGTCAATAATATACATTACTAGGAAAAACAAAATTAACTAGATTTCTACATTAGGACTTAGATTTATAACTCTTCAGTGTGAATCCAAAAGTCAAAAAAGTATCCTCTTGTTCTTGGTCTTCTATTACAATACTCTCAAAAGTATGGAGGTAGTTTATTTTAAAATTAAGGAATTTCCAAACGGGAAACTCTAATCCTAAATCGGTTTGCCAACGGTAATTATTTCCTTCTTCTAGGGAAGGTTGGATATAATTTTCATGACTCAGAATTACCTTATCTTTAAATAAATGAAATTTCCCGTTCACCCAAAGTGTAGCGCGTAGTGTATTAATATGTCTATTGCCATTGTATTCTGCCTTATTAAAGCTGAACCTATTAAATGCCGTTTGCTCATATTCGCTGGTAAGTGATAGCTTTAGCCAATCATCCTTTTTACTATATGCTTGATAGGCTATACCCAATCCGAAAAGAGATCTTAAATCTATTTCCCTTCTAAAATTAGTACTTACAAAACCTAAAACAAGCGGATATAATTTTCTGTCCGGATTTAAATACAAAAAGTTTAAACTCAAAATATCCTCATCTGCCTTTTCTTTTCCAAACTCTTGATACACGTAAGAGTTTTTTGTTTTAAAAACCCAGTTCTTCCATGGTTTAAAACCAATCTCAGACTTTGTTCTGAATATAACCGTTTCTACATTGCCACCTTGCCAAAACCCAGTGATGGAAAGATTTGCCTTAAAGTTAAGCGAATCGCTTTCGTTTATTTGAGCACAAAGAACAATTGGTAAAATAAGAAACCAATATACTAGCTTTTTCATTCAATTTTCCTAATAAATAATTTGGCAAATATAGGTATTCAAGTATTAATCTGTAAACTCATAAATAATATGTAGTATGAATTCCCTGAATAATAAAAACTCCTAATAAGCTTAATATAGCTTTAAAACGAATCTTTAGCATTATAGATAAACAATAACAATTAATTGTGAATACGCTACTTCAAACTCTTTAAAATAAAATCTACCTTTTTGTTAGTGTTTTTATTTTCGGTATAGGAATCGGTAATATGCTTTGATGGAACTGCTAATCCTTTTTGTATTAACGATTCTATTTCTTGTACATATTCAAGAGATACTTTACCGGTTAATAGCAGACTTAAATCTTTACCAGAATGGTAATAATCGTATACTTTTTTAAGCCCAGTGAGATATAAATAATCCTTTGTAAATCCGCCACCACGATGGGCGCGGAGTGTAATATAAAATGCGGTTTCTCTATCTAAATCGTATTGGTTGTGTAATAGTCTAAACGTTCTAGAAAAGGGATAGCCTTTTGCTAAAGTATCTACTGCAATAACCCGATAAGCTAATTCTTTAAGACGTGTTATGGTTAAGTTGTTACTCATGTATTCTGAGAAAACAGCTAAACCTTCTTGGGTTTCTTCGTTATTTGGGAACCCATGTGAAAATATTTTTAAAGGATGCAATAAACCATTCATGGTCGTTACCATATGCACCCCAATTTCATGATTGGTAAGTACGGCAATTTCATTATCTGAATACGTATGGTTCGTGTTTAAAACCAGAGTCTTAATGTTATTTAACACCATGGCAATTGCCGAAATCTTATCTGAAAAAGCAATATTATATTCGAAATCATACTGCTTAGAAAATGCTTCAAAATGTCCTTCTGCTTCTTTTGCAGAATATTTAGGTTGAAACGCAGGAACATTTGGGTTCTCATCTTCAAAATGAAGAATAAATTTAGCGTTCTCCACATCATTCTCTGTAGGTGTACCAAAACAATGCAAACAATTATAATAAAACTTTTTGCCGTTACCAATAGTTTCAATACACTGGATTAATCCTGAATAGGCATAAATAATATCTTCATAGAGGTTTCTTACTTCATCGTCTTCAATAGATTCTAGCGATTGGGTAAATAACTCTCTATGCAATTTAAATTTATCAAAATTTATAGAAGGGTATTTAAAAACAGGGTCTGTTAAATATTTTGATGAAAAAAATCGTGCTTTCTCTTCTTCAATATTTATGGGATTGACATAACTAAGCAACTCGATTTGCTTGACTAGCCTATCAATATTTTTATCAATTTCTAAAAGTACTTTGGATGTTAATGTATCTTCAATCTTCATAAAACCTAACTTTTAAACATTTCATACACTTCAAAAGCGTGTTTCGGGATGCGGTTTTTCAACTCCATCTCAACCGTTTTCACAACTTCTGGATACATAATCTGTTCATATTCATCGCAATACACTTTCGCGATTTCAGTAGCCAAAACTAAGGTATTTTTAAAGTTTTTAGTAATATATTTCAAGAAATATCCGTTGCCTTGAAAGGTATCGTTAATTAATGCTGTAGATTTAATGTTATTAGGAAATTGAATCTCAGAAAGGCTTTCTCGCCATGTTTCAATAACATCTCCAAAGCGGTCGTTATCGATATTACTAGTGCCTAAATTCCATGTTGGTACTTCCCTATCCCATCGTTTCCAATTATAGCTATGCATATCGTAAATTGTGCAAAATCCGAATTTGGATTCTAATGTTTCAATAAGTGCATGTACAACTTTATAAAAGCTGGTGTGCTTTTGAAGACTTTTAGCTTTCATTACTTCCGAAAGAGGTTCCTTCCAAAGATCCTTACCCCAAGCGGTCACAAATACCGCATTATTTGGTTCACGATTTAAATCGTATTCGAAACGAGAATCACAACACGCAATAACAATGGGATGTGTGTTTACCATATTTTTGGTTTCGGGGTCTTCTTCATACCAGCGTTCGTATTCGGTATGGATGCAATTGTCCCAAAGTTCTTTTCTAAATTGATGCCCATCATGTACAGCACCACAGGCATACGGCACATACTCATCAATTTTTATTGTAAACGAATAATCTGAAGACACCGCTTCAAATATTTCTTCGCTTTTAATCTTAGTGATAATGTCTTTTAATGCTAACTTTTGCATAATCTATTCCTTTACCAAAGTGCCCCACTCGGTCCAACTTCCGTCGTAAACAGAAATATTTTTATAACCTGAAATTTCAGCACCCAAAGCTAAAATACAGGCTGTAAGACCAGATCCGCAAGAAAAAATAATATCATCTGTTTTATTTGCAATCATATATAAAGCCTTCGCTAAATCTTTCTTGGGTTTTAAAAGACCCTCTTCTAACAAATCGGTATATGGCAGATTTACTGAATTAGGAATGGTTCCCATGCGCAAGCCTTCTCTAGGTTCGGCATCAATACAATTAAATCTTCCAGATGAACGTGCATCTACAATGGTATGTGTATTGTTGTTTGAGGCTTCTTTAACATCATTAAAAAACTTCATATAATCAGATTGTAGGTTAGCCACAAAATCACCTTTTTTTCCATTATATGGTGACATGGATTCGGCTGAGTATTCTGCTTTTAACCAAGCTGGAAATCCACCATTTAAAACAGCAATATTGTTAAATCCAAATGCTTTAAACAACCACCATACTCTTGCGCTAGAATATATCCCTTTATCATCATAAACTACAATAGCACTATCTTGATTAATACCTAGTGTTCTAGCTTCTCTTTGAAATTGTGTTTGGGAGGGAAACGCACTTGGAAACGGATTTGACTTGTCACTAAACTTTTTCTTAATATCAAAAAAACGAGCATTTGGTATTTGCGTCAATGAAGCATCTGAAGTCTTATTTATTGTGCCATCAAGAATAACTAAATTTTCAGCTTTTAAGTTATTATGAAGCCATTCCACGGAAACTATTGGAGATGTTAAACTAATCTTTGACATGTTATTTATTGAAATGCTTTAAAAAGTCTTGGGATAATTATCCATTTGTTATTTACATTAAAAAACGCAGCGCGCGACTTATTTGGCGTACCATCATTATTTAAATATTGTAAACCATAAACCGTAATATCGTCCTTGAGGTACTTTGATAATATGCTGTAACCTGCTTCTAATCCATTTGAAACACCATTGCTTAATTCTTTTTTCGATGCACGAATTATAGCATGATTATCACCTTTATTAATTGGTTTCATACTATTAACCGGTATATTATGAATACTTTCCCATTTAGAATCAGAATATTTTAATGCTATTTCGACAGATTCATTTGTTATGAATAATGCTTGCAAATCACTTTTGGTAGGTCTTAAGGTTGTAAGGAATTCGTGATTTGAGTCTATTTTAAGCTTTTCTGCAACTAAAGAAAGTCCTTCAGTATTATATTGAATATCCTGCGCTGAAACAATAAAAGGATTAAATAATAGCAGAAAAAGAAATGGTCTCATAATAATTTAATTATGCATCTTGAACAGTTTTTCTTAATCTCGTACGTCTATCGAATGCTTGAAGTTTATCAATAACCTTCATTTCAAGAAAATCAATAACTTTTTCTTCAATCTTAGTCTTCAATTTATAAACTTTATTAATATAGGTTATACCTCCAGGAGACATTACATTAACTTCAACTAATTTTCCGCCAATTACATCTATACCAACAAAATAAAGTCCGTCGTTTACCAATTTAGGGCCAATTTGCTTGCATAAGGCTTTTTCTGCTTTAGTAAGCGAATGCTTTTGTACACTGCCTCCAGCAGATACGTTAGAACGATGGTCATCACTTCCTGGAACACGTTTCATAGCACCAACTGGTTCACCGTTCAATATTAAAATACGCACATCGCCTTGATCGGCACCTTCTATATAATCTTGCAGAATAACATAATTAGAAGAGCCATCGCCACTAGTAATATAAAAATCAAGTAACGAATTAATATTACTCATAGCCGATTTTTCAATTAAAATAACCCCTGAACCACCAAATCCATTTAATGGCTTTAAAATCATTTTGTCTGCTTTAGACTCTTTTATTTGTTTAATTAAATAGTTTTTACTTTTCGATACATGAGTTGCAGGAATAATATTACTATGTGCATCACCAAAAGCCGCAGTATATAATTTGTTGTTTGCTTCACGCATACCTTCTAATGAATTCATAATAAATACATCGTCCTTAACTGAATCTAAAAAGTTAAGCATGATGGGGTCTAATGGTGGATTAGCACGAAAGAAAATAACATCAAATCCCGCTAATGGTAGCATTTCTTCGCGTAACTCTGCTTTGTTATAAAAAGATTTTAATGAACTAGGTGTTTTTTCCATTCTACCAATAACGGTGCAATTAGCGGTTGTAACGCTATTTCGTATGGTTAAATTTGCCGGCGTACACATAGCAACTCCATGTTTACGTTTTACACATTCTTTAATTAACGCTAAGGAAGTATCGTTATCTGGGTCTATTTCTTCCCATGGATACATTATAAAACATACGTTCATTTTAAATTTTTTTAGTTGTAGCTAAATTTAAAAATTTTATTTCACTTCATCGTAGTGATCGTCCCATTCTTTAGGCTTCGGATCATGCAACTTATCTAACGACTTTGCTACAATCATTGACACTGTAGCATCACCTGTTACATTTACAACAGTTCTACACATATCTAAGGGTCTATCTACCGCAAAAATAAGCGCCAAACCAATTGGAAGTAGCTCTGCTGGGAATCCAATAGATTCTAATACAATAACTAGCATAACCATACCGGCACTTGGTACTGCGGCACTCCCTATAGATGCTAATAATGCTGTTGCAACAATAACTAATTGATTTGTGAAGGTTAAACCTTCTGGCCAAATAACTTGCATAATAAATACGGCTGCTATCCCTTGATATAAACTAGTGCCGTCCATATTGACTGTTGCTCCTACTGGTAATACAAAACCAGAAACTTCTTTATCTACGCCTAAATGTTCTTCAACACGCTCCATGGTTACTGGTAAGGTTGCTGCACTGCTACTTGTTGAAAAAGCCAATAATTGTGCTGGACTAATTTGCTTTAAAAACCACATAGGTGATTTTTTAGTGTATACGCTAACCAAAATTAAATAGAATACAATCATTAGCATCAACCCACCAAGAACACAAAATGCGTAATATAAAAGCTTGATTAAAATTTCAACATCATCAAAAGCAATGATAACATTTGCTAATAAAGCGAAAACAGCATACGGCGCAAAAAGCATTATTAAATCGACCATTTTCATAACTACTTCGTTTAATGAATCGAAGAAATTAATTAATGGTTTTGCTTTCTTTTCACCAATTAATAACAAGCAAATACCAACAAAAAGCGCAAAGAAAATAACTTGAAGCATTGATGCTTCTACAAAGGACTCAAATATATTGCTTGGAAAAATATCTACTAGAGGTTGCAACGGACCTGCTTCTTTTTGAGCTGATGCTTTCATTAATTTATCGGTTACGCCTGCATCGTTTTCATATTTTAATTTAATTTTCTCAATGGTTTCTTGAGGCATCCCATTACCTGGTTTAAAAGTATTTACAATGCTTAAACCAATTATAATAGCAACTAAAGTTGTTCCTACATAAATACCTATGGTTCTTAAACCCATAGATTTTATTTTAGAAATATCTTTTAAATCTGAAATTCCTTTAATTAAAGAGGCTAATATTAAAGGCACTGCAATGAGTTTTAAAAGGTTTATAAAAATAGTTCCAAAAGGCGCAATCCAATCTGTTACGAATCCTTTCCCACCATCTACTGTATTCATTATAAAACCAAAAATGATTCCTAGAACCATTCCTATAATAATTTTCCAATGAAGTGCTAATTTTTTCATATGAGTACTTTAAAGTTTGTTGATGACAAGATAAGTAATTTTGATGTTTAACTGAAATGTAAAAAGCGACTTTGATTTTAGGAAAAATGAATAATTATAACACATTTGTATTCAAGTAAATACGATACTTAAATACCCGTATTGTTTAAAATATCAAGTCTTCGTATAACACCTCTCTAGATATTCCCTGGACATTCCCTAAATAATCTCTGCCTCTCAATTTACCTACAGTGTAAGCTCTCAATTCTCCCTCAGGATATGTTTTAATTAGTTCCTCTATATCCTTTTTATCAGCTTCACTACTTATAGGGTTTAACCACCCATCTTCCTCCTCCTCAGTTAAGATTAACGGCATCCTCGGGCCCTTAATTTTTGGGTTATTATGAATTTTAGCTAGCATTGAATTCCCTTTTGTCGTAACTATTGAAAATGTAATTAATTGCCCTTTTGTATCTGGATTATTCCATTCACTCCATAGGCCTGCTAAGGCCATTGGTTTTTCATCTTTTCGTTGAATGAAGAATGGATATGTCTTGTTATTATAATGGTGGTGCTCATAGAAGCCATCAACAAATATTAAACAGCGATAGTTATTTGCAGATTCTTTGAATGAAGGTTTCTCGAAAATTGTTTCACCTCTTGCATTAATGGTATTATTCCATAACTTTTTAAGTTGGATGCTATCTTGTACCCAATGTGGTATCAATCCCCAGGTAGCAATTTCTGGGAATTCTGGTGATCTATTGGTGTAGATTAATAAATCGGGGTGACTGAATCCAGAGACATGATACAATGGTAAATCTGTTAAAGGAATTAATCTTTCCATAATTTCCTCAATCGCAGACAAATCACCTTTACGCTTTGCTCTCTTTAGCTGTGCATCATAGCTTGCCTTAATATCGTAACACATGACTTTTAAAGATTTTCTGCGTGGATAAAATAATTTACAGCACCTTCAATAGCTCGCGGGAAATTTTTAGACGTATCAAAATACTTGATATTATTTTTTTTGCAAGATTTCTTTATTTGAACACTATGAGCAACCATGTTTTGGATGTGATCTGTTATATATTCATTCGATTTATCACTTAACCAATCGTTCTTAGAGTTACTAAATTCCTTTACCTCTTTTACTTTTTCATTTACATCTATATCAGTAAAACCTAAAAAACATATTTTTAATTTATCGGGATATTTCTTTAATACATCAGATATTAATTCTGGAAGCATAGCTTCTCCTTCTATAATATAGTTAAGGTCTTCATATATCATGTTTTCTAACATAGCTTTCAAAAAGCTCCAAAACCTCTTAGCTATATCATCTGGGAATAGCATATCATCTATTCCGTATTCCGGAATACCATTTGTAAAGCCCATTATTAGCCAGTCAAGTGAAAGATAAGGGATTCCAACTTGCTCAGATATCCTTTTTGCAATCAATGTTTTACCTGCTCTCGATGCTCCGCTAATTAAATATAACATAATTTAAATCTCCTGTTTTTAGTCTTATTTCAAAATAAATGGGCTTGTAACCAAAGATAGCGAATAAGTAAATACCCTTCTGTATAGAGCTGTGCATTGCAGTTTTAATATTATTGTGCCAGAAATAAGTTTGAATTCCTTAATTTAATATTGCATATTCTTTCAAAGATTATATTAACTCCAACAACAAGCTATTGAGATATGTGTTATTTTATATTACATTTACATTCTCTTATAAATATCTCAATTTGATATCACCAACATCTATAGATCAAGTGTTTGAAACCGCCCGTGTAGAGGAGGTTATTGGTGATTTTGTACAATTAAAAAAGGCTGGGAGTAATTTTAAAGGACTCAGCCCATTTAGCGACGAGCGTTCTCCAAGTTTTATGGTGTCGCCAGTTAAACAAATCTGGAAAGATTTTTCGAGTGGTAAAGGCGGAAATGTTGTTGCATTTTTAATGGAGCACGAACATTTTACTTACCCCGAAGCTATCAAATATCTAGCTAAAAAATATAACATTGAGATAGAAGAAACCGAACAAACTAACGAGCAAAAAGAGCAAGCAAATGAACGTGAAAGCCTTTATTTAGTGAGTGAGTTTGCTAACAACTATTTTCAAAATATAATACATAAAACAGATCAGGGAAAATCTATAGGTTTAAGCTATTTTAAAGAACGCGGATTTACAGACGAGACAATTAAAAAATTCAACTTAGGATATTCACTTAATGAGTGGCAAGCTTTTACTGATGAAGCCTTAAAAAAGGGTTACAACATTGATTATTTATCGAAAACAGGATTAACCATTGTAAAGGAAGATAAGCGATTCGATCGCTTTAAAGGACGCGTCATGTTTCCTATAAAAAGTATGAGTGGACGTGTACTAGGTTTTGGTGGACGTATTCTTATTGCCGATAAAAAAGCTGCCAAATATGTAAACTCCCCAGAAAGTGATATTTACCATAAGAGTAAAGTTTTATACGGTATTTATCATGCAAAGCAAAGTATAGCAAAAGAAGATAACTGCTATTTAGTTGAGGGTTATACCGATGTTATTCAATTTCATCAAACAGGTATTAATAATGTCGTGTCCTCTTCTGGAACGGCGTTAACCTCAGAACAAATCCGACTTATAAACAGGCTTACCAAAAACATTACGGTACTTTTTGATGGAGATGCAGCTGGAATGAGAGCGTCACTTCGTGGGATTGATTTGATTTTGGAACAGGGTATGAATGTTAAGGTATGTACAATTCCAGATGATGAAGATCCAGATAGTTTTGCAAAAAAGAATACTTTAGAAGAGTTGTCATTATATCTTGATGAGAACGCCCGAGATTTTATTCAGTATAAAGCATCTATACTCTTTGAAGATTCTAAAAATGACCCTATAAAAAAAGCGGAAACGATTCGGGATATTGTGAATAGCATTTCAAAAATTCCAGACCGTATAAAAAAAGAGGTTTATATTCAGGAGTGTGCAAGAATCATGGATATTAGTGAGGAAGTTCTTTTTTCAACCTTAGCCCAAATAAGTAAAAAGGAGTCCAACGAAGAAAACAAACATAATAAAAAAGAACAAAAAGCCTTTCAAGTCGTTAAACATCAACAACCTTTAAAAAAAGTTGATGTTCAATATGTTTTAGAACAAAAAATAATAGAAGTCTTGTTGCTTTATGGAAATAAAACAGAAGATTTTGAGGATTTAGTTCTAAAAGAAAACGAAAAGGGCGAACTTATATTAGAGCCTGTAATTCATCAAACCAAAGTTTTTGAGAAAATATTTTTGGATTTGCAAGATGATGAAATGGAATTCACTAATGAAAAGTTTAAAACACTTTATTACACGGTTATTGATACGCTTAATCAGAATCCAGATTTTGAATTGAGGACTTTTGTTAATTCAGTAGACCAAAATATGGCTAATGAAATAACAAATATCTTAATGGAAGATGAGCGTTATGCATTAGATAACTGGGAACGTATGAATATATTTCCCAAAGGAAAAAATCACAGCGTTGCCCAATTAGTAAGTGAAACTATTTTAAGTCTTAGATGCTTTTTAATAGATCAAAAGGTGAAAGAATTTCAGCAAGAAACTATGCATAATATTAATGATTCCAATAAAAATATTCTAGAGGAAGTAAAAGATTATTCTAGTTTAAAAATGCTGCTTTCCAGGAAACTTAACCGTGTTCTATAACTCGGCGGTTCTAAGTTTAGCTTGATTAACTAAATCTACCAAATTAGTAACCTTAAGTTTTCGCATTAATCGCGCTTTATAGGTACTAACAGTTTTTTCGTTAATGTCTAACTCCTTAGAAATTTCCTTGTTTTTTCTACCGATTGTTAAAAGCTTTAATACTTCTGCTTCTCTGGTCGATAATTTCTTATAAAATCTACCAGACCTGCTCATTTTAGTCCCAAAAGCAAGTTGCTGCGTAAGTTCATTGCTCAGGTAAATACCACCTTCAGCTACTTTCATTATAGCCTCGCTAATAGCAATAATGTTAACAGATTTCGAAACATACCCAGAAGCACCAGCTTTTATAGCATTGATAGCGTAAACCTCTTCTGGTTCACCACTAAAAATAATAGTTTTAATGTCTGGATACTCCGTTTTTAAATGTCTTAAAACCGTAAGCCCGTTTAATTTTGGGAAATTAACTTCGGTTAGAATAATGTCTACAGGAGTTCTCTTAATAAACTCCAAGATGGCTTCGCCATCGTCTACGCTTCCTACAATTTCAATGCTAGAAGACGCTGAAAAAAGCAATTCAAGCCCTTTTCTGATAATCGGGTGATTATCTGCTATTAATAATTTTATCATAATTTTTTAAGCTTTTTTTAAATCTTAATCACTTGAGAGATTAACTAAGATATAGAGAGTTATAAGCTATGCGTAAATATAGGAAATTAATGATAATATCGCAATAATTACCTCAAATTCGTAGGAATATCGCAGATAGGGATAGGGATCATTTTATGATTATTGGCAGTGTTAAAACGCTTGTAAATTTTAAACACTTCTTTTTCACGTCCAGTAAAATCTATAACAGTTTTTCCGGTATCATCCATGGCCATTGCCCATTCAAGTTCTGGGTAGGAGGCGCCAATTTGGTCCTCGTCACTTCTGGTATCTCCAAATAGCCCGTCGCTAGGCGCCGCATTCATAATACTTATTGGAACTTTTACATGTTTTCCAATCGCATAAACTTCAGATTTTAGCAGATCGGCAATAGGACTTAAATCCACACCACCATCGCCATACTTAGTATAAAAACCAACACCAAAATCTTCAACTTTGTTACCAGTTCCTGCAACTAATAATTTTTTAAGACCAGCATAATAATAAAGCGTTGTCATTCTTAATCGGGCTCTCGTATTGGCTAGAGCCATATCTACAATTGCTTGGTCACCATCTAGAGATACTTCCGTTTTAAACTCTTCGAAAACTGGCGTTAAGTCAGTTCGAGTATCTGTAACATTTTTAAAACGTCCTTTTAATTGAGAAATATGTTCTTGTGCCCTCGATACATGACTTTCTGCTTGGTGTATAGGCATTTCAATGCATAAAACTTCTAACCCTGTTTTAGCGCATAAAGTTGAAGTAACTGCCGAATCGATACCTCCAGATATACCAACAACAAATCCATTTACACCTGCATTTATAGCATAATCTTTTAGCCAATTAACTATGTGATCAACAACTTTTTCTGTTTGCATATTAAATGAATTTAATTCTAAGAATAGTACCTTTGCAAACAAAAATAAACGAATCACTCAATTAATAAAAATTTATGACGTCTAAGTTTTATATGAAACATTTATTATGTTTTTTTATCGTTTTTTTTATGCTGTTTTCTTGTAAAGATGATAGTGCGATACAAAAAGAAATTACTGAAATTAAGACTGATGTAAAAATTGAGCGCTTCGAAGCTATTTTTGCAAACTCTACTGTAAATGATTTACCGAAACTTAAGAAAGCATATCCCTTTATGTTTTCTGAAAAGTATGCCGATTCTTTTTGGATTGCTAAAATGAATGACACCTTACAGTTACAATTATTTGATGAAGTAGAAAAAGTGTTTTCAAATATTGATGAAACAGAAAATGAGATTGAATTGTTGTGCAGTCATCTGGAATATTACTTTCCGGAGTTTAATCCACCACGAGTTATTACTACTACTTCTATGGTCGATTATAGAAATAAAGTTATTGTAACAGATACCATCGCCTTAATCTCTCTTGACACTTATTTAGGTAGTGACCATGAGTTTTATGGTGGTATTCAAAATTATATAGTTGCCAATTTAAGGAAAGAACAAATTGTAGTTGATTTAGCAACCGAGTATGCAAAAAAATATACTTACCAAGGAACTAAGAAAACCTTGTTAGATGAAATGATCTATTTTGGAAAACAACTTTACTTTAAGGATATGGTTATTCCGTTTATAGATGAATCAGAACGCATAGGCTATACTCCGCAGCAATTAGATTGGGCAAAAACAAACGAGAGTTATATTTGGAGATACTTTGTAGAACGCGAATTATTATATAGTACCGATTCAAAATTACTAGGTAGATTTATAAATCCAGCCCCGTTTTCTAAGTTTTATTTAGAAGAAATTGATAGTGAATCACCAGGACAGTTAGGTCAGTATATAGGATGGCAAATAGTAAGGGCTTATATGAATAATAATGATGTTTCTTTAAAGGAAATGTTATTAAAAACTCCAAACGAAATTTTTAATAAATCGAAGTTTAAACCACATAAATAATGGCAGATAATAGAACCTCTAAAATTGAATTAAATGTTGAACTTGATGCAAATCGGGTCCCTGAAAAACTACATTGGACAGCGGAAGATGGAGGTATTACAAACGAAGAAGCAAAAGCTATGATGCTTGCAGTTTGGGATGCTAAAACTAAAGAAACTTTGCGAATTGATTTGTGGACTAAAGATATGCCAGTGGATGAAATGAAACAATTTTTTCATCAAACATTAGTTGCAATGAGTGATACATTTAATAGAGCCACACAGGATGATAAAATGACAGCAACCATGAAAGATTTTTGTGATTATTTTGCTGAAAAACTTGATTTAAAAAAGTAAATAACTAATTGATTAATTTTTTAAACACCAAAAACATAGTATGTGTGTTTATGAATAAACCTTATTAATCAAATGGAAATCTGCTAAAACCAATGCCGCCATCGCTTCAACAATAGGCACGGCACGTGGAACAACACATGGGTCATGTCTTCCTTTTCCTTGCATTTCAACAGTATTACCTTCCTTATCAATAGTTTCATACTTCTGAATAAGTGTTGCAACGGGTTTAAAGGCTACGTTAAAATATATATCCATTCCGTTACTAATACCTCCCTGTACACCTCCTGAAAAATTAGTTTTTGTTGTACCATCACTATTAAATGAATCATTATGGTCACTTCCGTACATAGTGCTTCCATGAAAACCGCTACCATATTCAAACCCTTTTACAGCGTTAATAGAAAGCATTGCTTTACCTAATTCTGCATGTAATTTGTCGAAAACAGGTTCGCCTAAACCGACAGGAACATTTTTTATAACACAACTCACTATACCACCAACGGTATCGCCTTTACCACGCACTTCTTTGATGTAAGATTCCATCTTTGATGCAACATCTTGGTCTGGACATCTCACAATATTAGATTCTACTTTAGTGAGGTCAAGCTCGGTATATGGTTTATCTAATTTCATGGTACCCACTCCTGAAACATAAGCAGTAATTTCTATGCCCTTGAGCATTTGTTTCGCTACTGCACCAGCTACAACACGACAAGCTGTTTCGCGAGCAGAACTACGTCCGCCGCCACGATAATCTCTTACTCCATATTTTTTATCGTATGTGTAATCGGCATGACTTGGTCTGTAACTATCTTTTATATGCGAGTAATCGTGTGACTTCTGATTGGTGTTTTCAATTACAAAACCAATGGAAGTTCCGGTGGTCACACCTTCAAAAATACCTGAATAAAATTTGACCGTATCTGGTTCTTTTCTCTGAGTTACAATAGCAGATTGTCCAGGTTTTCTTCTGTTTAATTCGTTTTGAATAGCATCTAAATCTAATGTAATTCCAGACGGGCAACCATCAATTACACCTCCTAAAGCTGGTCCATGAGACTCGCCGTATGTCGTTAAATTAAATAGTTTACCGTAGGAGTTACCAGCCATAATTTGAATTTTTGGCTAAAATAAAGGTTTTTTAGAAAATAGCACCCAAAATAAAGTTGTTTAAAAGCTATTGGGTAAAAGAAATTTTTATAATATTATGCTATAATAGCATACACTAATTTTTGTTATCTTCTATGTTATTAAGAGTCAAAAAATATAAAAATGAGATGGATAAAATTACTTCTTGTAATATTCCTTGCTAAATTTAAAAGCAAGATTAAATCCTCTGATACTTTTATTTTAAATTTTAGAGTTTGGGTTACCGATATAGATGTTTCTGTAATGAATCATGCCGCAATTATGACTGTGTTTGAAATGGGGCGTGCAGAATTTATGGTACGATCTAGTTTTTTTAAAATCGCCACAAAAAACAAATGGTTTTTTCCAAATCAAGCTATAAGTGTTCAATTCTACAGACCTCTGAAAATGTTTCAAAAAGCTAAAGTGTATACAAGAGTTTCGTACGTTGATGATACTTTTTTTTATTTTGAACAAAAAATAATGAGAAATGGTAAGCCAATGGCTGCTTGTTTTGCAAATGGTATGGTAAAAAGCGGGAGAGATACGGTTCCAACATCAGAAATAATTAATGCTTTAGATTTTGAAGAAGTTCCGCGAACTAAGTTTGAGTTAATTACTGCTTTTAAAGAAAAAAACAAACATATGACAGATAAAATCATTGATAACTGGGAGGTATAGTTAAAAATTAAGTTACACAATTTAGACCTTTTATCAATATTCTATTTTTTTAGAATAGGTTTTATAAATACTATTTATGAAAGTAACAATAACATCCATAGAATTAAAAAACCCCTTTAAGTTTTTTGTTTTGTCCATCATTTCCTTAAAAATTGTTAGACAATTAAAATTAACTAATTGTCGAAAACTAAAAAACACTGGGTTTTGGACAAAACATTATACAATGACGCTCTGGGATAACTTAGGCGATATGAGAACCTTTGCAACGAGTGGAGCACATTTAAAAGCCATGAGAAGAAGTAAAGAAATTTCAAAAGAAATTAGAACAATTACTATTGATGCTTCCGAATTACCCAAATGGAAAGAAGCTAAAGAATTACTTAATAATGGTAAGGTTATAAGATTTTAAATTAAAGCCTCCTTCAAAATAGTAATTGGGTGTTTTGCTAATCTCTGTGTGCCATCTTTTATTTGGTGCCTGCAACTTGTCCCATTTGCAGAGATAATAACATCATCAGAAGCCTTTCTAACAGCCGGAAATAAAGCCTGCTCTCCTATTTGCATACTCACTTCATAATGTTCTTTTTCATACCCAAAGCTTCCTGCCATACCACAACAGCCACTAGGGATGATAGTTACTTTATAATTTTTTGGAAGGTTCAAAACTGAAAAACTTGATAATTGATTACTCATTGCTTTTTGATGACAATGCCCATGAAATTTAATGGTTTTTTCTCGTAGTGTAAATTGCTCTGAATTTATATTTACAAGCTTAATTTCTTGCTGAATAAATTCTTCAATTAAAAATGTATGATTCGCTATATTTTCTGCTGAAACTTTGTCATCTGCTAATTTTAGATATTCATCTTTAAAGGTTAAAATAGCTGAAGGCTCAATACCAATTAACGGTGTTTCTTTCGAGATTACATTTTTTAATTCAGATACATTAGTATTAGCTAAACTCTTTGCTTGCTCCAATAACCCTTTAGATATATAAGAGCGTCCACTCTCTAACTTATGTATTGGAATTACTTTATAATTTAAAGCTTCCAACAAAGTTAACGTATCAATAGCTATTTCAGATTCCAAATAATTTATGAATTCATCAACATATAGATATATAGTTTTTATCGGAGTTGCAAGATTGTCTTTTTGTTTTCCTGAATATCTAAATTTGAAAGATTTTGTTACCTTGGGCATGCTTCTTTTCTGGTGAATACCAAGAGTTTTTTTTATTAAAAATGAAGTTGTCCTATTTTGAAGCAAAAAATTATGGATTTTTGGCCCTTTAGAAAACAACTTGTTAAATTGAGTTGATTTAGCAAATATTTTGTCTTTAAAATCAACCCCATTTTCTTTTTGATATTGATACTGAAATTCAGCTTTTAAGCTTGCAACATCTACACTACTTGGGCACTCACTAGCGCATGCTTTACAGCTTAAACATAAATCGAAAACTTCTTTTAATTCTTTATGATTGAACTTATTTACCTTATCAGAATTGGTCAGAAATTCTCGCAAAGCATTAGCACGTCCTCGTGTGGTATCTTTTTCGTTTCTTGTTGCGCGATAACTCGGACACATGGTTCCTCCAAATTCAGGTAGTTTTCTACAATCTCCTGAACCATTGCATTTTTCAGCCTCACGTAATATCCCTTGGGATTTGGAAAAATCTAAAATCGTTTCAATTTTTGGCTCTTCTCTACCTACTTGATAACGCAAAAATTCATCCATGGATAGGGCATCAACAATTTTTCCAGGGTTGAAAATATTATCAGCATCAAATGTGTTTTTTATACGTTTTAATATTTGATAATTTTCTTCACCAATCATCATTGTTATGAACTCCGAACGCACAATACCATCTCCATGTTCGCCACTCATGGAACCTTTATAGCTTTTTACTAAATGTGCTACATCTGTTGTTATTTTTCGAAATAAATCAACATCTTTAACTTTTTTTAAATTCAAAATGGGTCTTAAGTGAATTTCGCCAGCACCAGCATGCGCATAATAAATGGCATCTTGTTTATACGACTTCATTAATGCAGTAAACTCTGAAATATAATCAGCCAAATCTGATAAGGCAACCGCAGTATCTTCTATACAGGCAACACCTTTTTTATCGCCAATAATATTACCTAATAATCCTAAACCAGCACTACGCAGGTCCATAGCTTTATTAATACCGGTACCAGTTAACTTTGGATAAGCATAGCTTAACCCAGATTTCCTTATGTCTTGCACAAGGTTTACCGCAAGTGCTTCAACCGCTTTTGACGTATTCGCTTTTACCTCGCACATCAAGATAGCCTTTGGGTCTCCAACTATAAAATGGCGATTTTCCTCTTGAGTCTTATTATGTTTTGTACAGTCTAAAATGGTTTTATCCATCATCTCGCAAGTGTACAAATTATGTTTCATAACTATTTCAACTGAACTCATACAACTTTCGACACTTTCGAAATGAGCTGCTATCATAATAGATTCTGACGGTGGTAACTTGTCCAGCTTTAAAGTAATTTGAGTAGTAAACGCGAGTGTCCCTTCGCTTCCTGAAAGAAGCTTACACATGTTAAAAGGCTCCAAAGAATCGGATAAAATGTCAGAATAAATCAATTCATCAATTGCGTATCCGGTATTTCTTCTATGAATACTCGGTTTAGGAAAGTTATCTAATATTTGTCTTTGAATTTCTTCAGAATGCAGCTCATCATAAATGGTCTTATATATACTGCCTTCTAAAGATTTGTGTTTCATCTTACCTTTATAGGCCTCAGAAGTTAATTCACCAAAGGAAACTTCGCTACCATCACTTAAAATGGTATGCATATCTAACACCTTATCCCTTGTAACACCATATTGAATAGATGTGGTACCTGATGAATTATTACCCACCATACCTCCTATCATACATCTATTAGACGTTGAAGTGTTTGGACTAAAAAATAAGCCATACGGCTTTAGGTAATTATTTAAAGCATCACGCACGACGCCTGGTTGAACTGTAACTGTTTGTTCTGCTTCGTTTACTTCAATAATTTTTGTAAAATATTTAGAAACATCAACTATAATACCCTCTCCAACGCATTGTCCTGCCAATGATGTCCCCGCAGTTCTTGGTATTAAAGATGTCTTGTGGATTTTAGCAAACTGAATAAGGTGTTTTATATCTTCACTATTCTTTGGATAAGCAACGGCTAGTGGAAGTACTCTATAAACTGACGCATCTGTAGCATAAAGTACTTTTATTAAATCGTCATAATATAATTCTCCTAAAAGTAGTTTACTTAATCCTTGTAAATGTGATGATAAGCTCATTTAAAATTTAAATGTTGATAAATGTAAAAAGAAGTTAAATATAAATACATTTTTGGCGTTATTTTTGTAAAAGTAATCTGAATTACAAAAAGTGACGTATTTATAGACAAAGTGTCTATTTTTAAAACAAACAAAAATTTAACTTTATGAAAAAATTATTTTTATTATCAATTGCATTAATTGGATTTGCATTTACTTCAAATGCTCAGGCTATAGCTGACAATGCACTAGGTTTACGTTTAGGAGACAGTGATGGTTTTGGAGCTGAAATCTCTTACCAGCGTGCCTTAGGTGACAATAATCGATTAGAAATTGATTTAGGTTGGAGAGATGGCAATAATTATGATGGTTTTAAAATTGCTGGTTTATACCAATGGGTATTTCCTTTAGATCAAGGTTTTAACTGGTACGTTGGTGCTGGTGGCGGATTAGGTTCTTATGATGTTAATGTTCCAAATGTAGGAAGTAATAGTGAAACTTTTTTCTTTGCCGCTGGTGATATTGGTATTGAATACGATTTTGATATTCCTTTATTAATTTCTCTAGATTTTAGACCAGAAATTGGTTTTGGAGATTTTAATGATGATTTAGATTTCGATATTGCTTTAGGGCTTAGATATCAGTTCTAGTTATTCTAGAAAATAAGTTTATATATTTAAAAGCGTCTTAATTGACGCTTTTTTTATACCTTAAAATCAAATTTAACAATTTGATTTTGAAAGAAAAAAATGATATTTTAGTTTTAGAATGAAATTGTACTTTACATTCATACTCGCTCTATTATTCCTTTTTAAAGCATCTGCACAAAAAGAAAAAGAAACTCTTTATAGCACATGGAATAATTTAAATCTAAATGATTCAATTAGATTTAATTCTATGATTGATTTGGTTCAAAAGTATTATCTACTTACTAAAATAGACAGTGCTCTTGTTTTAAGTAAACAAATGCTCAATTTAGCCCAAAAGAAGAAGAATCTTCAATTTGAAATTGAAGCCAGCACATTAATTGGTGAAATTCATTTTGAGCTTAAAGAATTTGAAACTGGAGAAAAAATCTATACTAAAGGATTAGAATTAGCAAAAAAAAACAAAGACAGATTCCTTTATGCCGAAAAACTATTTGATTTGGGGTATATGTATTCAAAATACGAAGATTACACCAATTCTTTTAAAACATTACAAAAATCCGAAAAGCTTTACAAGGAACTAGGGGATCCATTAAATGAAGGTTGGAGTATAGTGCATCAAGGTTTTATTTACAGGGATTTGGGCGACTATAAGG
Source organism: Algibacter sp. YIN40 (assembly GCF_057219435.1). Classification (NCBI taxonomy): domain Bacteria; kingdom Pseudomonadati; phylum Bacteroidota; class Flavobacteriia; order Flavobacteriales; family Flavobacteriaceae; genus Algibacter; species Algibacter sp. YIN40. Next base: position 598,566 of record NZ_JBXVVC010000002.1, on the reverse strand, counting down.
AGGCTGAAAAATATCATTTAAAACATTTAGAATTAAGCGAAAAACATGAAATAAAAAAAAGTGTTTCGGCAGCCAATGGTAATTTAGGAGAGATTTATCATAAATTGGGTGATCTTCCAAAATCAATTGAATACTGGAAAAAAGCTATTAGATTATCAAAGGCGTTAAACTTGGAACAATATGCAAATGTTGGAACAGGTAAACTTGTTGAAATATATATAATCGAGAAACAATTTAGAGAAGCAGCTAAATATTTAAATGAATATATAGCAGTTACAGAAAAATATCCTATTCCAAAATACGAAAGAGATTTTTTAATGAAAATTCAGCTGTGGAAATGTCAAATAGACTATGGATTTAAAAATTACACTAAAGCTTTAAAAGAATGTGAAGAATGCCTGAAAATCAATAAAGTTAATAATTGGAAACTTGAATCTGGTCTTTTTAAAAGCCTTTATGAAGTCAATAAAAAATTAAATCGTCCTGCAATTGCTCTCGATTATTTTGAAAAATATCAAATTGCTATTAACGACGAAAAAAAAGATAAGGCAAGAACAGAAATTCAATCTATTGTTTTTAATAATCAATTAGTTGCAGATAGTATAGCTCAAGCCAAGGAAAAGGAGTTATTAAATATCGCTTATGAAGAAGGTATACACAAAAAGAATCGCGAAAAGAATTTAATTTTAACAATTGGGCTGTTAGTACTTTTATCAGCTATAATATATTTTGTGATTTCTCGAAGAATGGCTGAATCAGAAAGAAAAAGGCTTAATGAGATTAACAATTTGAAAAATGCATTATTTACCAATATTACACATGAATTTAGAACGCCACTTACCGTAATAAAAGGTATGACCAGTACTATTAAATCAAACTTAAAAAACAGTCAGCATGACGATATTAAAAATTCATTAGAGATCATTGATCGTAATAGTGATGGCCTAATGCATTTAATTAATGAAATGCTAGATCTAGCAAAAATTGAAAGTGGTAATATGGATTTGAATTTAGTTCAGGCTGATATTATTCCTTTTGCAAAATATCTATCTCAAAGTTTTCATTCGCTTGCTGAAGAAAAAGGAATTAATTTTTCCGTTCACAGTGATGTAGAGCATCTTAAAATGGATATAGATGCAAATAAATTTACAGCAATTATTACCAATTTACTCTCTAATGCTATAAAATTCACTTCAGAAAATGGTGAAGTAAACGTGCATATGAAAAAGATCGAAGATCATAATACTGATTATATCGAAATAAAAATTATAGATAACGGTTTAGGAATTTCTAAAGAAGAACAATTGCATATTTTCGATAAATTCTATCAAGTAGATAACTCGTCATCCAAACTACAAAAAGGTACTGGCATTGGTTTAGCTTTAGTAAAGGATTTTTTAGAGTTAATGAACGGCTCCATTAATGTGGATAGCACACTAGGAAAAAGCAGCGTTTTCAGAATTACAATTCCAATTACTAACAATGCAGATTTAATGAATGATTCAGAACTCATATCAAATTCATTAATTACTAAAGCAAATGTTGCAACAATAGTATCAGAAAATACTCTTTCAATAAATAATTCTGATGAGAATCTTCCGTTGGTACTTATTATTGAAGATAATAAGGATGTTGCTCATTATATAAAGACTTGTTTAATTGAAAACTTTCAAATCTTGCACGCTACTAATGGCGCAATAGGCATTGAGATGGCTCTAGAAAAAATTCCTAATATTATAATTAGTGATGTGATGATGCCAGAAAAAGATGGTTTTGAGGTATGTAAACATTTAAAAACCGATGAGCTCACAGATCACATTCCAATCATCATGCTCACTGCTAAAGCTACTTTTGAAGATAGACTTACTGGACTTTCGCATGGTGCAGATGCCTATATAACCAAACCGTTTGAGAAAAAAGAATTATTAACGCGTATTGAACAGTTAATCCTTTTGCGAAAAAAAATGTTGAGCAAATTTGAGAAGACTGGCATAGAGAGCTTGCTAAACAAGAATGTCAAAAATTCTGAAACTAAGTTTCTTGAGAAGATCATTAAGATAATACATGACAATATTATACAAACTGATTTTGGTCCTTTCCAACTAGCACAAAAATCACACTTTAGCGAATCACAATTATATCGAAAATTAAAAGCCACTAGCGATAAATCTACAGCCATGTTTATTCGGTCTATTCGACTCCAAAAGGGAAAAGAATTAATTCAAACTACCAACAAAACAATTTCTGAAGTGGCTTACGAAGTAGGATTTAACGACCCTTCCTATTTTAGTCGTGCTTTTAAGGAAGAATATGGCTCTGCACCTAGTGCTATCTCCAAGAAATAGTAATCTATATTACATTTTATTAATCCAAAATTTCAGGATAACAACGTTACGCAACTTTCTTAATATTTTGGAATTAGTCCTAGTTTTTGAAAAAATAGTCCATAACGTTAGTTAAGTTTCACAATAGCTTTGTTGTATAATCAAAATCAGTCATTTATAACAAAAATGTCTGAAGCTATTAATCATTTAAATATAATGTTATGAAAACAATTTTAAAATTAACTGTTATTATTATTCTTGCCTTATTCATTACAGCTTGTAGTGATATTAATCAAGCTACTGTATCTGGACAAGAAGCTGAATTAGCAACTCATTTAGCATCGAGAAACGGTGGCAGCGTAATTAACCAGGAATATCCAGATGCACAAGCAGAGGTCTTAAAAACTTTTATGGCCATTGCAACAAGTATAACAAAAGGAGCCGGACTTGGAGCAGATTCTGAATATATGGATCAGCTTATCTCTTTTCATGATTATGATGCCATGTTTACTGAATTTAATTATGATTTCAATGGTAATGGATTTCTTACGGATAGTGAAGGTAATGAAGAACATGAACGTATGTTATTTGGTGAAATAGTAAAACCTGGAGGAGTTAAACGATTTGCTGCTCTCCCAGAAACTTTGAAAGTTGCTGTATATTATGGGAATGTAGCTAATTTAACCTTTATTTCAGATTTTGTATTAGATACTTATCCACTTGGTGAAATAACAGTCAATAATCTAATTACTTTATTATTTGTTAAGACAAAGGGTGAATGGAAAATGGTGCACGAACATCATTCTCCTTTGACGATTTTACCATCAACAGGGGACAAACCTAGCAATATTCTTTCTGAATTTGACCCAAGTTCGGCTTCAGCTGCACAACTAGAGGTTTACGCAACTTTTGGGGCTATTGGAGCAACTATAATGGCAAATTCTGGAACAGGAGCAGAAAACATGGATGAACTTATTTCTTTCCATGCCTATGGTCCAAAGTTTACCGAATTTAACTACGATGCTGAAGGTAATGGATTTCTTACTGATAGTGAGGGTAATGAAGAACATGAACGTGCTCTTTTTGGTAATTACACGGTTGAGAAATTTGCCTATATAGAAAATACTTTAAATATTGCTTTATATCATAGAAATGTAGCTAATGTAACTTTTATCTCAGATTTTGAAGTGAAGGGAATTGGTACAATTAATAATCTAATTACTTTGTTATTTGTTAAAACAAAGGGTGAATGGAAAATGGTTCACGAGCATCATTCACCATTAACAAAATAGCAACACCCATTATATCCTTAATAATAAATATAAACGCGAGTTAATAGCTTGCGTTTTATCTATCTAATTTTTAAAAAATATTATATAATAAAAAAATAACTTACATCAAAAATTAAAGTACCAAACACTTTGTTAAGGTGTCTTCATAAATAGCTTCATATTGTGGTACAATGGCATGCAAATCAAATTTTAGAGATTCATTTCTAGCATTCGATTTAAATGATTTTAAGCGCGCATAATCACTCAAAATATATAAGGCGTTTTTAGTCATATCTTCAATATCTCCAACATCGCTTAAGTATCCTGAAACGCCTTGTTTATTTACTTCTGGAATACCTCCTGTATTACTTGAAATAACTGGAACTCCCGACGCCATAGCTTCTAAAGCTGCTAGTCCAAAACTTTCAGTTTGTGATGGCAATAAAAATAAATCGCTGAAACAAAGAATTTTATCAATTTCGTTACTTCTTCCAAAAAATATAACCTTATCCAAAATACCTAATTCTTGACATTGCAATTCTATGTTTTCCTTTTCTGGCCCTTCCCCTATAAACATGAGTTTAGCGGGAATTTCTTTTTGAATATTATAAAATATACTTATAACATCTTGCACACGTTTTACTGGTCGTAAATTACTAATATGCGTAATAATTTTTTCGTTATCATTCGCCATCATTCCACGCTGGCAGTCTGTAAAATTGTGATTATATTTCTCTAAATCGATAAAATTTGGAACGACATGAATATCATTTTTTATATCGAATAAACGTAAAGTATCTTCTTTTAAACTACTAGACACAGCCGTTACAGCATCCGATTTATTAATGCTAAAAGTAACCGCTGGTTTATAAAAAGGATGGCTCCCAACTAACGTAATATCTGTTCCATGCAATGTGGTAACTATTGGCACATAAATACCTTCTTCCTGTAGCATTTTTTTTGCCATGTAAGCTGCATATGCATGGGGGATGGCATAATGTACGTGGAGAATTTCTATTTTGTGCAATTTAACCATATCTACCAATTTACTTGATAGAGCTAGTTCGTATGGCTGGTAATGAAATAATGGATATTCAGGCACATTTACTTCGTGATAATGTACATTATTACTAAGTAACTCTAGCCTAACCGGTTGATTATATGTGATAAAATGTATTTCATGACCACGTTTTGACAACTCAATTCCTAGTTCTGTAGCAACAACGCCACTTCCACCAAAAGTGGGATAACAAACAATTCCTATTCTCATAATTAATCTTCTATCGCTTCGTATATTAAGCGTTGTATTTCTGTTCTAATATTTTCTCTTAACAGCAAATTTTTCCCAGCTTTTGGATATGTCCTATTTGCTAGAAACACATAAACTATTTCCTCTTCTGGGTCTGCCCAAGCATAGGTTCCGGTAAAACCAGAGTGTCCAAAACTTGTCATAGAAATACAACCACATGTTGGGCCAGTATCACTTAACTGGGGTTTATCGAAACCTATACCTCGCCTATTGTCTTTTTCACAATAATAGCAGGTGTTAAATTTATTCATGGTTTCCGTTTTAAAATAACGCTTACCACCATAAAAACCTTTTTGCAAAAACATCTGCATTATCTTTGCCACGTCATTTGCATTACTAAATACTCCGGCATGTCCACCTATTCCATTCTGCATTGCCGCCCCCATATCGTGCACATAACCATGTACCTCTTGATACCTATAATAATCATCAACTTCAGTTGGAATAATTTTTTTACTACTGATTTTATGATATGGATTATACAGGGTATTATTTGCCCCTAATGATTCATAGAAATGGTTCTGCACTAATTCTTCTAATGTTCTGTCGTAATGATGCTCAATAAATTTCTTTAATATGTAATATGGAAAGTCACTATATCTATATCTAAGTCTATCAAGAAGCTCGGACTCTTTAATGATTTCTTGAATAGAATCTTGATAATCTGACCTCAAGAATAAGTTTTTAGAAACTTCTATATTGAATCTAGCGGTTTTTTGATTTCTATAATAATCACCACTAGGTTTCTTTGTAATTGAATCTAAAGTTCTATAATAAAAAGGCTCCCAAGGACGTAATCGGGCATAATGAGAGAGCATTTGTTTTATGGTTATATCTTCTTTATTTGAGCCTTCGTATTCAGGTAATAATTCGGGTAATTTACTATCTAATGATACAATACCCTGCTCTTCTAATTCCATTAAAAGCGGCAAAGTTGCTAATATTTTTGTTAAAGATGCAACATCATAAATATCGTCGCTACTTACTTTCTCATTTCCTTTATAAGTATGTTTGCCGAAATTTTTGTTGTATATAACTTTACCTTTCCTCGCGACTAATAATTGAATTCCTGGGGTCATTTTTCCATTAACAGCAACATTGGCAACAGAATCAATTCGTTTTAATCTTTCTGAATTCATTCCAACTTGTTCTGGTAATCCGTAACTCAATCGGTTTATAGCACTGTTTTCAATACCATCACCAATATTAAAAAATTGACCAGCAGAAACGGGTAATTTCCCTCTGGATGGAATGGCTCCGAATATAATTTGTGCTGATTTCTTCTGAGCAATCTCGCTGTTTTGATAGCTAACAATCACACTTTCAATATTCACTAAATTTTCTATATCTATTAGTGCATAAGGCTTAACAAAAATATCCAAAACAACTTTATGTGTTTCCGCAATTTCATCAATCCATGTCAATTCTTCCTTAGTAAATTTATAGCCTTTCCATGGGCTTTTATTTGAACGATGTAGACCTATTACAACTGTATTATATGGCTGTAGTTTCTTTGTCAACTCGGTAAAATTGTTAGAATAAATTTGATGTACTTTTGAATACTTTTTTAGCTCGTTAAAAAATACTGAGCCGCTATCGTCACCAAGTTTTACATAAGCAATAGATTTTGTTTCTAATTGACGAAATGGCACTAATTCACTTTTGTTTTTTACAATGGTAATGGCATTTTCAATGAGATCTTCATAGAGTAAATCATCTTGAAGCCTGTTTAAATCTTCAACTAAATTATAAAGTCCAATAGGCTCATAATTATTTAAACCTACTTTATACTTTGCTTGAAGTATTTTTTTTACAGAATTTTCTAATCGCGATTCTTTAATTTCATCATTATTTATAGCCTTCATTATTTTTGAAATGCCAATACCTACATCTTCCGACATAAGCATTACATCGTTTCCTGCTTTAAAAGCTGCTAAATCTATTTCTCCAGTTTCACTAAAATCTGCAGCACCTTTCATTGTCAAAGCATCTGTAAAAATAAGACCTTGAAATCCTAGTTTTTCTTTTAAAATATCTGTAACAATGTGTTTTGATAAAGAAGAAGGATAGCCTTCTCTTGACTCTAAACTAGGAACATTTAAATGCGCCACCATTACACTTGAAAGCCCTTCTTTTATTAATTGCCTATAAGGATAAAGTTCTATGGAATCAATACGCTTTTCATTAAAACTTATTGTTGGTAATGTATGATGTGAATCTTGTTCTGTATCTCCATGTCCAGGGAAATGTTTGGCATTAGCCAAAACACCAGCACTTTGCATACCTTTCATGAAAGCTGACGCCTTTTCAGTCACATTGTCTCTATCTTCTCCAAAAGAACGGTTACCGATAATTGGGTTCTTCGGATTCGTGTTAATATCTACTACTGGAGCAAAATTGAAATGAACACCTAGCCTTTTACAATGTTCGCCAATATGTTTTCCTGCTTTCTCAATTAATTTATTGTCTTTTATGGCTCCTAAAGTCATATTCCATGGGAATGCATAAGTTGAATCTAAACGCATGCTTAAACCCCATTCGGCATCCATTCCAATAAGCAAAGGTGTTTTGGAGAGATGTTGCATTTCATTATTTAAAGTTGCTTGACGCACGGGGCCACCGTTTGAATATATAATCCCGCCAATATGATGTTCTCTAATTAACTTAATTAATGCATTTTTTGATTTTACATCTTGATTAGACATCACTTGAACCATATACAGCTGACCTACACGTTCCTTCATATTCAGTGATGCATAGACACTATCAACCCATTTTTGCTGTGATTCTTTATCACTAGCTATAAGCGGATTTGTATTATTTTGACTAAAACCTGAAAATATTGTTGAAAAAACGAAGCTTAATAAAAAGAATGGGCGCATAAAATAAATTCATTATGTATTAGTACACTCTTGTAATACTAATAATCATGCCAAAATAATACTTTTAAAAAGAAGATAGAAAGACTTTAAGATAGTTTTATAAAGAAGCTTATAAACAATATTTTAATGATAAAAGACTATTCTATTAGGTCGATATGTCTATCATGATAACCCAACAAATATAGTACGCCATCTAATCCAATACTCGATATAGAACTTTGTGCATTATCTTTTACTGTTGGTTTTGCATGAAAAGCGATGCCTAAACCTGCTAAATTAAGCATAGCAAGGTCATTAGCTCCATCGCCAACCGCTATGGTTTGACTAATATCGATACCTTCCTTTTTTGCAATTTCTTGCAGATACTCTGCTTTTTTATTACCGTCAACAATCTCACCAAGATAACCTCCTGTTAACACACCATCTTTAATTTCCAATTGATTGGCATACACATAGTCCATACCCAACTCTTTTTGTAAATAGTGCCCAAAATAAGTAAAGCCACCTGATAGAATTGCTGTTTTAAATCCATAACTTTTCAAGGTGTCAATAAGTCTTCTAGCTCCTTTGGTGATTGGCAGATTGATTGCGACATCATGCAATACATCTTCACTTAACCCTTTAAGGAGTTTCATACGCCTTTTAAAGCTTTCATTAAAATCTATTTCTCCTTGCATTGCAGCTTCAGTAATAGCTTTTACCTCGTCGCCAACACCTGCTAATTCAGCCAATTCATCAATAACCTCTGTTTGAATGAGCGTTGAATCCATATCAAAACAAACTAAGCGCCTGTTTCTTCTAAAAATATTATCTTCTTGAAATGCAATATCAACATCTAAATCATGAGAAATCTGCATAAATTTTTCAGTAAATTCAGCTTTGTTTTTTATTTTTCCTCTTATAGATAATTGTATAGATGCTCTTGGGTATTCTTCCTCCTTTACAAGTGATAAACGCCCAGTAAGCCTTTTTATAGAATCAATATTCATATTTCTTTCTGAAATTACTTTAGTAACCTCAGATATCTGCTCAGCAGCAAGTTTTTCACCTAAAATAGTTATGATATAGCGATCTTTCCCCTGAAGTCCAACCCAATTCTCATAGTCTTCGAGTGTAATAGGTGTAAACTTAGCCTTGATGCCCAATTCATAAGATTTAAAAAGTAAATCCTTTAATACAGCTGCCGATTTTTTACCCTTCGGGATTTCAAACAATATTCCTAAGGATAAAGTGTCGTGTATATTAGCCTGCCCTATGTCCAGAACTTTTGCACCATATTCGGCTAAAACACCTGTTAAATTTGAAGTTAATCCAGGTTTATCCTGTCCAGATATATTTAATAGGAAAATATCGTTCGCCATAATTGCACTTTTACTTTTTGCAAGGTGTAAAAATCATTATTCTAATTGAGATATGAAAGTTTTTTTTAGGTATACTTTTAAAATTGTAAGTTACCTATTTAACGAATCGACTATGCCAACTTTCACTTGCTGGCACCTCCCAATTTTCTTTAAATTCAGCAATATTATTGACTAAATTATTAAAGACAATGGTTTTTTTAGAAATGGCTTTATCTTTTGCCATTTTTCTGAAATCTGTAAGCGATTTATACGCAACATAATCACCTTGTTTGTAAGACACGTTCATTTTATCCATTAAATCAACTTTGTATTCTTTTTCAAGTTGTTGAATAAAATGAACTGAGGCATCAATAGAACAACCAGTTGCGTTGTTTAAATTCTGATTTAATCCTATTACGATAAAACGCTTATATTCAATTGAATAACCTGATTGCAAATCACTACCGTGAGCAGTCCAGTTTTCAATAAATATGTTGAGCTTCGATTTGAGTTCTTCTAGTTCTTGTTCAGAAAATGAACGATTGGCTTGGTATATCCAAACGCGAGATTCATTGGGTAACGTATTGAAATCTACTAACATGAATTTGATTTACGAATTATAAATAAAAGTTTTGATAACAGAATTTTATAAATCCTGTGCATTAGCTATTAATTCAGCGATATCCATAACAGTAACGTCACTTTCTTTCTCTTTAGCCTTTACGCCATCTGTCATCATGGTATTACAAAATGGACAACCCGCTGCTATTATTTCTGGCTTTACATCTAAAGCTTGTTCTGTGCGCTCTACATTAACATCCTTATCTCCCTTTTCCGGCTCTTTAAACATTTGAGCACCACCAGCACCACAGCATAAACCATTACGTCTGCAATTTTTCATTTCCACTAGCTCAGCTTCTAATTTCTGAATTAATTCTCTAGGAGCTTCATAAACGTTATTTGCACGTCCTAAATAACATGGGTCATGAAATGTAATGCGTTTACCTTTAAATTTTCCACCCTCTATCGTTAAGCGTCCTTCATCGAGCAAGTTTTTTAAAAATTGGGTGTGATGCATCACTTCATAATTACCACCAAGACCAGGGTATTCATTTTTTATAGTATTAAAACAATGCGGACATGCAGTAACTATTTTTTTTACTTCATAGGCATTAAGTACTTCAATATTGGTTACAGCTTGCATTTGAAATAAAAATTCATTGCCTGATCGTTTTGCAGGATCTCCTGTGCAGCTTTCTTCTGTACCTAAAACAGCAAATTCTACTTGTGCTTTGTTTAACAATTTAACAAAAGCCTTTGTTATCTTTTTTGCTCTATCATCAAAACTACCTGCGCATCCAACCCAAAATAACACTTCTGGTTCTTTGCCCTGAGCCATAAATTCTGCCATGGTTGGCACTTTCAGTAATTCGCTCATTATATTAGTTTATTCGTTTTTCCAATTTAATCGGTCCATCTGGTTATAAGGCCAAGGTGCGCCATTATTTTCAATATTGGTCATCATGTTATTTAATTCCGATGGAGCTGCGGATTGTTCCATAACTAAATAACGACGCATTTCTAAAATGATTGATAACGGGTCGATACTTACTGGGCAAGCTTCAACACAGGCATTACAAGATGTACAAGCCCACAATTCTTCTCTAGAAATATAATTATCTAATAATTGTTTACCGTCTTCTTTATATACACCTTTATTCGCATCAATATTCTTTCCGACTTCTTCCAAGCGATCTCTAGTGTCCATCATTATTTTTCTCGGAGACAATTTTTTACCGGTTTGGTTAGCTGGACATTCGCTGGTGCAACGACCACATTCAGTACATGTGTAAGAATTGAGTAGTTGTACCCAATTTAAATCATGTACATCACTTGCTCCAAATTTAGCTGGAACTTCATCATCTGCCCCTTCTGCTGGTGTAGCAAATGGGTCGACGTTTGGATCCATCATCATTTTAACCTCTTTGGTAACGGCCTCAAGATTATTGAATTGCCCTTTAGGTTTTAAGTTTCCAAAATAAGTGTTGGGAAAAGCTAATAAAATGTGTAAATGTTTAGAAAAATATAAATAGTTTAGAAATATTAAAATTCCAATAATGTGCAGCCACCAAGCACTTCTTTCAATTAAATGAAGTGTTGTTTCCGAAGCGCCATTAAAAAATGGCAGTATATTCTGGCTAATTACATTTCCAGAATTCATGGCTTGAAAATGACTATCTGTAGCATTCATAATAAGGAATAGCGTCATTAACACCATTTCAAAATATAAAATGAAATTTCCGTCATTTTTTGGCCAGCTTGTCATTTCGCTTTTCCAGAAACGTGCCAATTTTATAACGTTTCTTCTAATCCAAAAAATGGTAACAGAAATAAATACTAAACATGCAAGAATTTCAAAAGCGCCAATTAAAAAACCATATATAGATACTGGCAATACTTTTAACCCGATTCTATGTGTTCCAAAAATGCCATCAAGAACAATTTCTAGAACTTCAATATTAATAATTATGAAGCCCAGATAAACTATAACGTGTAGAATTCCGGCAATGGGACGACGAACCATTTTACTTTGGCCTAGAGCAATCAACGCCATGTTTTTCCAACGCTGCGATTTATTATCACTAACATCAATGTCTTGCCCTAACTTAATGTTTCGAAAAAGCTTCTTGACGTTTCTTGCAAAATATCCAACTCCAAAAATTAGAATTATAGCAAAAAGTATATTTGGTAAATATTCCATAAACACTAATTAGATTCTTCTTCGCTATATGGAATTTCCTTTTTAGAAAGTATTCTGAAATAACGCTTTGGATGTAATTTAATATCGCGAAGCAATTCTTCCATTTCTTTCGAAACGCCTTTCAAATTATTATATAACGCATCATCTTTAAGTAGCTTACCCATAGAGCCTTCTCCTTCTTCTAGGTTTTTTAAAATTTTATCGAAGTTTTGAAGTGATGATTCTAGATTATTAATCGTTTTATCTAAATTACTTTTAGAAATAGAATTTGTGATTTTTGACAAATTTGAAGTCAACTCATTAGCATTGGTTAAAACACTGTCAATATTTGCTTGATTTCCTTTAATAACTTGATTTAAGGAAGTTGATGTGTTTTCAAAAGATTGAATTGTAGAATTTAAACCTGCAATACTTGATTTTAGATTCGACTTAGTTTGTTCATCAAAAACATCATTTAAATTAACTAGAAGTGAATCTGCACTCACCATCATCTTTTCAATTTTTTCTTGCAACGGTGTAAGCTTTTGATTTACAAGCTCGGTTAATCCTGCTTTTACAGAACCTTCAAGGCTACTACCACTAAGAGCCTTTTCTGCATTATCCAAAGCTGGTAAAATAGCAATTGCTTTTCCTCCAATAAGACCAGCTTCGTACAATTCTGCTTTGCTATTCTTAGAAAATTGAAAATCATTGTCAACTAAAAGCTTTACTAATAATTTCCCAGAGCCATCTTTTTTAAAGCTAATATCGATGACTTTACCAACATTATTCCCACTAATAGTAACGGGTGAAGAAATTGCTAACCCTTCTACATTATCATACTCGGTAAAGAAAGTACGCGATGAGTCTAATAAATTTTGTCCTTTTAAATAATTGAACCCGAAAATGAAAAGGATAATTCCTGCAATTACAAGAATGGAGGTTTTAACTTCTTTTGATAGCTTCAAAATAAAATATCTTTTAGATGAACAAATTTAAGATAAATTTAAAAAGAATGAATTTAATTCGCAGTTGTTTTTAAAGCCTCTGCTAAAGGTATTTTCTTTCCATTCTTAAATGCCACTATGAAACTGCTTGAATAACCCTTCTTTATTGCCAATTCTTCTAAATCTTTAGTTTTATCATAGCTTGAAGTTTCTCCATAAAAATATTTGTATAAGCTTCCTTCTTTAAGCCTCGATATTTCTTGCAATCCTTTAAAATTATAAGGCTTTAAATCTAGAGCTTTAGAACTAGCTGCTATTTGGATTTTGAATTTTATAGATTCTTTTTTATTAGCAATGTCTTGAGAGTTTTCTCTTGGAGAATTATCTATATCCAAATGACTAAAACCTAAATTTAAACTTTCTAGATATTTTACAGTAGCATTAAATAAAGATTTGGTCATAACATTCTTTCCCTTCTTAGAATTCAAAAAATCTTCTTCTTTTTTATGAGTAAGAAAACCAAGTTCAACTAAAACACTTGGCATATATGTATAAGCCAAAACATAAAATATATTTTGTTTAACGCCTCTGCTTCGTCTCTTGCCAGTAACTTGAAATTCCTTTTCTATATAACTAGCAAACCTTATGCTTTGATCCAAATAGTCCTCCTGAGCTAACGTGAGTCCTATTAAGGATTCTGGCGAATTAGGATCAAAATTCTTATAAGTAGATTTATGATCGTCTTCCAAGAAGATTACCGAGTTCTCCCGCTTTGCAACCTCAAGATTTTGTTTATTTTTTGTTGTTCCAAGTACATATGTTTCGGATCCATAAGCTGTTCCTTTCTTACCAGGTTGGGCATTACAATGAATTGATATAAATAAATCTACATCTTTATTGTTTGCAACTTTCGCTCTTCCATTCAACGTTGGGAAAACATCTTTACTTCGGGTATATACAATATCTATATTCGATAAGTTCTGTTTTAGCATTTTTCCCAATGCTAAAGATACATCCAAGGCAATATCTTTCTCGGTAGTTTTATATCTACCTGTTCCAGGAGTACCTGAATCCCTGCCTCCGTGCCCAGGGTCAATCATGATAACAAAATTATCAGAATTAGTTTGTGCACTAGCATTTTCAGCTTTGCAAAACGTTAATACTATTATAAAGAATACGAAAAGTAAACTATTACTCGTTTTCATATGGTAAATATTGCTTTAATTCGTTTAGTCTTTTTATTATATGTTAAATAATTTTTATTCTGGCCTAATAACGATTAAAAAACTAGGTTTATTACCCAATCAACTTGAGTACAGGCTTAATTTTAAATTTTTAATTAAAATAAATTAATCCCAGAAAAATATATGTAATTTTGGCTTTTCAAAAACCGAGCCATACTTTTACAAAAATACATTAAAAGCGTTGCACACAAACAAGTTTAAAATACTTTTTGCCTTAAGTTTTACCGTGTTTATTAACATGTTTGGCTTCGCCCAAGATATCCCAAAAAAGCCGGATGCTATAAAACCCAATGTCGTAAAAGAGGATAGTTTAATAATATCTACAGATAGTATTCTTGATCTAAAAGAAATCACCGAAAGAAAACAAGATTCAACAATAAGTGATTCTATAAAACCTAAAAAAGGACTTTTAGAGAACATTGTTAAGTATAAAGCAAAAGATTACACCTCATTCAATAAAAAACTGCAGAAATTATACTTGTACAATGAAGCCGAAATAGATTACGGCGACATGAACATAAAGGCTGGTAGCATAACCATTGATTATAGTAAAAATGAAGTATATGCCAAAGGAATTAAAGATTCTACTGGCTATAAGCAAGCACCTGTTTTTAATCAAGCTGGTAATATTGTTGAACCTGATTCTATTTTATTTAATACAGAGTCGGAAAAAGCACTAATTTATAATTCAATAAGTGAACAAGGAGAGGGTACTGTAATTGCTAGTATTACAAAACGAGAAAATGATTCTGTCTTTTTTATAAAGAATGCTAAATATACTACTGCAGAAGATTTAGAAGACCCTGAATATTATATCAAGCTAAGAAAAGCGAAAGTAGTTCCTGGAAAAAAAATTGTAACTGGTCTTGCTAATTTATTTATTTATGATGTCCCTACACCAATAGGACTCCCTTTTGGCTTTTTCCCGCAGAGTGAAAAGAAAACATCCGGTATTATTATCCCAAGTTTTGGTGAACAAAATGATCGCGGTTATTTTTTGCAAAATGGTGGTTATTATTTCGCCATAAGTGATTACTTTGATTTAGCTGTTTTTGGTGATTATTATACAAATGGAAGTTATGGTATAAGAGCAGAGAATACCTATGCCGTTCGATATAAATTTAGAGGAAATCTGGGATTTCGATACGAAAATTTAATCACCAGTGAACGTGGTTTTCCAGACTATGCAAAAAACACGATTTATAATTTGCGATGGACCCATAGTCAAGATAGTAAGGCAAATCCAAATTCGCGTTTTTCTGCATCGGTTAACTTAGGAAGCAGTACTTATTATAGATCGTCACTAAATCAAATTAATACAGGTAATTTCTTGAACAATACCTTAGCTTCTTCGGTTTCGTATTCAAAAACATTTCAAGGAGAGCCACAAGTTAACTTTAGTGTTACTGCAACACATTCTCAGAATACACAATCTGAACAAATAAATATGACCTTACCTACCTTTCAAGGAAGTGTTGGCAGAATTTTTCCCTTTGCATCTAAAACAGGTAGTAACAAAGGAATCATTCAAAATATCAATTTGCAATACAATTTAAGAGGAGAAAATAGAATTCAAACGTCAGACTCTCTCTTTTTCAAAAAAGAAATGTTTGATGATGCTAAGGCAGGTTTTCAGCATTCAATACCAATTAGTACCAACTTTAAAATATTTAAGCATTTTAGCGTGAGCGCAAGTACTAATTATAATGAAGTTTGGACATTTAAGACCATAGATAAAACTTACGACCAAGAAAAACAAGAAATTGTTACTGATACGATTAATGGATTTGATTCCTTTAGAACTTATAATTTTAGCACGAGTTTAGGTACAACCGTTTATGGCATGTATACCTTTGAAAAAGAAGGGCAAGACAAAAAAATAAAAGCTATAAGGCATATTATGCGGCCTTCCATTAGCTATAATATAAATCCAGCTTTCGATAAATACTACGATACCGTTGAAGTGGTAAATGCCGATGGTGAAACAGAAAGCGAAGTAGAATTTACAAGATTTGAACAAAGTATTTTTGGAAGACCTGGAAATAATTTTTCTAGTTCCATGGGCATTGCTCTATCAAATAATCTAGAAGCCAAAGTCCGAGATAAGGACAGTACAGCAACAGAACCAAAAAAAATTACTTTACTTAATAACTTAAACTTTTCTACGTCGTATAATTTTGCGGGTGATTCATTACAATGGAGCCCAGTGAGAATGACCGGGGGCACACAATTTTTTGACAATAAAATGAGTGTAAATTTTGGTGCTACGCTCGACCCCTATGCCTTAGATAATAATAATAATCGCATAGATAAATTTAATATAGACAATGGTGGAAGTCTCTTTAGGCTAACGAGTGCTAATTTAACTATGAGCTATTCTTTGTCAAGCAAGGGAAATAATGACAACGGTGGAGATTCACAAAGAAATAATCGCCCTGAAGATGTCCTCCCTAAAAATTTAGATTTTGCTAATGAGCAAATTAATGGCGAGGATGAGGATGATGAAGATGAAAAACCTGGAGAATTATACAATTACCAAGTTCCTTGGAGTTTACGATTAGCATATGCAGTAAACTATAGTAATAGTAGGCGACAGAGTGAAATTTCGTCCCATTCACTTATGTTTTCGGGCGATATAGAGTTGTCACCAAAGTGGTCGGTAGGTGCTTCCTCTGGTTACGATTTAAAAGATAGAGGGTTTACCTATACACAGTTTAGATTTGAGCGTGATTTGTTGAGTTGGCGTATGAGTTTTAGTTGGGTTCCTTTTAGTGCCAGAAGTTCTTGGAATTTCTTTATAGGAATAAAATCAAGTATTTTAAAGGATTTGAAATACGAAAAACGAAGACAACCAGACCAACAACTTTAACACCTATATCATGAAAAAAATTATCCATACTGCAAAAGCTCCTGCTCCTATTGGACCTTATAGTCAAGCGGTTTTAGTAAAAGACACGCTTTATACTTCTGGGCAAATAGCTATTAATTCTGAAACTGGAAATTTGATTCTTAATGATATTAAAAATGAAACAAATCAAGTCATGATTAATTTAAAAGCGGTTTTAGAAGCTGCTAACATGACTTTCGATAATGTTATCAAATCCTCAATTTTTATAAGCGACATGGATAACTTTTCTCAAATTAATGAGGTTTACGGAAGTTATTTTGATGACGCCAACGCACCAGCAAGAGAAACTGTTCAAGTGGCCCGTTTACCAAAAGATGTGAATGTTGAAATTAGCGTGATAGCAATAGCTTAACAGCATTACATATTCCTTTCTATATTTTATAATTTTGTTTTAAAAACTGTTCTCTATACATCACGCTAAGGCGTGACACTCGAACTGACATTTTATTAGATTACAAAGTATTGTCAATATTTTAAAACATATATTTTCTTTTTTTTATCGCTAAAAAGGCTAATTTTAGGGTACAATAATTTAAGTACTTGAAAGATGCGCATAGAATATGAAATTAAATTAGGTTTTAAAGATGTAATGATACGCCCTAAGCGTTCCACATTACAAAGCAGATCGCAGGTGAATTTAGTTCGCGAATTCAAATTTTTACATAGCCCAATTACTTGGAAAGGTATTCCTATTATGGCTGCCAATATGGATACAGTAGGTACTTTCGATATGGCTAAAGCCCTTTCTAAAAAAGGCTTATTTACGGCCATTCATAAGCATTATTCATTGGAAAAGTGGAGCACATTTTTATCCACACAATCGGATGATATATTAAATTACCTTGCTGTTAGTACTGGGGTTGGTAAAGACGATTCACAAAAACTAAAAGATATCTTTCAACTAAATTCAGATTTAAAATTCATTTGTATAGATGTCGCTAATGGCTATTCTGAATATTTTGCAGAGTTTGTTAAGCGCACCCGTGACACCTATCCAGACAAAGTTATTATAGCTGGTAATGTGGTTACAGGCGAAATGGTTGAAGAACTTTTATTATCTGGAGCCGATATTGTAAAAGTGGGCATTGGCCCTGGGTCTGTTTGTACCACTAGAGTAAAAACTGGTGTTGGCTATCCACAACTATCTGCCATTATAGAATGCTCTGATGCAGCCCATGGTTTAGGCGGGCAAATTGTAAGTGATGGTGGCTGTTCTTCTCCTGGAGATATTGCAAAAGCCTTTGGTGCAGGAGCCGATTTTGTGATGCTAGGTGGTATGCTTTCAGGACATGACGAAAGTGGTGGCGAAATAATTGAACATAATGGATTACCATACCGAAAGTTTTACGGCATGAGTTCTGCGACCGCAATGAAAAAACATGTTGGAGGTGTTGCCGATTATAGAGCCAGCGAAGGCAAAACAGTAGAAGTGCCTTATAAAGGTGAAGTGGAGTCTACCATTCAAGATATTTTAGGCGGACTACGAAGCACATGTACCTATGTTGGCGCTGCGAGATTAAAAGAACTTACAAAGAGAACTACTTTTATTCGAGTTGCTGAACAGGAGAATACGATTTATTCTAAATAATTATTTGTCATTCCTGCTAATCCCGATAGCTATCAGGAAGGAATCCATAGGCATTAAATATGGATTCCGCATCAAGTGCGGAATGACAAAACATTAATAAAAATTGTTGGATTCTTGATTAATCTCTGAACTACAGATATTCATAACAAAAAAGGGATATGACTTTGTATAATGTCATATCCCCTTTCAATCAACCAAACTAAACTAACTAATTCAAATATTTTTCTTTTTCATTTTACTATTATTCATGTATAATTTATGGTACTAAAACAGCATCTACAACATGTATTACGCCGTTTGTTGCTTGTACATCTAATAAACTAGGAACTAAATTGGCTGTTCCCATGCTTGATGTTGTAATTGATAATCCAGATAAGTCGAAAGAACCACCAAGTGTTCCTACTGGACGATTTGATAAATCACTAGAATATATGCGTCCTTCAGCAACATGGTATAATAAAATGCTTGTTAAAAGAGCAATATCCTCTTCAGTATCGAAATCATCTAAGGAGCTATATCCTGGTAATGCACCTAATAAATCCAAAAATGCTTGATTTGTAGGAGCAAATACCGTTAGTTGTGGAAACGGCCCATTACCCGATAATACATCAACTAATCCTGCTTTTGTCGCTGCTGCTAACAATACTGAGAATTCTGGAGCAAAGCTGCTAGCTAATTCAACCAAATTCATAGTTGGTGGCATTAAAACTTTATTTATACCGTGTATGACACCGTTTGTCGCTTGAACATTAGCCGCAATGACGCCTGCATTATTAATCATAACTCCTGAAGTTAAATCTACTTCAACTGCTGCCCCATTCAAAGTTGGCACATAACCATTACTTAATTGGTTGCTAAAAACATAGCCATCAACAACATGATATAATAATATTTGTGTTAATAAATCAACAGGAATATCATCCAGACTATTAAAATCTTCAGAGGCATCTAGCAAATCTAAAAATGCTTGATTTGTTGGGGCAAATACTGTGAATGGACCACCATTAGTTAATGTGCCTCCAAGGCCAGCTTTAGCAACTGCATCATATAATATTGAAAAATTATCATTCGTGTCTGCTATTCCAGCAATACTCATTGTTGGTGGAAATAACACGCTATCTATAACATGTACTACACCATTTCTAGCTTTTAAATCGGCCATAGTAACCTTAGCGTTATTAACCAATACGCCATTGTCTATATTTATAATTACTTCTTCACCGTTTGCAGTACCTACAGGGCCGTTTTCTAACTGAAAGCTATATACTGGCATTCCAACAACGTGGTATAATAAAATGTCTGCTAAATTATCAACCGTTGTAATGTTTTTTGTTGTTAAACCTAAGGCAGCAAAGGCTTTATCGGTAGGTGCAAAAACAGTTAATCGGTTTCTTGATACTGTACTTGCTAATTTTGTTCTAGCCAATGCTTTACTTAAAACGTTGAATGTTGGTTCGTAGTCTGATGATTTGTTATTCGAACTCTTAGCCGCTGCGCCACCTTGATTGAAAGATTCTAATAGTTCAACTATTGTTGGTCCTTCTGCCTCAATTTCTAATACTTCTGCGTCTTCATTACTACAAGAAAATGTAAATAAAGCTAATGCGAATACTAGTATAGGTAACTTAAAAAGATTTGGGCGTCTGGTTTTAAATAACTGTGTTTTCATTTTGATTTTGTTTAACATTTGTTAATATTTATCAAACATAATACATTTTGTTTAACTTTTTATTCTTTTCATTCAACAAAAAGATAAAGTGTATAAAAAAATCGTTCAATGGTAATTTTGGACGATATATTTCATATAAACTCAAATTTAAGTGTTTGGATAAAGCACTATTGCTCTTTATATACTGTTGTTTTATCTTTAATGATTTAGGTTCCTTTTAATGACTTAAATATTTTATATTTCTAATACATAGCCTTAAACAACACTAATAAGTTAGATAAAAAAATTTGTCACTTTGGGCATTGATGAAATGAATTTATCTTTTCATTTAAAGCACAGTAAATAGTTGTTTTTTGGGATTCGACTGCGCTCAACCTGACATTGTAGTTAAATAGCGGATAAATATAAATTAGATATTTGGCAAACCAAATTATATTGACATTTAGTAACTTACATTCTAATTTTTCTTTCTAACGCCAATAAATGAACTAGTTTATTGTTTCTATCTTTTAATTGATAGATATCTAAATTACAATTATAGGCATCACCATTCTTTTTATAATTGATAATTGACGTATTGAATGGGGTGTCTTTCTTTAGGTTTTCTCGTATGGATTCTAAAGAAGATTGTGATGTATTTTTTCCTTGTAAAAAACTTGGACGCTTACCTTCTGCATAATTAGCTGGGTATCCTGTCATTTTAGTAAAACCCTTATTAACCCATTCTATTTGTTGCTGGCTATTGGTTAATACAGCTGCTTCAAAATCGGAATTAGTTATTAGTTCTTCAATATTAAAAACCCAGCCATATTCCTTTTTGTATACATTTAAAATGTCAATCTCTACTTGCTTGTTGAAATGCTTTGCTTGGTTTACTAAATACATTCCATAAATGTCCCAACATTTTAACGGTCCTTGTTTAACCTTCATAGCTTCATTATTAAAGTGCAGTGTGAATGAAGCCAATTTGGTGTTTAAAGTGCACACCAATATATTATAGAATATATCTTGACCTAGCTTCAAAACGCGAAAGCACATGGTTAATATGTAAAGGCAAGTATCTGGCTTGTAATTTGCATTACTTACAGTTGCGCGACAGCTTGTGATTTTAACACAATTCCTTTTTAATTAGCGAAAAGCTAAACCTTTATAATAAATTCGAAGATAACATTTTAGAAACTCTATAGCAAATATTATAAATCTTTTAAGTAACGATTTTCCATAGTTTCTCTAGTTTCTGGAGCATCGCTAGTACCTAATTGATCTTTTAGCATCTGCCCTATTGTTGGAAAAGATTCTCTGTCGATTTGAGTGGATACTTCCCATAATTTAGAGCGCATGAAGGCTTTGGCACAATGTAGAAATGATTCCTCAACCGTAACACAAATACATCCTATAGGCTTATTTTGTTCATTTGGAAACAACTCTAAATGTGATTTATCTGTAGAAAGATAGGCACTGCCATTAACACGCAAAGTTTCATTGACTCCTGGAATTAAAAATAATAAGCCAACACGCCCAGTTTCAATAATATTAGAAATACTATCTACTCTATTATTGCCTTTGGCATCAGGAATTATAAGAGTGTTTTCATCTAAAACCTTCACAAAACCGGAGCTTCCACCTCTAGGAGAAGCATCCTGCTTACCAGCTTCACTTGAAGTTGACATCACTAAAAATGGTGAAGTGTCTATAAAATTAATGGCGTGTTTGTCTAATTTTGGAAGAACTTTGTCTTTTGCTCTTCCCTTAGGATAACCGTATAATTCTCTAAGTTGTTTTTGATTGGTGATTTTCATTCTCCAAAGTTACGAGAAAATCATTGAACTAATTTCCTAATAATATCTTTTACAGGAAGTATGGCCTCGGTATGTTCTATACTTGGACCAGCCACCCAAACAGTTTTGTATGTTGCTTTGGTTGCGGCATTTTTAGTAGCGTTCATGCCTATTGAGAAACGAATCATTTTAACCCATTTCTTGAGTCTTTTGTTCTTGTTTAGTATGGATTCAATCCAAGTTTGCTTCGTGCCAATTTTTTGAACGTAAGGTGTGTTAATCACAGTACATGGTGTACCAGAAATACGCTCTGTCATTACAATATCTTCTGCTCCATAATCCACGCAGGCTTGTTTATACTCTTCGGTAACATTAGCTTCTATAGATGCTATAAAAGGACTTCCCACTGAAACACCTGCAGCTCCATAACTAAGCATCTTATCAATATCTGCTTTACATCCAACACCTCCAGCAGATATTACTGGAATGTTGCAATTGGAACTCAATTGCTTAGTTAGCTCCTCCGGGGAAAGCTCACCTCTATGTCCTCCTGCCTTACTATTTACTGCTATAATGGCATCGGCCCCTAATTCTTCCACTTTTTTGGCGAATTTTAAATCGGTTACATCACAAAATACTTTGATGCCAACCTTATGTGCCTGCTTTATAGTCTCCTCTGGACTACCTAAAGATGTTATAATAAAATCACATCCTTCCTCACAAATAACTTTTAACTGCCCTTTATACTTGACATTCGATTTGTTAACTATTAAGTTGAATCCAAACGCTCCTCCTTCAGGTTTTGCTGCTTTTAATTCACGTAAGGCAACATGTAGCTCATTTAAAGTTCTATAATTTAAAGCTGGAATACAACCCGCAATACCACCATTCATAGCCTCTTTAACCATTGGCACATTAGAAACCAAGAACATTGGAGCTTGTATAATTGGGTACTTTATTTTGAGAAGTTCTGTGAGTTTTGTTTCCATTGTTAAAAATTGATTTCAACAAATATAATAAATATATCAAACTATTATGCGTGCATAATAACCAACAAATAATATTACAAACATTCTATCAATAAAATTTTTAAATGACCGATAATGATACTTTAACAAAACAATTTTCGCAAGCTAATTAATTACTTACATTTTAATTTAATAATAAACTATAACTAAAAATGAAAAATGATAATGCAACCCTTCTAGACTGATAGATATCATTGTGAGAATTTTACAAAAAATATATCTTCATCATATTAATCATAAAACCTTAATATCATGAAAAAATCAATTTTAAATTTAGTTGTTTTTTGTTTGACATTTGGGATGTATTCTCAAATCACTCAACTACCCGAAGTTACTATAACAGCAGTGAATTATAAATATCTAAACGCTGTTGAAAATGAAGACGTCGATCTAAATGTACAAATGCTCCAAGAACAAGTAGCTATGTACGATTTAAAAAATTCAGATCTCTATGGTGATGAATATAGTACTTATACAGTATCTTTCTTCATACCTAATGGAAAAATACTAGCTGCATATGATGGGGATGGTAAGGTTATAAGAACTATTGAAAAATTTAAGAATGTGAAATTACCTAAAAATGTTAGAAACGCAGTCTTTAAAAGATTTCCTAATTGGTCATTAGAGAAGGATGTTTATCTAGTAAATTATCATAATAAAAATGAAAAAGTTTCCAAGGAATATAAAGTGAAACTTAAAAATGGTAAAAAAACTATGAGAGTAAAATTAGCAGAGAACGGAAATTTTCTGTAATTTTTAAATGTTATTAAAATAATAAGCCTAAAAAGTGTAATCATTGATTTGATTGCACTTTTTTAATTAAAAATGCAATGCTAATATTTTTTCAGTAACACATTAAAAACTATGCCTCATTAATAATACGATAATAGCCACATTTTAAATACGCCCCTTCTGAAAATGAAATTGGATGATCTAAATCATGTTGGGTTTTTAAGACAACTTTGAAAGGTCTATTTGATGAAGCTAAACTTTGATAATTAATCTCTAAAAAATCTTCAACTAAGACTCTTGATGAACAAGATGCTAAAACTAACAAACCATTTTTAGCGGTTAATTTCACTCCTAATTCTGCCAATTGCGCATATTTCTTTTTGGCCAAATCAATTTCAGAAGCCTGTTTAGCAAAACTTGGTGGATCGATAACCACAACATCAAACGTGATTTTATTTTTAATGAGATTTTTTAATTCAACAAAAGCATCACCTACAATGGTTTTATGTTTACCTGAGTAATTATTTAATTTACCATTTTGAATAGCAATCTCCAAAGCTTGTTTGCTAATATCCAAGCTAGTGACTTCTTTCGCACCATTATATAAAGCATGAACTGAAAATCCGCCAGCATACGAAAACACATCTAACACCGTTTTGCCTTTACTCCACTCGCCTACTTGTTTTCTATTGGCGCGATGGTCTAAAAAATAACCTGTTTTATGGCCTTTGATTACGTTTGCAGAAAAATTGACTCCATGTTCTACGAAGTTTACAACTTCATTTCTTAAAGTTCCATAAACCACTTCACCATTTTCAAGTTGATGTCGTTTTGATTTTTCTAAACCTCTACTTAATCGAATAACTACAGTTTCTGCTTCTGAGGTTTCTTGTAAACTTGGTATGATGGTTTCTAAATAAGGCAACCATATTTCAGAATATATTTTTACAACTAAAACTGAGGCATAAACATCCGCTATTAACCCTGGGAAACCATCGTTTTCACCAAATAAAAGACGGTAACTGTTTGTGTCTGTTTTTAATAGTGATTGTCTTTTATTATATGCTATTTCAATTTTATTATTAAAAAACGCTGCATTAATTTCTGCTTTTTCATGGCTACTATGGAGCATTTTAATGCGAATTGGCGAACTAGCATCATATAATCCCAAGCCTACAACGCGATTTTTATTCTTTCCAAAAATGATAGCTAAGTCTCCAAATTTTGCGTCGTCATTTATCTTAGTAATATTATTTGAAAACACCCACGGATGCCCTTGTACAACAAATTGTTCTCCTTTGGAGTTAAGTTTAACTGCTAAACGTTTTGGTTTGTAATTTGATTTGATTTTTGGAGAAAAGGACATTAATATAAATTAGACATCGAAAGTACAAAACTTCTATTTCATAACAACCTAATAAATAGGATGTCATTGTGAGGACGAAGGACGTGACAATCTTTTTAATTTAAACTCATTCATTAACAGATTGCCACAGCTAACAAAAAAGTTAGCTTCGCAATGACACAAAACAAAAAAACGCAACCAAATTAATGATTGCGCTTTATAACTTCAGTCTTCCGACTTCGAGCTTTTATCTTACTTCACTTCTTCGAAGTCTACGTCTTCAACATCACTACCTTCTGCTTGTCCGTTTTGGCTAGCATCTGGTCCTGGTTGCGCATCACCTCCACCTTGTGCGTCAGCTTGTGCTTTGTACATTTCTTCAGAAGCTACTTTCCAAGCTTCGTTTATTTTATCTAAAGCAGGTGTGATAACTTCTAAATCTTTAGTTTCGTAAGCTTTCTTCAACTCTTCTAAAGCTTCTTCGATTGGTTTTTTCTTATCATCAGATAATTTATCACCAAACTCCTCTAATTGTTTTTCAGTTTGGAAAATCATAGAATCTGCTTCATTCAGTTTTTGAGCTTGCTCCGCTGCTACTTTATCTGCTTCTGCATTTGCTTCTGCATCTGCTTTCATTTTTTGGATTTCTTCTTCACTTAAACCAGACGATGCTTCAATACGAATATCTTGTTTCTTGCCAGTTGCTTTATCTTCTGCAGATACTTTAATAATACCATTCGCATCAATATCAAACGTTACTTCAATTTGTGGCGTACCACGTCTTGCTGGTGGAATATCACTTAAATGAAAACGTCCAATTGTTTTATTATCTGCCGCCATAGCGCGTTCACCTTGTAATACATGAATCTCTACTGATGGTTGATTATCTGCTGCTGTAGAGAATACTTGAGATTTCTTAGTAGGAATCGTTGTATTCGCTTCAATCAACTTAGTAAATACATTACCCATAGTTTCGATACCTAGAGATAACGGAGTTACATCTAAAAGTAATACATCTTTAACATCGCCAGTTAAAACACCACCTTGAATACCAGCTCCTAAAGAAACAACTTCATCAGGATTAACACCTTTACTTGGGGCTTTTCCGAAGAACTTCTCAACAGCCGCTTGTACAGCAGGAATACGTGTAGAACCACCTACTAAAATTACTTCATCAATATCACTTTTACTTAAACCAGCCGCTTTTAATGCAGAGGCACATGGCTCAATAGTACGTTTTACTAAATCGTCAATTAACTGTTCAAATTTAGAACGCGTTAATGTGCGTACTAAGTGCTTAGGTCCGCTAGCCGTAGCCGTTATATATGGTAAGTTAATTTCTGTTTGCGCAGAAGACGATAATTCAATCTTCGCTTTTTCAGCAGCTTCTTTTAAACGTTGTAAAGACATTGGGTCTTTACGCAAATCCATATTTTCTTCAGCATTAAACTCATCGGCTAACCAGTTAATGATTTTCTCATCAACATCATCACCACCTAAGTGTGTATCACCATCTGTTGAAAGTACTTCAAATACACCATCACCTAATTCAAGGATAGATACATCATGCGTTCCTCCACCAAAGTCAAAAACCACTATTTTTTGGTCAGTCCCTTTTTTGTCCATACCGTAAGCTAAAGCTGCAGCAGTAGGCTCGTTAATAATACGTTCTACTTTTAAACCAGCAATTTCACCAGCTTCTTTAGTAGCTTGACGCTGGCTATCATTAAAATAAGCAGGGACGGTAATTACAGCGCGTGTTACATCAGTTCCTAAATAATCTTCGGCAGTTTTCTTCATTTTTTGAAGAATCATTGCTGATAATTCTTGAGGCGTATACAAACGACCTTCAATATCAACTCTAGGCGTATCATTATCACCTTTTACTACTTTATAAGGTACACGTTCCGCTTCTTTTTTAGATTCAGAATATTTGTTACCCATAAAACGTTTAATAGAATAAACTGTTTTAGTAGGGTTTGTTACCGCTTGTCTTTTCGCTGGATCACCAACCTTAATCTCTCCTCCTTCTACAAATGCAATCACCGATGGCGTAGTACGTTTACCTTCCGCGTTTGGGATTACAACAGGCTCGTTACCTTCCATCACAGAAACGCAAGAGTTGGTTGTTCCTAAATCGATTCCAATAATTTTACTCATAATATATTTTTTTATTGTGTTGAATGTTCATTTTTAAATTCAAAATGTATAAGTCAATCATTATGCCAACTGAAAATATCTGACACAGTGTCAGATTTTATTCAGTTTGCAGTCCTAATACCAATTTTTAATAAAAAAACAAGCCAGAATCTTTTAATACAAGTAGCTCTAGAAGACCAAAAAACAATTTATATTTGCCAAGCTATAACGTTTGCGTAATTATGGAATGTATTTCAGTTTTTGATATGCTAAAGATTGGTATTGGGCCTTCAAGTTCTCACACACTCGGTCCTTGGCGAGCTGCTGAACGATGGATTGCTGAACTTAAGAACACTAACAAATTTGACGACGTAGAAAAAATTACAGTCGACCTGTATGGTTCTTTATCGCTAACAGGAAAAGGGCATGCAACTGATTTTGCGGTAATGCTTGGTTTAGGTGGCTCCAACCCTGAAACTATTCCAACTGACAATATTGGAAAAACTATTGAACAGATAAAAAACACCAATACATTAAACTTTAACAATGAAAAAGTTTTAGAATTTAATCCAGAAACAGATATCGTTTTCAATAAGAAATTTTTACCATTTCATTCAAACGGAATAACTTTTACTGCCTTTATTAATGGAAAGAATTCAAAATCGACCTTCTACTCTATTGGTGGTGGTTTTGTTGTTAAAGAAGAACGTACAAACCATAAAAAAAATTTTGAAATAAAATGCTCATTCCCTTATCCTATTGATAAAGGCACTGAACTTATACAATTTTGTAAAAACTTAAGCCTTCCCATCTCTCAGGTTGTTTTAGAAAATGAAAAGTCTATTCGAGATGAACAAGAAATTGATTTTAAACTAAAACGTATTTGGGATACTATGTTAGAATGCATGTACGTTGGATGCCATACAGAAGGAAATCTTCCTGGAGGTTTAAATGTAAGACGGCGCGCGTTTGATATGCATAAAAGTTTACGTGGAAGCTCTCCCTACTCTAATCCAGTAGAATGGATTTATGCTATTAGAAATACTGAAGTAAAATTTAGACAAATACTTAAATGGGTAAGTTGTTTTGCTCTGGCTGTAAATGAAGTGAATGCGTCGCTTGGTCGGGTGGTAACTGCACCAACCAATGGAAGTGCAGGTGTTATTCCTTCGGTTCTAATGTATTATTTAGTTATTGAGAATCATGACGGTAATTTTGAAGATATTAAACGATTTTTATTAGTGGCAGGTGAAATTGGAAGTATTTTTAAAAAAGGAGCAACTATAAGTGCTGCGATGGGTGGTTGTCAAGCAGAAATTGGTGTGTCTTCTGCTATGGCAGCTGGAGCTCTAACAGAACTACTAGGTGGTACACCAGAGCAAGTATTAATTGCTGCCGAAATTGCCATGGAGCATCATTTGGGATTAACTTGCGATCCTATTGGTGGCTTAGTACAAATACCATGTATTGAACGGAATGCGATGGGCGCTATTAAAGCCATTAATGCCGCAGAATTGGCTTTAGATACTAATCCTGAAAATGTAAAAGTACCACTAGATAAAGTTGTAAATACTATGTGGGAAACAGCAAAAGATATGCATTCTAAATATAAAGAAACCTCTAAAGGTGGTTTGGCAGTAGGTGTTAACTTAACAGATTGCTAATCAGCTTTTATCACAAGTAGATTTTCTTCTAGTATCAATTAAATAGATGATTTTCCACTGATCACCATCTTTAAATAATTGAAATGAGTTAACTCCGCAATGACTAAAATTATCATTAAACCAGAATTCATAAGATGCCCAAGCATTTGCCATATTACCATCAACTTGAATACTATAATCTAAAAGGCGTTCATCCCATTTCTGGTCTTCGGGTCTATTAGCTATGGCGTTTATTAATTTTCCCGGTTCATCATTAACCAAAATATCTTTTCCTTCTTTGTTTCTATAAGCAGTCTGCATAATTACCTTATTCATCATAACAGATTTCATAAGAGTTGTATCTCCTTTATGAAATCCTTCAAAAAAAGTATCAACAGCTGCTTTTACTTTTATTTTTTCTTCCATTTGTGCTTCCATTGTAGATGTTAATAATAAAACTAAGACTACTACTACTCGTGTCATTTTTATAGAATTTTAAACTAATTTATAATATCGAGATTAATTCTGCTCGCTCTTAAAGAAAAGTTTAACACTATACTTTTTAATTTATTACTTTTACAAGCTATCACTTTAAACAAATTTATATGTCTGTTGCCAAGAAAGAATATAAACGTATTACTGTAAAAACATTAGTAGATATGAAAGCTAATGGTGAAAAAATATCTATGCTTACGGCCTATGATTATACCATGGCAAAAATTGTTGATGGTGCAGGTGTTGATGTTATTCTTGTAGGCGACTCTGCAAGTAATGTGATGGCTGGTCATGAAACCACACTTCCTATTACGCTAGATCAAATGATTTATCATGCCTCATCTGTGGTTCGCGCTATATATCGAGCTTTAATTGTGGTTGATTTACCTTTTGGAAGCTACCAAAGTGATCCAAAAGAAGCATTGCGTTCTGCAATTAGAATTATGAAAGAAAGTGGTGGGCATGCTGTAAAAATGGAAGGTGGCAAAGAAGTTAAAGAATCTATAAAGCGTATTTTAAATGCGGGAATTCCTGTTATGGGCCATTTAGGACTAACACCACAATCTATTTACAAATTCGGAACATATACTGTAAGAGCAAAAGAGGAACAGGAAGCTTTACAGCTTTTAGAAGATGCCAAAATGCTTGAACGAATTGGCTGCTTTGGAATTGTATTAGAAAAAATTCCAGCGGCATTAGCTAAACAAGTTGCGGAGAGTGTTAGCATTCCTATTATAGGTATTGGTGCTGGTAATGGTGTAGATGGTCAAGTACTTGTGCTACATGATATGCTTGGTATGACTCACGAATTTAATCCGCGATTTTTACGGCGTTATATGAACTTATATGAAGACATGACAACTGCTATGCAACAATATGTAACTGATGTAAAAAGTCATGATTTCCCTAATGACAGTGAACAATATTAAGTTTTCTGTCACAGTCTCAGTATTCTACTTCACTCATATGTCTTAAAATTTTGCAACTTTGCGCGACAAAAAATAATTAATGTCACAAAAAATCCTTTCAAATAAAAACAACCTTCAGGTTCTTTTTGAAGACAACCATATTATCATTGTAAACAAACGTGCTGGCGACATTGTTCAAGGTGATAAAACTGGCGACAAGCCTTTAAGCGATATTGTAAAAGACTATATTAAGGACAAGTATAATAAACCAGGGAATGTTTATTTAGGGACGGTCCACCGCTTAGATAGACCAACTACAGGTATTGTTATCTTTGCAAAGACAAGTAAGGTACTTCCAAGACTTAATAAATTATTTCTTTCAAAGGATATTCAAAAAACCTATTGGGCTATAGTTAAAAATCAACCATCAAAACCAGAAGGCACTTTAATTAATTGGTTAAAAAAAAATCCGAAAAACAATAAATCTTACGCGTACACGAAAGAAATTAAGGATAGTAAAAAAGCGATTCTTCATTATAAAACCTTAAAAAAATTAGATAATTATTATTTACTTGAAATTAACCTTGAAACTGGGAGACATCATCAAATCAGAACTCAATTATCAAACATTGGCTGTCCAATTAAAGGTGATTTAAAATATGGTTTCGATAGAAGTAACAAAGATGCCAGCATCAGTTTACACGCAAGGCATATTGAGTTTATTCATCCTGTTAAAAAAGGACCGGTTTCAATTGAAGCACCTCTACCTGATGATACTATTTGGAATGCTTGTTTGGTATAATTTTAGTGTTTTTTAATTATGATAACTGATAGTCCAACACCAATTGTACGCCTTCACTTGGTTTAGAATGTAATTCAAAATCGGCATTAATTAAAACTGCTCTGCTTTTCATATTAATTAAACCTGAACCTTCTTCAACATCAGTTACATCAAAACCTTTACCATCATCAAAAGCAGAAATTTTTAAATGATTTGGTTTATTATAATCCAAAATAACCGAAATGTTTTTTGCATCTGAATATTTAACAGAATTGGATAAAAATTCTTGTAAAATTCTGAAAACAATAATTTCATGCTTTTTATGGATAAAATCTATCCTATCTCCAATAATTTCAAGCTTAGCAGAATCAAACTTCATCTTTTTAAGCCTTTCTAACTCATTATTTATAGACTTAACTAAGCCAATATTTAAAACAACATCATTATTTAGTGTTTTTGAAAGTGATCTAACTTCTTTCAAACTATTACTTAAAGCTTCAGAAGTATCTTTAAAATTATCTTTAATGTCATCAGAAACTTGCATTTTGAGTATACTTAATTGCATGTTTGCAAAAGAGAGTAATTGCCCTATATTATCATGTAATTCCCATCCTATATTCTTTAATGTTTGCTCTTGTGTTTCTGTTTGTGCCTGTATAATTTCTTCTTCAAAAGCCTGCTGCTGTTCAATTTTATCTAACATCAATTTGTTTTTTCGTTTTAAGAAAACCACAAAAAAGACAATAACTAAAGTTGTCACGATCACCAATACAGCAATCATATATACCAATAAATAACGTTCTGATGATGTACTAGCTAATCGTTCTGAGGTTTGCACCATATTAAAGCAAATGTAAAGGTTGAATACATA
The DNA here is from genome assembly GCF_057219435.1 of Algibacter sp. YIN40. NCBI lineage: Bacteria > Pseudomonadati > Bacteroidota > Flavobacteriia > Flavobacteriales > Flavobacteriaceae > Algibacter > Algibacter sp. YIN40. Next base: position 566,624 of record NZ_JBXVVC010000002.1, on the reverse strand, counting down.
AAAATATTTGCAAATAAATATAACAATCTTCTTAATTGTAGATAATTTAAATCTCTATTTTCTCCATAAATATCATAGAAAACAATTGGAGTAATGATTAACCACCAAATAAAAATAGCTACACTTATATAAAAATATATCGATTTATAAAAAATCAATATTTTATCACTTTGCAATAGTTCCATAAAATAAAAACCTACACAAAGAAATATAATAACTGCGCCTAAAACACTTATTATAGGGAAAAAACTAGTGAAATACTGATCCCAATTTAAGAGAATATAACTTACTGATATTAAAAGAAAAAAGTAACTGGCAGGCTTTAATATAGTTTTGTATATATATGTCTTTAGAATCTTATTGTAGAAAAAAACGAAAAACAAAATAGCTCCAATTTTCCAAAATAAGGTTGACCACCAATAATTTTCCTCTAATACAGTCCCTTCTAAAAAACTTAGAATTCCATTATTTTTAATAAGCTTTGTGTAATTACTAAAAAAATCACCTATTGAAAGATAGCATAGAAAATAAATAAAATATTTAACTGCTGTCAATTTATACTTTTTAAAAAGTAAAATTCCAGTAATAGCAGACAAAACTTCGACAAAACGCGTAAAAAGAGAATAATTTTTTAATATAAATTCTTCCACAAATTCTAGTCATTATAATCTCCAGGTCCTCCATCACCATCATTTAAAGGAGGCACAGGAATAGTACCGCTACCAGGCTGTAAAAAACTCATACTAGCCTCTGACCTTGATTTTTTACCAGTTGGTACAATAAACATAGTCGTCAAATCTTTTTTGTTTTGTCCTGCATTTTTACCGTAAACGCCTAGATATACACGAATACCTGTCATATCATACTTTATACTATCAGAATAATGTTTAGCGTAATCCAAATAGTCTTCAATGTCGTCTAACGACCATGAAACCCAACGATTATCTTTATTTCGACCTTGCTTTTTTGCAGCAGAATCAACTGCAGCTTGTCTGAAATCAGTCCAATTCTTATTTAATTCTTTGGCTTTTATAATAGAAATAACACCTTTTGGCTTTACTATGGCTATTTCTTCTTCCATAACAAGCGGTCTCGGACAAAAATAATACGTTAACAAAGCGCCTATAATAAAGCCGATAATAATGCTTCCCAATTTTTTCATTTAAAATAAATATTTAGTTAATAGTTTTATAAAAATAGAAAAAAGAAATAATAAACAGTAGCCAAATTGTAAATATTATTGTACAATAATCACTATGATGGAAAACCAAGCATTTCTCCCATTCCTACTGTAAACAACCAACAGCCATAAATAGCATGTTCAATCGACACTAAAACGGTAGACTCTGTTTTTTTATAAGTAATCGCAAATAATAACCCTCCTAAAAAAGTAAGAATTAAAACTAAAATATTTCTAAAGAATAAATGTGCCAAAGAAAACAGAATAGCGTTTAAAAAGATGAATAAGATTTTATTTCTAAAAAGGTAGTTATATCGATGAAAATAAAATGTTCGATAAATTAATTCTTGCGGGTATACTGAAAAAATGGTGTAAATAAATAATATGAACACCCATAACTTTGGTTTATTAATTACAACACTAAAAAGTGCCTGAGCATCGGTTTTCCAAACAAAAAATACTGTTAGCACTGCTATAATAGCTAATTTAATAAAGGTTTCTTTCCAAAATAATTTCCATTCTAACCGTTTGGCTAATTTGAATTTTAGATTTTCTACTTTTAGCAAGACTAAAATAATGTATATAAATCCTATTAAACCGATACATAATTTAATCCAAGCAGAAAAGTTTAAAGCAAAACTTATAGGGATTAATATATAGATAGCAAAAAATTCTATTGCTTTATAGCGGCTTGTTTTCATTTTAAAAAGTAATAACTGTAGAATGTTTGACTTCATTAATAACAAACATACTTTGCGTACTCCCAATATGATTAATTGTGGTTAACTTTTTAACCATAAATTCTCTAAATGCTGTCATATCTTCGACTAAAACCTTCAGAAGGTAGTCGTAATCGCCACTAATATGATAACACTCTAATACTTCATTTAATTTTTTTACTTCTTTTTCAAAGCTAACAACATATTCTTGACTGTGCTTTACCAGTTTTATATGGCAAAATACAACGAAGTCTTTTGCTACTTTTTCTTTATTCACCAAGGCAATATACCTATCTATAAAGCCTGCCTTTTCAAGTTTTTTTATACGTTCATAAACTGCGGTAACAGATAAATTCAGTTTATTGGATAGCTCTTTATTAGTCTGTTTACTATCTGTTTGTAAGTACTCAAGTAATTTCTTATCTATTATATCAAATATCATAAGTGAAGATTTTTAACTTAAAACTATATTTTGAATTAAAATACAATTAATAAATCTAAAATTATTCATAATATCAATTTTATTTTCTAAATAAATTACTAATCATTGTTATTTAATCTAAAATTATTCAATTTTGTAGTTATAAAACAGTAAGATTATGGAATTTAAACCAGCAAATAACATTCAAGATTTACAATACTTTGGGGAGTTTGGAGGTGTTAACCCTTCTATTTCAGATTCATCAACTTATACATTTTTATCTGCTAAAACTATGTTCGATACATTTGAAGGTAATGCCGATGGATGTTATTTATATTCGCGTCACTCCTCCCCTTCTAATTTATATTTAGGTGAAGCTTTAGCCGCCATGGAAGGCACAGAAACTGCTAATGTTTCTGCATCTGGCATGGGAGCCATAACACCGGTATTATTACAATTATGCAATACTGGTGACCACATAATTTCTAGTAGAACTATTTATGGTGGTACTTATGCCTTCTTAAAAAACTTTACACCAAAGTTTAATATTAAAACCTCTTTTGTAGATATTACCAAATTAGATATTGTAGAAGCAGCAATAACAAAGAATACTAAAATACTTTATTGTGAATCTGTGAGCAATCCACTTTTAGAAGTAGCGGATATTTCTGGTTTATCAGAAATTGCAAAAAAGCACAATTTAAAATTAGTCGTTGACAATACCTTTTCTCCATTATCAATTTCTCCAGTAATTTTGGGTGCTGACATTGTAGTGCACAGTTTAACAAAATTTATAAATGGATCTAGCGATACCGTTGGTGGTGTAATATGTGCAAGTCAAGAATTTATAAATGATCTAAGAAATGTTAATAATGGTGCCTCTATGCTTCTTGGTTCAACAATGGATAGTTTGAGAGCTGCATCCGTTCTAAAAAACTTGCGCACACTGCATATACGTATGCAGCAACATAGTAAAAATGCCATGTTTTTAGCTGAAAAATTTGAGAAAGATGGATTAAATACAGTCTATCCTGGATTAAAATCTCACCCATCTCATAATTTATTCAAAAGCATGATGAATGAACAATATGGTTTTGGTGGCATGTTAACTATTGATGTTGGCTCGCTAGACAAAGCCAATGAGTTAATGGAAATGATGCAAAACAAAAATTTAGGATATCTTGCTGTAAGCCTTGGCTTCTATAAAACGCTTTTTAGTGCACCAGGTAGTTCGACGTCTTCTGAAATTCCAGAGGATGAACAAAAGGAAATGGGTTTAAGTGATGGACTAATTCGTTTCTCAATTGGCTTAGATGCAGATATCGAACGGACCTACCAACTGATGCGAGCATGCATGGAAGAATTAAATATATTGAAAGGTAACAATAAGTTTGAATATGCTTAATTAAAATTTATTTGCCTTTTAGTCTTTCCCATAGAGTATTTAGGGCGTCTGAAACATTATCTTCATTTCGTTCAAAAGGCTTCATGTTTAATTCACTTTGATCTTCGAACAGACGAAACTTAAAAACCGATGAATTTGAGGCTTCGTCATTTGTGAGCGGGTAACGCAAATCATTATATTGATATTCATTATCGCTCAACTTGTAGATACTGTAATAATTGTTACTAAACCAGGCTAAATCTTTGATGCGTTTATAATCTTTGGTATTCAATGCACGTTCCTTATGTAACTCCTTAAAATCTGAGAATTTATTTTCTTTATCAAATAAAGAATAATAACCGACATAGTAAGTCGAATCAGTTTCGGCTACTCCATACCATAAAATATTGTTGAAAATTGTGGGTTGAGAGAAATACCGTTTATAGGCTATCTCATTAGTATGCAACGATGTTTTAAATAGTGCATCCATATATAGTTTATTCCCAAAGGTAAAAAGCAAGTACAGAGAACTAATAAAAATACCAATTTTTAGACAATAGCTTCTTTTCTTCGAAGTTCTCTTAAAGAACATTAAAACAATCATGCAAAGCAAAAAGGGAATGGTATATAATGGGTCGACCACCGCAATGTTATTTAAAGCAACTCTATAATTGGTGAAAGGTGTAAACAATTGTGTGCCATAAGGTGTAAAACAATCAAGAATTGGGTGCGTAAAAAGAGACCAAAAGAACAAACTTATCCAATTATGCTGCGTAGTTATATCTAGTCGTTTTCCAGAGTTATAAAGTTTGTATACCAACCATCCTAAAAGAAAAGCAGCAAGTACCGAGAACAAAATCGAGTGCATAAAACCTCTATGAAATAACATTGCATCAATTTCATTCCCATATAGTAAGTTCCCTACGTAAACGTCTAAGTCAGGAATGGTACCACCAATTGCACCAAAAAGCAATGCTTTATTTCCGATTTTTTTACCTAGAACAGCTTCACCACAAGCGGCACCTAAAACAATTTGGGTTAATGAATCCATAAAATTTCATATTGAAGTGTAAAAATACTGAACTATTTCCATTTGCATACATGAAGCTAAAATCGTAACATTACAAGACTAAAAACCCTTCTATGCAAGACGACAAGAATATTTCCAAGATTAAAATCGGAGACCAAAATATTATTGAAAACGCAGAATTAAATATTTGGGAAGCTTTGATTCCAGTTATAGCGTTAGTATGTATGCTGGCATACAATATTTATGTTTACGGCGATGACGCATTAAGCGGTAGTAATCAATTTATATTATTAATGGGAGCTGCCGTTGCGGCAATAATTGGTTTTAGAAATAAGGTAACATACAAAAGAATGTTAGAAGAAGTGGCAGAGAATGTAAAATCTACTACTGGAGCATTATTAATTTTATTAATGGTTGGAGCATTAGCTGGAACATGGCTAATCAGCGGCATAATTCCAACTATGATATATTATGGTTTACAAATATTAAATCCAACAATTTTTCTAGCTGCTTGCGTTATTATATGCTCAATAATATCCATTGCAACAGGAAGTTCATGGACTACTTCTGCTACTGTTGGTATTGCCTTAATTGGTATTGGAGAAGCGTTGGGTATTTCAATTGGAATGACTGCTGGTGCTGTACTTTCAGGCGCTTATTTTGGGGATAAAATGTCGCCTTTAAGTGATACTACAAATTTAGCTCCTGCCATGGCAGGAGCAGAATTGTTTTCTCATATTAAATATATGTCTTTAACAACAATTCCTACGATTTTAGTGACTTTATTAATTTTCATAATAATAGGGTTAAACCTTGATACAACAGGCACGCCTCAAATTCAGGATAAATTACAAGCTATAAATGAAGCCTTTAATATTTCGCCATGGCTATTTATTGTTCCAGCTATTGTTATAGTCATGATAATAAAGAAAACACCACCACTAATAGCTCTTTTAATTGGAGCCTTACTTGGAGGTGTTACAGCTATAATTGCGCAACCCAATATTGTTGCTACTATTGCAGGGTTTGAAAGCCTTACATTTCAATCTGCTTACAAAGGAGTAATGAATGCATTAACTGTCGATACAGCAGTCAAAACAAATAGCGCTGAATTAAACGATTTATTTACTGCCGGAGGAATGAAAGGTATGCTCGGAACAATATGGCTAATAGTATGTGCTATGGTATTTGGTGGTGTTATGGATGCTATTGGTGCATTAGCTAGAATCACCAAATCTTTGCTGAAATTAGCAACAACTACCTTTGGTCTTTTTGCAAGTACAGTAGCAAGTTGTCTCGCACTAAACCTTACGGCATCAGATCAATATTTAGCATTAGTAGTTCCAGGTAAAATGTTTAAAAAAGCATATGAAGACCGAGGTTTAGCACCTGAAAATTTAAGTAGAACACTTGAGGATTCAGGAACAGTTACTTCTGTACTTATCCCATGGAATACTTGTGGTGCATATCATTCAAAAGTACTTTTTGGTTATGCAGGAGCAACAGCTTATATTCCTTATGCTTTTTTTAGTATAATAAGTCCTTTTATGACGCTATTATTTGCAGGGTTTAATATTAAAATTAAACAAATTCAAGGCAAATTAGAATAAGTTATACTTATATAAATTTTTAAAATAATTAAGCATTGCCAGTCTCTTGGCATTGAATATATTTGCAGCCAATTAATAAAATCTAACAAAATTTATATATAAAAAATGGCTGTATTAGTAGGAAAAAAAGCACCACAATTTAATGCGCAAGCGGTGATAAATGGGGGCGAATTCGTTGAAAATTTTTCTTTAAATCAATTTATTGGAGAAAAGCATGTGATATTATTCTTTTATCCAAAAGATTTTACATTTGTGTGTCCAACTGAGCTACACGCATTTCAAGAAAAATTAGAAGCATTTGAATCTAGAAATACTGCGGTTATTGGTGTATCAACAGATACTGAGCAATCTCACTGGGGATGGTTGCAATTAGATAAAAACAATGGCGGAATCAAGGGAATTACATATCCATTAGTGGCAGATACCAACAAAACAATTTCAAAAAATTACGATGTTTTAGCTGGTGACTATTTTTATGATGATAACGATATGCTGCAAGCTAGTGGAGAATTAGTTGCTTATCGCGGTTTATTTTTAATCGATAAAGAAGGCATTGTGCGTCATCAAATTGTAAACGACTTACCGCTTGGTAGAAATGTAGATGAAGCATTGCGCATGGTAGATGCTTTGCAATTTAATGAAGAAAACGGTGAAGTATGCCCTGCTAACTGGAACAAAGGAGAAACAGGTATGCAAGCGACACATGAAGGTGTTGCAAAATTCTTGGAAAAGCACGTAAACTAGAAATACGCTAAATAGAATATTTTTAAAAGCTCAACTATTAAGTTGGGCTTTTTTATTTCTAAAAAATCTCTAAACTCCCTTTACCCTCTCTAACAACAATCGGTTCATCCTCCGATAAATCAATAACTGTAGATGGTTCGTTATCTCCATAACCACCATCGATGACTAAATCAACCAGACTATTCCATTTTTCTAATATGAGCTCAGGATCTGTGGTGTATTCTAGTACTTCATCTTCATCACGTATTGATGTAGAAATAATTGGGTTTCCCAACTGCTTCACAATTTCTAAAGCTATATTATTATTAGGAACTCGAATACCAATCGTTTTCTTTTTCTTAAACGGATTTGGCAAAGATTTTGCTCCAGGAAGAATAAACGTATAAGGTCCAGGAAGTGCTCGTTTTAATATTTTAAAGGTCGAAGTATCTATTTGCTTAACATAATCGCTTAGATTACTTAAATCATGACAAATAAATGAAAAATTAGATTTTTCGAGTTTTACACCTTTAATTCGAGCTACACGTTCTAAAGCTTTCAAATTTGAAATATCACAACCCAAGCCATACACTGTATCTGTTGGATAAATAATTAAACCACCGCGTTTAAGAATGTTTACAACCTTCTCAATCTCTTTTGGGTTTGGGTTTTCCTCATAAATTCTATAAAACTCTGCCATTACCCTATTATTTCCAACTTAGCAAATCGTAACAATAACTTTTTAACACCACCATGCTGAAAATTTATCTCAGCTTTTATATCGGCTCCTACTCCTTCAATTTTCATAACTTCACCAGTTCCAAACCGAATATGTTTTACAGTATTTCCAACAACTAACTTACTATCAAACAGATTTGTGTTTCCGTTTGTTTCAGCTACAGGTTTCAAGTTTTTAGGTGTTGTAACTTGAAACTTAGTCGGCTCGTTTTTAGCTGCTTTATTTTTATTAAATATAGGTTGCTTTGCTGGTTTATATCTAATTTTATTAGGCTCAACATCGCCAAAAATATCGGCACTTAACATTGGGTTAAATCGCCGTTCTTCAATTGGTGTTACAATATCCAAATATTGCTCATCAATTTCTTCAATAAATCGACTTGGTTCAGAATCAATAAGTTTTCCCCAACGATATCGGGATAATGCGTAGGTTAAATAGGCTTGTTTTTCGGCTCTTGTTAAGGCAACATAAAATAAACGTCGCTCCTCCTCTAGCTCACTGCGCGTGTTCATACTCATGGCGCTTGGGAATAAATCTTCTTCAAGTCCAACAACAAACACAGTAGGGAATTCTAATCCTTTAGCTAAATGTATTGTCATTAACGCCACATGGTTGCTATCTCCTTTATCGGCATCTAAATCAGTAGCTAAAGCTACATCTTCTAAAAACTCAGCCAAATTACCTGCTGTGTCGGCGATTTCTTTTTGACCTTCTACAAAGTCTTTCATACCATTTAAAAGCTCTTCAATATTTTCCATTTTAGCAACACCTTCTGGTGTACCATCTTTATTGAATTCTTTTATTAAACCTGTGGTTCTGGTAACATGTTCCGCTAATTCAAAAACATCAGCAGTTTGATTTAACACCTGAAAACTTTCAATTAGGGTCACAAAATTTTGAAGTTTGGTTCGTGTTCCTAAATTAATTTTAACATCCGTTTTATCAATATGCTTCATTACTTCAAAAATGGTTTTGTTATAACCATTTGCTGATACAATGAGTTTATCTACTGTAGTTTGACCAATCCCACGTGGTGGGAAATTAATAATCCGTTTAAGCGCTTCTTCATCAGCAGGATTAATAATTAATCGTAAATAAGATATGGTATCTTTAATCTCTTTACGTTGATAAAAGGACAAACCACCATAAATTCTATACGGAATATCGCGCTTTCTTAAAGCATCTTCAATGGAACGTGATTGTGCATTGGTTCTATACAAAATAGCAAAATCACTATTCTTTAACTGATTTTTCATTTTATCCTCCCAAATCGTGCTAGCCACATAACGTCCCTCATCGCCATCTGTTAAAGAACGGTTTACTTTAATCTTAGTTCCTTCATCATTAGCAGTCCAAACGATCTTATCAAGTTTGGTTTGATTTTTATCAATTATAGAATTCGCAGCGTTCACAATATTTTTAGTAGACCGATAATTTTGCTCTAATCTAAAAACTTTTACATCATCATAATCCTTCTGAAAATTTAAAATATTATTAATATTCGCGCCTCTAAAAGCGTAGATACTTTGAGCATCATCGCCTACCACGCAAATATTTTGAAACTTATCTGATAAGGCCCTAACAATTAAATATTGCGAATGGTTGGTATCTTGATACTCATCTACTAAAATATATTTAAATCGATTCTGGTATTTCGCTAAAACCTCTGGAAACCTAGTTAAGAGTTCATTAGTTTTAAGTAACAAATCATCGAAATCCATGGCACCTGCCTTAAAACAGCGTTCTACATATTCCTTATAAATATCGCCCATTCTTGGTCGGCGAGCCATAGCATCAGCCTCTAAAAGTTCTGGATTATTAAAATAAGCCTTAACTGTAATAAGACTGTTTTTATAAGATGAGATTCTTGAACGTACTTGCTTGTATTTATAAATATCCTTATCCAGACTCATTTCTTTAATAATAGATGCAATTAATCTATCTGAATCTTGCGTATCATAAATAGTAAAATTACTCGGATATCCTAACCTATCCGCTTCAATGCGCAAAATTTTAGCAAACACCGAGTGAAACGTTCCCATCCATAAATTTTTAGCTTCACTAGCTCCCACAATGGTAGCAATACGCTCCTTCATTTCACGTGCTGCTTTATTAGTAAATGTCAGCGACAAAATATTAAATGGGTCAACACCCTTACTCATCATATAAGCAATACGATACGTTAGCACACGTGTCTTTCCAGAACCAGCACCAGCAATTACTATCATAGGTCCGTCCATTTGTAATGTAGGAGCCAACTGCGCTTCATTTAACTGTTCTAAATATGCTTCCAAAATCATTGTAATTTAAGACGTGAAAATAACCAATGTTATGCGTTTAATTAAGTGTTCTTATTAATAATTATAAACAATTAAAGGATATACAATCCTTTATCAAATTTTGAATATCTTTAAGCTTCAAAATTTACTAATCTTATCTATTTAAATGAAGTACCTCCTATTAATTTTTAGCACAATATTGGCATTTAATACTCAAGCACAATCCAATCTCGATAAACAATTTGAAGAAATAGAATCAAAAGTCATTGAATGGCGGCGGCATTTTCATGAATATCCAGAATTATCAAACAGAGAATTTAAAACTGCTAAAACCATTGCTGAACATCTAACATCATTAGGTTTAGAAGTTAAAACAGGTGTAGCGCATACTGGTGTAGTGGCGATTTTGAAAGGGAGTCAACCAGGAAAGGTTATTGCTTTAAGAGCAGATATTGATGGCTTACCGGTAACGGAACGGAATGACCTTTCTTTTAAGTCTGAGGTAAAAACAACTTTTTTAAATACAGAAACTGGCGTGATGCATGCCTGTGGGCATGATACGCACACTGCTATTCTAATGGGTGTAGCTGAAATTTTGACTAAAAATAAGGAGAAAATTAAGGGAACAGTAAAATTCATTTTTCAGCCAGCTGAAGAAGGCCCGCTTCCAGGAGAAGAAGGTGGTGCTAAACTGATGATAAAAGAAGGTGTTTTAGATAATCCAAAAGTGGATGCTATTTTCGGATTACACATTCGTTCAAATTATGAAGTTGGTACCATTCATTATAAAAAAGGTGGTGTAATGGCATCCGTAGAGCGATTTGTAATAAATGTAAAAGGAAAGCAAACACATGGTGGTAGACCTTGGCAAGGTGTAGATCCCATATTAATTTCAGCAAAAATTATTGATGGTTTGCAGACTATAATAAGTAGAGAATCAAAACTAGTAAATGAAGCTGCGGTTATTACAGTGGGAAAAATTACAGCTGGAACACGTTTTAATATCATACCAGAAACTGCCGAACTCATTGGCACTGTAAGAACATTAGATCCAGAAATGAAAGCGCATATTCAAGAACGAATGACTGAAATGGTAACTACTTTAGCAAAAGCTTATGGTGGTGAAGCAACCATAAGTTTTCAAAATAACACCGCCATCACTTATAATGATTTCGATTTAGTTGATAAAATGTTACCAACACTTCAAAAAGTAGTTGGAACGGAAAATGTTCGTTTACGAAAAGCAACCACTGGTGGTGAAGATTTTTCATATTATCAAGAAATTGTTCCTGGTTTTTTCTTTTTCTTAGGCGGTATGACACCTGGTAATACGGAAGCATTTCCGCATCATACACCCGATTTTTTTATTGATGAAGGTGGGTTAATCTTTGGTGTAAAAGCATTAACACAAATATCGTTTGATTATTTAAATAATTAATATGGATTCAGTTTTAGATTTTTTAGCGAATATGCCTTGGTGGACTTGGGTTTTAATTTTCTTGGTTCTTGTAGCCATACGAGATGTGTTTTTTCAAAAATCACATACCATAAGTCACAACTATCCTATTGTTGGGCATTTACGATATTGGCTTGAAAGTATTGGTCCAGAAATGCGTCAATATTTTGTGGCGAATAATAGAGAAGAATTGCCTTTTAATAGAATTGAGCGTAGTTGGATTTATGCATCTGCAAAAAAAGAAAACAACTACGAAGGGTTTGGTACCGATAGAGATATTTATGAACATCAGCATATTTTTATCAATAATGCCATGATGCCTTTTCAAATTGATCAGAATCATCCTAATAGCATAGATAAAACCTTTCTCCCATGTGCTAAGGTAATAGGTGCTTTCAATAAAAGAAAAAAACCCTACAGGCCTGCTTCTATTATAAACGTATCAGCGATGAGTTTTGGTTCCCTCTCTGCAAAAGCGGTAGAATCATTAAATAAAGGTATTAAAATGGCTGGGGCTTATCATAATACTGGTGAGGGCGGGTTATCCCCTTATCACAGTCATGGTGGTGATGTTGTGTTTCATTTTGGAACAGGCTATTTTGGTGTTCGCTCTGAAGATGGTGGTTTTTCTATGGAGAAAATGAAAAAGCTTGTTAATGATAATCCATTTATTAGAGCTATAGAAGTCAAATTATCTCAAGGAGCTAAACCTGGAAAAGGAGGCGTTTTACCAGGAGCAAAAATAACTAAAGAAATTGCTAATATTCGAGGTGTTGAGGTAGGTAAAGATGTCTTATCTCCTCCTAATCACAAAGCTTTTTCTAACGTTCCGGAGATGGTTGACTTTATAGAGGATATTGCTGAAGCAACTGGCTTACCCGTTGGAATTAAAGCTGCCATTGGCAAATTAGAGCAATGGGAAGAATTGGCAGATATTATGGTTAAAACAGAGAAAGGCCCTGATTTTATTACTGTTGATGGTGGCGAAGGTGGTACTGGAGCTGCACCACCAAGTTTTGCAGACCATGTCTCCTTACCATGGGTTTATGGTTTTAGTGATTTATACAAACTATTTGAGAGTAAAGGATTAACTGAACGAATTGTTTTTATAGGAAGTGGAAAATTAGGTTTTCCTGCCAAAGCTGCTATGGCATTTGCAATGGGTGTAGACTGTATAAATGTTGCAAGAGAAGCTATGATGAGTATTGGGTGTATACAAGCCCAAGTGTGCCATACAAATCGATGCCCCAGTGGCGTAGCTACACAAAGTAAGTGGTTACAAAATGGTATTGACCCAACTCTAAAATCTGCTCGTTTGGCACAATATTTTATGACTTTTAGAAAAGAACTCGTAGAAATAACACATGCCGCTGGCTATGAGCACCCATGCCAGTTTAAAATGAGTGATATTGAAATAAATGTTGACGACCACAATCTTTCAAAAGAATTGAACAGAACCTATATGTATGTTAAATCCCCTGTTCCTTTTTCTGGTATGCAAAACTTAAAAGATTGTGTATATTTGGGAGGTAATAAATAACTTCAAATCTAATTACAATGGACGCAGAACGTATTGTTGACCTATTTATGTTTGCTATTCCTTCTTTAATTACAGGGGTATTAGCGTATTATTTTTTTAAAGAACACACTAAAAATGAAGATGGTAGAAGACGCTACTTGTTAAAAAAAGACATGCAAGTAACCGCTCTCCCAATTCGTTTACAAGCATATGAACGTTTGGCACTTTATTTAGAGCGAATTTCACCTAATAAACTACTAGTTAGGGTAAAGCCAACTTCTTCAAATAAAGAGGATTACGAATCTTTACTTATTTCAAGTATTGAACAAGAATTAGAACATAATTTATCGCAACAAATCTATATTAGTGATAGATGTTGGAGTATCATTTCAGCAGCTAAAAATGCTACCATTCAATTAATTAGAAAAGCAAGTTTGTTACCCAAAACCAATACATCTGAAAAATTAAGAGAAGTCATTTTAACAGAAATGATGGAACGTCGAGCACCAAGTGATGCTGCGCTTTCTTTTATTAAGGAAGAAGTAAGTGGTCTTTACTAATCTATTCGTAATTCGTTAGAACGTGCTTTATTTAATTTTTCTTCAGCATAATCATAACCTTGTTGCCACCACGAAGTCATCAATTTTTTATTAAAAATTAATGAGTTTTCTGTTAATTTTGATGGTGTGTAATACAAATTAAGCTGTACACCTTTATTTTTTGCAGCCAACTTTCCTATAGTAATATCATTTCTTTCTAATTGATCTGATAAATGTCCAAATAAATTAATCATCAAAGAAAATGGGTTTTTACCAAGCACTTTATTGTACTCCATAGACTCCTTTTCTAAAACAACAGCATCTATTTCTGTGGCTCCTCTAAGAATTGCTTCGCGTATTGGTACGACACACCCTAATCCCCCATCGGCATATTCAAAACCATCCTTTTCTACCAAAGACATGAAAGGTATGTAATTACACGAAATCCATATCCAATCACAAAACTCATCATATGAAAAATCTTTTATAGACTTATACTCTACTCTATTCTTTGATAAATTAGAGACTGTAACAACCACATCGTCCTTAGTTTCTTTAACCAAATTATACTCCTGTTCGGTAAAATTCTTTCTTATATAGCGGCGTAATGCTCTGCTTTCACCAAAAGTTCGTTTCATTTTAATAAACTGCCAAAGTGTATTGATAAAATCAATCGATACAAATTCTCGCCTACCTTTCTTTCTAATAACAAATGGATTCACACTAAAGATATTGTGCTGATTAACATTGGTAAAAATACCATAGAGTTTATCAATTTTTCCTGCTGCTAAGTGCGGCACCAATAGGCTACCTGTAGAAGTTCCTAAAAACATATCATAATTGTTTCCTGCTTCTTGAATCAAATACTGGGCAACACCACCAGCATAAGCACCTTTACTTCCTCCACCTGAAATTACTAATGCTTTCATATTAATTAATGTCTTTTAATAATTGTTTCGCAAATTTAGAAAACCGCCAGTTATGATGTTTCGTGGCTTGTTGTAAATTTTCCTGACAAACCTCTCCACAAGAACTAATCCACGCCAAATAGCTAAATGCATTTTGGCGGACTTCAAAACCATATTTGGAACCTGTATAATCTATTAATTCATTAAAATATAAATCATCGTTCTCAGGTTCATATTCATCAGTTAATAAAGCTAATGTTAACCATAGTGTTCTTATATTTTTATCACTAAAACCTTCTAATCCCCTTGTTTTAATTAAATATTTACTTTGCTCGTCTGGAAAACTATTCCATAATCCAAACAAGGCGGCCTCTATGGTTACATAAGATTTATCATTTAGAAGTGATTCGTATTCTATTTTTAATTCTGATGGGATTTTGGAAAATGATTGAGCAATTGCTTGACGCACTTTTAAACTATTTTTAAAATCTTTACTTTTTATTCTATTTGGCATCTGCCTAATAACCTTAATTTTGGCTTCATCAGAGATCCACGACGATAAATAATCTTTACACTTCGAAGTATATGCTTCACAATCTACCATCAAATATTCTTGTATAAAAGCAGATTTTTTAAGACTTTCTAAGACATCATTATAGTTGAAGCTTTTAGTTTTCAACCATGCTTCTATAAACTCTCTTAAATTTAAGCCACTTTCCTTCTCTACTTCATTTATAAAATCATTGGTGTCAACGTTTTTAAACTGATGCTTTAACAAATAATTCTTAATAGATGCTTTAAATGCATTATCACCCACCTTCTCTCTCAATAAATGTAATACCCAAGCTCCTTTTTTATAGAATGTTGTACTACTTGATTTTGGATCCAGAAGCGAAGTACTTTGCCGTGACTTATTTTGATCTAATAATTCTTGAGCATATTCATAAAGTCTCCAGTAATAATAATTTTCTCCAAAAATGTCACGTTCAGCTAATAACGCATAGTATGTTGCAAAACCCTCATGTAACCAATGGTGTGTTCCTGATGTTTCAGTTACCAAATCACCAAACCATTGATGCGCTAATTCATGAGCATTTACATTCACATAATTCTTATCAGTAAAACCAATAGAATCGACTACAAAGCTATCTGAAAAAATCGTTAAACTCGTGTTTTCCATGCCTGCATACAAGAAGTCCTTTACAGGAACTTGTTTATAATTTTGCCAAGGATAAGGCACGCCAATCTCTTCTTCTAAAAAATCGAACATACGCTTGGTATAAAGATAAGTAGGCTCAAATTTTAACGAATCTTCTGGATAATAATACATTTCTAAAGGAATACCGCTTTTAGAATACACTACTTTTTTATCATACTTCCCTATAGCTAACGCCACCAAGTAGCTTGACATGGGTTCTTGCATATCGTAATGCCAGGTGATTGTTGAGTCGTTGATTTGTTTATTTGTTAATTTACCATTAGCGAGGACTTCATAGTCTTTATCAAAAGTGATGCTTAAATCAAATTCGATTTTGTCATTCATATCATCAATTGATGGTAACCAATTACTGGTGTATTTCCCTTGGCCCTGGGTCCATATTTGCCCTGAGCTTGTCGAAGGGTCTTCCCAATCAATAAAATACATGGTTTTTTTTGGTTGAGCTTTCCAAACAATATCAAGTTTGTGTTTCGAATTGGCTTTAAAAGGATGCCTAACAATTAAATGGTTTCCATCATAGAGATTCCCTGTAATAGTATCGTTTAGAAGACATGCAATGCTTTCAAAATTTTTAGCATCAATAAAAATAGAATCCGAATCTTTTAAAATATTAAATGTGTATGAAATGATGCCTGAAACTTCTTTTTGCTTTACATCTTCAAAAGCAATATTGGCTTTTGCTGATTTAAAATCAACAAAGTCTGTTTGTTGAGAAGCACAAAAACGCGTTAGCAAAAAGAATATTAAGCAGCCTAAATATTTCATAAAACTAATATAGCAAACTTTAGTCCAAATTACTCCTTGCCATTACTTTCAAAAGAATTATTTTAGTTTTATGAATTCCAAACTCCAAACTCCAATAGACTATTTAAAAGGTGTCGGTCCTAATCGTGCCGATTTACTGCGTAAGGAGCTAGGCATTCATACCTATCAAGATTTAATTAATTTATTCCCAAATCGTTATTTAGACCGTACAAAATATTACAAAGTGAACCAATTACAGCGTAGTAATGCGGAAGTTCAAATAATTGGAGAAATAACAGGTTTTAAAGAAGTTGCCCAGAAACATGGCAAAAGGCTTGTAGCAACTTTTCAAGATGATACTGGAAGCATGGAACTCGTATGGTTTCGAGGACAGAAATGGATTAGAGAAAGTCTTAAATTAAACACTCCTTATGTGATTTTTGGCAAGACCAACTGGTTTAGTGGCAAGTTCTCCATGCCACATCCAGAAATTGAATTGATTTCAGAACATGAAAAAAATGTACGATCTGCTTTGCAGCCTATTTATCCTTCAACTGAAAAACTAACAAACAGAGGTATTACAAATCGCGTAATTAATAAAATTATGCAACAATTATTTCTGGAAACCAAAGGAAATTTCATTGAAACACTATCGAATGATATTCTCACTGAGTTGAAACTCATAAATAAAAAAGACGCTTTGTTGAATATTCATTTTCCTAAAAGTCAGGAATTATTAGCTAAATCGCAATACCGATTAAAATTTGAAGAGTTTTTTTATATACAACTTCAGTTAATTTTAAAAAATCTCATTCATAAATCTAAAATAAAAGGATTTCCTTTTGAGCAAGTTGGCAATCATTTTAATACTTTCTTTAAAGAGCATTTACCGTTCGAATTAACAAATGCTCAAAAACGAGTTTTAAAAGAAATTAGAGCAGATTTAGGAAGTAATGCGCAAATGAATCGGCTTCTTCAAGGTGATGTAGGTTCCGGAAAGACCATAGTCGCGTTCATGTCAATGCTTATAGCACTTGACAACGGTTTTCAGGCCTGTTTGATGGCGCCGACTGAAATTTTGTCAGTACAGCACTATAACGGGTTATTAAACTGGTGTAACTATTTAAATATCAGTATTAAAATACTAACAGGATCAACTAAAACTTTAAATAGAAGAGAAATTCATGAATCTTTAGAAAATGGTAATTTACAGATCCTTATTGGCACCCATGCCTTACTTGAAGACAAGGTTAAATTTAAAAATTTAGGGCTAGCAATAATTGATGAGCAACATCGGTTTGGTGTTGCTCAAAGAAGTAAGCTTTGGAAAAAAAATACAAATCCTCCACATGTTTTAGTTATGTCGGCTACCCCTATTCCACGTACATTAGCGATGTCTGTTTACGGTGATTTAGATATTTCTATAATAGATGAACTACCTCCTGGTAGAAAAGAAATTAAAACAGTTCATCGGTATGACAAAAACCGATTAAATGTATTCAAATTTATTCGTGATGAAATTGCAAAAGGCAGACAAGTATATGTAGTATATCCGTTAATTCAAGAAAGCGAAGCTTTAGATTATAAAGACCTAATGGATGGCTATGAAAGTATCTCAAGAGATTTTCCGCTTCCAGAATATCAAATATCTATTGTTCATGGGAAAATGAAACCAGCAGACAAAGATTTTGAAATGCAGCGTTTTATTAAAGCTGAAACACAAATAATGGTAGCCACAACCGTTATAGAAGTTGGTGTGAACGTTCCTAATGCTTCGGTTATGATAATTGAAAGCGCAGAACGTTTTGGTTTATCCCAACTACACCAATTAAGAGGACGTGTTGGTCGTGGTGCAGAGCAAAGCTACTGCATACTAATGACTGGATACAAGCTAAGTAATGATAGCAAAACACGCTTAAAGACTATGGTTAAATCCAATGATGGTTTTGATATTGCAGAAGTTGATTTGAAGTTACGTGGTCCTGGGGATATTATGGGAACCCAACAAAGTGGTGTTTTAAACCTAAGAATTGCTGATATTATTAAAGATAAAGACATACTACAAAATGCACGTTTTTATGCAAAGAAAATTCTCCATAATGACCCAACACTTGAGACCGATAAAAATGAGCCAATTTTAAATACTTATAAATCTATGGGGAAGTATAGGAATATTTGGAATTATATAAGTTAAAAAAAGCTCAATCATTAATTTGATTGAGCTTTTTAACTGTTGTAGTTTGATTGATGTTTCTTTTATTTAATTTATATCTTCTCCTTTTTTAAGTTTTTCAATATTTGCTTGAACCCGCCCTTTGGCCCCATCATTCGGTGCATTAGTCAACGCTTTTTCAATATGTTTAAGAGCCTCTTTGTGCTTCCCTAAGGCAGAATAACCCCTAGCCAATCCATAATGTACTGGCCAAGTATCTTTATTCTTTTCTGCATTCATTTTAAAAACCACCAAAGCTTTTTCCTTATTACCTTGACCTATTAGAGTTCTTCCGTACTGATGAATTTGAAAGATTGTAGCATGTTCTAAAGCTTCATCCATAAACTTTGATGATTCATCAACTTTACCCAATTTTGCGAGAATCTGAGATTTTATTTGAAGGTTATTAAATGTTTTCTGACTAAAGAATTGTCCGACTATAGCACTATCTATCCACCCAAGAGCTTCTTCTAAATCACCTCCATTGTTTAAAGCATAATTAGCTGCTTGTTCCCAATTTTGACGTTGAAAACCTGCTTGACCACTAAAATCTTTCCTAATATTTGCAAAAACAATATTAGCTACGTCTACTTCAACTTTAAATGGAAATTTCTTTTTTCCCCAACTAAGTGTTGCTACTGTAGAGTTTGTACTTACTTCATCAAAACTGTATGTTAATAATTCTGTATGTGAGCCAGTAGTAGTAGAAATATCTACTCTTAGAGCATCATTTTCTGGTACATAAAAATAACTACCCCAAGCTTTATAGTCTTTAGAAAATATTAGAGTAGCTGTTTCATTCTTGTTAACAATTATGTGAAAACCATATTTACCAGCTTTTAATGGCTGACCCTCAATTTTTACATCATGGGTGAATTTTATAGTGGTATTTTCATCTGCTCCAGCTCGCCATGGCGATTCTTTTGCTGTTCCAAATCCTAAGTTATTCATGCCGTAAGGCACTAAACTTCCCCAAATTTCCCTATCATTAACACTTGGTCTAGAATACTTTATATAAATATCTGTAATCCCTACACGTTGCGAGACAGTTGCTTGTTGACTACCCCGAGGAGTGTTTAATTGTGCATGTGTATTAGCACTAAATATAAATGCTAAACAAAAAAATAAATTGGTGAGTTTGTTGATTTTCATCTCTTGATTGTTTTTAGTTTGATGGTGAAGTTATAGACAATAAATAGCGGTAGTTGTTAGGGTTTTGTTAAAGAGAATAGCAAAACTGTTAATTAACTATTATTTAAGAAATAAGGGTTTCCATTTTTTTGACTAAAAAGTTAATATTAGAGTACTTATTCTAAACATTTTTTAAAACAAAGAGTGGCGCTATAAATAGCACCACTTTTAATTAAAAATATATTAATTTATTTTTATTCTTCTTCTTTATATATTTTAGATAGTTTCTCTTTTTTCTCTTTTACGCGCTCTTTACCTTTCTTTATAGCCTCATCTAGTTCGGCAAGTTTTTCTTCAGCTTTCGAAATTTTAGTTTCTTTTTCAGCAACTTCTTCATCTTCCAATTGGCCTTCTTCTTTAGCTTTAGTTAGTCGCTGTTTAGCCGCTTCTATACGCTCGCGACTTCTCTTTAAAAGAACATCTTTCTTTTCTAATCTTTCTTCTGCTTCATCCATTTTTTCTTCGGCCTCAGCTGCTCGTGCCTGACCAAATTCACGTCCAGTTAAATTGCCCTTATTTTTTCCATAGGCATTTCCTTGTCCTTTATTCTCTTTAGCTTCTTTGTGCTTTTTATGATCGCCATCATCACCATTATAAGCTTCTTCCAACTCTTTTATTTTTTCCTTTTCTTCTTTTTTTAATTCTTTTCTCTCTTCTTTTGCCGATTGCTTAGTTTGCTTCATTTCCTCTCTTAAAGATTCACGCTCTTCCGCAGTTGCATTCTTCATTTTCTCTTTCGATTCCTTAATATCTTCTTTTTTCTGCTTACCAACTTGTTTTAATTCTTTATCTGCATGTGCTTTTGCCTTATTAGATTGACCTTGCGCAAATACTGTTTGATTAGCTGCAAACACCAATAATACAGCCATAACCATAATATATTTTATATTTTTCATCTTAAATTATTTTAAATACTATCTAACTCTTTTAATGCAGCCTCTAATTCTTGAGCACTTTGCTCAACTTCGTCCGCTAATTCTTTAATTTCAGCTTCTACAGCTTCTATTTCTTGTAAAGCTGCCTTAGTTTCTTCTTCCTCCTTTTTAGTGTCTCTACATGAGACAAAACCAATTAAAAGAAGTGCTAACAATAGTTTAGTCATTAATTTCATAAATATGCTTTTTATTTTATTTAAGGAGAATAATATACAATTTATATACCATTGTTTGAATGCTTCGAGCAATCTTTTATCTTTGCTAGCTTAAATAGAAAATGATTTATGAAGATTTCATATAACTGGTTGAAACAATTTATAAAAGTTGATTGGACGCCAGAACAAACAGGAGAATTACTAACAGACTTAGGTCTTGAGGTTGAGGGTATTGAGAGCTACCAATCTGTAAAAGGAGGCCTAGAAGGTGTGGTAGTTGGCAAAGTACTAACCTGTGTTAAACATCCAAATGCTGATAAACTTAAAATCACCACCATAGATGTTGGTTCCGACTCACCATTGCAAATCGTATGTGGTGCACCAAATGTCGATGCTGGTCAGAAAGTACCTGTTGCAACTATTGGAACAACCTTATATACTAAAGAAGGAGAAGCTTGGAAAATTAAAAAAGGAAAAATTCGTGGTGAAGAGAGCCATGGTATGATTTGCGCTGAAGACGAATTAGGTTTAGGCAAATCACATGATGGTATCATGGTTTTAGATGATAAAATAAAAATAGGTACTCTAGCTGCGGATGTTTTTAAAATTGAAAACGATGCTATATTTGAAATTGGACTTACGCCAAACAGAGCAGACGCCATGAGCCATTATGGTGTGGCAAGAGACTTAAAAGCTGGATTAGTTCAAAAGGAAATTAACTTAGAACTTATTACACCATCGGCAAGCGCTTTTCATACAGATAATCGCACACTAAAAATTGATATAGATGTTAAAAACAAAGATTTAGCGCCAAGATATTGTGGTGTTACTATTTCTGGAATTAAAGTTGAAGAATCTCCAACTTGGTTGCAAAATCGACTAAAAGCTATTGGACTAAATCCAATAAACAATATTGTTGATGCTACTAATTATGTATTACATGAATTAGGACAACCTTTACATGCTTTTGATGCCGTAAAAATATCGGGCAATAAAATTGAAGTAAAAACCTTAAAAGCTGGCACAAAATTTACAACGCTCGATGGTATTGAAAGAGAATTGCATCCAGAAGATTTAATGATTTGCGATGCAAAGAAACCTATGTGTATTGCAGGTGTTTTTGGAGGTATTGAATCTGGTGTTACAGAAAATACGACAAGTATATTCTTAGAAAGTGCTTACTTTAATCCTGTTAGTATTCGTAAAACCGCAAAACGTCATGGACTAAACACTGATGCTTCTTTTAGATTTGAACGTGGTATCGATCCAAATATCACAGAATATGCATTAAAAAGGGCAGCTTTACTAATTCAAGAACTAGCTGGTGGTGAAATAACGAGTGATTTAATTGATGTTTATCCTAATAAAATAAAGGATTTTGAGGTGAGATTAAGTTTTGATAAGGCAAAAAAACTCATTGGAGAAGAAATTCCGAAAGAAATAATCAAGCGTATTCTTACGTCATTAGATATAAAGGTTAATAATGTTACTGAAACTGGTCTTGGACTTACAGTACCTTCTTATCGCAACGATGTGCAGCGTGAAGCCGACGTAATTGAGGAAATATTGCGCGTTTATGGTTATAACAATATTAAAACATCTGAAAAACTCAATGCCTCTATCTCTAATGCTTCAAGATTTGAAGATCATAAAATTCAAAATGTTGTTAGCAATCAACTGGCGTCTCAAGGTTTTTTCGAAATTCTTTCTAATTCGCTTACAATACCAAATTATATCGCGCTAAGTGAGCAGCTTAAAGAAGATCATAATATTTCGATGCTTAACCCTCTTAGTGGAGATTTATCTGTTTTAAGGCAGTCTTTATTGTTTTCTGGATTAGAAGCCGTGTCTTATAATATTAATAGAAAAAGACAAGACTTAAAGTTGTTTGAGTATGGAAAAACATATCACGGCTACAGCGATAAACGAGATGAAATAAAGCACTTAACGCTATTTGTAACTGGTAATCGATTTATAGAACAATGGCACACAAAAAATGAAAAAAGTGATTTTTTCTATTTAAAAGGCATTATTGTTTCTATTTTGGAACGTTTGGGAATCAATAGATATAATGAATCACCTATTAATAATGATTTATTTAGTGAAGGAATATCCTTTAGTTTAGGAAAAATTAAGCTACTTGAATTTGGGTTAGTTTCTAAATCAGTATTAAACCATTTTGATATATCACAAGAAGTTATTTATGCCGATTTTAATTGGGATAATATTTTAGAGATTGTGAAGAGAAATAAAATAACGTTTAAATCAATTCCAAAATATCCAGAAGTACGTCGTGACTTTGCTTTATTATTAGATGATAACGTTAGTTTTGAAGCTATCCATAAAATTGCAGAGCAGAGTGAGAAGCAATTATTGAAATCTGTTAATCTATTTGATGTTTATCAAGGCAAGAATTTACCCAAGGGTAAAAAGAGTTATGCTGTTAGTTTTACCTTGCAAGACGAAAACAAAACACTTACTGATAAGCAGATAGACAAAATTATGAGCAAACTTCAAAGTAATTTTGAAAAACAACTTAATGCTGAATTGAGGTAACTATTTTGAATTTATTTTACTAAAGCTACAATTCTTAGTGGACCACCACTTCCGCCTTTTATTTTCATGGGTAAAGCAACAATAGCGAAACCTTTAGTTGGTAACATTTCCAAATTTGTGAGATTCTCAAAAGCTGGAATATTTTCGCCTAAAAGAATGATGTGGCTTTTAAAATCTGTTGATTGCCCGTAATCAATACTTGGTGTATCTAAGCCAATAGCATGAATATTTCTATTTTCAATTAACCATGATGCAGCATATGGGTCTAATCCAGGAAAGTGCAAATCTTTTATGGCTTCTGGACCTCGCATTTCTGTACCTAAATATTTTAGTTTGTTTGGATAATGTCTAGAAAAGCCAGTTTCAAGCAAAATAATACATCCTTCTGGTATCTGCATGTTTTCAGATTCTTCCCAGTCTTTAAAATCGTCTATGCTTACTAAATATTCTGGATTGCTTAAAGCTTTTTTCGATATATCAATTTTTATAGCTTGTCCAATCAAATTCTCAATAGGTATTTCATCTACTGTTTGACCTTGTTTCGCAAAATGAATGGGTGCATCAATATGAGTACCTCCATGTTCGGCAGTAGTGAAGTTATTGGCAGCATAAAAGAACCCCTTGTCTGTATCACCATGTGCAACAGTATCAAGGTGAAATTCTTTTGCTGTAACCCAGTATATAGTTTCATCAGAAAAATCGTGAGTTAAATCAATTATTTGACTATATTCTATAATATTTGAATTTAAAGTATCGTCTTGTATAGTTACTTTTTCTTTACAAGATGTAATATGCAAGATACATATCGATAAAAATACTGTAGTTTTTTTCATAATTAATAAATTTTTAAAATGTAACCTAAAAAGAAGTTTTTTACTCCTTCTAATTTAATGATTTTATCCATTCATAGTTAATATCAATTCAATAAAACTTTTAATTATCCTTAATATTTTGTATCTTTAAGATGAACCTAAAATCCTTTTTAGCTATGACAGATTCTAATTATATTAAAGTTTTTACGGGTAATCTTGTAATAAGTGAGCACATAAAGCAAAGCTTAGAAGAAACAGGAATTAGTGCTGTTATAAAAGCACAAAACGAATCTAACCTCAATCCTATTTTTGGAGGTCATTTACTTAATGAAGTTTATGTACACAAGGATGAACTCGATAGAGCTGTAGAAGTTGTGCAAGGTATTACTGCCGAGTTAGAGTCTTAAAACAAAAAAATCCTGATGTCTCAGGATTTTAATTTTATCTATACGTTAACAGAATACATCTTGTCTCGTAGCTCTTTAATTTTCTTATCCTGCATATATTCATCAAAAGTTGTATATCTATCAATTACACCATTTGGAGTTAACTCCACAACTCTGTTTGCTACAGTTTGTGCAAATTCATGATCGTGTGTTGTAAACAAAACGGTCCCTTTGAAATTTTTAAGTGAATTATTAAATGCTGTAATACTTTCTAAATCAAGATGATTTGTAGGTTCGTCAAGTTGTAATACATTGGCTCTCATCATCATCATTCGTGATAACATACATCTTACTTTTTCTCCTCCAGACAAAACAGATGACTTTTTAAAAGCTTCTTCACCACTAAATATCATTTTGCCTAAAAACCCACGAATATTCACTTCTTCTCGCTCTTCTTCTGTAGTCGCCCATTGGCGTAACCAATCTATTAAAGTAAGTTCATTATTAAAAAACTCACTATTATCTAATGGTAAATAAGACTGAGTTGTAGTTACTCCCCAAGCAAATTTACCAGAATCAGCTTTTTCCTTATTATTTAAAATTTGATAAAATGCTGTGGTAGCTCTTGAATCTCTTGAGAACACAACTACTTTATCTCCTTTTGCTAAATTTAAATCTATACTTTTAAACAAAACTTCACCCTCTGTTGAAGCCGTAAGTTTGTCTAAATTCAATATTTGATCACCTGCTTCTCTATCACGTTCGAAAATAATAGCAGGATAACGACGACTTGTTCTTCTAATATCAGCGATATTAAGTTTTTCAATCATCTTTTTTCTACTAGTCGCTTGTTTACTTTTGGCAACGTTGGCTGAAAACCGTCTAATAAATTCCTCTAATTCTTTTTTCTTTTCTTCGGCTTTCTTATTCTGTTGAGCGTGCTGTCTCGCTGCTAATTGAGAAGACTCATACCAAAAAGTATAATTACCCGAAAAGTGATTTATTTTTCCAAAATCAATATCAGAAATATGCGTACAAACAGCATCTAAAAAGTGACGGTCATGCGAAACAACTATAACGCAGTTATCATAATTAGCCAAGAAGTTCTCCAACCATGCAATTGTTTCATAATCTAGATCATTAGTAGGCTCATCCATTATAAGTACATCTGGATTTCCAAAAAGCGCTTGTGCTAATAAAACACGTACTTTTTGTTTACCATCTAAATCTGCCATAAGTGCATAATGAAAGTCTTCTTTTATGCCTAAATTAGATAACATTGCAGCAGCATCACTATCGGCATTCCAACCATTCATTTCTTCAAACTCTACTTGTAGCTCTCCAATTTTTTCGGCGTTCTCATCAGAATAATCTGCGTATAAAGCATCTATTTCTGTTTTAATTTTGAATAATGGTTTGTTACCCATTAATACGGTTTCTAACACAGTATGTGCATCATACAAATTATGATTTTGTTCTAAAACAGACATACGCTTTCCTGCTTCTAATGAAACATGCCCAGAAGTAGGATCTTGTTTTCCAGATAAAATCTTTAAGAATGTAGATTTTCCAGAACCATTGGCACCAATAATCCCATAGCAGTTGCCATTATTAAAGGCCGTACTTACCTCATCAAACAATACGCGTTTTCCAAATTGAACTGATAGATTAGAAACTGATAACATAACTTTTATTAAAATTTTTGCAAAAGTAGAAAAATCAATCTGTTAGGCGAAATGTAACCTAGATATTTTTAAACTTTAGTGAATTAATTAGAATCTAACAATAATAACATTTAACAGCGTATTAACAGGTCATTTTAAATACAAGGCATATTTTTGTTGAGAATACTGGGAGTCTCACCTAAACAATGAGAAAGGGATTTATGAAATTATATATTGGAATACTATTAATTGCTTTTACTTTAATTGGTTGTAAAAAAGACAACAATTCTAGTCAAGATAATTATGCATATATAGGAGGACAAATTATTAATCCGAAAAACAACTTTGTAGTTATAACTAAATCTGAAACTACTTTAGATACAATTATTTTAGACGGTAATAACAGGTTTTTATTTAAAATAAACGATTTAGAACAAGGTTTATACACTTTTCGCCACGGTGATGAATTTCAAATGGTTCTTTTAGAACCCAGTGATAGCATAATTTTTAGATTGAATACTTTAGATTTTGACGAGTCACTTGTTTACACTGGCAAAGGGGATAAAAAAAACAACTATTTTATTAATGAGTTTCTTCAAAATGAAAAGAAAGAAAAGGAGGTCTTTAAACTTTGTCAATTAGATCCAGAAGCTTTTGAAAAACGAATTGAAGAACTGAAAGACCAGAAGCTTGATTATCTATATAGATTTAAAAATAAGCATGAAACTTCTTCCTTATTTAATAAAGTAGCGCATGCTAATATTGATTATAGTCATTATTTTAATAAAGAAATTTACCCTTTTGTTCATTACGGAAAAAACAAAGCTGATATTTTAGAATCCTTACCCGATAACTTTTATGCCTACCGCCAAAATGTTAATTACAATGACGACTTTTTAAAAGATTATTTTAGTTATCAATCTTTCTTAAAATCTAATTTTAACAATTTAGCTCTTAAAGAACATCTTGGACATGCTAAGAATGGTAAATTCAATGGTAAATCCGTTTGTTTCACTTTAGACAAGTTAAAAATTATTGATAGTTTAGTTGATAATGTATCGATTAAGAATGAGTTACTTTACCACTACACAATTAACTTTTTAACCAAAAATAAAAGTGAGGAATGCAGTGATGCAGTTTTAAAATCGTTTTTAGCTAAAAGCGAAAGTGATAAAAACAATACTCAAATTAAGCATTATGCTTCTTCAATTTATAGGCTAAAAAGAGGCAACAAATTACCAGAAATTTCTGTAGTAGATTGCGATAATAAAGAACAAGATATTAATGCCGTAATTAGTTCTACAACCGTATTATGCTTTTGGTCTCATTCTATATATGGCCATTTTAAAGATACTCACAAAAAATTGAAAGAATTAGAAGTAAAATACCCTGAAGTAACCTTTATTACTATTAACGTTGATGATTATAACTTAGAAATGATAACAAAAACATTGAAGCGAAATCATTTGTCGTTTGATAACAAATATCAATTTAAAGACCATAAAAAGGCTAGAGAAGTATTAGCTATCTACCCAATGACTAAGGCTATTATTATAGACAAACACAAGAAGATATTTGATAGTAACACCAACATATTCTACTCAGATTTTGAAGAACAACTGTTAGGATTATTAAATAACTAACAAATCACATAACAAACAAAAAGGCCTTTATAAATTTAGTAAAGGCTTTTTTTTTATTTTATAAATTCACTTGTTAATTTCCTTTTTTATAATCTGCTAAAAACTTAGCTAAACCAATATCTGTTAATGGGTGCTTAAGTAAACCTTCAATTGAACTAAGAGGTCCTGTCATTACATCAGCACCTAATTTAGCACAATCTATAACATGCATGGTATGACGCACAGAAGCGGCTAGTATTTCCGTATCGAAGGCATAGTTATCATAAATATGTCTAATCTCAGCAATTAAGTTTAAACCATCGGTAGAAATATCATCAAGACGACCAATAAAAGGAGAGACATAAGTTGCTCCTGCTTTAGCAGCTAAAAGAGCTTGACCCGCTGAAAAAACAAGCGTTACATTTGTTTTCACTCCTTTTTCTGAAAAATATTTACAAGCTTTAACACCATCTTTTATCATTGGTAGCTTAACAACTATTTGGTCATGTAATTCCGCTAGAGCTTCACCTTCTCGAATCATGCCATCAAAATCTGTAGCAATAACCTCTGCACTAACATCTCCATCTACTATATTACAAATATCAACGTAATGTTTCAAAATATTGTCATGACCAGTAATGCCCTCTTTAGCCATTAAAGATGGATTAGTCGTTACACCATCTAAAACTCCAAGGTCTTGAGCTTCTTTTATCTGATCTAGATTCGCTGTATCTATAAAAAATTTCATTCTAAAAAATAGTTTAGGTTATTATTTAATTAATAGGCGAATTTACAATAATATGCTAGTTTGCTCATTAAATTATATTAAAATATATTAACAACTTAAAAGAAGTTAATTGACTACCAGTCTATACCTTTCAATAGTAGTGTCTTCGCATAAACCATCACAATCATTCAATCGATTTTCACAATTGTCATAATAATCGTTAGCCTGTTCAACAGTTAAGCGAATAGAGAAATTATAAACCCCAGATTCTAACGGTTGCCCTTCAATGAATACGCTTCTATAATCTATAATAAATTCAAGTCCGCGCGGTAAATCACCATCAAATGAAAAATAATAGTAATAACTGTCATCACGTGGTTCATTATTGATATCGGCCCGAATTTCTTCAAAATAATAATTATTTACCTGACCTGTTGTAAGTCTTGCATTTTGCAGCTGTGGATGTCTGTTAATAACACACTCTAAGATGTCTTGACAAGAATTAAGTAAAAAGAAAGAAAGTAGTACTGTTATTGATAATGCTTGTTTCATGATTTACGAATTTAGAAACAGTAATATCAAATAACGTACCAATTAGCAACTTAAAGTTTATAATGGTTCATCAAGAGGCTTTCGTAAACCTTATCTGGAAGTATTCTTTTAAGAACAATAGAAAATTTTTGCATAAATTCTCCAACTTTATAATGTCCTTTAGGGTTTTCGGTATTTATTATTTTGAATATTTGTTGAGCCATCATATTAGGGTTACTACCACTATCAACATGTTCGTTCATTAATTTTAATGTATTCCCATAAGATTTATTATATGGAGAATCCTCCAAAAGAGGCGCATGGTAACGTCCCGACGCTATGTTGGTTGCGAAATCACCTGGAGCCACATTAACCATATTTATATTGAAGCCTTTTAATTCCATTCTAAAAGCTTCTGTTAAAAGCTCTAAAGCACCTTTACTCGCGCTGTAAATGCCACGATATGGTAAGCCCATATAACCAGCAATAGAAGTGATATTAATAATTAAACCTGCTTTTTGATTACGCATATATGGTAGCGCAGCTTTAATAACATTAATTGGCCCAAAAAAGTTCGTGTCAAAATTTGCTTTAATCTCCTTTTCTGGAGTTTCTTCAATAGGACCGGTTATACCAGCTCCAGCATTATTTATTAAAACATCTAGTTTTCCTTCTTTTTCTATGATACTAGTTATTACTTTTTCAATCGTATTAGTATCTTTAACATCAAGTTCGAGGATTGGGAAAACACTGCTTTTATAATTAGCGGGGTTTCTACTCGTACCATATACGGTATAGCCTTTTTCAGTTAGATATTCACCTGTAGATTTACCTATTCCAGATGAACCACCAGTAATTAAAACAACTTTCGACATAATAATTGAAAATATAAAATCAAAACACCAAAATACAATTTAAAATAATTTGAATTATAATTAGTATGATAAATTAATGTGACTCCCTCCCGATAGCTATCGGGATTCGAGGGAATGTTCAATAAACTAAAAAATCTTGACTAGCCAAAGCTTTCAAGATTTAATTTTATTGTACAAAAAAAGGCAAGCTACCTACATCACACTGCTACAACCGTATACCTTTGCTGCGTTCCCGCCCTGGAGGATTCAACAGGAGCTAGTTGTGTAGGACTTGCCGGCTGCAAAGATACAACCTTTTAAAATTTTCACAATGATTTTTTAAACTGATTTTAAATAAATATCTTGCTTAAAATTTAAGTTTAAAATGAAGTTATTTAAAGCTCTTATAATCATATTTTTAGCAGGATTAGTAATTTCTTGTGGTTCTAACTCTAGTCAAAAAAAAAGTGATTTTTCTATAAAAACTAATGCTAAAAAAGGGAATATTTCTATTTCTGAAACTTTAAACATTTCATTAATAAACAAAAAGAATCATCCTGTTGATTCTGTTAATTATACTTTAGAAGGAAAGGCCATAACTGAATCCCATAACTTATTAAATTTCAAGTTAGGAAAGCATACTATTGAGGCTATAGTATTTTTTAATAATGAGAGACAAGTGGCAACTAGTAAGATTACCATTTTAAACAATGAAGCCCCTAAAATATATACATATAACATTATAAACGAGTACCCGCACGATATAACATCATATACACAAGGTATTGAGTTTTTTAACGGAAAACTTTATGAAAGCACTGGGCAATATAAAGAATCTAAGCTTCGCCAAATAGACTATAAAACGGGTGAGGTTATAAAAAATATTGATTTGGCAGATGAATACTTTGGTGAAGGGCTTACCATATTAAATGATAAAATATATCAACTAACTTGGAAAGAAGGTACTGGCTTTGTTTACGATGTGAATACCTTTGATAAACTAAGTAGTTTTAAGTATGGTAACAGTAAAGAAGGTTGGGGTCTGTGCAACAACGAGAATATAATTTATAAAAGTGATGGAACTGAAAAAATATGGCTACTAAATCCTGGGACTTTAATAGAAGAAGATAATATTCAGGTTTACACGAATAAAGGAAAGATAATTGGCATTAATGAAATGGAATGGGTTAATGGTAGTATTTATGCTAATCGGTATCAAAAAGATGGTGTAGCTATTATCAATCCTAAAAACGGTGCTGTTATTGGAGTTATTGATTTTAAACCATTAAAAGCTAAAGTAACTCAGCATGACGGTTTAGATGTACTTAATGGTATAGCCTATAATCCAACAACAAAAACATTATTTGTTACTGGCAAGCGCTGGGATAAGCTTTTTGAGGTAGAAATTGTAGAGAAATAGATTTTAATACCTCACCCTTGTCTTTGTACATGGACAATTACTGATAGCACGTAAAAAGTTTAATCCAATAGTAACAACATGCGTTCCTGAATTATACGCAGATAATTCGTTAGTAGTTATTTGATAAGCATATCCGAAATAAACAATGGACTTATTAAAACCTACCATAGGTCCTATATTGAGTGGTTTTAAAAATTGATCGTTTAAGAAACGGTATGAAATACCTGCCCAAAAATAATCGTCATTTCTACCAAATTTTCTCATTTTAAAATTTAAATCGGTACTCGAACGTTTATCACTACTAAAGTATTGATAGAACATAGAAGGTTCGAATTCAATCCCATTCTTTTTAGTTTCACCAAAAGTAATACCAGAGTATACTTGATAATTCATAAGCAAATTAGGTTCTGCAACTCTAATTTCACTAACACTTTTTTCAAGAATATTATTTGCATTCAAACTAAAAAAGAATGCTTTATATCTATAAAGTGCTCCAATATCAAAATTTGTATTTGAAGTTCTTCTGTCATCTGTTACAAACGGATCAATAATTGGGTTTTCGTATGATGTATTAAAATTATGGATATCAATTTTAAAGTTATTTACATTCAGTGAAATACCTAATGACAAATATTGTTCTGAGCTAACATCCAAAATTAAATGATGTGCAAACGAAAATTTTGCACCTGATTGAATGGTGTTTCCATTTCTATCGCTATAAAATGAAAAACCTAAACCAGAACGGTCACCTAACCTTACATCTGCATAAACCGATTGATTATCTGGTGCTCCTTTTATACCAACCCATTGTGTTAATCCGTTAGCTCTAATTTTTAAATTATCCCCTATTCCAGCGTAAGTTGGAGAAACCACGAAATTGTTATCTGCCAAGTATTGTGTAAATACGGGCAAATTTAACTCCTGACCATAGTTGTAGGAGGCAACTAAAAGTAGTAGGTATATTATTGGTTTTCTTAGGTTCATAATTTTAATGTTTGAGGCATTCATTAATAATTTAGCGGTATAAAGTAAAATGTCCTACAAATTCTCGTCTATCTTTTTCATCGTTTAATTTCACAACATACCAATAGTCTCCGGTAGGTAGTTCTCGTCCATTATACTTACCGTCCCACTTCTCTCCTACTCGTAGGGTTACTATTTTACGACCATACCTATCAAAGATATCGAAGGTTAAGTCTCTATATTGATCGGTACATCCAGGTCCCCAACCATCTTGATTACCATCACCATTAGGTGTGAAATAATTGGTAATACATACGTCTACATATTCGAAATACGCTGTTGCTATTGCTATACAACCATTACTATCAGTTACAGTTACTGTATAATCACCAGATTCATAAATTAAAAAAGTACTAGTACTTCCATAAGATTCTCTATTTAAGGTATATTCATAATCTCCCGTTCCCCCTGATGCTACAGCAACAATTTCGTTTATCGCTCCATCTTCTAATACTAACTGTAAAGGCGCGTAATCTACTATATCAAATGGTAATGTTTGTTGAATACAACCGTTACTATGTCTCACATCTATGAAATGACCTATTCCAGCAGGCACATTTATAAACACATTACTTGCTTGATATGGCCCTCCGTTTAAAGAATAATCTAAATGCGTAAGATCTGTATTACTAGCATCAACCGTTACGGTAACTAAACTATTAGAGATATTATTAGTACAGCTATATTCTACTATCACTTCAGGGTTAATTATTACAGATTCTGGGAATGTGATATTCCATTCAGATTCACATCCCAAAGCATCACGCACATAAACAATATGGTCGCCGCCAATCAACCCAGTAAAATCAAACTGAGTTTGGGTCGCTGCTCCAGTAGTGTATATTCCATTAATATCATCTATACTTACACTATAAGGTAAATTACCACCAGAAATATCAATACTAAATTCACCATTCATATCACCATCACAAACTTCAGGTAAAATTGAATTTGGTAAGATGTTAACAGAAACTGGTATTGGATCCGATAATGTTTCAGTAAAGGTTACAAAACAACCTAATTCATCCTGTACGATTATATCATAAGTTCCAGGGGCAAGGTTATCAAATATTGGATCGTCAAAGAATTGATCTAAACGTGGAGAAATTGCGTATTTTATAATCCCTGTTCCGCCTGCTGCAGTTATTTCGATAATACCATCATCTCCTCCCGCACATGTTACTGGTGTAACCGTATGAGTTTCGCTTAAAGGTGCAGAGGGCTCTGTAATTGTAACTTGAACTGAAACTACTAAACAATCACCACTTTCTACTTGTACTTGATAGGTTCCAATAGGCAGATCTGTAAAAACTCCTGGACTATTTTGTGTTGCTCCTGGTAAATCATTTCCAGTACCATCTTGTAATGTATAAACGTAATTTCCTAAACCGCCTACGGCTTCAGCTACAATAACACCAGTACTATCTCCAGCACAGTTTATAGTCGCATTAGTGATGTCTAAATCTAATGCTAAAGCAGGTAATGGATCTATTGTTATTTCATTTGAAACATTAGCAATACAACCATTTACATCTCTCACATAATATGAATAAGTCCCAACTGCTACTGATAAAGTAATATTTGTTGTAAATGAACCTAATATGCTTGCAAAATTTGATGTATTACTATACTCATAAGAACCAGTCCCTCCATTTGCACTAAGGGTTAACGTCGCATTATTTGTACAAGTTTGCGATGTTGCTTTTACTAGGTCAACTTCAATCTGAGTTAGTTCATTTATTGTTACGTTTGGTGCAGTGAATTCACAATTATATCCATCGTTTACAACGACGTTGTAAGTTCCAGCTCCTAATCCTGTAAAGACATTAGATGTTTGAGGTCCAGATGTGCTTACGGCTGGCGCTACCATATTAAGTGTATATATGTAGTTAGAACCTTGACCACCTGTAACATTACTTATTGTAATGGTCGCATTATTATCCCCAAAACAGTCTAATAATGTTGGAGTAGCCGCAATAGTTGCTGCTATTGGTGGTGGAATAATTAGGGTTATATTATCTGAAATAATGCATCCTCCAGAATCTCTTACAAACACTGTATATGATCCTGCAGACAAACCTGTAAATGAACCATTAGATGAAAAACCTACAGAAGATGCACCAGTAAGTGCATATTCATAAGTGCCCCAACCTCCAGTTGCTACAGAAGTTATAGTTCCATTATCGTTATCACAAGAGACATTAGATGTTTCAGAAATTACTAAATCTAGTGGTAAAATAGGTGAATCGATAGTTATAATATTTGATGTTCCTGTACAAAACGGACTTGTAGTTTCTGTAACTTCAACATAATAATTACCGCCAGATAAACCAGAAACAACTAAAGGATTTGTTGATGTATTTCCAGTCATAGGTCCAATTACTAACGCACCAGTGTTATCATATACATTATAATTATAAGGCCCCGTATAACCACTTATATTTATTTCAAAAGCACCATTATTGTCTCCAAAACATGATACAGCCGTTGTAGCCGTCGCAACTACATCTATAATGTCGAAAGGTGCTACTGTAAATGGCGCTGTCGCTATAGTACATCCTGTGTCTAAATCGTTCACTTGGAAATAATAATCACCCGGATCTGTAATGTTAAATGTATTTGATCCTTGAGGTGTTCCATTAGGCAACATCTGATAACTGAAATTACCAGAGCCACCAGTTACAGTTATTGAAATTGTTCCTGTGCCGTTACAATCTATTGGAGTAGCACTAGCTACTGAAGCTGCAGTTAACGCGGGTAATGGATTTATTATAACTGTGTTTGTAGCAATACAACCATTTGAATCTCTTGTATAAATGTCTATATTTTGAATACTTCCATCATCTATAATGTCGAATATGTTTAAGGCGAAATAATTTATACCATCTATACTATAACCGTATGGTGCAATTCCTCCAACTTCTGTAATTGTAATAGTTGCAGTGTTAACCGAATTGTCAGGAGCACAAGAAAAATCTGTTGCCACACCAGAAACGTTTAAAAGCGTTGGCTCTCCAACTACTACGTTAGATGTTGTTGCACATCCTTTTCCAGAATTTACTTGAATTGTATAAGTTCCAACAGCTAATCCCGTAAATATATTTGATGTTTGAGGTGCCACAACAATCGGTGCTATAATTTCATACGTGTATGGCGGATTATCGTTACTTACAGGCAAGGTTATTGTTATTGTTCCTTCATTTCCACCATTACAGACTGCATCTGTTGCAACGGCAGTAAAAGTTACTGGTGTAGCTGGTTCCAATGTTATATTAGCGTCGCTTGTACATAATGTAGTCGTATCATTAATTCTCAATGTATATACTCCTGAAGCCAATCCAGAAAAGATATTTGACGCTTGAGGTGCAACTATAATTGGTGCTATAATTTCATATGTATATAAACCAGAGCCACCAAAACCTGTTACCGTAATTACGCCATCATTATCTGGGCAAGTTGGTAAAGCCGTTATTACTGGTGTTAAATTAAGTGGTGGGTAAATAATTATCGTATCTGTTGCAATACAACCATTCCCATCTCGGATAGTAACTGTATATGTCCCATCTGATGATACTATAAATGTTGGACTGGATTGGAAATTCACGCCATCAACACTATAGCTAACAGGTGCTACTTCTCCCCCTCCAGCTATTGCTGTAAATGTATATGAGCTGCCATTTGAAGTACATTGATCGTCTGCCAAGGTTGGTAAAGTTGCAGATGGCAATGGATCAGATGCAATAACAATATCTATAGGAGTAAGGATATCACATCCATTTGTATCTCTTACATAAACATCCCAATCCGTATTAATTGCAACATCTAAAATAGCTAAGTTATTAGTGGTCCAGTCACCAGCATTTGGTGCTACACCATCTTCAACAAAAGCATATTCATATGGCGGTGTTCCTCCACTACCATTTACGACTACTTGCGCATCTTGATTACAATTTGCATTGATGTTTGCTACTTCGGCTAGCAATAATTCTGTCGGTTGGCTTATTTGGAAATTAACAAGTGCTGTACATTGCGTTGAAGTAATATCAGTTTCAGTAATTAATAAATAATAATCACCTGGTGCTAAATTAGTAACGGTATCACTATAATTAGCTCCTGTTAATCCTAACGCACTCCCAGTAATTCCAGTTGATATGTTTGTTAAGTTATTAAATACTTCCCATCCTAAGGCATTTCCATTATAACTAGACACCGTAAAATCAAAGATTCCATTATCTAACCCTGGTACTTCATAACAAGTCACGTTAGTGGCGGTTCCTGTTACCGATATAGTTGAAGGACTTGATACAGCAGGAACTTGTTCAATATAAGAACAACCCGTATTTATATCTAATACTTCAAAAGAGTAACTAACATCAAACTGTAATCCTGAAAACTGATGGTTTCTTTCATTAGGAGATGCATCCGATGTTGGTAGTCCATTAGGTGCTATACCATCGGTTGGATTAAATGTTGTTGTTCCATCATAGATCCTAACTCTAAATGGTCCTGTTCCATTAAAGATGCTAATATTATAATCTACACCTGTTAAACAACTTCCAGATGCATTAGTCACTATATCTAGTTCGCTTACATCAGATGCCACTAAATATGGTCCAAAATTATATTCACAACCATTAGCGTCGATAACTCTTAAATAATAGTTCCCAAAATTCAAATCGTTAAACGTCACATTAGTGCTGCTAGTTGGTCCAACAGGATTTGTAGATGTGGTTGACGCCAAATTACCAGAACTATCCAATAATGAATATGTATAATCAGGTGTTCCTCCTGTTACATTTAAAATTTGAATGGCACCAAGTACATTTCCAGTTCCACTACAGGTAATAGGAATCACTATTTCTGTACCTAAATTTACTGCAAGCGGTTCATTAATAGTAGCGACACCATTAAATTCACATGAATTGTTATCTCTAACTGTATAATTATAATTACCAGAAGCTAACCCATTATATACTGTTTGAGAAGTAAATCCAGATCCGTTAAAACTTATTTGATATGGAGGTAAACCAACAGTTTCATCTACATCAATAACAACTATACCACTACTATCTCCATTACAAAAAACATCTGTTTCTATTGCAATTGCCGATGGATTAGTAATTGATTGAATAGCCACTACATTGGTTAAAGTCGTACAACCTAATGTATCTGTAATACGATATTGATAATCTCCAATTTGCACACTATTATAAGCGTATGGCGGATTCCCGGTTGCACTAAAAGCACCTCCGTTATAGGATACTTCGTAAGTATAAGGTGCCGTTCCTCCTGAAACTGAAATATCTATAACAGCGTTTGGTGATGCTGTACAATCCAATCCCTTTGTTAAAGTTGCTGTAGCCGTTAATTGATCTGCAATAGTTTGGCTTGGTACATTATAAATACAACCAAAAGCATCTCTTACAGTTATATAGTAATTTCCAGGTGTTAGGTTAGAAAACGTATTACTTAATCCATAAGGTCCACCATTAATATTGTATTCGTATGGCGCCACACCTCCAGAGGCATTCACTATTAAAGTTGCACCATCGGTGCCATCATAGCAATAATCTGATGATGCATCAATTGTTGCAGTTGGATTAGTTGGCACATTTAAGGTGAATGTTGTATTCTCCACACATACATTAGCATCTGTAACTACCGCCGTATAAGTTCCTGTTTGTGTAAGGTTAGTAAATGTATTATTCCCTTGAGGTCCAATAACCGTAGTATCTGGTTGGGTAATTTCATAAGTATATCCTCCCCAACCTCCAGTGGCATTAATAGTTACACTGCCATTTGCATTACAAGTAATTGGTGTAACGATTGTTGAAATATTTAATGCTGAAGGCGGTCCATTAACGGTGACTGTTTCAGTAGCAGAACAATTTGTCAAGTTGTCGGTTATTATAATTGTATAATCTCCCGATGATAATCCTGTTAAATTGATTATTGAAGTCCCTGCTGTTGAAGAACCTCCGTTAATGGTATAATTGAAGTTCGCAGTTCCTAAAATTGTGAATCTTGCAGAACCATCTGAAGCTCCCAAACAACTAACATCATTCAATACTTGCCCCACAATGGTTAATGCTGGCAATGCATCAATGGTATACGATTCACTATACGTACAGTCGTTAGCATCTCTAACTTGAAATGTATACGTTCCTGAGGCTAACCCAGTAAATACATTTGATGATTGATAAGCCGTAGCCGAACCTGAAGGTGCAATAATTTGATATTCCAATGGTGACGTACCTCCAGTACTTGTTAAGGTAACATCAGATGTATTTGAAGGACAAGTTAACGCCGAACTACTAAAATCTAAATCTGTTGGTGGATCTAAAGAATCTATTGTTATTGGTGCCAAGATTGAAGAACAATCATTAACATCTCTTATCGTTACGGTATAAGTTCCATCGGTTAAACCTGTAAACGTTGTACCACTTTGAAATGTTACACCATCAATACTATAGGTATAAGGTGCTGTACCTCCTGATACTCCTGTTATTGCAATTTCTCCATTTGCACTACAAGTATATGGTGCTGTAATAGTAGCTGTTCCTGTAATTGGTGTAGATGTAGTAATTGTGACTGTTTGAGGTGCAGTTACACATATAGCACCATCAATAGTATACTGCACAACTACATCATAATTTCCTGCCGAAAGACCAGAAAAAACTGGAGAGCTAACAAAAGTTATTCCATTATCTATACTATATTCTAAACTATTCCCATTAGGATTAGATACATTAACTGTTATCGTTCCACTATTAGGGTCATCTGAACAAAGAATATTTGTTGACGCCACTGTAAAATCTGGAGGCAATATAGCATCTACAGTAATAGACGTAGTTGCAGAACAATTATAAAAATCTCTTACGGTAATATCATAAACACCTGGGGTTGTAACCACATAGGTTGGTATGTCTTGAGAAACAGTTGTACTATTTATATAGTATGTATATGGTGGTGTTCCTCCTACTGGATAAATAGTGATTTCTCCATCTGTACATGTTAGAGGCACTGTAATAGCTGCCGTAACTGTAATTATTGGTGGGTCAATAATTTGAATATCTTCAGAATAAGTACAACCATCATCGGTTGTAACATTTACAGTATATAAACCAGGGTTTAATGATGAAAACGTATAATCACTTGCCGTAATTGGTCCAATACTATTTACTAGAACGCCACTTTCATAAATACTAAAATAGTATTGGGGAAGCGCATCATTAGCAGCTAAACTAATACTACCAAAATCACCATTACAATTAGGTTGAGTAACATTAGTAGTAACTGTAAAGTCACGTTCTCTAACTAATATGCTAGGTGTTTGAAAAATACATGGGTTTGTTGCAACACCAATTTGTCTGATATAAACTTGATAATAACCTGGAGTATTTATTACAAACGTATTAGAAGATTGAAATGGACCACTAGGGTCTAAACTATATTCATATCCCGATGGTACACCACCAACAGTTACACTTCCTGGTGTTGTACATAGAATATCTTCTGCTGTAATAGTTGGCGTTAATAAATTTTGATAAACATTAAAGTAGAATATACTAAAGCATCCACCTGGATAATTAATAACAACTCTAAATTCACCTGCTGTATCTGCAATATAATCGGCTCCCGTTCCTACTTGGTTCCAAGTACAGGTATCATCTTCATTAGCACAATCATCAACCGCTACTGGAGGACAACTCGTATCATCTAATTGCTCCCAGATTATTGAAACGGAATCACTAATGTTTGTATTAATAGTTCGTGTTTCATTTCCACCACATAAGAAAATATAAGGTAATACCTTCCCGTCATTTGGACATATAGGCAATAAATCTGCATAAGGGATTACCGGATTTGTTAAAGAACTTCCGTAAGTAATTACATTGAATTGTTCATTTATTGAAATACACGTTGCGACGGTCGTATTTTGAACATAATAAGTTCCTGTAGTTGTCGCCGTATACGTTTGACCTGTCCCTATAACTGGAGTTCCAGAAGGACTTGTAGACCACGAATAACTATCATAACCATCGGCTGCAGTTAAATCTACGCTAGAACCACATAATACTTCTGTTTGCTCGAAATCACAGTTAGAAATATCTACAATAAAATTGGTAGAAGTTGGAATGCCCAAACATACTGTTGTAGCAAAACTACCTTCTTCTACTATTTCTGTAGGATTAATGACGCCTCTATAGGTTGCAAAAGCCTGATTTCTAATTTCATTAGAACAAGCTTGACTTAGATCGTAACAATTTGGTACTACTTGAATTGCTAGGCGAATTACAAATTCTGGATCCCCTGCTTCAACTGAACCATCTGGTATATTAAAAATAAGTGTTCTTGTTACAGGGTCGTAAGATTGCAAGGTAGCACCTCCAGCATTGGTTAAATCTATATCTGTAGTTGGGTCAAATATTATATTGTCTGGCAGAATATCTTTTATAGTGAATTGTGTGACATTATCATTACCAACACTTTGATAGGTTATTTCATAGAATAATTGTTGCCCTAAAACCACATCGGCTCCATCAATTAAATTCCCTGCCGTATCTTTTACAACTTTGGTTAGGTCAATATCTGGTGAAATAACATCTACAGCAAAGGTGCTAAAAAATGCAAAAATCGGGTCTGCTTGACCACGGGCAACTTGTAATCTAAAATCGGCTGAAGTATCATTATTTCGTATAAATTCTGGTTCTGCATTTTGAATTTCAAGGAAACCCGTATCGTACCCGAGTGTATTAATACTAAATGGATTTCTAGGATGAGAAACCCCATTTTCGTTTTCTATTACTGAACCAAAAAACTTATTGGCAGTGCGCAATGGCGTAGTAACCTCCTTACCGTTTATTTCTAATTTGGTAGCTCGTTTTGTTCTATCACCATCTAATGCACCATAGGCAAACTGTAAATCTATATTACCTGCAGGAGGTGTAGTAAAACCAGTTACTGGAATTGTTTCTTGATGGCCATCGAAAATATGACTAAAACCATCGAATGAAGTAAACGATTTGGTATGCAAATTTGGATCTTCATAAATTACCAAAAGTGTCCAACCTGCAGCTAAACCTGTTGAAAAATTTGTTCCTTGTCCAGAAATAATATTAGCTGCTGTATAAGTTCCTTCTACATCAGTTAATCCTGCTAATAAATCAGTTACTTCTGCATAACAGGCATAAGGTGTATTTCCTGGTTCTCCTGTTTCTGCAACAATTGGATTTACAATAGCATCATATATAATTTCTCCTGTAATATCTGTATAAGTAGTTGTGCCTGGTACTTTAAACTTAATTTGGTTTATATTATCTCTGTTACCATCTTGTAAAATAGCTCCCCAATACAAACCCGCATATGCCACTCTGTAACATGTTGTTGGACTACCATCTGCTTGTGCATGTAACATTAAATCGGCACTACTAGAACTAAATGTAGAAGCATCACTATCAATATCAATGTATTGCATTGATATATCTTGATTATCTCTTGATAAATCGTTAAAAGGTTGGTTATCTTGACCTAGAATGGCATTTCCCACAACCAGCATACTTCCCCTTACCTCCATTTGCTTTCGCACTGTGAATGGCTTATAAGTTTGGGCAGCGCTACTAATTGATAATAGCAATAAAAATAATACAACAAGTGTTGAATTATAAAAAGTAGGTTTTTTCATGGCAACTCTATTTATCATTTCTTCTTATATGGGGCAAAAAAGAAATAGTACCTCTAGTTTTGTTTCATTAAATTATTATTTTATGATAAGTAAATTACCACTTAATGGACAACTCATCGTGATTTAATGATTTTAATCGGCATAAATATCGTAATAATTTTTGTAACAAAGAAGCAAATCCATAACTTTTGTGCTGTTTATCGATGTTTTTAGTCTATTAATCTAATTTAATTAATTATATTGTAGCTTTAAGATTACAATTAAAATTAATTATAGATAATTTAAAAGAAAATAGAAGATACTAATTGCAGTACACCTTTTATTAAGATGAGCAATTCTTATAAAAATTAAAGTAGTATTGACCCTATTTTAAAGAAAAATAATAGGACTCTTTTACATATTAGATAATATCATCAAAACATCTGTATATAGCTAAAGTTTTAATAAACTATTGAAAATAGTAATTTATATCAATATTAGTTCTCAATTTTCACCATAGACATATTCACATTATAAGGCTCAGTCCCCTTGGAATTAAGTGATTGATTGGCAGCATCAATAGAATCGTGCTTTTGATAATATATATAGTATTTACTTGTATTAATATCAAAGAAGAAATCAATATTAGATTGCCCTGCAGCAACTGCTTTTCTTAAAAACTCATCTCTTTTTTCAATGCTAGAATGTACGGCAACAACAATATAATAGCCATTCTCAACATTATTTACATCTTTTAAGATTTGGATATTACTTAGTATCTCACCAGAGTCAAAGTTTTCAGGTTTAAGTAGTTCACTACTTACTGTCGTATATTCTTTTATTTGCTTTAAGGCAGCTCTATCTTTTTGATATCTAACTTGATCATTATCAAATGCAGCACGTTTAATTCTACGTTTTCTTTCAATCTCCGTAGCTACTTTAATTGTTTCTAAGTTTGCTAGCAAACTAGATCTAGTTTTAATAGCTTGAGTTTGTTCCGATTTTAATTCTTGAATTTTATCAGCATAATATTGATTAGTAACATCACGTTTGTCACGAACAGTTTTTAACCTTTCGGTATATAATGTCTCCAATTCTTTAATATTTAGATCTCTAGATTTTATAACATTATTTAAGTTCAACTGGATTGCTGCCATAGCTGCATTTTCTGCAGAGATGCTCTTGAATGCTTTTGGAGCACTATATATACCTTGTT
The DNA here is from genome assembly GCF_057219435.1 of Algibacter sp. YIN40. Classification (NCBI taxonomy): domain Bacteria; kingdom Pseudomonadati; phylum Bacteroidota; class Flavobacteriia; order Flavobacteriales; family Flavobacteriaceae; genus Algibacter; species Algibacter sp. YIN40. The sequence goes on along the minus strand of NZ_JBXVVC010000002.1, from coordinate 523,186 downwards.
CACTTAAATCGTTTTCTTCTTTTAAATCATCAAGATCCTTTTGTTTACTTGCAATTTTTTGTTGTAATTGAGTTAACAAGTCTTGTTGCTCCAATTTAGAATTATTAGTTAACACAGTAATACCATTCATCTCTCTAGTTTCCCTATCTCTAGGAACTGGAACCATGACGCCATTTAGGTCTATCATTCCAATAATTTCCTCAGCAATTATCTCAGGCTGGGCTACTTCTTCTTTTTGTGCTTGAGCTTCTTGCACCGCTTTTAATCTAGCTTCTTCTGCAAGTTTGGCTCTTTCATCTTCTAATGCCTTTATTCTTGCTTCTTCAGCTAATTTATCCTGAGCCTCTTGTTCTGCTTTAATCCTAGCAGCTTCTTCTTGTTCTCTCTTAGCTTTTGCTTCTGCAGCTGCTTTCTGTTTAGCCTCTCTTGCTAATCGTACTTTTTCTTCTTGTTCAGCTTTAATACGTGCCGCTTCTTCTGCCTTTTGTTTAGCAATAGCATCACGTTTAGCTTTTGCTTCTACTTCAGCTTTAAGCTTTTCTTCTTCTTTACGCTTCTTAGCAAGTATTTCAATTGCCGCTAAACGTTGTTCTTCAATTAATTCTTCTTCTGTTTTCTCTTTAGGTTTTTCTGGTTCAACCTTAGCCACTTCATTTGACGCAGAAGTAGTGCCTGCTTTTGGTACATTTTCAACTATCTCTTTGGTAGCTATTGGAACACGTTTTTTTCGTGGTAAGTTTTTATATTTATTGGGTGTGCTTTTAGCAAGAACACGGTTAGATTTCTTTGAAGGCATAATTAAGGCTTCTTCATCGTCGTCATCACCATAATCATATCTATAATTCTTCTTGAATTTATATGCCAAAGTTATTTCATGTGAACTTCCGAAATTCGCAAAATCACCTAAAGCTTTTTCATAATTATATTCCAAAGCAATTTGTTGGGTAATGTTTAATCCAATCCCAGCCGATGCACCATAGAGTGTGTTATATCCCGCCTGAGCCCAGATACCCTTTGGAACGGTTATCATAGCGATTCCAGAAACTACGGTTTCGTCTTTTTTAAACTCTGATCTTATTAATGTTGAAAACTTACTCTGATTGAAAAAACCTCGCGTATTCATATAACCTGTATACATTAAATGTCCTTGCACACTTTGTTGCGGATTATCTTCAATCATTGCTGAAGTTGTGAAATTATATGTTGCCAAATTGTTTATGGATAATCCAAAATCGAAAAAAGCAGTCCCATAATTAATACCTGGGTTTATGGTAATTATAGAATTAGAAGGAATATTATTTAAGGATGGATCTTGAAAATTAGTAACAACACGTCCTTCATTAATGCCACTCTTATAAAAACCTAAATTCATACCAAAGGTTAGGTTACTTTCCCTTGTCAAACTAACATTATATGCAAAGTTTAATATGCCTCCAAATGTGGATAGGACACCATAATCTTGCTGAAATAAGCCAATACCAGCACCTATATTTTCTCTAAACCTACCAGAGTAGCTAAATAAATATGTTTGCGGTGCATCTTCAAATTGTACCCATTGCCTTTTATTAGTAAAACTTATATATCTATTTTGTTCTCTAACAAAACTAAATGCAGGGTTAATAGCATATCTATTAAATTTTAAAGAATTTCTAACAGGAAGTTCAAAAGCAACAACGCCATCCTCTTGAGAATGGAATTGCTGTAATGTACAGACAATAATTACTATATATAATAGATGCTTGTACATTTTATTTTATGATTGTAATCGATCCTTTTTTTTCTGATTTATTTTCAGGCTTAATTATGTAGTAAAACACAGGGTTAACCGATTTCAAATCTAGTTGGTTTTCTGGCCAATTATTTTGATAGTCATTCGTTTGCAGTACCACTTTACCCTGTGAACTCAAAATGATAACTTCTGTATTTGTACCACTAACATATTCTTGCGGAATAATCCAAGTATCATTTATAGTATCACCATTAGGACTAATTAGATTAGGTATTTTTGCTACTGAAGGAAAGGCTTCTAGTATATTGAAAAAAAGTTCGCTCGATGCTATACATCCTGACGTTTGAGAAATTATTACTTTGTAACTCCCTGTTTCTGAAGCTTCGTAATTATCATTTATAGCTCCTGAAATAAGCACATCATTTCTATACCATTGGTATTCTGGATTAATAGCATCTGTTGTTACTGCAACTACTAAGGTTTCTCCTTCATCTAAAAAATTATTTTCACCCACATCAATACTACTTACAAATCCTTCTGCATTAAGGGTAATTATTGATGTCTCCATACAATTACCTAAATCTATCTCTACCTTATATACTCCAGAATCATTAGTTTCATACATTTGATTGATTGCTCCTGCAATTTCAATATCATCTTTAAACCATTTATAGCTATTACCTGAAATAGCACTGAGCGTGGTTGGACCATCTCCAGAACAATAAGGGTTGCCAAGACTAGAACTAATTTGTATTGTTGAACCAGAACCAGATTGACTTACGGTTACACGATTTGAAAATGAATTTGATGTACATGAACCGTAATCAGTTTCAACAAAAAAAGTCCCAGAAGTACTTACTTCTAACGTTTCTCCCGACGACACGAATTCAAAATTACTATCACTAATTACTCTATACCATTTATAAGTAAGTGATGGATATTGTAATGGTGAATTATTTGAAGGTGCACCAGGATTATCGATAGTAAGTGTATAACTTTCTCCTGCACAAAAAACGGCAGATGGAATTAAATTATTTATTGTAAATGGTTCGTCTTGAACTTTATAATATGCCGGAAAAGCATCAGAAGCACTACTATTGGCCGCTGGTGATGTACTTTTTATTCTCAATTTATACGCTTCGCCATCTATAGACGTTGGAAATGAAAAAGTTAATGTAGCAGGTGATGTGGTAACACTACCTGCTGCTGATGTAAAAATTGTAGTTGCACTAGAAAAATCACCTGTTGCATCAGATAATTCTATTATAAATTGATTTGATGGTGTTAAATCACCTTCTGGGGAAAATGTAAACGTTACATTGTAAGTATTAAAAGAAGGGCTAGCACAAGCTTGACTAAAACCGAGGTTAGGTTTGCTCATTACTATTTGCGCACTACAAATATGAGCTAAAAGTAAAAAAATAGTAATATTAATAAATGTAATGTTCTTCACCATACTATTATTTTTTACCAAGTAATGACTTCTAAAAACTGAAACGATTTTTATTAAATAAATACTAGAAATCGTAAAATCTGAATCTATTTAAAAAAGCGATTATATTTTTACTTGTCATTTCCTTCTATATCGTTAGTTGCAATTATTTTATTAATTTTTAATCTATAGTCAGGGCTTCTTGTATTATTAGCATCAATAAATGTTTGTGAATCCATTCCTTTAGAATACACATTAAAAAAAGCACTATTACCATACCAATTCTCTAAATCTTCATTGTTTGAATTATATTCAACAAAAATATTTCCATTACAATTATTGAAATACATTTCAGAAAATTTAATTCTCTCAAGATTTGTTTGATTCACGGTAATTTTTTCATCAAATAGGACTGCAGGATTAAACCCAGATATAACTGTTTTATTCATATCTAATGCTGCATTTTCACCAACAAAAACAGATTCTTTTACAAGTCCCATTTTTATATCGTTAGCTAAATTGTCACTAGAATTAAGTAGTGTTAAATTGTCTGCATCAACATAGGTTCCTTTTTTATTAAAGTCTACATTCTGTTTATTTTCATAAGAAAGAACTTGAATACATCTTGAACCATTGACACTTGATATATAAGGTGAACGAACGGCTAAAGAGTTAAACAACTTCGATTGCGTACCGTTATTAAATTTAAAATCGTTTCCGTTAGATTTATAGGATACAGCATTATTTAAATTCACTTCACCTCCAATAATTTCAAACGAATTAGCTGCTGCGTAACTAACCATAATATTTTCTAAAACAGTTTCACTACCTACACAAGCCAAAAGTAAACCACTAAAGTAATCTGTTCTCCCTACCCTTTTTCCTGCATATTCAATTCTTACATATCGTAATACTCCTGAATTACTAGCAGCATCTTGCCCTCCATAATTTACATTGCCGTAAGAAGATGGGTCAAGATCGGTATAATAAGTAGATGCAGATCCATTACCAAATTTATTCATAGGTGCATCTCCAAGAATAATTAAACCTCCCCAATCACCCGCTCTTTTTACACTTCTGTTAGAAGTAAAAACAATAGGATCTGTTTCCAGTCCATCAGCAATTAAAGTAGCACCTTTAGAAATAGTTAATGATGCTTTTGACTTATAATCGCCAATTATTACTGTGCCTGGTTCTATAGTAAGCGTTGTGCTGTCAGCCACAAAAACATTACCCAACAATTGATATTTGTATTTCTTAAACAACTTTGTGTCCTTCGAAATATTCCCAGTTAATATTTGAGTAACCTCTCCATAGTCTTTTTGACTCGGATTAAATTCTGTCCAATTGTTCAGCCAGTTAGAAGCACCAATAATGCCTTTTTCTTGCTGACCAAATATATTCCCCGCGGTAAGAAGAAATATGAATGTTATTTTAATAACGTTTTTCATGATTGAAAATTTATATTATATCGTTTATAAAGCATTCCTTAATTATATACAATTATACACTAATATTCTATGAAATACCAATTTTATCGATGAAATACAATATTTATATATATTTATATGAAAATTTTGTCGATAAACTGTCCATTGGTAACTTGAGAATATGATTTACTAAAAAGATATAGAGTGAAAAGTCTATTAAGATTCAATTGAGATATGATGCAGGTTAATATAACCAAGCATCCTTAAAAAAAATTATCTCAAAAAACTGTTAACTATACTTTTTAATAAAATTGATATTCTAACGAAATTCACTATACTCATGAAGTGCTTTAAGCGTTTCTTCATAGTAAAGTATGGCAGAAACTAGATTATCCGTGTCTGAATAAGGTAGTATGCGCTTTTGAAACTCTTCATTAGACTCAAGAAAATTGTCCGTAGCTTCAAATTGACTTTCTAAGGCTTTTCTGTTTTCGTTATCGTTTGGAATACCTAAAGTAGACATTGTTATACCTGGCTTGGTTGCAAAAGCAATATAAGGCAGCAATCCAACAAGACTTTCAATACGTTCTACGTAAAGGCCTAATAACTCACCTTTCTGCATACGGTCCAAATCTTCTTTATTGTGATATTTTTTAATAGCTACCTCTCCAGAAATAATACTTTTAGGTTCTTTTTTCTTTTGAGCAAAACTGGCACCACTAAGTAGAACAAAGCAGAAGCTAAGCAAGATTAATTTTGTTTTCATTATTGATAGATTTAAGGGTTTACTCAGCAAATTTATGTAATTAATCGTTAAAAACAAGCGTTTTATCGATTTTTTTATAAAACTTTAGAGTATATTGTTCAATAATACTACAAAATGTAAGTCGTTTAATTGAGAATATAAGTGATAATCTATAAGTTATGCAGTAACGTATTCAATAAAAAAGAAGCTATAAACTAGCCATTTTTGTCAATGCTTTTGTTAGGCATTACTATTAGTTTTGTATTAAAAAAAAAACCGCCCAATGTATTTGGACGGCTTTTACTATTAAGATTCGGTTTTACTAATGATTAATGATAATTCGTTTATTAATTTGGTTTAAGCCTGCATCATCGGAAATAATTAACATATATATACCCTCTGAAAATTGATTCAGCCTGATTTTATTACTTGTTTTGTTTAAGTTCTGTTTTATTAATAATTGACCATTAAAGTTATATAAACTCGCACTTCCACTAAACGTTTGTTGCTTAACTAGTTTAAAATTTAATACGTTTGAAGCTGGATTTGGATAAACCCTTAATGCTCTTTCTAATAAATCAACAGATGCATCACTAAGTGTTGTTTGTGGCAAAGTTCCTGCGCCACTTTCAACACAGAAGTCAATAGAGGATAGATTAACACTTAATTGAGTGGAAGAGTTACCGTCATAACCATCTACTAAACTCACTGTAATAGATTGAACCACTTCAGTTATATTAACCGCAACTGAATTACTTCCGGTGAATACTCCATAAGTTACTTGAGAACCGGCATCATTAATATAAGTTACTGTTACTTGCTCAATATATCTATTTGTTGGCTTCCCTCCTGTTCTTTGATCTATTCCAGATATTATAAACGATACGTCTTGGCCATTAATAGTTGCAAAACTGCTATTAGATTGCGCACCAACACTTATTAAGGTTGCGCTATCAAAATTTGCATCATTTGCGAAACATGGCAACGATTCGCACACATCGCCAACACCATTTCCATCTACATCTTCTTGACCTGTGTTTGAGACAGAAGGACAATTATCTAAATCATCACATACACCATCGCCATCTGTGTCTATAGACTTTCCAGAAGCATCTATGTTATTAGGACACGGAGAATTTATTTCAGAATCTTGGCAATCTCTAATACCATCTCCATCTGTATCTAAATTATCGTCAGCTCCAGGGCATAAATCGTCTTCATCACAAACACCATCATCATCAGAATCTATACATGGCACAGTTTCAACACAAAAATTAACTGGGCTTAAACTAATACTCATATTTCCAGATTGTACGTTACCATCTAAAATATCTTTTAATTCTATAGTAACAGATTTAACCGCTCCATCAATACTCACATTTACTGAGCTTGTTGAGGCGCCACTGTATATACCATAGGTTTGTGTGTTATTACCGCCATCTATATAGGTTACTTTTACTTCTTCAATATACTTTCCTTTTGGATTACCATTTGATTTTTCATTAATACTTGAAATTGCAAAGGTAATATCTTGACCATCCGTTGGAATTGTTATTGACGTATTACTCAATCCACTTCCCGAATGAGATAAAGTTGAAGTACCAAAATTACCTGAAGTTGCTACACAAACAGAGTCATCACAGGCATCTGGAATACCATCTCCATCAGCATCTGCGGTATCATCTCCGTCACATAGATCAATGCAATCTGCTACACCATCATTGTCTGAATCTAAAGAAACACCATTTGCATCTACATTATTTGGACAAGGTGAATTTATTTCATTATCGAAGCAATCATTTAAACCATCGCTGTCGCTGTCCAACAAATCGTTACATGTATCACAGAAATCTGGGATACCATCACCATCGATGTCGGCATTATCATCACCACCTGGGCAAATATCTAAATCACCACATACTCCATCGTCATCAGCATCATTATTAGGATCATTAGGGCATGTGTCGCAACCATCTGGTATGGAATCGTTATCGGCATCTACAGTATCATCTGAATCTGCACAAACATCTACATCATCACAAACACCATCACCATCAGAATCTAAACAAGTGGTTACAGATTGTGACATCGAATGCGTTGCACCTAAATCATCTGTAACTGTTAGATTTACAGTGAAATCGCTATCTGAACTATAATTATGAATTGGGTTTTGATTTGTTGATGTATTTCCATCTCCAAAATTCCATGACCATGAAACAATAGTTCCGTCACTGTCTGAAGATGTATCTGTAAAACTTACTGTTCTATCATTTATGTTAGAAGTATAACTTGCAACTGGATTATTATTTGTTGGAATATTTCCACCCCCTTCAATAGTTCCAGAAATAAAAAATTTACCAATACTTGCATATTCAGAATAATTAATTGAAGATTCACCTTCTACACTAACATAATATGCTCCAGCACCTAAGTTTGTAGAAATTAAAGCATAGGTGTCATCTGCCAGACTATAAGTACTTATTACATTGCCTGAACTATTATAAAGTGTTGCTTTTATATCAAGGTTTGAACCTCTATTATTTTCATAATTATGTGCTTCCCATGACGGTCTAATAGTTAAATCGATTTGTCCGCCAGTTGTGTAAAAAGAAAACATATCGACATCTGTGCTTGATTCTATAACGCCTTTGTTAACAGTTACTGTATTAAAAGGGTCATTTTCAGGGTTGGTAACATTTACCGTTCCATCGGGTTCCATATCTAAAACTGTAGCACTGCTAGTTGAATTTCCATGATCATCAGCACTATATCCTAATCTATTTCCAATTTCAAGAAGGTCATCTTGATGGTTATTTGCATCTGTATATTCACCTTTACTCCATTGGCTAACATGTCTGTAGTAAGAAACACCCATAATAGGCGCCCACTCTATAAAATCAGTACCATGACCACCGTAGTATGTAGTACCATTAGTATCTCCATCATGTGACAGAGATAAATTATGACCAAGTTCATGACTTGAAGCCTCCGCAATATTATGAGCATTACCAGAGCCTAAATTGTTATAAAATACTAATGCCGGTTGGTAGTATTCAAAATTGCTGGCGCCCCATACATTAACATAAGCTACACCGCCACCACCGCCGTAAATATCGTCGCCTTCTGCATCTGTAATATTGGTAATTAATATATGCCCTACATTAGGACCATAACTTGGAGGTGCTTCTGTGGTAATATCAACATCAAATGGCGCATAATCTTCTGATACACGATGCCATATAGCCGCCATATCTTTAATTTCTTGGTTACTGAAACTTGCAGAATTTCCATCAGAATCGTAAGGTAACATGAAAAAAGTGTCTTTTTTATCTCTATTCCATCTAGAGTCAGTAACATTAAATCCTTCAAAATTTAAATGAACCACTTTAGATGCACCAGGTTTACTATGTAATGTAAAAATGTCTGTTGCTGTTACACTAGCTGCCTCAGGAGATGAAATATCAATCGATCCAGATTCAGCAGACTCTGTTTGAAAAGTATCAACATAAAATATACCGCCCTCATCATCAATTCTTATACTATTAAAATCTTCTTCGGGCATACTCAATGCATCTAGCCATTTTTCAGCTTTAGCTTTAGCTTGAACTGGTAACCCATCAAAGGCAGAACGTAATTGATGTCCTTGAGGAAGTTGCTTTACTTTTTGACTGTTTGATCGATTTTGTGCATTGATTTGAAAAGAACACAGGAATAATCCCATAATCAAGCCTAGTAGGCGTAGTAGTTTCATAATTTGGAGTTTATGTTAATAGATTTTGAGAGAGGGGCTCAGAAATATTAAAGTAAATGTAGAGTCTATACTACTATGCTTGAAAAAATAATCGATAAGTAACAGGATAATCCTATTGAAGTGTGGATTTGATGGTTAAAAATAGTTGGTTTTATTACTTCCCGATACAAAAAGTATTATATCAATGTTTATAATACTTTATAACGACTGGGGTACAAATAAGGTACAGTTATTGTAGGAATTTACAGTAATATTTAAAGTGCAATAAACTATTTTTTACTCTCATTTCCCAAATCGAGGAACTGAATATTGACCTTGGCCGTGACTAAACATATTTAGGCAACCTTGCTATTTACCTTGAAACAAGCATATATATTAGCATTACTAATTCAGAAAATATTTTTGTTCAATAATATGGTCTTGAGTTATACAAAATAATGGAACTTTGTTGTTGGTATAACAAATAGAACAAAACATAAATCTAAGGTAATCAGATTGTAAATTTTTTGAAATTAAACTTGAACCAAATATTAATTTATGAAATCTAGCTTGCTAAAAGACTTATTTAGAATAACCTTATCGTCAACTTGAAGCCATTTATCCAAAATAGTAGCATATACAGATCTAAAGTCTATAGTATGAATAATATCTCCATTAGCATCTAAATTAGTTAGATCAGGTAATTCATTATAAAACCCTTTTGATTTAAGATTTTCGCCAATAATGAATACGTTATTAGCCGCTCCATGATCTGTTCCTCCAGCGGCGTTTTGTTGCACGCGTCTGCCAAATTCAGAAAAGGTCAAAATAAGTGTATCCTTAAGTGTATCGTTTTGTTTTAACTCATTTACAAATATCTCCATAGATTCACTATAAGTACTTAATAAACGTTTTTGTCTATCAGCTTGATTTGCATGTGTATCAAAACCACCCATAGATACATAATACACTTTGCTTTCAATGTTTGAATTTATAAATTCTGCCGTTGTTTTTAACTGTTTTCCAAATGGATTATTAGGATATTCTTGTTTACTTTTATACGTTTTAGAAGTTTCATAAATATATTTTGCTGATGATTTTGCTTCAATCATCGTTTTATATAAATATCCCAAATTATGCTCACTTAAATGCTGATCACTTTGGTGATTTAGCACTTTTTTAAAATATGGTGTTTGTGTATTCCCAAAGAGTATTCTTGGGTTTTTAGTAGCAATTCCATTGATGGTTTCACCTTTCATTATTAAAGATAAACTATCGTCTATTTCTATTCCTGAATAAGGCATTTTACCATAACTATCTATATAACGCCCTAACCACCCTGTATCCAAATATTCATTCGCTCCACTAGCCGTTTGCCATATATCTGTAGACCTAAAATGAGACCTATTAGGGTTTGGATAACCAACATTATTAATGATTGATAAATATCCTTGATCGTAAAGATTTTTGAATGGCGCTAAGTTTTTATTAAAACCAAGATCATCAGTTACTTTTATAATATCATTTTTTGGAATAGAGATTCCTGGTCTGTTTTTATAATAAATGTCATTAGTAAAAGGTACAATAGTATTCAATCCGTCATTACCACCAGATAATTGTACGATAACCAATTTTTTATGCCCTAAAGAAGCTTTAGCAACTTGTTCAAAAGCTTTTACAAAATTTGGCACAAAAAACAGACTACTTGCTAATGTGCTTTGCTTTAAAAAATTTCTTCTTTTCATATGCTCAGATTTAACATAGTTGATATTCAGGGATAGACATTAACTGAATGCAATAATCTTTATTTGATTTAACTTCTAAATTAGATATTAAACCTTTTGTATCCTTATCTATTTTCGGGATAACAATCATATCTCTTAATTCATCTGGCTTTAAATGCCCGTATTCTTTTTCAAATTGCTGCCATTTTTGAGTTACATTTAAAAATTTCTTTCTGTTTTTTTCTTTTTTATAATAGGCTTCAAAAGAATCTTCAAAAGCGCCTTTTTCTTCTAAATTAATGATAGCGTTGTTCAATAATAAAGACGGTAATTTCATTCTAAACATTAAGGTATTAGAATCAATCCAGCTTTTATCACCCTTCCAACCAGAAACATTATCGGGATATAGCAAGACTTGTCCCATCATTTTTTGTAAATAATTAAGCTGCCTTTTTTTATTGAAAGTTACAGGAACAACTCTATGAATACCAACTAATAATTCTATTGGCGATTTTATTTTAGCACCAATATTTTTTTCGTTATAAAACCAATCTGAAGTAAATATATGTTGCATTAATTTTTCAATGTTATAATCTTTGTAGAATAGCGTTGTGATTTCCTCAAGTCTATCCTCATCAACATTAGGATTAACAAAATATTTATAAACTTTGGCACAAATAAATTTTGCGCATTGTTTTTGTTCTAGAATGATATCTATAATATCATCTCCATTAAAGTGACCTGTCTTTCCAAAAAACGTTTTCTCCTCATAATCATGTTTTTGTTTTCGCAAGAAAAAATCGCCATTGTTTTTAAACGACCAACCCGTAAAGGCTCTTGCTGACTCTTTAATATCGTTTTCTGTATAATTTCCAACACCCAAAGTAAAAAGTTCCATCAATTCTCTAGCAAAATTCTCGTTTGGGCTTTCCTTAACATTTTGTCTATTATTAAGATATTTACTCATAGATGCTTCTTTTGCAATAGCTTTCACAAAATTTCTAAAATCACCTAAAGCATGTCTTCTTAACGTGTTATTGTAATGTTGAATATGAAAAATATTATTATCTCTACAAACAAATGTATTTGCCCAAAATAAGGTCATCTTTTCACGTAATATAGAAGTTGGTTCACACAATCTATCAATCCAAGCATGATTTAAGTCTCTTACTTTTTGCCGGCCTTTTTGTCTCAACTTTTGAAAAGCAGCCTCACCCATCTCCTTCTTTAATACTTTTGGATTTTTGCTTTTTATATGATTAAGTTCTGAAAGATCAAGTTGCAATAAATTAACATCTTTGGACTTGGAAAATATGTTAGTGATTATGTTTGATTTAGAATCTGATTTAAGGCTATCTAATTCACTAATGCCAATACCAAATCCTACTCGCCAATATAAATGTTGAATATGTTGTTGTTTCATTCTGAAATAAATATAATTATAAGACTCTAATTATTATAAAACGTTTAATTAGAAATCATATCTAGTGCGACAACGGTTCTAAATCCTACATGGTCTGAACCAGAATCTATGCTTACACCCATTCTTGCAGAAATTCTAAAACTAGCGCAATAGGATGCATGACATAAAAAAGAACCTCCTTTCATAACATGTTCTACTTCATAAGGGTTACTTGGGTTATAAGATTGACTTGCACCATTTGGATTTATAAGGGTATTAGATGTGTTTAATTGGGCGTAATAATTTACATTAAACAAATCGCTAGTAATTTCCCAAACATTGCCTAGCATATCATATAAACCAATGCTATTTGATGGATAAGATTTTACAGAAGCAATTAATTCAAATCCATCAATACTTTCATTTTTCACAGGAAATTCACCCTGCCAAGTATTGGCTTTTTTATTTAAAATTTCAGGGTTATTCCCCCAAGTAAAAACGGTATTTATATTTTTTCCAAGAGCCGCCGCTTCCCATTCGGCTTCGGTTGGTAATCTTCTATTTGCCCATTTACAATATGCCAAAGCATCTTGAAAAGCAATATGTACAACAGGATGATTCTCTTTTCCTTTAATGGACGATTCAGGCCCTTCAGGGTGCTTCCAATTAGCACCAATTTTCCATGTCCACCATTGCTGATAACTACTCATATTCACCACAGCATTTACATTTTTATTAAATATTAAACTGCCTGGTTGCAAAACAGAATCATGAGGTTTAGCTGTGCCTTTAGGTAATTGCTTTTTTAAATCGTCCCAATTAATGCTACGCTCTGCAATAGTTTTATAATGTGTTGCATTAACAAACGCTTTATATTGTTTATTAGTAACTTCGGTAACATCAATAAAAAACCCATCCACATATACTTCGTGCGCAGGTTTTTCTCTAGGCATTGCGTAGTAATCTGAAGGTTTTGCACCTTGTAAAAACGTTTTTGCTTCAACCCAAACCATACCTTTTGGGGCTTCAATATTTATAACACTAGCTTTTGTTTCTTCTTTACATCCAACAAGACATAAAAAAAAACTATACAAAAGAAATTTAATAGGTTGCTGCATGTCTTTAAAATTAACGTTATAGATATAACTTTTTAAATGAACTCATCTTGACTATACCAATTAAGAAGCTGTAGTATCAAAAAAAGTTATATATTTTAACTTAACTATTTTTGTCATTAAAAAAATTGAAACATAAATCTTTGCTTATTCCTTCCAGAATTCTTCAATTTCTTCAAGAGATTTTCCTTTTGTTTCAGGAATATATTTATAAGTAACAATCATTATTATTACAATAAATGCAATAAATATAAAATAAGGCAAAGAACCATTCCAAGTGGCACCATTATTTACTTCACTATCCATCACTACTGGAAAAGATTGTGAAACCACATAATTTGCTGCCCATTGTGCAGCTACAGCTACGGACATAGCAACGCTACGTATTTTATTGGGAAACATTTCTGAAAGTAAAACCCAAACAACAGGTCCCATAGAAAGCGCAAATGAAGCTATGAAAATTAACACGCCCAATAATGATAAAAACCCAACAGATTGTTGTTGTAATGTAATTCCTAATAATAAAAATCCAATAATCATACCAATAGACCCAATGTATAATAATGGTTTTCTTCCAAACTTATCTACTGTGAACATTGCAACAAAAGTAAATATTAGGTTAATAAATGCTAACAATATTTGTTGTGCTAAAATGTCTTCTTTACCAAAACCAAGTGCTTTTTCAAAAATATCAGCACCATAATATAACACAGCATTTATTCCTGTAAATTGTTGTAAAACAGATAGTGTTGTTCCTATAACTATAATTCCAAGTATTATTTTCGAAAAATAATTTACTTTAATATGGCTATCACTAGTTTTAAGCGAATTCTTTATATCTTCTATTTCTTTATTTGCTTGGTCTGCACCATGAATCTTGGTTAATATTACTAGTGCTTCATCATCTTTTCCTTTAAGCGCCAACCATCGTGGGCTTTTTGGAACAAAAAACAATAATATCAAGAATAAACAACTTGGAATTAACTCTGACCAGAACATGTGTTTCCATCCAAATTCTATGTTCTCTGCTTCAGATAAATTATTTCCAATAAAATAAGTAGCCAAAAACACTACAAAAAAGCCAATGACTATAGCAAGTTGATAGTAAGTAACCATTTTTCCTCGTATATCACTTGGTGCAATTTCGGCTATATACATAGGCGCATTCATGGATGCAATACCAATACCCAGGCCTCCAATAATTCTAAATACAACTAATAATGATACAGACTCCGAAAACATAGATGGCAAACCAGAACCATAGGCTGAAATTGAAAATAGCACAGCTGAAATTATTAAAGAGTGCTTTCTGCCAAATCTTATACTTAAAGGACCAGCGACAATGGCTCCAACTAAACATCCTAACAGAGCACTTCCTACTACCCAACCTTTCATTGCTGAGTCCAAATCAAAATGCTTACTTAAATAAAATTGAGCGCCATTAATAACTCCTGTATCGTAACCAAATAGTAATCCGCCTAAAGCAGATACTGCTGTTATTAATAATAAAAAAGTCTTTTTATTCATAATTTGTGTTATAGTTAGTTTACTCTGCTTACAAGTCGTGGATACCCCTCTTCCTTATTTTTAGGAGTTTTATTAAAACATGAAAGCTATGATAACGGGTAATATTATAAATGGTATTGATGTTATACCACAAAAGTAATTCACCTCAATTTTTTTATAAGGGACAAATGGTTATTGGTTTGGGGGTAATGGGTGAATTCAACGAGTAGTTTACTACACAACCTTCTTAAAATTAGAAAAATAACTGCTTGGTGTACTACCAAAGTGTTTTTTAAAGCAGGTTCTGAAATATTTTGGGTCTGAAAACCCTACCATATAAATTATTTCGGTAATAGAATATTTTCCAGATTTAATAAGTTTTGCAGCTTTATTAAGTCGAATAGTTCTTATAAATTCAGATGTGGATTGTCCTGTTATTGATTTAAGTTTTAAAAATAGTGCAGATCTACTCATTCCTATTTCTAAAGCGAACTTTTCAACAGAAAACTCAGTATTATCAATATTCTTCTTAATAATATTAATTGATTTTTCTATAAATTTTTGATCCAATTTATTGGATAATTCCTTCCAAGACTTAGAATTCGAATTCGTTCTAAACTTCTGAATCCATTGCTGTTTGGTACGTAAAATATTATCTAATCTTAATTTTAAAACTTCAATATTAAAAGGCTTCAAAACAAACTCATCAGCTCCAGTTTCTAATCCTTCTTTTTCGTTTTCCAATCCAGCTTTTGCAGTTAAAATAAGTATTGGAATATGACTTGTGTTAATATCAGTTTTTAATTTTTTACACATCTCAATTCCATTCATTTCGGGCATCATTAAATCGCTTATGATGATGTTGGGTATGTTTTTAATTGCCTGCTCTAAACCTTCTTTACCATTATTCGCGGTTAATATTCTATAATCATGACTAAAAAATGTAACCAAATAATCTTGCAATTCTCTATTATCTTCAACGATTAAAAGCAGCGGTGTTTCCTTAGAATGTTCTTTAACACTTTTAATAGATTTTTTCGGTATTAATTGATTTTCCTTAATAACATCAACTCCAATTTTAGTGTATTTAAAATCATACTTTTGAGGTTGTAATTCTATAATAGAATTATTGGAGTATACTGTTTTAGATATGGGTATAGTAACGGTACATGTAGTTCCTTTATGAAACTCGCTTTCAATATTAATTTTCCCTTTATGTATTTCTACTAAATGCTTTATATAGGCCAGCCCTAAACCTGAACCTTCATGAATAGAATTATTTTCTTTTCTGGTTTGATAGAATCGATCAAATATGCTCACTAATTCTTCTTTAGGGATTCCTATTCCAAAATCAATTACTTTAATAATGGCATGCACTTCATTGTTTATAGTTTCTTTTTCAAGACTTACCGTAATACCCTTTCCGTTGGGAGTAAACTTAAAGGCGTTAGACAATAAATTATATAATATTTTTTCAATTTTATCATTATCAAACCAAGCGTCAATTTCTTTTTTTGGCGATAAAAACAAAAACTTAATATCTTTTTCTAATGCAATATCTTCAAATGCTGCAAACACTTCCCCTACAAAGGATACAAGTTCATCATTTTGAACAATTAAATTTAAATTTCCAGATTCTGCTTTTCTAAAATCTAAAAGTTGATTAATTAGCTTGAGTAGTCTATTGGAGTTTTTATACATTATTGAATTTAACTTCGGAACATCTTTGGTATTGACCTGCCCATTCATAATTTGACTCAAGGGACCAACTATTAAAGTTAAAGGTGTTCTTAATTCATGAGATATATTAGTGAAAAACTGAAGCTTCATCTGGTTCATTTCTTCAGAATTTTCATGGATAGCACTTTCTATATCCAGTTTGCTCTTTAAGCGTATCTGATTTAAACGAATTTTAACAAAACTGTATATAATGGCAAGCGTTAACAATGAAAAAAGCAAAATAGCTAGGGTTGTTAAATACCAAGGTTTATTTATCACAACCGATATCTCTTTTGGTTCATCTGTCCAAATACCAACACTATTAGAGCCATAAACTTTAAATATGTAATTTCCTGGCGGCACATTAGTATAAGATGCAAACCGTCGTTCATTTCCTTTAGAGTATTGCCATTTTTCATCAAATCCTTCTAATATATACTTATATTGATTTTTTTCAGGATTGGAAAAATGCAAGCTTGAAAAAATAAATTCCATAGAATTAAGATTATAAGGCAATACAATCTTTTTGGTTTCATTAATACTATTTTTTAAAATTACCTTTCCGTTTCTTTCCTCTAATGGATGGACAATTTCATTAAAAAGTTTAAAATCTGAAATAATTAGTTGCGGTTTTATTTCATTTACAGAAAGCTTATCAGGTTGAAAAAATGTAATCCCATTTACGCCGCCACAAAGCATCATCCCAGAAGTGGTAAACAACATGGCATTATCCTTAAACTCGCTAACATTAATTCCATCTTGGTTTTCAAAATAAGTAACCTCTCCAGTTGTTGGGTTAAGTTTAGAAATCTCCCTAACGTGCAACATCCATATATTACCTTGTTTGTCTTCCTTTATTTGATAAACAACATCACTTGGAAGTCCTTCGTTTGTAGTATACTGTTTGAAATTTAATGTATTATTTGAAATTTCAATTTGATTAAGTCCTCCACCAAATGTACCGACATATAAATGACCATCACTTGCTTGAAAAGCATCCAAAACATAATTATTACTTAAACTGTTTTTATTCTTAGGGTCATTTAGATAACTCGTATAAGCAATATTACCTGCATCATCTTGTTTTAGTTTATTTAAACCTCTAATGGTTCCTACCCAAATATCACCATTAGAATCTTCAAGTATATCTCGAACGAAATTGTTTGATAAGCTATTTGTATTGTTTAATTCATTTTGATAATTAACAGATGTATACGATTCGTTTTGTTTATCAAAAGTGATTTTCGCTATGCCTTTCTTCCAATATCCAACCCAAATATTTCCCATTTTATCTTCTTCAATAGCAAAGACTGGACTTTTAATAAGGTTACCCTGTTTATCTCTTATATCATTGAATTTTTTAATATCAAATGCTTCTGAATTATTTTTAAAGCTTATTTTGCTTAACCCTGTTTTTGCACCTACCCAAATGTTGTCTTCGCGATCATTCATCAATCTTTTAATCTCAAAAAAATCTTCAACATCAAATTGTTTATGGGTTTTTGCAAGATAATTATAGTCCCAAACCTTATTTGACTTATTAAATAAACTCCTTTCAATTTCTTTACCCTTTAGTATTGCTAAACCACCTCTACCTTGAGTACCTAGCCAAATATCACCTTTAGAATCTTCGCACATTGTAAGAATGGGATACTCATGAAAAACAGGAGATTGCTTTTCAGAATTGTTTAAAAATTCGTTAGAATTCAAAAATGTATTGTTTTCTAAATCCATTTTGTACAATCCGTGGTTTAAGGTTCCTAACCATAGAATATTAGTGTTATCAATCATTAATTGTTGCGCTTGTTGAATGGCAATCTCTTTTCTATGACTTGAATTTAAATTGTGTTTTTCACCAGTCTGAGTATCATAATTTAATAATATCCCATTCCCAGCAACCCAAATATGCTGTTCTTTATCAATAGCAATGGCTAATTTTTTGAAATTTTTATCTGAAAACCCTGAACTATTATCCGAAAGGCTTATTAATTCCCTATCAATAACCTTAAGCTGATTGTTTAATCGAATTTTAAGGAGTTGAAGTCTATTACTTACCACCCAAATGGTGTTCTTTGGATATTCAATAAAATTTACAGGATAACTCGAGTCAAATTCAAACCCCGTAATGTCTGTACTTTGAATTTTAATTTCTGGCACATTTGTGATTTCATTTACCTCTACTAGATGTAATTTTATTTTTCTTTCAGGAGTGAAAAACCAATGCTTCCCGTTTATTGCCGGAATAACACTTTTAATGAGCAAACTAAAGTTGTTTGCCTCATTCATTACTTCTTCAAATAATAAGCTACCATCAATAGCTATCCGGAAAAATTTAATGCCTTTAGAGGTGTTAATAAAAAGAACTCCAGAAGATGATTGATAAATATGATCTATTTCACTTGCATAATCAGATGCATTTGGGTTGTCAAAATACACATCTATTTTTCCTGTCCTTGGGTCAATTCTATTTAATCCAGCATCTGTAGTTCCTGCCCATATATACCCATCTTTATCCTCAAAAAGACTAATAATAATATTACTACTAAGACTATTAACGTCATTTAAAAAGTTATAATGGACCATAGAATAGCCATCGTATTTATTAATGCCATTGTACGTCCCTACCCAAATAAAACCATTACTATCTTGAATAATACTTTTTACAGTATTTTGTGAAAGTCCTTCAGTGCCCGATATTTTGTTTAATTGTAATTGTGCGTGCAAAGAAACACAACTATATAAGCTGACTATAAAAACAATTTGTTTAAATAAATTAGACATTATGAGCTCTCAAATTATATACGGCTAAAAACTTACTCAAATATAAGGTAATAGCATAGGTTTTATTACTTCTTTACAAACACATTGCTTAATATTATCTAGCTACAACAATCTTTTTATGCCTTAAAACTTTATTATCACTTGTTGTAACTTGTATTAAATATATACCATTCTCCAAATTATTAGTATTTAATTTTATACTATTAATATGCTTAGGCGTATATTTAGTAATAATTCTACCATTTATATCAATTATTCTTATGTGTTTTATCTTTTTATCTGAAGATGCTAACTTTACATTTACAAAATCATGACTTGGGTTTGGAAACAATACAACTTCATTATTCAATTCAATAGTATTTGTAGATAATGTATTATCAATAGAAAATTCTAAATCATCAAAATAATAAATACCAACCTCATTTCCCACCATTGTCTGTACTTGAATGGATGAGGTATTTGCAGGTATAACATATTCAAATTCAAAGGGTGATGCAGGGTAGTTTGTTGATAAATTTATTATAGGTGATACCGATAAAACATTAGAGCCATTAACAATAGCCTTTATTCTAATCTTGAAGGTTTGGGCTCCAGTAGATGCTTTTACATAAGCTTTAACTGTTATAGTTTTGCTTGTTAAATCGCTTGTGTATTCTTGATTTCTTAAAAGTACACTGTTATAATTATCTGCTGTGGTTACATCAATTTTTCCACTTATATTTCCTGATCTAGAATCTGTTGTTCCATCAGAGAATGTAGCAACCGCTAATGATGTTCCTGCTACAAAAATGCCCCAATTGCTATTAAAACCACACTCAAAATTTGGATTCATAATAAGTTGCGTAGAATTGTCACAGCTTGTACTTGTACCTAGTAATGCACTCTTTAAATCTTCTACCCAAATAGTGTTATCTACAACTGTACTTATATTTGTGCTTTTAGGGTTATAACTTATTACCGAAAAATTATTAATATTATAATTTACAGAAGAAGGACTATCTTTTCTCATGTGGATTGTCTTATTAGATTTTGGTCCAGAATCCCATGCTGCAAATGAAAACCCTCTATTAATCGATTGTTCAGCAATAAATCTATGATATTCTACTCTAGAGGCATTATCCGGTCCGCCATCAGCAAATCCAGTAGCATTAGTTCCAATAGTTCTTAAATCTCCCGTACTATAGTTATAACCACCAGTATTATCAGCACCAAATTCTCCAACAAAGACAGGTATGTTATTTGTTGTTGCCCAAGTTAAAACATCATCAAATCTAGTTGTTAAAGTACTTTTATCACCAACAGTTCCCCAAGATTCAACATCTCTAGAATCGGCACTTGAGCTTGTGAAATTAAACGGTTGGTAATAATGAAAAGTTGCTATTAAATAACTATCACCAGAAATAATTGAAGGTTCAATTTGCAAAGGCGCATTATGAGATGTAGCTCCACCTCCAGTAATAATAACATTCCTAGTTCCATTACTTCCACCAGACCCTCTTATAATAGCTAGTATATCAGTATTTAGTGTATTCATTTCAGCAGCACTCATCTCAAAATAAGGCTCGTTGATGATTTCAAACAATAAGTCATCTGCATGATTTTTAAAACGATCTGCCACTTGAGTCCAAATACCTCTGAACTTTTCATTATCCGCTGCTCTTCTTGCCGAAGTTGGGTTTGTATATTCCGGTTCCCCAGAATCAAATGTGTATAAAAATTCAGATTTTAAATCAGCTCCGTGAAAGTCTAATGTTACAGTTAAATCGGCTAATAATGCCCAATCAATAACCTCTTCAATTCTGTCTAAATAGGTAGAAAGCACTACATAATCTGCTGGCGTACCTGTGTAACTCCCCGAAGTTCCAGCAGTTGCAGAATACCCAGAAGTATCTCCAGTTGTTCTAATCCCAAAAAAATCCATAGGTATTCTTACATTAGTAAACCCTGCGGAAGCTACATCTATGAAATATTGCTGCTCAACAACTTCAGCCCAGTTCCCTTCTACAGGAGCACTAAAAACGTTACCAAGGTTTATACCTCTTCCCATTTGAGCAACCATATCTGAAGGTGATGTTTGAGCAAATAACACAAAAGACACGAGATTGATTACTAAAAATAATAAGACTTTATTTTTCAACATAACACCGTTTTATAAAATAAGGCCAATGCTAGTGCATTGACCTTATTAGCTATTAATCTAAATGATAATTTACTAATAAATTAATTTTTAACTTTTATTCCTTTTTTTTGTTCTGTCCTTTTAACAATCCATTAATCGCATTAATTTCTTCTTTAGAAAACATGACTGACAATTTATCATTGGTTTCTTTAAATGACTTCTTGTAAATCATTTTCTTTTCTTCATTTGATAAATCATTGCCTTTTATTTGTTTTGAAGTTTCTTCATATTTTCCTAACAAAATAGCATACAGTAAAGTTTTTTGACTGTCATTTAAATCCATCTTATCGGCTATATGCTGTGCATTTGTGGTTGCTTTTTTTTCTTGATACGACGGTTTTTGTGCATTAGCTGTAGTTAAAAAACCACATAATATTATTAGTGCAATTATTTTTTTCATTTCTATTAGTCTTAAATGTTTAAATAAATTAATTGGCTTTTATAAATTTTTTCGTTGAAACAGAGCCATTCTCATTAACAATTTTTAGAACATATGTTCCTGATGGTAATGTTGAAACGTTTAACTTATTTGAAACTCCATTTTGAATAACAACAACTTGACCTAAGAAATTAATTGCTTTTATACTGGCAATATTTGAAGCCGAGTCAATAGTTAAAATATCTGATACAGGGTTAGGGAATAATCTAATGTTTTTGTCATCTAAGAAAGTTACATCATCAACACCCAATGATGTACCTGTTATTATTGTTACGATATTATCAATTAACACAGAGGCTCCATTCTCTCCTCCAAAAATATTTAAACCCAATTCAATGTTACTATACGTTTCAGCAGCAAAATTAGAAACATCTCTACTTACAGAATAAGAAGCATAAGCAGCTGTCGCAATATTATTTGCGGCAAAAGTTGTTCTTGTGCCACCGCCTACAATAGCCATTTTCCAGCGAGGAGCGACCGTGATGTCAGCAGTTGAAGTCGCTTTCATATCCCAACTTACCGTAACAGTTTCATTATAAACAACAGCTGGACTAATAGGGAATGCATAATTATTCCATAATAGGGCTTGTCCACCAGGAACACTATTTCCAAAATCTATTCTAGCAGCCTGAACACCTTCAGTTGCATCATTTGTAAACGTAGCCGTCGCCAAAGAACCATCTCCAGTAAGTGTCCAAGGTACAACACTTGAGGTTGTATCTTCAAATCCAGCGTTTTCTACAAAACCATTATAACTAGTCCCTCCGCTTGAAACAAACTCCACAATGGTAATTGATTCTATACGTAATGTACCTGTTGTAGGTTGTCCTTTAGCTCTAATACCAATTCTATCTATCGTACCACTGTTTGGTCCTGTTGGTATGTTAACAGTATAAGTATTAGTAGCTGACATTGCTGGAGCTGTAAAATCTTGCTTAGTTGCCGTTCCTGCACTCGTACTTCCTGTTAAATAATTAAGTACTTGAAAAGTTGCAAAATCTGTAGTGTTTTCCATAATAATTTCAACTGTAGTATAACTCGACTCGGCCAAATTCAGCCCGTCTGAAGATCTAGCACCTCCAAAATTTCCAATAGCACTAATTGTTAAATCACCAGAAGCAACTGTTAAGGTTGCTGATCCAGCAGCTTCCCACCCTTCAGCATTCCCATTGGAAGAAAAATTATACTGAATATCTTGTGCCACTATAGCATTTGTTGTGAAGCAAATTAATGCGAATAAAGTGTAAAGTTTTTTCATATTATTTAGATTTATAGTTGTTACGTAAAACTACTAGTAACGCCGATATTTAAAGGGGAGAAATGGCTATTTAAAAGGGAGAAATGGTTTTACTATTATTTAATCTACAAAAAGTATTTGTAAACCTTTTAGATTCTTTTTTAAAGTGAGTTCTACGTCTTCACTTTTCACGTGCCCTAAAACACCAAAAGGTCCTTTATAACCTAACTTAACTAAAAAATTAATCATCTCCTTTTCAAGGTTCCCCTCACCAATAGGAATGATTTTAGGTCCACCTTTTTTCATGCCATTTAAATTAACACACCATAAAAAAGGCTGTATTTTTTTGATATTACTTCGGTATTTATCTAATTGATCATGTGCATGATGAAAATTATAGATTATACCAATTTCGTGTTGCGGTAAACGCTTAATAATTTCTAATTGATTTTCGGGTTCTCCAAACCAACCGCCATGATTATACAATGCAATTTTACAACTGACTTTTTGAGCTCTTTTAGAAAGATATGAAATCATGTCATGAGCTTTTTTAAGGGATTCGGATTGAGTTAAACCTCCAAAATATTCAGCATCAATTCCTATCCAGATTTGGGTGGATAATCCTGTATCTTTTAAACTTTCAAACACCATTTCATTTGCTAGTTTAAGATTTAGCAAGGTATCTTTATTGTTTATATAAAGCCAAACAGCGCTAATTTCGATGCCTTCGTCTCTAGCTAGATTTAGCTCCTCTTTCATGGTTTCGACATGCTTTTTTCTACCACCAAAAGCATATTGACTAAAACCAAGATTTTTTATCATAGCCACCCGTTCTGATGGGGAGCGTTCTAATTTATCAAAAGCAACTATAGACCACGGAATGAGATTTTCAACTCTAAATGGATCTTCAGCTTTATGACATGAAAAAATCAGAATTAGGAGTATAGCTGATAAAAACAAATTTCTCTTAATCATGATTTTAGTTTAAAAAGATAATTTACTCTAATCTTCTTTTTTAGTTAAAATCTGTTGTACAGATTCTTCATCCTTAATGTCATCTACAATTCTACCAAAATCAGTATCGGTTATTTTTCTAAAATCTACTAAGCTTTTATTATCTTCAAATTTGATCATTAAGTTTTTTAATTTCTCCTTTAGCTCAGCTGTCACCTCAGCATAATCAGGATTATTATAAATATTATTCACTTGACTTGGATCTTTTTCTAAATCATATAATTCCCAAACATCAATATTGTAATAAAAATGAGCTAAAGTATATTTTTGGGTTCTTATACCATAATGTGGTTGTACATGATGCCAAAATGGAAACTCATAGTAATGGTAATACATTCCGTCTTGCCAATCTTTAGGTGTTTTGCCTTCTAAAATTGGCACAAAACTAGTTCCTTGCATTTTTTGAGTGGTCGATATTCCTGCTAATTCTAATAATGTAGGTGCGAAATCAATATTTGTAATAATATCTTCATTAACACTTCCTGGCTTTACTCTTTTGGGGGCTTTCACCATAAAAGGCATTCTTAAAGATTCCTCGTAAATAAACCGTTTATCGAAAAAACCGTGATCCCCTAAATAAAACCCTTGATCCGAAGTTAAAACGATAATCGTATTTTCTTCAAGGTTGTTTTCTTTCAAATAATTTAAAACTCTACCAACATTATCATCAACCGATTTTACACAAGCTAGGTAATCTTTTATATAGTTTTGATACCTCCATTTTCTTCCTTCTTCATCACTCATCCCATCTGGTTGAACTATCTCCCCTGGTTTAGCACCATAGAAATCCCATTTAATACTTTCTTTTCCTTTCTTAATATCTTTTGGACGCTCTAACTTCATATCTCTACGACTAAAATATTCCATAGTCATTTCCGTATCCCCAGCCGTCTTTTCACGCCCTTCGTAAGTATCATTAAAGGTTGCTGGATAAGGCATTTCTATATCATCCCATAATGTTTCATACTTTGTGTCTGGTTCCCATGGTCTATGTGGCGCTTTGTATTGTAGTATCATTAAAAATGGTTGCTCAGAAGTTTTTGTAGAATCGAGCCAAGTCAATGCAAAATCTGTACTTAAATTAGTAGAATAGCCTTTTTCTTTAACATCGGTTCCATTATCATTAAAAAGAGGATCCCAATAATGGCCTTGTTGACCTGCAGAATTATGGTATTTAAAAGTATCGAATCCAACAGGTTCTGTACCTAAGTGCCATTTACCAAATAAGCTAGTTTCATAGCCTTGTTTTTGAAATTCTTGTGGAAACGTCCATTGTTCTGCATTAAATTTTCCTCCACTTTCATTTTTGTAGTACCCATTTAAGTTACTATAATTACCTGTTAATATAGCGGCTCTACTTGGTCCGCAAATAGCATTAGTAACTAATACGTCTTGAAATAACATGCCTTCCTGAGCAATTTTATCAATATTAGGCGTTGGTGCAATATCTTTATAAATCCCGCCATAGGCACTTATAGCCTGGGTTGTTAAATCATCTGCCATGATGTAAATAATATTTGGCTTCGTGGTTGATTCTACTTTTTCTGAAACATTTGTATTAGACTTTGCTGTGTTACAAGAATTCAAAAACCCCAGAAAAAGAGTTAACCCACAAAAGGTTTTTATAAAGTTATCTTTCATTTTGTTATTTTTTTAATCTGTTATTTAAAATTGTACTCAAGCTATCTGCAGTTCCACTGTAGGATGCTTCAATTGCCAAATTTCTGTTTTCGTCTGAATCGTTATTATGATCGTAGAGCATTCTGGCTATTGTTTTATCATTTCTTTGCCATTCTGTATAGAATAAATTATCAGCAATTAAGGTTTCACCTTTATGCCAACGCGCCAACGCCGTGTTTTTAAATACTTTTGAAGGCGTTTGCAAGGCTTCAACCAAAGATTCGCCATCTAAATGTGTTGGACTAGGAATGTTTGCCAATTCGCATACAGTTGGATATAAATCTACCGATTCAGCAATTGAATTTGTACGCTTATCTTTCGGAATATTGGAAGCACTTATTATTAAAGGTACTTGAAGCGCCACTTCAAAATTACTATGCTTTACCCATAGTCCATGTTCCATTAAGCTCCAGCCATGATCACCCACTAAAACAATAACTGTATTGTCTCTTAATCCCAAATTTTCAAGTTCTTTTAAAACTTTACCTACTTGTGCATCCACATAACTTACAGAAGCATAATAGCCGTGTATAAGCTTTTTTGCAACATCATCAGATACTTGTCCTTTTTTAGGAATATCTTTATAATATCGTAATTCTCCCCAAGAATGGTTGGCTATTTCTGGCGCAGACTTTGGGAAAGACTTATTTTTTGGTAAGGCTATTTCAGATTCCTTGTATAAATTCCAATATTTTTTTGGCGCATTAAATGGTAAGTGGGGCTTTACAAAACCAACAGCCAGAAAAAAGGGCTTCCCTTCAGCTTTTAATTTTTTTAAGTCTGAAATTGATTTGTTTGCCGTTTTACCGTCATAATAAGCATCATCTTCAACATCTAGGCTTTCATAAGCATAACCATGTTGACCATTTTTTTCTAAACTTATATTCTCTTTAGATTGATAATCACGCCAACCTTTCACATAAGGATACCATTCCTCATCCCATTCTTCAATATCTCTCTTTAAATGCGTTATTTTATTATTGCTAATAGTCGTGTATCCTTGATTTTTAAAATGCTTTACCAATGTTAGAATATTGGGAGTTTCCTTTTTAATACTCGCATTAAATTTTAAAAAACGGTTTGCTGTAGGTCTTATTCCTGTTAAGATACTAGCCCTAGATGCTCCACAAACGGGTACATTACAGTAGGCTCTATTAAAAGTGACACCTGATTTAGCTAAGGCATCAATATTGGGACTAATAATTTGACTTTGTCCATAAATACTTAATTCAGGACGTAAATCATCCATCATTAAAAATAATACGTTTTTTTTGGTAGAAGTCAATGTGTTATTTTCCTTAGTTGTCTTACAACTTAAAAGAATCAAAAGACATGTTATGACAACTAATTTACATTGTTTCATTTTATAATTCAATTCTGTTATTTACTTCTAAAGTAGTTAATTTTAAATCTTTGTCATTTGAAGAAGATCCTGTCATTATAATAAACTCTCCAGGCTCTACACAATATGCCATATTGATATCATAAAAAGCCAAACTTTCGGCATCTATAGTAAAACTTACTGTTTTTGTTTCACCTGCTTTTAATGCAACGCGTTGATAGCCTTTTAGTTCTTTTACAGGTCTTGTAGCACTACTAACATTGTCTCGGATATAGAATTGAACGATTTCCTCTCCATCAATTTCCCCAATATTAGTTACATCAACTGAAACTATTATATCTTCGTCTTGTTTGAATGTCATACTTGACAATTTTGGTGCGCTATAAATATATTTAGTATAACTTAAACCAAATCCAAATGGGTATAAAGGCGTGTTTCTTTCATCAGCATATTTATGAAAATAAGCGGATGGTTTGTGGTTGTAAATCATTCGTAACTGTCCAACATTTCTTGCGACAGTTAATGGTAATTTACCGCTTGGATTAATATCTCCAAATAAAACTTCAGCAACAGCTTGTCCACCCATATTACCAGGTTCCCAAGACTCTATAATTGCAGGAATATTTTCTTGCAACCAAGGTTCTGAAATTGGCTTTCCATTAACCAAAACAATTATTACTGGTGTTCCTGTTTTTTCAATAGCCTGAACTAATTCTAATTGCTTGCCAAACAAATCTAGGTTGGCACGACCCATGTTTTCTCCAGCAGTCTTATCTTTCCACTTATAACGCATTGAATTATCACCAACCACCACAACCGCATAGTCGGCCTCTTCAGATTTTTTAGCTGTTTCATTAATTTTAGAATCCTCAATGTGTCTTATACTTTCACCCGAATCAAAAAAGTTTACTTCATACCCTTTAGTTTCTCCTAAATTTTTTATGCCTTCGTAAATAGTTGTTACATTTTTGTCTGGTTGTACCGCATGCCAGTCACCTAAAATGGATTGATTATTTGCATTTGGCCCTGTTACAAGAATTTTCTTTTTTGAAGCTGTTTCTTTTAACGGAAGTAAGCCATTATTTTTAAGTAGTACAATACCTTTTCTTGCAGAACTTAAAGCAATCTCTTTATGCTCCTCTGTAAAAAGTGATTCATCAACCTTCTCTAAATCCACAAAACGGTTTTCAAATAACCCAAGTCTAAATTTTGCAGATAATATTTTACGGCAAGCATCATTTACACGACTTTCAGCAAGTTCCCCTTCTTTTACCGAAGCTATAATAGCGTCTGTAAATTTTGGTCCATGCATGTGCATATCCATACCAGCATCGACAGATAAATAAGAAGCTTCTTTCATATCTTTGGCAACATGATGTAATTTATCAATACGTTCAATATCTAGCCAATCACTTACATAAAACCCTTTGAAGCCCCATTCGTTTCTTAAAACGTCTGTCATTAACCATTTACTCATATGAGATGGAACACCGTTTATCTCATTATGTGCTCCCATAATGGAATACAAACCGGCATCAATAGCTTTTTTGTATGGTGGTAAATGCACTTCTCTTAAAGTACGAATAGATATATCTGCTGGTGCAGCGTTTAAACCATTAATAGACTCACCACCAGCAATCATGTGTTTAGCACAGGCAATTACTTTTTCGGTTCCTGTAAAATCATCTTGCTGAAATCCATTAATCATAGCAGCTCCCATATTACCAACCAAAAAAGGATCTTCGCCTAAGGTTTCTCCAACACGTCCCCAGCGCGGATCTCTTAATATATCTATATTTGGTGTAAATGTCCAATGGCTTCCAGTAGCTCGCATTTCTTTAGCCGTTTGTTTTCCAATCGTATATAAGATATCATCATTCCAAGTAGAAGCCAGCGCTATTGGTGACGGATAAACAGTTGACCCAGACACCAAAGCATTACCATGTATAGCATCAATCCCAATTAATACTGGGATTTTTAATGGTGATTTAAGGGCCAATTCTTGTAATAAATTAGCTTCCTCTGCGGTTAAAACATGTAAAAAGGAACCAATCTTTCCTTCTTCACACATTTTTGAAACATCATTAACAGAAAGTGTTTTATAAAAACCTTGAGCATCATTATTTTCTTTATCGTCGTTAGGGTTTCCTTGTTTCATATGCTCCAATCCAACAAATTGGTTCATTTGATATACTTTATCTTCTAAAGTCATCCTTCCCATTAAATCGTCTATTCTTTTTTCAATAGGTTGTGATGGATCTAAATATAAAGGACTTGAATCTGACTTGTTTTCATTTGAACTTTGTGTACAAGAACTAAACATAGTTAATATGAAACTTAATAAAGCTCCTTTTATAATTGCTTTTTTAAACATATTATTCGTTTATATTTTTAATGACGTTATAAGCAGGTGTTGGCTGAAATTTTGAATCGTAAATGGATTGAAAAGCACCTTCTTTTCCTTTTTTAATGCGCTCTCCCATATCCCAAAGATTAAGTGTTACAACACCTGTTTTTGTTTTCTCTTGTAAAAGCTTAACTAATTTTTGATAAAATGTAGCTTGATTTTTGAAACCTACTTTTAATTGAGTTAAATCATCAATAAAATAATCGAGTTCGGTTACATGAAACTCTAAACTATTTTGATGCGCCCAATCTATTAATTTTGATAATTTTTTTAATTCTACGTCCGTATTCTCCTTTAATGCTTTTGTTGTTGGACTAAGACCTATATGTCCTTGCCATCCAAAACCATCTACACGATAGCCTTTAGACCTTATATACAATATGGTTTCTTTTAACTTATCCCACATTTCGGCTTGCATTCCTGCATTTTGATTATATACCAGCTTAATATTGGTAGCATGTTTTGTGGCAATTTCAAAAGCTTTTAAAATATAAAGCGGATAGCCGTTTTCATCTAATCCCATTTTTAACCATGGGTTTTCCCATTTATTAGTACCCTCTTTGGGTCCGAACCATTTCCCATTAGGAAGTATGGTTTCGTTTACAACATCCATCCATTTTACAGTAGGTTCACTATTAAATTTTATTGCAAAAGCTGTTGCAAATTCAGTCATGATTTGATCCAATTCTTTCGGTGTTCTGTGATCTTCTTTAGCCCATTTTGAAGCTTGAGGACTAATTGGTCCATGCAGACGAACTTGTAAATCATGTTTTTGGGCTAAACTTATAAAGTCATCGATTTGCTCCCAATTCCATACTTTGGGTTTAGGATGAATTTTAGTTTGTTTTGCAGCATTGCCTGGTGTTAGGTAATTAAAATCTTTTAAAAACAGCTTTTCTTTTATAGTGTTAAGCTCATTATGATTCAGTGTAGCTCCAACAATTATAGTATTGGAACTCCTCTTTGCACTCTTGCTTTTTAATAACTCTGAATTAAAATACGTTTTAGAATAGCCTATCAATTCTTCTTGAATCGTTTTATATTCAGCACGCCCAAAATGGTTGGTGGTTTCTAAAGGGTCTTTACTATAATCGTATAATTCTTGGGCAACAATATCATTAGAAGTAATTAACTCCGTGCTTTTCTTTTTATCAATCCAAACCGTATATCTATAAGTTTCTGTTCTAAAACTGTAACCTGTTACTTTTCCTTTATGCCATTGGCTTACGGCATATTTCTTTACTACATCATTTGATTGATTTATTAATGGCAATAGGCTTTTACCATCTAAATTTTCTGGAATATTTAATCCTGATAACTCACAAAGTGTTGGGAAAAGATCTACAAATTCAGTAGGCGAGTTTACTTTTACTGATTTGTTGCCATTTGGCACATATACCATTAATGGTGAACGCGTAGCCTGCTCGAAATTAGAATGTTTGTTCCATAAACTATGGTCACCCAAATGCCAACCATGATCACCCAAAACTACAATAATGGTGTTTTTATCTAAGTCCTTTTGCTTTAATTTTTCAATGATTTTCCCAACTTGGACATCAACAAAACTTACACATGCATAATAGCCGTGAATGAGTTTTTTTTGAAGATCTTCATCCATATCCAAAAGATTCTCTTCATTAAGCTTATACTCAACTTCAGGTGACAGATAACTTCTCATTTCGCCAGAATTGTGATAAGCCAAATCAGTGCCATTTTTAGATTGTTTCTGAAAAGCCGCCAATTGTATGGCATCTTTATCATATAGGTCCCAGTATTTTTTAGGTGCAACAAAAGGTAAGTGAGGTCTTTTAAAACCAACGGCTAAAAAGAACGGTTTGTTACTATCTTTACTAACTTCATCCAATAAAGACAAAGCACTAACTGTAATAGCGCCATCGGTATAAGCTTCATCTGGTACGTTACTAATTTCAAAGGGCGGTTTGTATCGATCTCTAACATATTTATTAATATTAGAAACCCCTTTGTCTTTAGCTTCTTTTCTTAATGTAGTAATATGCTTTTTGATTTCCTTATTTTGATAGTATCCTAACTCGGGTTTTCCAAATTCATCGGGGTAATTTAAATCCGCTTCTTTTATAAATGGGAGACTCCATGAAGGTTTATCTCTAAATTCATCAACACAACGTGGGTCGTAAATTTTACCGACTCCGGCAGTTATATAACCATTTTCCTTGAAATACTGTGGTATGGTTAAAATGTTAGGATTTATATCCCTCATTTTGGTTTTTAAATCTCTAACCTTTGTGTAATCTGGTCGTTTACCTGTAAGTAAGCTAGCTCTAGATGGCCCGCAAACAGCTTGTTGTGTATGATTATTTGTGAAGATAGTAGCATTATTAGCCAATTTATCTAATATTGGAGTTTTAGCAAATTCATCTCCAAACGCGCCAATTGTTGGTTTTAAATCATCAATTGCTATAAAGATGACATTGGGTTTCCTTGTGTCCTTAATACCTTGTGCAGATATGTTTAAAGCAACGAAGAAAATAGGAAATATGAAAATTAGTTGTTTCATCAATCTATAGCTATTACTTTTTGTTAATCAATTAGGTTTAACCAACAGTCCTATTGTTGGTTTATAAAAAGGCTTTATTGAAAGCTTAAATTATAGAGCTATCCATTTTATAAGACAGCTCTTTAATTAACTGACCAATTCAAAAAATTAATTCATTGTTTTTGTGATATTTATCCCTAATTGGAAATTTCGTCGTTTGCATTTATTTCAGCAACTGCTATAGGGATAGACATTACCATAGTTTCATCGGTTTCATGAGTGACATCTACGCTCGGTTTAAATGATGCCGCAGTATTATGTGGAATTATTACATTATTTAAAAAATAATTATATCCACGACGTCTATTATTAAACCATTCATGCCCTTCTCCTATTAATTCAAACTGATATTCTTTCATGATGGCTGCTCTAAAGGAATCTTGTCCACCAGAATACCCAACGTGCGGGGTAAGACCAACTCTTCCAAGCACTTCTGTGACATAGGTCATTTCCTGACCATTTTGTAACTCATTGGAAATTTCTGAAAGCATTAATAGTAAATCGGCATATCTATAGATTTTAAAGTTCTTATTTGTCTCTCTCACTGCATTATTAGGATCTCTTGAACCTAGTTTAAACAGATAAGGAAAGGAATTCCCAAAGTTTGACCTAGCAGTATTTGTTGGATAAGATCTTTCTGTGCTTCCGTTATTTCCACGTGTCCAGGTACTTACATAAGTAGTCGCTAAACGTGGGTCACTTGGATAGGTTACAGCATGTAAATCATAATTTTCTATGTTTATTTTAAACCAGCCAAATGTAGCTGCCTTAGTATACCAGTTTGGAGTAAATCCTCTTGTATGATCTAATGAAGCACCTACTACAGATTGAAGTTCGAAAATAGATTCTTCCGTATTATTTCCATTAGTCCCTAAAAACAAATTATCATAGCTAGGAAGAAGACTATAGTTTCCATACGCTTTGATGGCTTCATCATACGCCAATTGCCAATAGTTAAACCCTGCGTCTTGAATATCGTTTGACGCCGTTGCTAAGGTCATATAAACTTTTGAAAGTAGCATGTCTGCCGCTTGTGGTTTTGGAGTTCCACTTGCAACCGCACCATTCATTAATTGTTGTGCTTTTTTTACATCCTCTATAATTTGTGCATAAATATCTTTAATAGATGATTTAGCCAGGTGAATAGTTTCTGTTGTAGTTGGAGTTACCCTTAAAGGAATTTCTCCCCATAATCTAACAAGATTAAAATAATTGAAAGCTCTTACAAAATAGGCTTGCCCAATAACATCGTTTATAACTAGCTCATCGGGCGTACTTGGATTATCAAATACTGTTGCTGAATTAATAGCATCATTAGCTCGTCCAATAGTTTCATAAATACCTATCCATGAATTTTCAATTGTAACTAAACCACTTGCAGGCTTTAAAGAAGACATGGTACTATTATAACTATTATTATTATTATTTCCTGTACGCCTAGTAACCATTAAACCCGAATTTACATTTGTTAAAAACAAAAATTCGTTTCCATAGTATTCGTATTGCACCATGGCTTCATAGATACCGAATAATGCAGACGTGGCATTACTTGCAGAACTGTATACATTTTCATTTGCTAAAAAAGGCGGTTCCTCCTCCAAACTACAATTCGTGAATAGTATGCCCAATATGATTAAAAAAGTGAATTTATAATTTTTCATTTTTATAGTTTTTAAAATTAAAATTTAAGATTTAAACCTAACATGATAGTTTGCGCATTAGGAAACCCATTCCAATCTACTCCTACAATATTTCCATTGTTCAAGAAATTAGTTATTTCTGGATTATATCCTGAATAGTCTGTAAACGTAAATAAGTTTAAGCCCGACACATAGACATTAGCACTACTAAAAATGTTTGATTTTTCAACTGGAATATCATATCCTAATGTAATATTGCTTATTCTTAAGTAACTACCGTCCTCAATAATTCTATCTGTAATGGCTGGAGATCCAGCTTCTCCTAGATATCCAATTCTCGGGTAAGTATTTGATTGAGCATCGGGTCTCCAAGCATTGTCATAAGCTGTAGACAAAATACTTACAGATCTGCCTTCTGCGGTTCCTAATTGGATTAAATTACCATTAGCAATTTCATTGCCATAAACACCATTAATTAGAACACTTAAACTCAATCGTTTATAGTTCATATTTAAATAACCCCCATAAACGAAATCTGGATTTGGGTTTCCAATAATTGTTCTATCTGCTTCAGTAATAGCGTCATCTCCATCTTGATCTACTACACGTACATCGCCAGCTTGCGCCCCAGATACTGTAATATTATCTTCGGTTTGATAAATACCATCGGTTTCAAACCCATAAAACAAACCTATTTGTTCGCCTTCCATAAAGATATTTGCTGGCGTTCTAAAATAGTTACCCGTTGATATATTTTCACCTCTATAAAAGACACGATTTTCTAACGCACCATTTATATAAATGTCTTCTGGACTACCTCCTAATTTTTGAATTTCACTTTTATTAAAGGCTATATTACCGCCTAAATCAATGCTAAAATCA
The DNA here is from genome assembly GCF_057219435.1 of Algibacter sp. YIN40. Taxonomy (NCBI): domain Bacteria; kingdom Pseudomonadati; phylum Bacteroidota; class Flavobacteriia; order Flavobacteriales; family Flavobacteriaceae; genus Algibacter; species Algibacter sp. YIN40. Next base: position 488,478 of record NZ_JBXVVC010000002.1, on the reverse strand, counting down.
TTTTTGTTAATAATTGTACCGCTTAAAGTAAGTTCTACTCCTTTATTATTAATACTACCTCTATTAACCAGCAACGAAGTAAAACCTGAAGATGGCCCTAATGGTTGATCTAATAGTAAATCATCAGTTTGTTTATCATATACATCTATGGTTCCTGTTACTCTATTTTTCCAAAGTCCAAAATCCAACCCAACGTTTAACTGCTTAGTAGTTTCCCATTTAAGATTAGGGTTACTCACATTTAACGGAACAAAGCCAATACTGGTTCCTTCATCTGAATTGCCATATAATATTGGTCCATAATTCGCAAAGGTTTGGTATGCAGAAATACCTTGATTACCCGTCATACCCCAACCAATTCTAAATTTTAATTCGTTAATAGTTTCTGAATTCTCTAGGAATTTTTCATTATTAGCCCTCCATGCCAAAGAGAATGATGGAAAATAACTGTATCTATTTTCTTTAGAGAATTTAGAAGAGCCATCTGCTCTAAACGTTCCTGTTATAATATATTTATTATCAAACGAATAATTTACACGCGATAAGTATGATAAGAGTTGACTCTTTAAAGGTAAAACGTCTAAAGGACGAGAAATCTGTTGCCCATAAATGGGTTGGTCAACACCAAATTCAGTTGTAGAAAAATCATTAACTGCATACAGGGTGTTTTTAACGTCTCTAACATCGAACGTCATACCGATAACGGCATTAATTCTATGTTTTTTCTTAAAGGTGCGGTTATAGGTTAATAAGTTATTAATCTGGTATGACTTTGTCTCTAAATTTGAAATCGAGAGGCTCCCGTTGGTAGAACTTCCTTGAAAAGTAGTTAAACCATAAAACCGTCTACGCTCCTTATTTCGTATATTACCACCTGCCTGTAGCTTGTACTTCAATCCTTTTATATTGAATTTGTAGGTTAAAGCTAGAGATCCAATAAATCGACTCTCTTCAGATGTATCTTGAAAATCATTAACCCATGTAAAAGGACTAGAAATCCCATCTTCGTTATCAAAAGTACCACCATCAGTAACTAAAGTAGGATAGCGTAAAATATTTCCAACAAAACTACGTTGCCCTCCAGCTCTATCTCCATCTTGGGCAAAATTTCCTTTTGAATAAAAAGCGCTCAATTTTGCATTGATACTAAATTTATCAGACAAGTCTTGATTTAAATTAATACTAAAATTACCGTTTTTTAGTCTTGAATTTTCTACAATACCTCCCTGATCATTGTAACCAACGGAAGCATAATAATTACCCTTTTCTGTTCCTCCACTAAAAGAAGCTCCTGCACTTTTAGAAAAACCTTGTTTATAAATTTCATCATGCCAGTTATGTTGCTCTGCGGGTGTATCACTAACAGTTCCATCCGTTGCAATGGGGAAAATTGTTCCGCCACTTATACTAAAACGAGGATCTCCACCATTTACTAATAAAGCTTCATTTTGATAGTTAGCATATCCTAAAGCATCCAAAACATCATATCGTTCACTAATTTCTGATACGCTTGTATTTACATATGCTTGTATTGATGTTTTACCACTTTTACCTTTTTTAGTAGTTATCAAAATAACACCGTTTGCTCCCCTAGAACCATAAATAGCTGTAGCTGATGCATCTTTAAGCACTTCCATACTTTCAATATCACGAGGATTTATACCATTTAACCCATTTTGAGTTTCTTCCAAACTATTACCATCTGCAGAAGCATTAGCAGCATCTTCACCTGCCGAGGAGATAATAACCCCATCAACTACATATAAAGGCTCATTATTACCTCTTAAACTACTTGCTCCTCTAATTTTTACAGAGACTCCAGAACCTGGGCTTCCTGCATTTTGAGTTACTTGAACTCCTGCTGCACGACCTTGTAATAAGGCATCAACAGTGCTGTTTTGTGCCGCTGCAATATCATCTACCTTTACAGATGTTACAGAGCCTGTAATATCACTTTTACGTTGGGTTCCATAACCAACAACTACAACTTCGTCCAGTGCATTGGTATCTATTTTTAATTGAATATTAAAGGTTGTTTTATTCCCTATAACCAATTCTTTAGTAATATACCCTAGATAAGAAACAACTAGTGTTTTTCCAGTCTCTGGAACATTTAAAGAAAAAGCACCATCAAAATCTGTAGATGCACCAATAGTGAGCCCTTTAACTAAAACACTTGCTCCTGGCAAAGGCATATTATTTTCATCTAACACAGTTCCAATAATTTCTTTACTTTGAGCAAATAAAATGGTTGGAAAGATTAGTAATAAATAAACCAGTTTCATTTTTTTCATAATAATATCTTTAGTTTAGTTTGTTATAGCACAATATTAGTTTAGCTTATAAATAAAGATAGGGCATTATGGTTTTTTAATAAGGTGAAATGTCTTTTTAATCAATAATAGAGCTAGCTTGAACTTATTATTAAGAATAATTAGTTTTTATAAATCGTTTCCAATCAAACATACTTAAGGTGAAACTCATCAACTAAATCAAGAGTGCTCTCAAATACTGACTAGTATACAGAGACACACAACTTCATTCATAAAATAAAGATATACTCAAAATGCGCATACAGATGTACACAGCTAGATAGAAGGGTAAAATAAAAAGCTACTGGAGGGATCACAATACAAAATTTATAACTATATGATATTCATTAAGTTACATTTTTTCGATAAAATGGCAATTTTCGCATTAAACACTCAATTATTAAAGTTACATACGAGAACAATATTTAGTAGTTGTTGTTCTTGCCAAAAATGCCTTATTACAATAATCACAAACTCGAGTTATTTTAATATTACTACTCATTAAATTAATGTCATTAAATGGACATAAGTGTACTTGAGTGTATTTAAGTGTACTTAGGTGCCACAAAAGGGATAAAAAAAGGATATGAACCCTGTTTTTTGTACCTCGAAATAAAAAAGGTACAAATAAGGTACAAAATTGTACCTAATTAACACATATTACATATTAACAGATATTAAACAAAAATACGAAAACCTCTGTAAATAAGAGGTTTATAGTATATTTATTATATGTTTAGTACCTATTTGTTAATATAGGTTACTTTCCGATACAATATGTAACTATCCTTGATACACGCTACTTTGGAGATTACGAGGTGTAAATATGGTGTAATACTTTGTTATCCTTTGATATTATTTTGGTATCTATGTTATAAACACTTTTTAGTAAAAATGCGAGATTATTACCAAAATCAGGTAATTTTATCGAAACTTTACTAAAGTTAACAAGCCTTTTTTTTACTTAACACATAAAGTATATTCTCTTACGTGAATAGCTTAATATAAACTTACTCTTATTTTTTTTCGGTAAGCTTAACACATCATCCTCTGTAGGTAATTGTCTATACACCAAATATCCAAATTCATTATTATACATTCCTTTTAACACATGTCAACTTTTTTGCTCAAAATACTTGACATATAAAATAGGTTCAAATGGATGGTACGGTTCTATATAATAATTTTAATGGCACAAATATTTTAATAAATCATTTACAGCTATTAGTTTATTTCTATAACACTACATTTCACAAATAAACTACCCCGAGGCAGAGCCATCGAGGTATCAAGCGGAAAAAGTTTATTTTTAGTTTGATGAAAACCTAAGGTTTTCAAACTTTCCGACATGACCCCGAGGTAGAACCTCGAGGAATTCTATAGATTAAATTTCAATAATTTTCTCATAATCAAATGTTTTGTGTTCACCCCATTCCGCATAACCAAATTGATTCGTTATCATATTAGTATTTCCAATTTTAAAATCGTCTTTATTTCTATGCGAATGACCATAAATCCAATAATCAACATCACTATTTAAGATAAATTCTGTTTTTTCAACACAAAATGCTTCATTGAGATCACTACCTTTAAATTCATCAACATTACAATGGTCACTTGGTAAATGATGGGTAATAACAACTTTTTTCCTTCTTTTTTTATTTTATTTGATATAAAGTCAAAGGCTTTATTATGAATCATATTATAATCATTAATGGTGAATCGTTCCTCTTCAAACTTGATTAATCTAAAATCGTTCATTCTCCTTTTTATTTCATTAAAATTCTTCTCTATTTTAGACCAAAGTGTTGAAAATATAAAGTTAACATCACCAATTTGTACAGATGTATTGTTTAACATATGTACATTTTTTTTAATTTCTATTTGTCTTGAAAATAAAGCTGTTGCTACATCATATCCACCATAATATTCATGATTGCCTGGTATTAAATAAACGTATTCAAAATCTTCAGAAATTTTATTTATGAAGTCTAATTTAGAATAATCTCTTTCTAGATAAAAAGTGTCGCCTGCGATAATTAAGATCTCACCCTTTGGCACCAACGGATTATGCTTTAGCCATTCTCTATTTTTAGAAAATTCCAAATGTAAATCTGAGCAAATTTGAATTTTCATATAGTCATAAAATTATAACGTTAAGCAATTTACATTATGTTTATTTTAAGCACCTGAATATTTGGGATGCGTTCATACTTCCAAAAACTTAATTTTTATTTTTTGAGATTAGGTAAATACGTTTTAATACGTTGTGTTACTATTACAATGATTTCATCTCCATCAGGTTGATGTCCTTCTTTAATTTGATGCGCTACACTGGTTTTCCAAGCACGTTTGACGTTTGTTATTTTAGAATCGTCAATTAAATCCTCAGGTGATTTGTACTCTAAATTTTTATGTTCTATTTTTTTAAGAAAGATGGGAATCACTATTTCCCAATCTTTTTTGGAAAATTTTTGCGTTAAATGAAATAGGTCGTAAAAATCCCTAGGCGCAGTATAAGAACGTTGCTTTAATGCCCTTAATTTTTCGGACACCACTTCATTAATACTATAACAACGACTTTGCGGTTCACCTATTAACGAATCGGAATACGGATGCATAATAGCCAACGATTCAGTATCTAACAGCATAACCTCGTCAGTGCTCACTTCCAGTTTTATTTTAGTATGCCAACGGTTAGACGGTAATGGTCGTTGGTTTTTGGAATGGTTAGCTCCCCAGTATTTTATGTAAACCTGAAAGCCTTTAGGTTCATCTAGAAACTTCAAGGGTTTGATTTTATCGACGCTAAATTTAATCCCTGTTCCTTCTTCAGTAATTTTAGCTATACTTTGCAACATTTTTTGCTCTAATACAAAGTTTTTATCTAAAGCCGTGAAATCCAAATCTTCTGAAAAGCGGTAGTTTTCTATATAGCATTTTCGTAAACAGGTTCCTCCTTTAAATACTAACTCATCCTTATAATGAGCCACAAACACCGATAGAAAATGCCCCAACACATAATCTTTATCTACCGTATTGGGTGGTACTTTCCATTCATGGGCTTTTTGTACAATCTCTTTTTGTAAAATCATTTAATACTCGGTTTGAGCCATTTGTAATAGGTTTTCATTACTGATGTTTAATCGCAATTTCCACTCACTTATAAATTCACCTTGCTGTAAACCACCTGCATCTATTAAACTGTACCTTTTGTTTACTTGTGATTTGGCATAATTAATAAAGCTTTTCAGTTTATCCTTATGAAATAATGTTGCCAAATACCCCACACGCTTTGTTAGGGCTATATTATCATAAGCCTTAGTGTATTCTATTAATTTGTTGTTGGTTAATTTTGCATTAGCAAAGGCTTTTATTACATCGATAAAATCACCAGCATAACGGGGTTGATCGAAGCAATCTACCAAGGTCATTTCTATATCGGTTATCGTAAAACTATCGTCTCCATACCCTTCTTGAATCACTCCTATATTTTTATTTTCTTTTACAGTAACAAATTTCACAGTAGAACCCAATATTTGTGTGTCTCTTTTTCGCTGTGTAGTTTTTACAAATACTGTATTAGGAAAACGTTCTGTTAAACCATGATGATGCAACGCTGACCAATAAGCAATTGTGCTATTTGAACTTATATAAGTTGCCAGCACATTCACATTATTATAATTGGGTTTGGCATATACCCCACGCTCTATACGGTTTAGCAAGCCTTTTTGGTACAGGTTTTCTACCAGCTCATTGACATTGGCTGTTAGGTTTTCAGGCAACTCCAACTCCTTTAAATTAAAATAAAGGATTTCATAATCCTCCAAATATTTTAATAAGTCTATTTGGGCTTCGTTTAAATTCTCTGATATGTATGTGCTTTTCGCCATTACCTTTTATGCTGCAATAAACCCTAAAAAACAGGGTCTATTGTTACACGAATGGTAAAGATAGTTTTTTTGTTTATAAAATTACTATTAAAATAAAAAAAACTCTTTTTGCACATTTAATGTAGAGTGGATCATCAATATTAAAACAAATAATTCATGCAAATAAAATAGTGTCATGAATACGAATGAAGAAAAATTAATAAGCAGTTTAAAATATCATGCCAGTGGCCATACTAAAGAAAGAAGTGGTAGGATTACTTTCCTAATCCCCTTAATACAACTTTTCTTCAAGTTGATCTCTCCAAAGGATAAAGCCTTTTTTGTTGCAAGTCCAACTTTCTGACATACACAAATATAAATATTACGATGCAAGCATCGGGGAATTAAACCCTAAGAGATTAAAAAAAATTTAAAAAACACCTTTAAGACACATTTACTAACTCAATTAACAATTACTCAAATATTACTTTGATTATCTTAAAGGTGTTTTTTTTGAAGTACCTGCCTAAATTATTGATTACATCACAGGAACAATACTGAAATTATATTTATATTCTTTATCTGCATAGTATAAATATTTACGGTGAGGTTTGGCTCCCCAGCTATTATCTCCTCCCACGCCCATCATTTTATGATCGATATGCAATTCTACAAAATCACTTTCCTCAACATCAAGTGGTGTTCGAAGAAGCTTTTTTGCACCAGGGTCAAACGATTCTGTGGTGTAATGCAAAGCGTTAAACTCCAGCTTTTCGTCAATGGCAACAATTTTAAGTCCTAAACCGATATGATTACATAAACTCAACCAACGAACATCTGACTTGTGCCCATTCTCTTGAGGTCGGCCATAAGCAAAATATTGATCTCTTACTGTTGATTGGTAAATACCCACAAAGGCTGCCGTGTTCCTATCAACATAGTTTTCCCATGGCCCTCTTCCATAATATTTCAGGTTATCAAAATCTTTTGCCAACTGCATCGCAAGCCCAATACGAGGAATTTCAGGAAGCTTCATCTTATTGGCCTTAAAACTATATACTACATCAATTTTCCCATTCCCATCAACCAAATATTCCACCTTAATAACTCCTTCTACTGCTGGTAAAGCAAGTTGTGTGTTAATTTTAACCTTTGAATCTGAAATGTGTATTTTTTCAATTGATTTAAGTTCTGCCGATGCTCCTGCTTCTTTCCAGATTTTGCATCTATTCGGCATCTTACTTCCAAAATCATTATCAGTTGGTGCTCTCCAAAAATCAGGCACCATCGGGCTGCTAATTAACTCATACCCGTTTAATAGGTAAGAACATAGTGCTCCATTCAATTTTGAAAACTCAATCGTAAAATCGTCTCCCTTTATGCTTATGGTATTATTGTTCTCGTTTAAAATTAATTTCTTATTCTCTATGCTTTTATCAGATATATAAAATTGAGTGTCTGTTATTTTAAGTTGTTCATTAGCTACCACATGCCCTATTGGAATTAATGAGTTGGGTTCTGTATTAACAGCTGATATGTTCAGAAAATACTCCTGTCTTTCGTTTAATACACCAATGTCTATAGTGCAAACCTTTTCTTCCTGGGGAGAAATGGCAAAATTTTGCAATTTGCCCGATTTCACTATTTTACCATCTGCCACCAAATCCCATTTAAAAATTACATTAGATAAATCTGTGAAAAATCGTCTGTTTTTAATAATTATTTTACCCCTTTTAATATCATCGTCCTTAAACTCAATGTTCTGATAAACTTTTTTTACCTCATATAAACCAGGATGAGGGGTTCGGTCTGCATCAATCAAGCCATTTAGACAAAAGTTTTCATCATGTGCTTGTCCTTCTGGTTCAAAATGACCACCATAAGCCCAGTATTTCTTATCACCCTTAAAATCAACTAATCCCTGATCCATCCAGTCCCAAATAAAACCACCCTGAAGCTGAGGATGTGAATCTACAAGATCCCAGTATTCTTTGAAATTGCCAGTACTGTTTCCCATAGCATGGGCATATTCGCACCATATAAAAGGGCGTTCTGTGTCCTTTCCTAACCAATTATTCCTAATATCATCTATCTCTCGGTACATATCTCCATGAATATCGGTATGTCTTTCCTTGACCTCAGTCATCTTTTCTGCTCTCTCGTAATGTACGGGTCTACTAATATCCCTTTTATGCATAGCTTTGTATGCCTCTAAAAAATTAGGACCTGTTCCTGCCTCATTACCCATACTCCATACAATTATTGAAGGATGATTTTTATCGCGCTCCAGCATATTCATACAACGAGCAAGATGCGCTTCTTTCCACTCCGGTTTGTTGGCAAGGGTTTCTGATATTTCATAACCATATCCATGCGATTCAATATTGGCTTCATCATAAAGATAAATACCATACTTGTCACATAATTCATACCACTTAGGATCATTAGGATAATGAGCAGTTCTTACCGCATTAATATTAAACTGTTTCATTAATTTAATGTCAGCCAGCATTGACTCTTCATTGACCACATGTCCAAAAAATTCATCATGTTCATGTCGATTTACTCCCTTAATCAGAATAGGTTGACCATTCACGAGCAGTTGTCCTCCTTTTATTTCCGTAGTTCTAAATCCTACATTTATGGAAGTTGCCTCAACAAGTTGTCCTTTAGAATCTTTTAGGAGAATAGTTAATTTATACAGATTAGGCTCTTCAGCCGACCACTTTTTTACCGAGTTAACTTTACCTTTGAAAAGGTAAGTACCAGTTGAATTTTTGGCAACTGATGATTTACTTAACACCTCATTCAGAATAGTGTTATTTTCGGCATCAAGCAGCTTGTACTCAACAGAATAGCTTCTTGCAGAACGCTTATCGCGATTTTGTAATTCTACATCAAGTTCAAAAATTCCATTTTTATAATCCTCATCTAACAAGGCTTTTACAAAAAAATCACGGATATGTACTTTATGACGCGCGAACAAATATACATCACGCTGAATGCCTGACAGTCTCCAGAAATCCTGATCTTCGAGGTAACTACCATCTGTAAATTGGAAAACCTGAACTGCCAACTTATTTCTTCCCCTCACAAGATAAGGTGTGATATTAAATTCGGCCGGGAGCTTTGAACCTTGATTATACCCCACTTCCTTTCCGTTTACCCAGATATAATAGCCTGATTTGACAGCACCAAGTTGAATGTAAACCTCTCTATCATCCCAATTGGCAGGAAAATCGAACCAGGTAACATACGACCCTACAGGACTGTATTCATCTGCAATCTTTGGTTGATTTTTTTTAAAAGGGTATTTAATGTTTGTATAATTGGGAAAACCATATCCATATAGCTCCCAATTTCCAGGGACAGGGATTTCATCCCAATTGCTATGGTCTATATCTGTTTTATAGAAATCAAGCGGTCTTTTTGATGTTTTTCCTACATAGCTAAACTTCCATTTTCCGTTCAAGCACTTAATATATTCACCTTTAGCAATATTATTTTCGATCGCTTTTTCCTCACTTGTGAAAGAGTAAAAAGTAGCTCGGGCTCTTTCCCGGTTTTTTTGGATAATTTGGGGGTTTTCCCAGTCTTGTGAATATGATTGGAAACACACAATTGTCAATAAAAATAATGTTAGTTTTTTCATATTTTAAAATTTGATTATACTACTAATAATCTCCATGCGTGATTAATGTTTAATTAGATTTTATTTACGTGAATAATGGATAAGTTTTTTTAATGCGAAAATTATTGCTGTTTTCGAGAATTTTTCCTCCCTTTTAGGGTCGGGGAACAGAAAAATTCGGTATTCGGGGCTTATCCATTATTCACGTTATTTATTAATTCAAGGATATATACATTTCCGATGATGTAACTATCTACGGTTCATTATTTTTCTTTCCAAACGCCCTCTATCTCTTCTAAAGTCTTCCCTTTTGTCTCAGGCACCATTTTCCATACAAATAGTGCAGAAAGAATACTCATAATTCCATAAAACATATAAGTTCCTCCACTGCTAAACTCTATCATTGGTGGATATGTAGATGAGATAAAAAAGTTTGCTGCCCATTGCGCTGCCACAGCAATTGCAATTGCTTGACTTCTAATTTTATTTGGAAAAATTTCTGAAATAAGTACCCAACAAATTGGACCCCAACTCATCATAAATGAAGCTGTGTAAATAATAATAAATACAAGTGTTGCAATTCCAATAATATCAAAAAATGCTAATGTTGCAATCGCAATCATTCCAATTGCCATACCAATAGATCCAATAATTAATAATGGCTTTCTTCCCCATTTATCTACCGTCATAATTGCCACAACAGTAAACACAACATTTACAAGTCCCATAATAATGGTTTGTAACATAGAAGCATCTTTTGCTGCGCCCATACTTTCAAAAATACGAGGTGCGTAATACAGTGCTACATTTATTCCTACAAATTGTTGAAAAACTGAAAGTAAAATACCTACTATGATTACAATTTTACCGTATGAAAATAACTTTGCCTTAGAAGTTTCAACGGTGCTTTTTATTTCATTAAGAATTTGCTTTGCTTTTTCAGTACCATTAATTAGTGAAAGTATTGACAATGCCTTATCATCTTGATGCTGTAACGCCAAATACCTTGGTGTTTCAGGCATAAAAAACATAAGAAAAGCAAATGCAGAAGCCGGAATTGCTTCAGATAAAAACATTCTTCTCCACCCCACTTCATTTATCCACTCTATGGTTTGACCATCTGCAATTCCCCAGTTTACAAAATAAACAACCAGCATACCGAAAATAATTGCAAATTGGTTTAAAGACACAAGTCTTCCTCTAATTTCGGCAGGGGCAATTTCACCTATATACATTGGACAAACAGCTGAAGCTAATCCTACTCCAATACCTCCAACAACTCGGTAAAAATTAAATATCCACAATAATTCCATTGATGGAACACCTTTTTCAAAAAATAGGAACTCTGGATTTCCAGAACCTAAAGCTGATAAAAGGAACAAAATTCCAGCAATAATCAACGCTTTTTTTCTTCCAAATTTTGAAGATACCAAACCTGATATAGCTCCACCAATAACACAACCTATTAAGGCTGATGATACGGTTATACCGTGTGTAAAAGAGCTTAATCCTAATGGTTCAATTAAAAAAGACTGAATCGATTTTTCTGCTCCAGAAATAACAGCAGTATCATAACCAAATAGCAAACCTCCTAAAGTTGCTACGAGAGTTATTACATATATATATGATTTATTGTGTCCCATAATTTTAAATGTATTGGTTTAAAATATTCTCGAACAATTCTTGCTTACCACTCTTCTGTAATAACTCTCCATTTTCTTGCGCTATTTTGTATAAATCTTCCATAGATAACTTTCCTTCTTCAAAAGCTTTTCCTTTCCCTTCATCAAAAGAAGCATAACGATTTGTTCTTAATTTTTCATAAGGAGATGAGGTCATAATTTTATCTGCAATTAGTAATGCTCTTGCAAAGGTATCTGCTCCACCAATATGTGCGTGGAAAACATCTTCTAAATCTGTTGAATTTCTTCTAATTTTAGCATCAAAATTGATACCTCCACCCTGTAATCCACCAGCTTTTAAGAATACTAACATAGCTTCTGTAGTTTCTTGGATATTGATAGGAAACTGGTCTGTATCCCATCCATTTTGGTAATCTCCACGGTTTGCATCTAAACTACCTAACATTCCAGCTTTTGCAGCTACTTCTAATTCGTGTTGGAAAGTATGCTGAGCTAAAGTTGCGTGGTTTACTTCAATATTCATTTTGAAATCTTTATCTAAACCATACTCTTTTAAGAAACCAATTGCTGTAGCTGAATCAAAATCATATTGATGCTTCATTGGCTCCATTGGTTTTGGTTCAATAAAGAAATTTCCTTTAAATCCTTTTGAACGTGCATAATCGCGAGCCATTCCTAAAAAACGTCCCATATGATCTAATTCACGTCCCATATCTGTGTTTAATAAAGACATATATCCTTCTCTACCACCCCAGAATACGTAATTTTCACCACCTAAAGCTATTGTTGCATCTAAAGCTAATTTTATTTGTCCTCCAGCACGAGCTACTACATCAAACTCTGGGTTTGTTGAAGCACCGTTCATATAACGTGGGTGTGAAAAACAATTTGCTGTACCCCATAATAATTTTACTCCACTTTCAGCTTGTTTTCCTTTAATATATTCTACAATTTCAGCTAACCTCTCTTCAGATTCTGCAAATGTTGCTGCTTCCTGAACTAAATCATAATCGTGGAAACAGAAATAATCGAATCCCATTTTTGTTATGAACTCAAAGGCTGCATCAGCTTTATCTTTTGATGCTTGGATAGGGTCTGAAGATTTATCCCATTCAAAATTTTGAGTTCCTGGTCCAAACGGGTCTCCTCCTTGACCACAGAATGTATGCCAATACGCTACCGCAAATTTAAAATGCTCTCGCATTGTTTTTCCAGCAACAACTTGATCAGGATTGTAATATTTAAAAGCTAACGGATTATCAGATTCCTTTCCTTCAAACTTAATTTTTCCAATACCTTTGTAGTATTCTTTGTCTCCTATAAGTATCATGTATTTTAATTTTATTTATTGTTTAATATCATTTCTAATTCTTCTTTCCACTTGCTGTAAGTTATAAGATAAGGTTCCTTATTTTTTAATGGTCTGTAAGTCATCACGTGATCATTATTTGAAATGACTGTTCCAAATTTTTCAAAATCCCCATCAGCTAAACTACAAGCTCTTGCAGCACCAACCGCTCCAGTAGTATCATAAATTTCAATATCATAACCTATTAGCGTTGCAACTGTATTGCCAAATATTTCAGAACGAAATAAATTATCATTACCTGCTCTAATTACTTTTACTTCTGCATTATCATTGGTTAAAATTTCCATTCCATAGACAAAAGCAAAAGCAATTCCTTCTAAAGCCGCTCTGTATAAATGTGAATGCGAATGTTGATTTAAATTCATATTAGCGATATGAACACCAATATTTTTACTGTTTAGCATACGCTCTGCTCCATTACCAAAGGGAATCACCAAAACTCCGCCAGAACCGACAGTTACTTTTGAAGCTTTACGATTCATTTGCTCGTAAGAATCTGTCCCAACATTATTACGTAACCATCTATACATAATTCCTGCTCCATTTATACATAATAACTTTCCAACATTGGTGGTTTCATTAGTATAGTTAACATGTGCAAAATGATTTATCCTTGAAGATTCTTTTGACTTTAATTGATTAGTTACTGCATAAATAACACCTGATGTCCCGCCTGTTGCTGCAACCTCACCGTGATTAAAAACATTTAAAGAAAGTGCATTGTTTGGCTGATCACCTGCTCTGTAAATTACAGGACAACCAACCGGAATTCCTGTTTCTTTTGATGCTTGTTCATTTACTTCACCCTGATTTGTAAAATTTTCAACTATTTCGGGGGTTAACTTTTTATCAATTCCATAATAATCTAATAACCAATCTGCTAGTTTATCTTCTTTGTAATCCCATAAAATACCTTCAGAAAGTGAATTTTTGGTGGTACAGATTCTCCCGGTTAATTTTGCTGCCACAAAATCTCCTGGTAACATATATTTATAAATTTTTGAGTACACATCAGGCTCGTTATCCAAAACCCATTTTAATTTTGAAGCGGTAAAGTTTCCTGGTGAGTTTAATAAATGTTCTGAACATTTTTCATGGCCAAGTTCATCAAAAGCTGTTTTTCCAATTTCAATAGCTCTACTATCGCACCATATAATTGAATTTCTTAATGGCTCCTGATTGTTATCAACCACAACCAAACCATGCATTTGATATGAAATACCAATTCCTTCAATTTTAGAAGCGTCAATTTGAGCATCATTTATAGCACGTTTAATTCCTTTACAAATATATTTCCACCAGATTTTTGGATCTTGCTCAGCCCAATTAGGATGTAATGCTGTAATCTCCATTTCATTTTCTGGTTCGTTTACAGCAGCTAACTTTTTTCCTGTGGAGGCATCTACCAATGCTAACTTTACAGATGAACTGCCCAAATCTATTCCAAGAAAACATCTTTTTATGTTTTTCATTCTTTATATCATTTGTTCTAACATTAAAAAATTCCCTTTACTGCCAAATTATGTTTATACTAAGATTCAACTTCTAAAAGCTTCGATATTTCATACTTGTACTAAATACTAATACTTCACCATTCCCTTTTTAGTCACTTTTTTCATTTCATCTAAAGTCACATCATCGCCATACTTTTTCTGTTGTTCTTTCAATTCTATCTTCAATTCACCGATTAAATCATAATATTCAGGGTTATTGTACTGGTTATTCAACTCATTTGGGTCCTCTTTCAAATCATAGAATTCCCAAATATCTACATCATAATAAAAGTGAATTAACTTATATCTATCAGTTCTTATTCCATAATGAGGCTGTACATTGTGCCATTTTGGATATTCATAATAGTGATAGTACATAGCATTACGCCAGTTCTCTACTTTCTCCCCTTTAAGTATGGGCGCAAAACTTTCACCCTGCATTTCGGTTGGTTTTTCAATGCCTGCAAAATCTAATAATGTAGGTCCAAAATCAATATTAAGGGTGGTTTCTGTTATTTTCTGACTCGCCTTAACTTCCTTAGGGTATCTCACAATAAAAGGCATTCGTAACGATTCTTCGTACATAAAACGTTTATCGTACCAGCCATGATCGCCAAGATAAAATCCCTGATCGCCTGTATATATAATAATGGTGTTTTCTGAAAGTCCATTCTCTTCCAGATATATTAATACCCTGCCAATATTATCATCCACGGAACGGATACAAGCCAAATAATCCTTAATATATCGTTGATATTTCCAATTTTTAAGAGCTAAGCCAGTTAGAGTATCTGAGGGCGAAACATACTCTCCATTATCACCTACACGCTCCCATTTACTTAATTCATAACCTTCCAAATCTTCTGGAGGATTCATTTTAAGGTCTCTGCGATTTAGATGGTTTTCAATAGTCATCATGGTGCGACCTGCAGTTTTCTCCCTCCCAGCATAATCATCGTTAAAAGTAGCCGGATATGGTATTTCTATGCCTTTAAATAAGTCCACATAAATGCTATCTGGCCGCCAAGGACGGTGAGGTGCCTTAAATTGATACAATAAGCAAAAAGGTTTTGATTTATCCCTTTTAGAATCAAGCCAATCCAATGCAAAATCACCTGCTAAATTCGTTGCATAACCTTGTTCCTGTACCTCCTTGCCATTTTCGTTATATTTTGGATCCCAATAAGAACCTTGCTCTCCATTTAATATGTGATATTTGTAATAATCAAAACCGGTAGGTTCGCTCCATAAATGCCATTTACCAACCAGTGCCGTTGTATATCCAGCCTCTTTCAATAGTTTAGGAAATGTTTCCTGTGATCCGTCAAATGGATCACCACCTTCGTTTTTATAGAATCCATTCAAATGACTGTATTTCCCGGTTAGGATTGCTGCTCGACTTGGCCCGCATATAGCATTGGTGCAAAAAGTATTGGTAAACAGGGCACCTTCTTTTGCCAATTTATCAATATTTGGCGTTGGTGCTACGTCTTTGTACAATCCATTGTAGGCACTAATGGCATGTGCCGCATGGTCATCTGACATGATAAAAATAATATTGGGTGGTGTTTTTGCCTCCTCTTGTCCAAAGGAAGTATTATTCAATGCCAACAATACTATGGCAAACGCCAAATAATGTTTCTCAACTAATTTAAATTTATTTAATCTCATCATTAATAACGGTCTTTGTGCATTTTAAACATGCCCTTTAAATCAAACAGCTAATCCTGGTAACTATTGCAAAGGGATACTACTTTGATTTTACTTTTAATGGTCTTAATATCAACCTTTGTATCCATTGTAATTATTTTTGATTCACCTGGCATTAAATCAAAATAATTATCCGAAAAGAATACATCTTCCCCCTCTACTGAAACAAATACATACCTTGCCAATTTATCACAGTTTAACTCAATAGTATTATCATCGTTTACAGTTAATTGAATTGTAGCTTCAGGTAAATCGAGCAACTTGTCATTCTCAAAATAATGTAAGTTTTCCGACAGTGTTTTACCATCCAATACCATACGTGTTCTTATGAACACATTGCTTCGTTGTTTATCTTTTAAGAGTTCTTCGATGGCTTTACTATATACCTTTGCCGATGTATTGGCCTCAACCTTAATCTTGTTTTGAGCACTCCATATTATTTCACCATTAAAATCAATGGTTTCCACCATTAAATCTACTTTATTAAGCTGTTCAAGCTTATCGGATACTACAAAAACATCAAGTTTGCCTTCGTTTTCTTTATGGGTAATCATGATATCATTGTATGCTTTTTTTACCAGATAATGCATAGCTTTCCATTTGCCATAATAATCTATACTTGACCATGAAGCAACTGGCCAACAATCGTTAATTTGCCAATACATAGTCCCCATGCAATAGTTATCTGTTCTGTTTCTACGGTGTGCTTCAATTGCTGTTTTAACAGCTTTAGCCTGTAAAGCCTGAACTACATATATGTAGTTTTCAAAATTTTTAGGTGTTTTGAAATTGCGCTCTAAATAGGTATTTATTAAACGATTTCCGTAATCAAGATCTTTGCGATCATCTGCCATAGAACGTTGATGTGCATGCATTACATCCGATTCCAGATACCAATCTTCTTCAATAGTGAACTTTTTGATAGACTCAAATTCGGGATAGGATTGAAACCCATATTCACTTATAAACCTAGACACATTGTTTTCAAACTCTGAGAATGAATCGGTACCATGCCAAACTCCCCAATAATGGTTATCACCCAATCCTTTGTGTATGTTATTGAACCCGGTCGAAGGTGATGAAGGGTGGTAATATCTTTCCGGGTCGGCGATTTGCAATGCTTCAGGAATAACATCATAAAACAAGGTTTTTAAATCATTTTCATATTGTTTCTGCACCTCATCACTATATTGTTCTTTCCAACCCCATGAGTGCCAAAATATTTCATTTTCATTATTTCCACAGTACAAAGCTACCGAGGCATGATTGCGAATGCGTGTTACATTATCAATAACCTCGTTGGTAACATTTTCTAAAAAGGCAGAATCTGCAGGAAACATTCCGCATGCAAACATCATATCCTGCCATACCAATAAACCGTATTTATCGCATAAATCATAAAACACATCTTCCTCATAAATACCACCACCCCATACTCGCAGCATATTCATATTGGCATCAACTGCGGACTTAATAATATGTTTATAATCAGCATCGTCTACACGGTTCTGAAAATTATCTTGAGGAATGTAATTTGCACCCTTCATGAAAACAGGCACTCCATTTAGTTCAATATAAAAGCTTTTACCGAACTTATCTTTTTCGCGCACCACTTTAAGTGAACGTATTCCAATCTGCTCATCAATTGAACTTGTTTTGCCTGCATTGTCGGTTACTGTAGTTGTGAAGTCATATAAATGCTGCTCTCCTAAACCATTGGCCCACCACAGTTCAGGTTTTTCAATATTAAAGGAAACCGAATATTTTGACTGACCTTTTTTTAGTGCTACTTCTGTTGTTGCAAATGTTGTATCTGCATTAAAAATTGTTAGCGTTACATTTTTGTTTTTGGTAGCGCTAAGCTCCACATCAACTTCTATTTCTGCTATGTCTTCAGTTACATTTTTTTGTTTAAAATAAACACTTTCCATTTTAAAATCACTCCATGCAACAAGGGTAACAGGTCGCCATACACCAGCAGTTATTAGTCGTGGTCCCCAATCCCATCCATAATGAAACCCCGCTTTACGCGAATAAAGACTAAGTTTTATATCGGCTTGATCGTTGTTATGACCAGCCTCTAGCTTATAAGGTGCATTATTGTATTTTTCAATATTCTCATCAAATACATTACGGAAATCTATTTTTAGCGTATTATCTCCAACTTTCAGGTAATTCTTAACAGAAACCTTCCAAGTTCTGAACATATTGTTACAGCGTAATATTAAGCTGTCATTCAAATACACATCCGCATAGGTATCTAAACCTTCAAAGTTCAATTCAATATTTTCTTTTTCAAATAATTGAGCATTTACACTAAAAGTTGTTCTGTATTCCCAATCTGTTTCTCCAACCCATTGCACATCTTTTTCATTTAGGCGATAAAACGGATCCTGTATTATATTGTGCGATAATAAGTCAGTATGGATACACCCCGGAACTGATGCTGATAACCAAGTACTATCCGGTGATGATGCCCTAAATTCCCAGTTACTATCTATCTCTTGTTTAATTGTAGTGTCCTGAAATTCTGTACTCATACATGCCGAAAAAAAGAGCATAGACAATGCAAAAACACAGATATTGATAAAATTCTTCATAATCGTTTTTTAAATTGACATCAAGCAATTCAATAGTTTGCACTTATTTCTTTACTTTTCGTAACCACCAGTCCCTGTCGGGATTGTATTTGTATTTCTTTTTCAGAATTTCCATTTCATTCCTTAATTCTTTTTCAATTTCATCAAATTCCGGATTATTAATCAGGTTATTCATTTCGCCGGGATCATTCTGCAAATCATATAGCTCGTCAATGTCATTTTCAAGAAAGGCATCAATTAACTTATAATTATCGGTTTTGACAGCCAGCATGTCCGGTCCGGCATAAGGGTATGCATCGTCGACATAATACTCAAACAGAAAGGATTTTCGCCATTCTGTAGTTTCTTCTTTATCAAATAGTTTCACCATGGATTCACCTTGCATATATTCTGGTTTTTCAATATTTGCCAGCTCTAAAATGGTTGGCGCAAGGTCAATATTCAAACACATTTCATTAATCTGCGTTCCTGGTTTTAATTTTTCAGGAAATCTCATTATCATGGGAATACGAATTGAATTTTCGTAGGCAATGCGTTTATCCCAATAGGTATGTTCACCCATAAAATAACCGTTATCACTACTGAAAATAATAACCGTATTTTCTAACTCTCCTGTTTGCTCCAAAGTTTCAAGAACAGTTCCAATTGACTCGTCAACAGCTGCAAGCGTTTTTAGCAATCGCATATATTTATCGCTTTTTAAGCCCCAAGGTTTTTCAGGCAATTTGTCAACCGGTTTATATTCCTTCCATTTTGAGTCAAATGCTTTTATGCGCTGCCATTCGGGTTTTCCCTCGAACGTTTCTTTGTGTGTATTGTAGGGTGGGTAAGGCAATGTGTCGTTCTTATACAAATTTTCATGACGAGGTGCAGGTAAATGGTCTTCGTGCACAGCTTTATGCCACAAACAGAGACTAAAAGGTTTGTTGGCATCGCGTTTTTCTGTCAACCAACTTACCGCTTCATTGGTTAGAATATCTGTCATATAACCTTTTACTTGCTTCTCAACACCATTGTCGTTTATTTCCGGATCGAAATATTTGCCCTGACCAATAAAACTATACCAATAATCAAAACCGGGACGAATGTGCTTTTTACCTTTAAAATGAGCCATGTGAATTTTACCAATCATAGCCGTTTCGTAACCTGCTTTTTGCAAATGGCTGGTATAGGGCTTATAATTTTCCCAATCAGGGTCAACATGATGATTGTTCTGGTTTACGCCATGAATATGAGGATATGTGCCCGTTAGGAAACTGGCACGCGAAGGCGAACAAATGGATTGTGTGCAGAAATAATTATTAAAATTAACTCCTTTTTCTGCCAATTTATCCATATTCGGAGTTTCCAAAAACGGATAGCGCCCAATAAAACCCAATGCGTCAAAAGGCTGGTCGTCAACAAGAATAAACAGGAAATTTGGTTGCTTGGTTCCTTGTTCGGAACACGATACTAACAGCATTAGTGCTCCAAAAAAATAGAATAAGTTTTTCATCGATTAAATATTATGTCGTTAACAAATAGACGCTTGCACTTTTATGTATTAAGCTGCGTTTCACTGACTATTTTTCACTAAATGAAAACCAATCGATTTCAAATAACTTTTCATCAGCTCCGGTAAATTTCAGATAAACAGCATGAATACCACTGGTTTTTATTATGTCACATGACCACACATTATATGAATTCTTGTTATTGACTGATTCAATAATACATGTTCCTAAAAGTTTTCCATCACCAACATCCCCTGTCCAAATTTCAACTTTGCCACCGGATGATGCACCTATGGTTTTAATGGTCATTTTTGACGCACCTTTCTTAAAATCAATGTACTTATAGGCTGCCCAGTCTTTATTTTTTATTTTGGCTAATTTGCCATACCATAAATCTTTTTCTTCGTAATCTTCTATTCTGGCATGACCACCTAATTTACAAGCCCATTCTGCCTGAATATGGTTGAAAGCATTCAGGGGACCACCTGCTCCCTGAGAGGTCATTTCCACTTCATCAATTGAACCATCCTTGTTTATTGTAATAGGTTCTACACAGGCTTTTCTGAACAACTGACTCCCATGGGTAGAACGATGGTAAAAAACATACCATTGTCCATTAAATTGCTCAATTGAACCATGATTATTCCAAACATTTGGGTCACAATCAATATTATCTATTATAACTCCTTTGTAGTTATAAGGGCCCATGGGCGATGAACTGGTTGCATAACCAAGACATGATGGAGTGCTGTTTCTGCTTTCATCAGCAAAGACCAGGTAATATGTGTTTCCTATTTTTCTTATGGATGCACCCTCATGAAAAAACTTAACTGCGGCATCTTCTAAAGGGCACATTATAGAAGTTGTATCGATGGATATCATATCGTCATTTAACTTTGCTACTTTAGGTTTTACCTGACCCCAGAAGTAATATCCTTGTCCGTCATCGTCGATGAATACGGCCGGATCAATCTGATAAGCTCCTTTAATATCTGTACCATTGATGAATGGCCCATTGGGCGATTTGCTTTTAGCAACTCCTTCACCATGCGTATCTCCCGGAGAACAATAGTACAAATAGTAAGTACCATCTTTATAAGCACAATCCGGGGCAAACAATAGTTTATCGTTGCTGGCTACTTGATCATTTATTCCTCTGGATGAAAAAGAATTCTCATCGATATTCCAGTTATGCATATCAAATGTTGAGAGTACATGATAATCATAAGAACACCAATAGTCTGCCGATTCATCTCGTGAGCCATAAATATATAGTTTCCCGTCTTTCCAAACATGCGCTTCAGGGTCTGCAATATACACGCCAGGTGGAACTATTGGGTTTTGAGCTAAAATACTCAAACTACATATTATAAAAGATACTGCTAATATTGTTGACTTCATAGATTTCCTAATTGATTTAATTGTTTTTACATTCCTTTTATCTTGGCTTGCATTTCTTCATTATCCTTAAAAAAAGCATCTATCAACTTATCTTTCCATGCTTCATCGTGCGTGTTTAAATAATCGCTTGCCCATTCTGGTAATTGCTCCTGTTGTTCAAGCGTCAACTTCGACTCATCATATTGATTGTTAACCATAAAATTCTGTTGGCTCTCACCATAAAACATGGAATAGGAATCTTTAAATTCCATGCTGTTTTTTTGCTACAAGGGTTCTGGTAGGCCATGGCCCTCCCCAATTATCCATTTCAACAAATGTTCTGTCAATATTTTCCCTTTCTTTTTCGGGGAATACAAATAAATTATGATGGATTATAGTTTTATCAACTGGCCCTGTTAGATGAATGGCTGGAGAGAACCATCCTCTATTCTCTGTTTCATAAGGACGTATACCATCATTGACGCTAATATTGTATCGTGCAATGGTATTAATTGTGCCAATATTTTTGGGGGTATTAATAGAATTTCCTTCGTTGCAGACTAGTAAAAACCCTCCATAATTGTCGTGACTGTAATTGTATTGAAATATTGTATTCTGACAATTCCAGTCCGAATCATAAGCTCTTCCATCCCTCCAGGCTTTGTGACCGGATACTTCATTGAACTGAACCAGGGTATTATCGGCGCTCCATGGCCAGATACCTGCTGCTGCTTCAAGATGTGGGAGTATGTCAGGACAATCACGCATAAGGTTGTGCTCTATTATTGCACCATCTGTACCAATGGGTACAATGCCATCACCGGGAATACCTTCCAGCAGGTTATTGCGGATAATCACATTGATTGACGGATGCCAATCGTCACGTTGCGTATAGCCCCATGAAACAATGCCATTTCGGGTACAGTTTTTTAAATGGCAGTTTTGGATAATTAAACTGTCAAATTTGGTTTTAATTTGACCATGATTTTTCCATAATATCGCAGAACCTCCTCCTTCACTTTTGATTAGGCTGCCATTAACATCGTGAATGTATAAGCTATCCAATATTGTATGCTTAACTTCCCCAAAGTTTTCAGCCTCAATTTTAATGCCTCTACGACGATTCATCAATTCTGTTCCTGTATTGGTAATTTCCAGGTTACGTATCTCCACATAGGGCATGTTGTAGATATGAACTGTAGCTTCATAATTTCCTTGTCCATTAATAACAGGTTTTTCATCTCCTCCATATTTTGAGATTACAATGGGTTGCCCGAATTTTCCAGTACCTATAGGCTTGAACTGTCCATTATATGTTGTACCACTTTTAAATAACACTCGAGTTCCTGCCCCCAGCTCAATGCTATTTATTTTTTTCAAAGAAGCAAATGCCTGATCAGGTGAGGTTCCTGTGTTATTGTCGCTTCCACATTCAGCATTAACATAATAGGTATTTAATGCACCAACAAAAGTGTCTGAACATGGGGGATTTTGAGCACCAAACACAAACGAATTATCTACTTTTTCACTACAGCCTATTACCAGGGTGAAAACAAATAGTTTTATCACATTACTCAAATTATAATACAGCTTCATGTAGTATATCTTATTGATTTTATTAGTGCAGTTAATTTATTCTTGCTTTAATGCTCTCATCACTAAATTTTTAAATTCATCAGCATATAAGTGGTTACCCGGAATTAATTGAGCACAGGTTATAATTATCATTCTATTTTCTTGGTCTATCCAAAAATTAGTAGATGCCATACCTGACCAACTGTATTCACCGGATTCAATATCAATAGCACCGCCCAGACCATAACTATTGCCATTCCAGTATTTTATATTTTTTGGAAATTGATTCGACATAATCATTTGAACTGCTTTTTCACTTAAGACTCTTATACCAGTAAGTTCGCCGCCGTTTAGAAGCATCATACAGAAACGCGCATAGTCATCGATGGTTGATACCAAACCTCCACCTCCAGAAAACAAGGTAATAGGACTCCTAAAGGCCTTTTTATAATAACCATCAGCCCCTGCCAAATTGCCATCCTGATTGTAGTGAAACACATCTGAGAACCTGATAAGTTTTTCTTTTGGAACAAAGAACCCTGTATCGTCCATTTTCAATGGATCAAAAATTTGGCTTTTTAAATATTCATCGAGAGGCATCCCCGATAAAACCTCAACTATATATCCTGCAACGTCAATGGAAAGCCCATAACAATACTGTGTACCGGGTTGAAAATTAAGCGGCAAATCGGCCAATATTTTTACCTTATCGCCAAGTATTCCGTTCCAACCATTAGCTCCCTTAGCATTGTAAAGCGAATCTACATAAGATTTCGACCATCCGTAAGACAAACCTGAAGTATGAGTTAACAAATGCCTGATGGTCATTTGAGTATCCTGCGGAACTAACTCAAAAGAATTTCCGTTCTTCTGATAGACTTTAGTATCCTTAAAATCAGGAATATACTTCGAAACATTATCATCAAGTTTAAATTTCCCCTCGTCGTAAAGAGTCATTAATGCAACTGCTGTTATGGGTTTTGTCATTGAAAACATCCTGAAAATAGTATTGTCTTCAATGGGGCTTTGAGTTTTAATGTCAGCAAAGCCAAAATTGGCGCGTTGTACAACTTTCCCAGCTTTGATTACCAACGTTGAGATACCAGCCAGTTTACCCTTATCTACGTACTCCTGCATTTTTTTTTCGGCTATTTTCAGTGTATCTGAGGATAATCCAACTGATTCGGGTGTAACAATTTTATATAAACTATGGTTACATGATGTTAATATTAAACTAAGACCAAGAAATAAAAGTTGAACTCTTTTGTAAATCATAATTCTGTTCATTCAAGCATCTTTAGTATTAATTAAACTTTATATTTTTACCGAATTGTGTGAACAACTTAAGTTGTTCGGCATTATTTAACTTTTTCCCTTGAACAGTAATGTTTTCGAATGTAATATCTTCAACAATATGATCTTCGTCGAATCCCTGAATCACCGAATAAGGCAAACCTCCATCAAGGATTTGGATATTTTTGAACTTTATATTTCTGATTTGCCCACGGTGCAATGCATGAAACTTTTCTTTCCCAGGTAGAACAGGCAACAGGTTGTCCCATGAATCACTGTACCTGTATTTTGCAATCGAATCCTGATCAGTAAACCTATCGTAGCTCCATACTGAATAGAGTATGGCAAGGTCGAATAGTTTGGAATTGGTACACCGATCAGCGTTTTCTACTCGTATATCTTCATACAAAACATTTTCAACCACTGCATTGTCGCTGTTGTGAATGGTAAAAACAGCACCACGGTCGTCTTGCATAATTACATCGCAATCCCTAAAAATTATGTCTTTCACTTTTTCACAGCGCAATTCAAAACCAATTTCAAAAGGATTGCCGTATGGCATGTTCCAAACTGTACATCCTTCAACCAATATATCTTCAAGGTTCGGATTTTTAATTCGTGGATTCGGGAAATAGGCATCGGGTGATAAACTCAGTGATTTCAATGCCACACAATCGTCGTTGGTACGCAAAAATGAGTTTGTAATTTTCACATGCTGACAAGCACTTACGTCAATTCCATCGGAGCCATAATTCCAATTCAGGATGTTAATATTGTCGATATGAAGTTGCCTACAATTGTAGGGGTGAATAGTCCATTTGAGACTATTGAATAAAGTTATACCTTCAACTCTTATGTTTTCAGCATTGTCCATATAAATCAATCGCCAAGGGTCATCACAATCAGGACCACCACATTTCGTTTTATTGTCGGTACCGTCAATCATTCCACGACCCATAATTTTTACATTTTTAACATCCTTTATTCGTACCATCCCTTTTAGTTTTGCTCCGCTTTCAAGGTAAAGGGTCTGATTGTCTTTCAGGTCGAGTACACCAATTTCATAGGTTTGCCCTCCTTTATAATACAACACATTTTTATCGTCCGGGTTTGGTCGTTCCTGTTCGGGGTAGTTAGTTAAAATATGAAGTACATTTTTTTTATCGTTGTTTAGAAAGAAGGTTAAATCCTCAGGCTTATCTAATTTGATCTCAAAGGTAAAATCATCGATAGTGCGGTATTCTGTTTTTAAGATTGAGGGTAAAATTTCCAACCATTTTATTGCTCTTTTTGCCTTGACCCGTATGTTGACCGGCTCGTCGAAATCGAATGCACAAAAGGAATAACTCCACCTCTTGCTTCCCGCCTGTCCAGTAAAAACTTCGTTGTTGTTTACCCACACCTGAAAATCGGATGACACAGGAATACCATGTGCCTGGTGGGGAATAACTTTTGCATTTAAAGAAAATGCGTTGATTAAGAGGGTTAACAGGAATAGTATTCCTGATTTTATTAAATTATTCATTTTACCATTTTTTATATAAACGAGGTAGCTTTATCGTTTTAATTTATTAAAAATAAAGGGCATACATTAGAAAACAAGCTATAATCAGAAGCAATGACAATACCCGAAAGTTTTTATACCAAACAACTCCTTCCAACTCTTTCGATTCTTCCATCCAAATTTTACGTGTCCACGTGTTGGCGTTAACTTGTTCTTGATCTGGCATAGCCGTAAATAAACTCACAAGCACATTTACCAGAGCACTAATTACTAAAACAATAGGAGCCAAAATAAGGAAATGCAAACCAATTTCTATTTCTAAAATATATTTTAGGAACATGATTAAGGCCGCAATAAATAAACCAGAGAAAAGACCGGTAATTGCACCCTGAGCGTTTGAACGTTTCCAAAATAAACCCAAAAAGAATGTTCCCACAACAGGTGGTGCCAAATAAGAAACTAGTTCTTGATAGTAGGAAACAAGTGAGTCGAATCTGGCAATAAACGGAGCCCATATGATAGCAATCACTAAAACAACCAACGATGTAATACGACCAACTTTTACCAATTTTTGACTGCTTGCCTTTTTATCGAACTTTGAATAAAAATCCATTGTAAATAAGGTCGAAACTGAACTTAAGGTTGCACTTAAAGTAGAAGTAAGAGCTGAAATCATTGCAGCTAGAATTATTCCGATTAAACCTACAGGCAGCAGTTTAATAATCAGGCGTGGGTATACCTGATCGGTATTAATTCCATAGCCTTCTTTTAACTCTAGCCCGCTAATTAATTCCTGAGGGAGATTCTCTACTCCAAAAAGATTAATGCCACGAGCAACAAGTCCTGGAATAATAAAAATAAACAAGGTAAACAAGTAAAGGAAACCTACAAAAAGCACTCCTTTTCTACCATGGTCTACCGACTTAGCAGATAAAACCCGCTGTACCATTACCTGGTTGTTTCCCCAGAAATAAAATCCAAGAATGGGTATTCCGACAATCATTCCCAACCAGGGAACGGTTGGGTCACTCATTGGGCGGGTCAGTTTTAACCAAACGCCTTCGCTGAACATATCGTGAAATTCCCCCCAACCACCAATGGAATTGAGCGCATATACAGAAAGGATTGACGAGCCAACAACAAGCACTACTGCCTGAATTACATCTGCATAAATTGCCGAAGAAAGACCACCAATTATGGTATAACTACCTGCTACAATGGCCATTCCTACTATAATCCACATCAGATCGGCTTCAGGTAAAATCATTTTAATAATCAATGCCCCAGTGTATAAAGTTGCGGCGGCATCGAGAAATATATTCCCAATAATGGTAATAAAAGAGAAATAAGTTCGTGACCTTCCATCAAATCTTCGCTCTAAAAATTCGGGCATAGTGAAAATGCCAGATTTTATATAGAAAGGTAGGAAGAAAAGTGCGAAGAAAACCATCACTAAAATGGAAATCCAATTGTAATTAAATACTGCAATTCCACTAATAAAACCTTCACCAGAATGCCCCATCAATGTTGAACTAGATACACTTGCAGCAAAAAGAGAAAGTCCTACAACGGGCCATGTCATGGTTCTTCCGCCCAAAAAGTAAGATGTAGAATCTTTACTCTTACCATGACGTAGTGCCCACCAAATTATAAGGACAATGTAAATAATTAGAATGCTAATATCTATAAAACTAAGATTGATGGACTCCATATTTATTATAAATCAATTGTTGTGAGCAAAACAAAACTATTTGCCAGGATATTCAATTTAGTTAGTTTTTTTCTATTAATTCCAGTTTCTAAGGGAATCGGAAAACCTTTTTCATCCATTAATCGGCCCTGTTCTACATATTCATATTTTTTGAATGCTTTTTTTATTGTTTTGGGCACTGCTAAATTTATTTTGTTGGCTACTTTAGAGTTATTTACAATGGCAATGGTCATATCTTCATCGCTTGCACCTGCTGTTAAACGCAATCCTTCAATTCCTGTTGTATCGGTAGCAATGATGTTATAACCCGCAGGAAAATATCGACATAGCAGTGACCAGGAATAAAACCATGGGCGTATATTTTCATCATCAGGATTGTTACATATTTCAGTACCCAGGCTGTTCCACATCCCCCAGCGCTTTAGTTTGTTTTTTTGTCCCAAATCGTGTTTAGTATGCATGGCATCATCCAGATCCCAGGCAGCTGAACCAGAGTATCCTGCATTTTGGATTTGAATGGCCACATCAGCCATATCTACGCCATAACTATAATCATAAATATCCATCTGGCTATCTTCGCTGGAAAAACCATCTTCAACTATGCGTCTTTGGTTTTCTTCCCCTCTACGAGTCATTCCAATTTCCCCAAATATTATCTGCTTGTTTACAGCTTTTACAGGTTCTGCAACTTTTGTGTAGAATTCTTCAAATTTGCCACTGCGTACAAAATCGTATTGCGAATATGAGTGAACATCATACAAACCTAAACAGTCATCAAGCTCTTTTACTGATTGTACCACCCATTTATTTCCGTTATCATATTGTCCAGAATTTGGGTACTCAGGCAGTGCATCAGGGCCACTAATAACAATCTTGTCAGATAATCCAGCTATATCAATTGCCGACTTTAAAAGTTTAATTCCTTCGCTCCACTCTGCGTAATTAGATTTAGTGCTGGCCCAGGAGCCGTCAGGTTCATTAACAAGATTGTAATATTTTAAACATGTATAGCCCTTCTCATTAATTAAGTAATCAAGATACTTAACAATAATATTAATCCATTTGGGGTCATTGGCACCTGTAAACTTATCACCATGTCCTTCTTCCAAATCGTGCATTTTGTAAGGTGTACCCCATTCGCCAAACAAAACTGAAATGTTATTTTCTTCTGCATAGTCGAGTATCTTTTCCAATGCCTTTACTTCTGGTGTATTAAAATCTAAAATGGGCTCATTGTTTTCGTCAAAACCAACCAGATAGCGCCAGTTTGCTTGGTCAAGAATTCGAAATAGCTTTGGTTTCATATAGTCAAGACGATCAAAATTCATTTGCCATTTTTCATCTGTCATCAACTTTCCCCACTCAGCATTTTCTGTATCGGCATGATGATAAGCAGACCATTGCACGCCGTTTCCAATATAATTTTCTGAGATTATTTCATTCGGATATACACCGATTGCATCTTGATTAGGTTTAGTCTTACATCCCATTATTAATAGGGCAAATACATAAAGTAAATTCTTCATATTTATTTAAAATTTTTGAGATGATTTAACAGTTGTGATACAGAACAGGTAGCTAATCCAACATATTTATCGGCAGCACCATAATATACAAAAAGCGTATCGCCAACTATAACATTTCCTGTTGGAAATACACAACCTTTGTAAAATCCTTCCATTTCATAATCATGTTCGGGTTCCATGATCCAATTGGGGTCACGTGCAATTATTTTTGATGGATCATTTAAATCCAACAATGCAACTCCAACACGGTAATAACCACTACCACCACCATCAACACCATGATAGATAAGTAACCATCCATCTTTGGTTTTTAAAGGAGGCGTGCTGCCACCTACTTTTTCCTCCCAGGTCCCAGTTCTACCTGACAGAAGTAAAGTGCTTGGTTCGTTCCACACCATCAAATCATTTGAATAGGTTAACCAAATTGAAGCAAATTCGCAACCATATTCTTCCCCTACCCATTCTTTTGGGCGATGCAATAAGGCAAATTTGCCATTGATTTTTTCGGGGAATAGTATCACATCCCGGTTATCCAGATTTGTTTCTGTAATTCTTCCCAAACGTCTCCATATCTTAAAGTCTTTTGTCATGGCAAGACCACTATTGGCGATGTTATTTTTATATACTAATGGTGCATCTTTACCAGCTTCGGGCAAGCGAATTACATCATGCTCGAAAGTCCAGTAACGCCCGGGAGCATAGGGCCGATAAGCGTAAGTTACATAATATTCGTCGTTAAATTTTACAATACGAGCATCTTCAACACCACCCATATCAGGTCCGTCAATACTTGGCCCAAAAACCGGTTTATCTGAAGCACGTTGAAAGTTAACCCCATCCTTACTGGTAGCAAGCCCAAAACTGATAATATGTTCTTCATCATCTCCAGCCGCTCTGTACAATAGGTAAAACGTACCATCCTCGTGCCAAGCACCTGGATTGCAAACAACTAAATTTTCCCAATTATTTGCCATGTTGGGTTTTAAAATCGGATTTTTCGGATGTTTAGATAATTTAAATGATGTTATATTTTTATCTTTAATATAAGTTTTAGTATTTCCCATTTAGTCAATATTATTGAGCCCTATTTTTTAATATGAAAAAGTAGCAATTGCTATAAAGCTTTACTATAATCTATGATTAAAAAGCGACCTAACATCTATTGAATCGTCAGGTCGCTATTTGTTTTTATTAATTACTGAACAGTTATTTCTTAATGAATTTCTTTACATAAGATTGATTATTAGAGCTTAACTTAACAATATATATTCCAGAGCTGAAGTTGTTGAATGGTATAGAAAGTTCATTTGCCCTAGAGTTCAACTCTTTCTTTAGTATTTGCGAGCCTGTCATGTCATAAATTTCAACATCTTTTAATAGACTAGATTCAGTCATTTTGATATTTAGTTGGTTATCACTCATGTAAACTAAGAAATCCTTTTTGCTTTCAAATGAGTTGACACTTAAGGTTTCAGCTTCTAATTGATTATTTGTTAAAAAGATATTATCATAATAGAATTCGATTTCCACATCTTCATATTTGTCTATTCCTGTATATATATTCAATATTGTGTAATCAGAATTTTGTGCAGCTTCCGGAATTTCAATGGTAATCGCTTTCCAAGTATTTAAATCGTCTGCTGTTATGGTAAACTCATGGAGCACTTCAGTTATAAATCCAGCATCACTTGTAGCTCCATTAAATTGCAACTTCATTTGAATAGTTTCCCCAACTGGAGATCTTCCTGCATCAATTGTACCTTCATTACTGACATCATCTCCAATTAAATACTCTAAATAAAGGTACTGATGGTCCTGAAGATAAGTTGTAGGTAATTGTTTAAACCCAACCATGCCAGGATTTGCTGTCCACCAAGTTGTCTCAATCCAAGTGTGTGCTGGATAGCTCAGGACTTTTGCACTTGTATTTATTCCAGCAGGATTAGGATTGTCTGTATCTTGTCCAGCCCAAATACACCAACAGTTACCATTACCGTATTGGTTAAATTCATAATTTGCATAAGAGTTTCCCTCCCAATCATTGATTAGTGTTTCCGGTTGTTGTGCAAATAGCACTGAGCAACCAAGAATTAACATCACATTTAAAGTAAAATTTTTCATATTTAGTTATTATTTAGTTAATAGTTCACAAACCTTTGAGTACTTTCATTTGATTTAGTTGTTATAAATATTCGTGGCAAGCAAGCCTTGAATAATTCTTTTATATTCTTATAAAATTGATTCTATAAAGGGTATTAAGACATCTGCCATTTGCTGATGTTCTGAAACTGTTGGGTGTCCATCAGTATTTTTGTAGGTCATGGGTACATAAAACACCTTGTTATCATTTAATTCTACATTATGCTTATCAACCGCACTGGTAATGTATCCTGGCCATTTTGAACCTGGACGGCATGAACCCATATTGCCTAGTGTGCAAACAATTTTCGCATTATTATATTTTTCTCTTATTGATTTTATAAAATTGAAATAAGCTTCTATTCTTTGCTCCTCGTTGGGAATTTCAGGCATGTTATTGATTAACCACGAATCGTTTTGACCAAGGTTAATTACCACGATATCTGCCTGCCATTGTGAAAAATCCCATTTGGGATATTCACTCCAAGGAATTAATTGATCATACAATTGAGGCATAATTAAGTCATACCAGCTAACCATCATTCCAATTCCACTCATTGAAATGCATCTGTAATCCGCATTTAAAGCACGAGCTGTTTTAGCCCCATAGGTTAGATAGTTGTTCCAAGTAGCACGATCGTCGTTATTTTTTCGAGATTCATCTAAAATTCCATGCCCAGATGTAATTGAATCGCCATAGAATTCAATTTTTAATGAAGGTTGATCTTCTTGAGCTTCAACAAGATGTCTTTCAGGGTCGATTTTAACACCTATAAATTTGGTCACAGGTGTTGTGGTATCCGTTCGTCGAAGTAATTGTAATTTATGAATACCCGGTTCGAGTCCTTCCGCTACCTTATAACTAACTTTTCCCTCAATACACTGAAATACTTTAATCTCTGAAATATTGTCATCTATTATGGCATTATAGTAATTGTTGTATTTATTGCCTTTTGTATCATCCAAAACTACCTCAATAGATGTTCCTTCAAACCAAAGGGTAAATCCACTTCCTGCCCAATAAATCTCTGGAGCAAAGGGATTTGTAAAATTAATTCTACCATGATATACAATGTTTGAACTATCAGGTGTAATTAGTTTTTTACCAAAAACAAAATCGGTAGATGCTTCTGTACCCTGACAGCCAAGTATCATTGGTACTATAAATAATAATAGAGTAAACTGTAATCGATAGTTAAAAAATCTCATGTTTTTTTGGTTAATCTTGCGAGTTAGATTAATAAAGGATTATAGGCTTTAATTAGATGATTTCATTCGAAATTCTAATGCAAAACCGCCATGGATTTTATGTTGGTTTTCATCCATTGTGGGTTCCCAAGGCACTCCATAGGTATAAAAAGAATCCCATTGATCGTATAAATTACTTCTGTCAATCTCTAACAAAAAATAGAATTTTTCATCTATAATTTCCCAACCGTTTTCCAAACCGGCAAATCCATTCCCTCTTATAACTTCTCCATTATTTATCCTGTCTGTATATTCACTTTCCGACTCACCCTTTATGAACAATTTTGTTGATATTGATCTATCGGAATTATAGAATACCAAACGATTAGTAGAAAGGTCTAACTCCCATATACCACTAGATGGCAATACATTATAACTACTGTTGAAATCAAAAACTTCGCCAGTTGATGCATTGGTGTGTTCGTAGCTCCCCATGTCCCCATCATCACCAGACCCGTAGGTAAACTCACCAAACATTTTTAAATCTTCTGTTACTCCTTGTACGTCTCCCATAGAAAGCGTGTTGTCCATTACTGCAGCTCCATTGGTAAACATGTCGTAACAATAATCGCCTCCCCATTCACAACTCCAGAATTCTCCTTGGCCCCAAGGATTCCACCAGCTATCTGTAAGATTGAATGCATCTACATGACTATCTTCCCACCACGAGGTGATCCACATAAGGTGAATCCTAACTGGATCTGCATAATCTGAAGAAACAGTCCAGTCGCCTACAAAAGGAGGGGCAGTAAATTTTTCAATATTAATAGTATAAATTTTGGTGCTACCACCCGTTTCTGCAGTAATCGTTAAGTCGTGTGAATCAGAAGTACTAAAATCAATAGTCTCCCCAATACTAATTGACGTTGTCGCATTCTTTGAAACAGCAAGTTCCAAGATTTCTATAGCCGCATAATTCTCGGCATATATTGTTGCCGAAATTGTTTTGTTTTCATAATCAATTAGTGCATTCCCTATTTGGCCTTCCAGTTTAATTTCGAATAATTCACTGTATATAGTGTCATATTCAACTTCATTTTC
This sequence comes from Algibacter sp. YIN40, assembly GCF_057219435.1. Classification (NCBI taxonomy): domain Bacteria; kingdom Pseudomonadati; phylum Bacteroidota; class Flavobacteriia; order Flavobacteriales; family Flavobacteriaceae; genus Algibacter; species Algibacter sp. YIN40. The sequence goes on along the minus strand of NZ_JBXVVC010000002.1, from coordinate 454,938 downwards.
ATCGCATGAATAGCCCGCCAACAGCACAAAGACCACAATTATACGAATGGATAATAATTTATATGGATGTTTCATTTTTCTTTATTTTTGGATTGATAATAATTCTACTTCAGCGTTGCCTTTTCAGGGTCAGCCTCAATTGCTTCGTTCAAATCAATTTCGCGTTGTGGCAAAGGATAAAAATATTGGTATCTTAATTCACCGCCACGGTTAGGCACAACATATTGTTTGTCGAGTGGTATTTGACTATTTTTTAAATCGTCCTCAGCCATAAAAGCTTCAACCATATGTCTTCTTCTTAAATCGGTCATAATATGACCTTCGCCTTGCAGTTCCCATAACCGCTCTTGCCAAACTGCTTTATCAAAATCTTCTTGAGACATAGATGATGATAAGGGAGCTAAGTTGGCACGTGTACGTATTTGATTAACCAACTGAATACCTTCACTAATCCTGTTTAAACGTCCCAATGCTTCTGCATGTAGTAATACAATATCAGACAGTCGTAAAAAATGCATGGTTGCAGTTCCAATTCCAAACTCAGAACCTCTCTCAGCTGCAAATTTCATATTCCAGTAGGTCTTATATCCAGCAATAGTGGTATTACCCTCACTAACCTCAGTTCCTGCTTCATCAAGATAAACTTCATCTGCGTATAAGTCCAATCTTAGGTCTCCACTTTCATGGGTGTCATAATACATTTCATTGTACCAAAAAACTGCAAATCCAGGTTTGTAAGCTCGAATCGTGTTTGAACCTGGTATTCTTGCATAATAATCGTCAGTAAACCCAACATAAGGAGCCATCATAAAACTTATTTGTGTGTGGCCAACTTCATCTCCCTCATAATCACTTGCAAAAACGAAAAGTTTTTCCTTGCTAAGATTTAAATTATCCGGAAAAGTTTCGTAAACAGATGTGTCTAATCCATAGGATCCGCTTGAACTAACCTTTTCTGCGTAACTAACCGCGTTTTCGTACATGTCTTCATAACTAGATACCCATTCATATCGTGGTGAACCAAACTCTTTACTGGAAGCCATGTGCATATAAACTTTAACCAGTAATGCTTGTGCAGTTGTCTTATCAGCTCTACCTGCAATTCTGAATTCAGGTATGTTAGCTTCAGCATATTCCAGATCCTCCATAATTAAATTATATATATCCTCTATGGATGAAACAGGAGTATTAAATGCCGCCCCAGGATTACCTGCATTAGTATATACAGGCACTTCCCCATAAATTTTAACTAACGAAAAATAGAACCACGCTCGAAGAAATTTAGCTTCTCCTAGGTACTGATTCTTTACATTTTCATCTTCAAACGCTACGGTGTTTGCATTATCTAATACTATATTTGCTCTAAAAATTCCTTTATAGCAGGCTTGAAAAAAATCATTATTATCAGCCGAATTTGGTTGTACTCCCCAAGACATATAAGGAAGGAACTTTGGTTTAGAGTGGTCATTAGCTTTGACCATGGTAGTACGCGCTGGTAGTTCGTTAAATCGCCACCATCCCTGAAAAAAATCTGGTCTGTAATTTGCTTGGTAAGCATAAAGTAATCCTCCTCGAACATTGTCTGGAGTAGTATAATAGTTTTCACTAGATAAGAAGCCATAAGGTTCTTCTTCCAACTCAGCGCACGATGATACAATAAACATCGTACCTAAAAAATATATTAAAAATTTAAGTTTCATAGTTTGTGTGTTTTAAAATGTCATATTTAGTCCTAAAGTAAATCGCCTTTGTCTTGGAAATTCTCCAATATAATCATATGAAACTGAGCTATTTGAAACACCTGTAGCTACACCCGTACTACTGTTAAACCCAACTTCGGGATCATAACCTTCATAATTGTGGATAACAAAAATGTTGCTAACGTTACAGTAAAGTTTCAGTTTTTTAAAGATATTTTGATTGGGTATCTCAAGGTTATATCCTATGGTCAAGTTCTGGAACCTAAGAAATGATCCATCTACAACATTATAACTACTTGGTAAATACTCAGCATTCTGATTGATAGGGTGTTGTGCATCCTGATTATTTGTGCTCCATGCATCCAACCTGTTGGCAGGCCTCCCAGTTCTATCTACATCGAATATTTCGTTTCCTACAACTGCATTGAAAAGCATTTCTGCATAGAAATTTTTGTATTTAGCACTCAACGATAAACTAGCTGTATAATCTGGTGTTGGATTTCCTAAAATAACACGATCTGCCTCGTTAATTATTCCATCATTATTCTGATCAACAAACTTGGGTCTGCCAAATTCAGTATAATTACCCTGAGCAAAATCTCGATCCTCGTGAGTATTAATAAAACCGTCAAAAACATAGCCATAGAAAGCATTTAATGGTTGTCCAATAGCGTATATTTGCCTTATAATATCACCACCTCCAGTAGATGACACCACATAACTATACCCATTTTCTTCTACTAGTCCAGCATCTTCTGCAGTTCCAATATCAACTACCTCGTTCTTGTTCATACTGAACAAAATGTTAGCATCTAAGCTAAAATCTTTTCTTGTGATAATATTTCCTCCTAGATCGAACTCTATACCGTAGTTATCAATTACACCATCATTGACTATTTGAGTATCAAAAGACCCCGATGATGGTAAAAATTTTGGTCGCAACAAATCAGTTGTATGTTTGAAATACGCCTCTGCAGAAAAACGAAGCTTGTTATTGAAAAAACCGGTTTCTAATGCTGCGTTATATTGAGTTGTTGTTTCCCATTGAAGGTTAGGGTTAGCAATTTGATTACCTGGTCCTCCAGCATTAACTACACTACCTGTTTCGGCATCGAAAAAAAATGCACTACCGAATCTTTCAATAGATTGATAAGGGTCAATTCCTTGGTTACCTGTTTGACCTCCAGAAAGACGTAGCTTTAGAATATCAAACGTGTTTAAGTTTTTAATAAAACTCTCTTTGTGAGCTTTCCACGCTAATCCTACTGCTGGAAAATATCCCCATTTTTTATCTTCTCCAAATTTAGATGAGCCATCTGCTCTAAAGGTTAGGGTTAATAAATAGCGGTCTTTAAAGGAATAATTAGCCCGTCCAAAATATGACAATAAGTCCTGCCTACCATATCCCTGATAAATTCTTTGATCTTCTGGAGTTGCTAGAGGAAGGTTTTCATTAAGTAAAGCGTCCGTATCAAAATCTTTACCTTCAATACCTTCCATTCCACCAATTTTTATCTGATCATCTCTCCCTACCATTAGGGACGCATTGTGGTTACCAAACTCCTTATTATAAGTAAGTGTGTTTATAAAATACGACTGTTTTCCATAAAAGTTTTTTACAAATCCAATTCCAGAATAATCATTTTGCCTCTCAGTGTATTTTGATTTTATGTAAGAGTCTTGCCTAGTTGAAGTCCTATTGTAACTTGCACTACTAGAAAAGGTTAATCCAGCAATAGGCTCCCATACCAAGTTAAGGTTTGTTAAGACATCAAAGCCTTTAGCCTCATTGTAATAATCGTCTTTCTGTTCTAGTTGGTGAGTGTATCCATCGAAAGGTATAAAATAACTTCCATCTTCATTATAAATAGGATACCATTGCCTACCACCATTTGTAAAATCTCCTCCTGTTCCGTTAACCCTGTTGGTATTGGTTAAATTTACCGAAGCTATAATTTTCATTTTATCATTGACGTTAATGGCGTCGTTAAAAAGCAAGTTAATTTTATCGTATGATGCACCAATTACATTTTGCTCTTGATTAAAATAGTTTAATGACAGGTTGTAGTTATTTTTTTCTGAGCCTCCGCGAACTCCTGCCCGTAGATTATATATAAGCGGGTTCATGTTACGAGTAACTGGTAACCAATCGTAAAATCTATATTCTCCATTATCAAATTCTTCTGGCGTAGGATAGTAAACTCCGTTGAGAGTTTGTCCTGAAAACAAAAGAGGAGCTCCGTCATTAGCATCTCTCTCGTTTCGTAATCTTGCCATTTGGCTCATGTCTGTAAAGCGCTGTATCTTTTCTGGATATGCAGCAACAGTAGTGCTCATTTCAACAAAAACTTCGGTATTGCCTTTTTTTCCTTTTTTGGTTGTTACTAAAATGACTCCGTTTGCGCCTTGTGACCCATAAATTGCCGCTGCAGAGGCGTCTTTTAAAACCTCAATAGATTCAATGTCACCCGGAGCTAATTGATTTAAATCTCCTAGTGTGCCAAATGGAATACCATCTAACACCACTAAAGGCTCTCTTGAACCAACTAAAGAGCTGGCACCACGAATCCTAACACCAACACCTCCTTCTGGATCGTCGGAAATGTTGATTATTTGTAAACCTGTACTTCGTCCTTGCAGCAGAGTTCCCACACTATTTGTAGGTATATCTGCAATTTTTTCAGTTTTAATTGATACTACCGAGCCGGTAAGATCTGATTTCTTTACAGAGCCGTAACCAATAACAACTACCTCATCAAGACCTTGGGTGTCTTCTGCTAGGGTAATATTAATTAGTGCTCTACCATTTACGGCTAATTCCTGGGTAATAAACCCTAAATAACTTACTACAAGTACAGCATTATCTGCAACAGAAAGTGAATAATTACCATCAAAATCCGTGGTTGTTCCTGTAGTTGTTCCTTTTACCAAAACACTTGCTCCTGGTAATGGTTGCCCTAGTTGGTCGCTAACAACACCGTTAATAGCTATGTTCTGCGCAAAGCTTTCCACCGAACTGAAAAGCAATAATACTGCAAATACACAAAAGCGATACTGAAATTTATTGCTAAATAATTTTAACATTTTCATAAACTTTTTAATTTTTTTTTTGTTAGAAACGATCTTTAATATTAATTGCACCAAAGTTAAATGAAGGTCTAACTAATGTATTGACTTTATATACTAATTAATTGTACTTTTATGAGTAAAACCACATCAAATATTACAAGTAAAACACAAAAAAAACCACAATCATCTATTTGTTAGATGTTTATAAAAAAAGTGACATGTTTTTATTTTGCTTTACTTTTAGTATTTTTAGTGTCATAAATAACAAAATAATCAATTACGTACTTAGAAAAATATTAATTATTAAAACATAATGAGCAAGTTTATAAGAGAAATAACACCAATTAGTGATGACGATTTTTTTGTTGTCTTAAATCATTTTAACGCAAAATTCGACTTCCCAGTGCATTTCCATCCAGAGTATGAAATAAACCTTGTTATAAATTCTGGAGGAAAAAGAATTATTGGGGATTCAATTCAGGATTTTGGGAACTTAGATATGGTTATGATTGGCCCTAATTTACCGCACTCATGGGTAGGAAATGAGAAATTTGAAAATGCACACGTTATTACAATACAATTCCAAAGTGATTTTTTTAGCGAAGCAACCTTAAATCGAAAGCTTATAACCCCCATTAAAGAACTTTTATTAGAATCAAGAAGAGGGGTGCTTTTCTCCCGGGAATTTACAGAATCTGTTGTTGAAAAAATTGAAAAGCTATCAAGTTCACAAGGTTTTGATTCGTTTTTGGAATTTCTTTCTCTACTTTACGATTTGGCTATTTCCCGGAAACAAAAAGTGCTTGCTTCAGAATCTTATGTAAGCCATATGAATCCGTCAAAAAGTAGACGGATTCAAATAATTACTGATTTCATTAAAATAAACCTTCATAATGATGTAAAATTAAAGGAAGTGGCAAAATTGGTAAATATGTCGGAAAGTGCACTCAGTCATTTTTTTAAAAAAAGAACGCAACGATCATTTTCAGATTACCTTACAGAAATGCGACTAGGAAATGCTGCACGTTTATTGGTTCAATCAGAAAAAAATATTTCAGAAATATGTTACGAAAGTGGTTATAATAATATATCAAATTTCAATCGAAATTTTAAAAAAAAGTATGGGTATACACCTAGTGGTTTTCGATCTCAACAAATATTAATCACTAAACACTAACCGCATATTAAACATCTAAATTTACACTAAAGATATTATAAGTTTTTATTTAACCGTAAATCCGTTCCTGTCACCCAATATTAAGGATGTTTATTATATATTTCCTAACAATTTCAAACTTGAAATTGTTAGTGGGAATTTTGAATCATGGTTATGTAAGGATAGCATCAGAAATACTGTTGGTGATTTGCAAACTGTAAAAACAGCATGTTTAACGTCAGCAAAAAGTAAACTTTTATAGGTTGATTTTTAAGAGAGAAAAAAGATTATAATTTACTGAGAAATTATTAGGATTTGATCTTGGAATACCTGTATACATGAAAACAATCAGAGCTATTTATAATAAAGCCATTAAAACTTGTATTATTTCTAAAGAAGCCCATCCATTTACAATTACAAAATAGAAACAACACCTACTGAAAAAAGAGTCATCAATATTAATAGTATAAAATCTATATTGATGTTGAAATTAGAAGAAAAGGATCTTCTGTTTCATTATAGAAACTATTTTTTAGCATCTTATATGCTTCACGGTATTTCATTTATAGACTTAGCTTTTTTAAAGCTCGAAAATATAGTCGATAATCATTTTAAATTTCAAAGAAGAAAAACAACTAAACCTTATGGTATAAAAATAACATCACAACAAAATCAGATACTTATCTTTTATATAAAGGATAAATAAAAATCTGATTTTCTATTCCCAGTTATAAAAAGAGCTACATACGAACTTCAATATAAAGATGTATTATGGGCACGCAAAAGTTATAAACAAATTGCTGAAATATGTAACATAGAAAAACGATTGACATCTTATGTGTCTCGACATAGCTTCGCCACTCAAGCGATGCTTCAAGATGTGCCCTTACAAGCCATTTCTGCAATGCTTGGGCATAATCGCTTAACCACAACTCAAATTTACCTTAAGTCATTACCTAGCGAAATATTGGATGATTACAATAAAATGTTGGTTGAAATATAATTATTAATACATCCTATTCAATCCTATAAAAGAGAAAACCAAAAACTATTGCGCAAACTACAGCTGTTATAAAACCCAAAACGGCCCAAGTTGGATAAATTTTAGCTTGCTTTATTTTAGTATCAAAACGACTTTCAAAACGTTCTATGGCTTTTATGTGTGATTCCATTTTTTGCTCATGCTTTTCAATAATAGATTTATATTCTAATAAATCCATCTTGATTTTGGTGTCATTTAATTGGTCATTGATTTTCTCTAGTTTCTCAACACCATTTTTAAAGTCATCAATTTCATTGACCAATAAGGCTGATAGTTCTTCAAGTTTTGTCATGATTGCTATGTTTAATTTAATATCCTATTCCTTTATCGATGGCTTTTTTAATAATAAACTTGGTAATCTTTAAGGCTAGGTTAGGTGTCAGGTCAACTATTTTACCAGCCAGTTTGATACTTACATTATTTTCTTTTAAAATACTAGCGCCTTGAATCCCGGACATTTGTTTTCCAATATTCCCAAGTGACATATTACGATGTACTTCACTGCCTTTAAGGTTGTGTCCATCAAATTCAAATCGAAAGCCTTGTAATTTGTTTTGATTATTTATTGTTGGAATCACCTTAACACCATTTACTTCCATCGCTTTTAAATAAGCATCAAAGGATTTGGGTTTGAACTGTTTCATACTCAGGTCATGTCTGCGTTTAATTTCTGAGCGTATTTCTCTTAGATTAAATTCTTTTTCAAATTGTACTTGCTTTACAGTAGTCAACCCCATATGTTCTGCTACTTTTTCTGCGGCTAATTGACTTCGTTTCCCAATAAAGCTATCATTATAGGCTACACCTTTAAAGTCAATACGATTAACATATAAATGGATGTGCTTATGATTTTTATCCTGATGGACAAAAGCAATGGCTTGCCTCTCGCCCAGTTTCATCTCATGAATAAAACGCTTGGTTATGGCTTGTAGATCCTTTGCTTCTAATCGTTTTCCATCTTCTATCGTTGGGCTTATTACAAATGATAAGGTATTTTTTGTGCAATGGTAATTTTGATCCTGGAGCATTTTAAATTCTTGAGTGATTTCAGCTGGTGAATCTCCATGCAAGAATTCCTTTAATACAATTTCTGCATCCTTTTCTTGATTCCACCCATAGGACATGGACGCTTTGGTATGTGATATGCTTCTTCCCTTGCCAATCATTTTTGAAATTTTTTAAGATGTGCTTTGATTTCATTTGCTAAGTCATATACTGTTTCAGTCAATTTAGGATTTCGTTTTTTGTACATGTTTCCAATAGACTTAAAATTGTTATGGTATTTAATCAGCATTTTATAAAGTTCGATATGTTCGTCAGTAAAGCGTTCTGTAATTTCTTTTTCAAATAGACTACGCCGTATGTATTCACTCAAGGTTAATCCGCTCCTTTTTGCTTTTACTTTTAGAAGCTTCTTTTCGTAAACAGAACATCGAAACTTAACGAGGTCTCCCTTCCCCTTAAACACTCTTTTTTCTTTGCGACCAAGGGGAGTAAACAAGAATGTGTCCACAGACACACATCTTGAATTCCTACCCAAGACCATTTTCGTTTCAGATGAAGTCTGTTCCAAATCCAATTCTATGATATCCGAATTAATTAGTACATCGGTAGGAATCTTTACAGGTTGCTCCTTTTTATCTTTTGAATTAAAATCAAACTTCTTTTCTATTTTCATCTGTTTAAATTTTATTATTTTCTATCTGTCAGATGTAATTCGCCATTAAACCTCTTAGTTGGTATCAAGAATTGTTATGGCTTATTTCATGTCTCAGTAAATCGTTTAAATCTTTATAATTTTTATAGCTTGAACTTTTATCAATTACATGTTTATACTTATTGATTAAATATTGAGCTGCCTTTTGTCCAGGGATATCATTATCCAAATACAGATGCACAAAGTCATATTCGGAAATGTATTTTTCAACATCCTTTATAAAATTGATGGAGTTTAAAACGAGGATATCTGAAATTTTTAATAGATTACTATCTAATGTTGCAATCGATAACAAATCAAACATACCTTCCAAAATGATTACTTGCTTTTTATTATTTTGGATATAAGTATAAAATTTAGGGCTGCTGCTATTTTTAAAAATCTTGTTACGCAATTCCCAGCCACCTTTATTGTTCTTTAATCCAATGGCGAAAAATTCAGATGTTTTATACTGGTACCAAACTTCTTTACAATACTTTTTTGCTATATCTAATGCAATACCTCTAAGTTTTAAATATTGAATTAAAGCAGGATGCATGATTTCTTGGACTTTAATGATTTCAATATTAGCAGCTGTCATTATATTAATAGCTGTTGTATCACACTGATGCTGTTGTTCAATTATGTTAATTGGAATGGAGTCACTTAAAAACATCAAGCTGTCTTGTATGGAACACTTTAAAACCTTGCATACTAAATCGATCACGTTTCCGCCTATACCTTCTCCATGGTCGTACCATCGATTCTTGATTTTAGAGACTTTAAAAGAGGCTTGGGTTTCTGACCTGAAAGGACTTAGAAACCAAGCTTCTTTTTCCGTTGTCCTTTTAGGAAAGTGTCCTAATTTTTCTAGCGCCTTTACGATAGAAAAGTTACGGGCTGTTTCACAATTTATTTTTCTTTTCATAAGCCAATGTGTTTTAAGGTGTTTTTTTGATGTTTTGATGATTTCACCTGTAAAGCCCTATAAATATTACAATTTCTTATTCATCAATTTTTCATCGTTTCATCATTCTTGATTTTTAATAGCCTTATTCTGTCATCATTATATTTTTTGATGACAAAATGATGAATAAATGATGACGGCTCTAGCCTCAGTAAATACAGTGGTTTCTTCAATCTGTCATCGTATCATCAAAATTTTTAGTTAAAAATGATTTTTGTACCGTAAAATATCTCCCTTTGGCATCCAATAAGTTTATATCTCCGTCCGTCCAGATCACAAATTTCTGATAGCTATTAGAGTTATCTTGGTTGATTAATTTCCAATCCCTTTTCAGTAATCGTCGTAATTGTGTCAAATCTGTTTTTACTCGAGTTCTATTGAGTGCTAATAATGCATCTAGCGGACATAAGTTTACTTCTTCAAGGTCAAATTTTTCAATGACGCTCAAAAGAATACTGGCTAGTTCCTTTTCTACTCGGTTACGATTATTTTGAACCAATTTTGTTAAAGCTCTGGTTTTTATTTGCAGTGACGTAAACCACATTCGGGTTAAGTGTTTTGATACTAGTTTTCTTTGCTTCAGATAGTACATAAAAGCAGGGATTTCTTTAATCAGGCTCTCTAGAAAATGGGTGTTCTCTTTTTCTAGTACAGGCACTTTAATGACCCAAAATCTAGTTTCATTAGCATCTATCTTTATAAAACTCTCTTCGTTATTGCTACATAAAATAAACTTACCAAAGAACTCTACTTCGCGTTTATCCTTGCCTTTAGCTTCCAATTTATTAATATTGGTAGTGCTTAAGTATTTTATCCGCTCCGTGAGTTCTTCTTTATTGAACAGGACTTCATCGATACAGATTAATAGCTTATTTGCCCAATCGGCATTAAACTGACTGCTAAAGCTGTCATTAGTTAAATAGGTCAAGTTGTTGTCAAAGATTTCCTTAAGCCATTTTAAGAAGGTACTTTTTCCAGTTGAGCGCTCTTTTGAAACCAAGCATAGAATGGGCAATACTTGAATGGGTTTTAGATATAATAATTGAAGATAGTCCAAACCTAATTCGTAGTGTTTTCCAAAAATGTGTTCTATGAATTCTAAGGAGTAAGCAATATCACCTTCCTTAGGCTGCTTCCCTAAAGGCGAATAGATATTATAAAACCCAAGGTGCTCCTGTTTGAAGTTTATATGGTTAGGAATACAAGTAAAGCCATCATATTTAGGAATCTTGCTTAAATGATCCTTTCCATGGTCTTGCTTTATAGTCTCCATATTCCAATGCACCAAGATGTCATTAAAGTGACCTGATATTGTCGGGGCTTTAACCTTTTTGTAATAGGACGTCCCAACTCGTATATAGGGTGTCTTTTTCATGAAAATTATTTTTTAAATGAAAATTGTCCTATTGTACTTTATGGCGCATGGTATATGCTAAAGCTTCCGCTTCTATATCGTGTTTTGACTTTCGTTTGTTATGGAGTAACCATTCCACAAGTTTTGCTTTCTCAAAAAAGAGCATTTTACCGTTGGGTTTGGAGTGCGGTATTATTCCTGAAGCCGTAAGCTTATATAGGTAACTTCTTGATATACCTGTATAGTCACAGGCTTCGTCAAAGGTTAGTACTTCTTTATGACCTATTAACAGTTTTTCTAAACGATCCAATCGTTCTAGTATTAATAAATTGTCCATTTTTATTCTTTTTAGATTTATAAAATGAACAAAAGCGCTTTTGTTTTCCCTTATGGGATGATGGAAATAAAAGTAAAAAATGTTGCTATTGAAAGAAGAAAAAAATTCAATTAGTTATTCACAAGTATTTGAAAAACAACAAATTAACTCAAAACACATCAAAATTAATTCAAATATTAAAGCATAATTTTATTTGACATTTTATGATATTAAATGACTCCATTTAAAATTGAAGATTAATGGTCGTTTTAAGACCTATTTTGAGTTATTAACAATGGAAACCAAAAGTTTTAGGAAATTTAGATATATGAAAACGCAGATATCCTAATCTTTAGAAATTTTTAAGACTGGAATACTATTAGCAGCTTCTTTCATTTTGACATCAATTATTTTAGCATAAATCTGAGTCGTTCTTATCTCTTTGTGTCCTAGTCGTTTTGAAACCGTATAAATATCTGCACCATTTTCTAATAACAATACAGCATTTGTATGTCTAGCACTGTGAAAAGTAATATGCTTTGAAATTCCTGCACGCATGCACCACTTTAAAATCTCTGCATTAAAATGAGCACCGTATTTAAGGCCTTTAAATACTTTATCATCTCTATTACCTCGTTCTCCTAACAGCTCTCTAGCTTGCTGCGAAATATAAAGATATTCGAGACCTTCGGTTTTCTTCTGTCTGAAAATAATCCTATAATCTTCCTCCTCTTCTCTTACTTCAGCCCACTTTAATTTATTGATATCACTCCAACGAAGCCCCGTAAGACAACTAAAGATAAACGCTCTTTTTAATACAGCATGTTTGCAAGTAGTTTCACTTAAAGCTTGCAGCTCTGAATGTGTTAGATATTCTCTTTTAGATTCACCTTGACTAAAACCTTTAACAGATTTAACAACATCTACATTCAAATACCCTTCAGCATAAGCCTCCCTAAGTACCGCACGTAATTTATTGAAATAAGTATATTTTGTGTTTTGAGATAATGGTGTACCTCCATTAGTTTTAGCCTCTGTATTAAGGTGTTTTTTGAATCCTTTTAAAAAATTCTCATCAATATCTTTAATGGCTAGATTTGCTGGACAATAACGTTCTAAATGCTTGAAAGCAGCTTCCCAATTATCATAATTACCTTTGCTTTCGTATCTATCTTCTTTAAGCTTATTATAATAATCCAAGAATAAAACTTTTCCTTTATTGTTATCTTCAATATTAAATTTACCTTTTATTAATTCTGCTTTTTTAAGTGTCAGTATGTTTTCTGCCAATTGCAATGTTTCTTTATTTTCATTCTTTTCAGAAGTATTGATTGGGTCAACATGCAGGTAGAGCTTTAAATACTCAAAGCTCCTGTTGTGAGTTTGTTTTCCATTCTCATCTATGGAATATCCTCTATAATATTCCAAATACAAACTATAACGTCCGCTTGCAAGTTTCTTCTTTTTAAGACTAATTTTCATAATTTAAATACAATATTAAAATCACGACTTATTAAATAGATCATCTATATCAGAACGTTTAATTCTTGTTGTCCTACTCCCTAAACTAACCGTTTTAATGGTACCATTGTTAATATTACGATAAACTGTTTTAATGGAACAATTTAAAAGAACTGAAACCTCTTTAGCTGTCAAAAAATCCAAGGCATTCAATTTATCTAATTCGAATGAAACTTTCTGACTCGTTTCTTCATTACTTTTTGAAATTTTTACTCCTCTAGTTTTTTCTTTATAATGCCTGCTGTTGCATTTGTGCGAACAATATTTAGTTTTAGTTGTTCTTGCTGTGAATTCTTCTTTACAGTATTTACAAATTCTTTGCACATGAATATTACTACTCATAGGAATTGGAATTAAAGAGAATTAAGAGGCTCTAAGTGGTTATAAGAAGCCTTTAATATCTCTAAGTGACATTTTTGGCGAGATTACCGAAAATGAGGTGTAAATTTTACACCTTTTTCAAATTTAATGAAAAAAGATGTAAAAACGGTGTAAAAATATTGAAATAATTAACCTACAAAGGAAAGAGTAAGAAAAAACAAACAATTATAAACACTTGATTTACAATATTTTGATGTCAATTGAATTCAATTGATATCAAATGACTTACTTATTTATTTGCCGATACAAAAATTAGCAAAAATATTACCTAGTAAATCATCATTTGTAATCTCACCAGTAATCTCACCGAAGTGATACAATGCCTGACGAATATCTATCGCAAGTAAATCCCCAGACAAACCAGAATCTAACCCGTGTTGAACTTTATCAATCTCTTCAAAGGCTTTCAATAACGAATCATAATGGCGAGAGTTAGTAACAATGGTATCATTATTTCTGAGTGCACCCGTGTTTACAAAACTGAGTAGTTTTTCTTGAAGCGCGCCGACACCCGTTTTATGTTTTGCTGATAATGCAATGAAGTGAGACCTTTCGACTGCGCTCAAGTTGATATCTAATTTTGATTTATCTTCATCAGAAAGTTTATCAATTTTATTGGCAATGATTAGAAGCGGTTTTTGTGGATACTTATTTTTTATTTTTTCTATTTCAACCTTAAATGTTGAACTAGATGATTTAAAATCGGATGCATCAAATAAATAAATAACGACTTGAGCTTGATCTATTTTCTCAAATGTTTTTTTTATTCCTATACTTTCAACCACATCTTTGGTTTCTCTTATTCCTGCTGTATCAATAAATCGAAAACCTATACCTCCAATTGATATTTCATCTTCTATAGTGTCTCTTGTTGTTCCAGCAATGTCTGAAACTATAGCACGCTCCTCATTTAACAAGGCATTTAAAAGTGTTGATTTACCCACATTAGGCTCCCCAACAATAGCCACAGGAATGCCGTTTTTAATAACGTTTCCAACCGCAAACGAATCTATTAATCGCTTTAATACAAATGTAATACGCTCCACCAACTCTTTAAATTGTGTTCTATCTGCAAATTCAACATCTTCTTCAGCGAAATCTAATTCTAATTCTATAAGAGAAGCAAAATTTAAAAGCTCTTCGCGAAGTTTAGCAATTTCAGATGAAAAACCACCACGCATTTGTTGCATCGCTATCTGGTGAGATGCTTCATTATCGCTAGAGATTAAATCGGCCACTGCCTCAGCTTGAGACAAATCTAACTTACCATTTAAAAAGGCGCGTAAAGTAAATTCTCCTGCTGTAGCCATTCTGCAACCTTTCCGAAGAAATAATTGTATAATTTCTTGTTGAATATAATTAGAACCGTGGCAAGATATTTCTACAACATTTTCGCCTGTATAAGAATTAGGGTTTTTAAAAATAGAAACTAAAACTTCATCTAAGGTTTTATTATCATCAATAATATGCCCTAAATGAATGGTGTGTGTAGCTTGATTATTCAATTTTTTTCCAGAAATAGATTTAAACTGAGCTTCCGCAAGTTTGATAGCATCTTTACCTGATAATCTTATAATTGCAATCGCTCCTGCACCAGAAGGCGTTGCTAAAGCTACTATAGTTTCATTATTCAACATATGGCAAAAATAATTATATTTGGCCTAAAATACCCCAGCAATGAAACAACTTATCATTTTTATTTTTTTAGCAGTAGTATTAGCCTGTCAAGCTCCTAAAAGGACTGATAGTTATGTAATTGAAGCCAAGGCTCCTGGAGTCTATAATGGTATGCGCGCTTATTTAAGAGTACCTAACGAGCGTGGACAGATGGTAAATAAAGATACAGCCATTGTTTTAGATGAAAAATTTTCCTTTAAAGGAGTACAAATAGAACCAGTATTAGAATATATATTTATAAATGGCTCCGAAGGTTTTTTACCGTTAATTGTTGAAAATGGAGATATCACTATTGTTATTGAAAAAGATAGCATACATGCTTCAAAAATTTATGGAACATCAAATAATGATATTTATCAAACTTACGCTGCTACCCAAAAAAAACTCAACAATAAAATAAAGAAACTAAGCGACGATTATAGAAATGCCACCATAAATAATAGTCCTGAACAGCAAGCTATTTATGAAACCATTAATGCAGTGCGAAAAGATCTAATCGACTTACCTCTAACTTTCTCAAAAGAACATATAGACTCTGATATTTCTGTTATTTTACTGAGTGAAGCTATTAAAGTTAAAAGTGCTGAATTTGAGCCTATTGCAAGTGCCTTCGCGAGTCTATCTGAAGAATTAAAAACATCAACTAATGGGCAAAAAATTAATAATTTTATCGAGACTCAAAAACGCATAAAAGAACTTGAAAAAGCAACACAAATAGGCAGTGTTGCTCCAAATTTTAGGGCTCTAACACCAGAAGGGAATGAACTTGGATTGAATGACGTTAAAGGAAAAGTGACTCTAATTGATTTTTGGGCTTCGTGGTGTGGTCCTTGCAGAAGAGAAAACCCAAATGTTGTGAAAGTTTATAATGAATATCATGATAAAGGTTTAGAAATAATTAGTGTTTCTCTTGACAGAAATGGGCAAAAAGACAGGTGGATTAAAGCTATAAAGGATGATAAAATGAATTGGCATCATATTTCTAACTTACAATATTGGCAAGATCCTATTGCTAAAATGTATGGTGTTAGAGGTATTCCAGCTACTTTTTTATTAGATGCTGAAGGGAAAATTGTAGCTAAAAATTTAAGAGGACCTGCTTTAGAAAGTAAAGTTTCTGAATTACTCGATTAAATAAATACCATCGGGCTTAATTTCTATTAAACGCTTTTTGTATAGTGTTCCAAGCGCTTTTTTAAAGTTCTTCTTACTCATTTGAAGCATCTCTTTAATAGCTTCTGGACTAGATTTGTCGG
This sequence comes from Algibacter sp. YIN40, assembly GCF_057219435.1. Taxonomy (NCBI): domain Bacteria; kingdom Pseudomonadati; phylum Bacteroidota; class Flavobacteriia; order Flavobacteriales; family Flavobacteriaceae; genus Algibacter; species Algibacter sp. YIN40. The sequence goes on along the minus strand of NZ_JBXVVC010000002.1, from coordinate 438,803 downwards.
TTAGTTCTAAATACCCACTATTGTCATTTAGCTCTTCCATAATGCGGTCGGCATTTGGCTCAATATTCCTATAACCAATTTGACCAAGTGAAATATCTAGTTTATTTCCTGAGCGTATTTTATTAACAATACCTTTTAATTTATCGCCAACACTTAAGTCAGTGAAAATATTATTCTTGTAAATAAGCCCTTTGTGTTTTTTATTGACAATAACATTCATCCCGATATCTGAAGGATGCGAAACAATTAAATCGACTTCATCGAATTGTTCAATGCTAAGCTCATTATTATCTAAAAACCTATTTGTTTTACTAGATGCCACTAGCCTATCGGTTTTTTCATCAAGATAACAATGCACCAAATACCAACCACCTGCCTTCATTTTAAAGGCTTGCTCTTTAAATGGACAAAACAATTCTTTTACCAGTCCCCAATCTAAAAAAGCACCATAATCTGTTACTTGATTACATCGTAACAAGGCAAAATCATTTAACTCTATATAGGGTTTATCGGTTGTTGCAACAGGACGTTCTTCGTTATCCAAATACACAAATACTTCAATTTTATCCCATATCTTGAATGATTCTGGAACATACCTATTTGGTAATAACACTTCATTATCTTCTTCATCTATCAAATAAACCCCTTGTTCTGCTTCTCGCAGAATTTCCAAGGTATTATATTGCCCTAATTTTATCATGCGACAAAGGTAATATATTATAGTGTTTCGTATTTAAATTTAATGCAAAGAAAAAGCGTCGCAATTGCGACGCTCTAAAAAACATTCAAACCAAATACTAATAAACAGATTCTTTACCAAAATGCTTTGTTAGTAAATAATAAACAACCGCTCTATATTTATTTCTATTAGATTTACCATATTGCTCCATTACTGCAGCAATTCCTGCATCTAGATTAGCACCATCGCTTAATCCTAATTTTTTAATTAGAAAGTTATTTTTAACTGTTGCTAATTCAGATTCGTCTGAACCAGAAACTGTTGAAGAATCAGCATTATAGATTGATGGACCGCAACCAATTGTTACTTTAGTTAATAAATCCATGTCTGCATTTACACCACATTTGTCTTTTAAATCGGCAGCATACTTTACAATAAGTTCATCTCTTTTACTCATGATAAGATAATTTTTTTAAGGGTTAATATTATATTTTAAAGATAACTGTTTTTTAGACACATAAAACTGATCTAGGTCACATTTCATTTTATACTATATAATTAAAGTAGTCTAAAAGTACTGTGTCATTAATAGTTCTTGGAGTAAATATTTCTAACAATTTTGCACGTTTAGATTTCTTGTATAACGATTTCAATTCTAAACTTAATTCCTCTTCATTTGACGCCTTAAAATAATCAAGTCCGTACATTTCACAGAGATGTTTAGCCGTCAACTCATGTTTTGTTTCAAAAAACCGATCGAAATTTTTAGTGTTTTTATGTCCAGGTAAAATTCTAAAAATGCCACCACCTCCATTGTTTATTAGAATAATTCTGAAATTAGCTGGAATATGATTATTCCATAACGCATTACTATCGTAAAAGAAGCTTAAGTCTCCTGTAATGAATATTGTTTGCTTTTTATTTACTACTGCGCATCCTATTGCTGTCGACATACTACCATCGATACCACTGGTGCCTCTATTACAAAAAACTTGAATGGTTTTGTTTAACTTATATAATTGCAAATAACGAATTGCTGAACTATTTCCTGCTTGTAGGATACTGTTGACTGGTAATGATTTTATTAAAAGGTCAAATACGCTAAAATCACTAAATGGAATCTCCCTTAAGTATTGTGCATGCTTTTTTAATCGATTTTCCTTTACTGTTGTCCAATCATCTTTGTAATCGCTTTTCGCGAAATGTGTAATTTTAGGTAAGAACATTTCGAAAAAGGCATTCGGATTTAATTTTATATGATTGGTTAAACAAAAAAATGTGTTGTTGGCCATTTTTTCATCTATATGCCAATGTGCTTTAGGTTGCTGTTTTCGCAATAATGCTTTTATCTTTTTTGAAATTATCAAGCCACCAAAAGTTAATAATATATCAGGCCGTAACTGCTTTTCTTCATCTTCGGATAACGGTGCAATAATTTGATCTATGCTTGGCAGAAAATTAGGATGATTTATATTAGAAGTCGTTTCTGTAAATACAATAACACTATCGTCTTCATCTAATTCATCTAACCACCTTTGCTCTATAGTGTTTGGTGTATTCGAACCGATTAGTATCATTTTTTTATTTGCAGATGTCCATGATTCTAAACATTCTTTTAATGTGTAATCATCCAAAGGTTTTACTTTAGTTTGAATATCAATTGATTTTGGAGATACGTGTAAATTTTCAGTAGTTTCATACAAAGGCTCATCCAAGGGAATATTAATATGTACTGGTCCTTTGGTGTACATACTATAATTAATAGCTGCGTTTATTTCTTCTTCATTAAAACTTTGAATATCCTTTTGCAAACCAAGCATTCGCTCTAGCTTATTTTCCAAATTTTTCATGATTGGCAACTCCTCTGTAGCAGGCACGTTCTTTTCATCTTTTAAATCGAGCTTCAAATTAGCTGAATATAAAATATGATTTTCGAATATATGCTTCTGATTAATTGTTTGACCATCACCAATACCAATTAAATGTTTTGGTCTGTCGGCAGAAAGAACAACCAAAGGAATATTACTATAGAATGCTTCGGCTACGGCAGGATAATAATTCAACAAAGCGCTTCCTGAAGTACAAACAACAGCTGTTGGTTCTTTTAATTGCTGCGCTATTCCTAGAGCAAAAAAAGCAGCACAGCGCTCATCTACAATGCTGTAACAAGTAAAAAAAATATCGTTAGTAAAACCAATTGTCAATGGTGCATTTCTACTCCCTGGAGAAATAACAATATGTTTTATATTTTTTGCTTTGCAAAGCTGCACAACCGTTTGTGCAAGTGGAATATTTGGGTGTATCATGTATCCTTAAATGAATAGGTAAAAATAAGAAATCGGTAACTAACTTTTGTATTACAACACGCTTTTAATTACCAAAGATTTAGACACTGTTTCTTCCCATTCCTTTTCTGGGTTTGAGGTTTCTGTGATGCCTCCGCCAACATATATTAATGCTTTTTGATCTTTTAATTGCATGCATCGTAAATTCACATATAGTTGTGTGCTTTTTCGAGTAATTGCATATGCTCTATTTTCTATATTACGCTTACTTAATCTTGGAGCTAAATTTGTATTCAAATTTAGCTCACCTAAAAAACCTGTATAAAACTCACGACAATAGTTTTCATGTTTTAAAATAAATTCCTTTGCTTTTTGTTTTGGTAACCCACAAACTGCAGGTGTAGGATGCAAAGACGTAATTACTTTGCTTAACTTACTATCAGTTTTTAAACGCGCTGTTACCATGGTTTTTAAATGCAGTAAATTTCCGGCTCTTACTGTTTCGGTTTCAGAAACCTTTAAGTCTTCGGCAAATGGTTTAAGATTATCAATTATAAAATCGGTTACAAATTGCTGTTCTTGTTTTTCTTTTAATTGCCAATTTACATCTAGTGAACCTTTATAATCCTGAGTTCCTGCCAATGCCATAATAGAAAATTGTTTACCCTCAATTTTTACCAAAGTTTCAGGGGTTGCTCCTAGCCATAACCCTACTTTTGGATGATACCAGCAATACACAAATGCAGCTTTATAAATATTTAAAAGATTTTTTAAAATTTCGATTGGATCACTTTTTTCCAGATTTACAGATTCCATTCTAGAAAGTACAACTTTTTGAAAAGTATTTTTCTTAATGGCATCAATACCTTTTTTAACTAGGTTGATGTGATTGAGTTTTTGTGATTCAACGAAATCTTGTTTCAATCGCGATGTCTGAACTTTGCCCGACATCACAAAAGAGATATTAATACTTTCAGATTTATCTAATGGCATTAAAATGGTGCCTTCTCTATCATCATATGGTGAAAAAACGAAACCACTTTCATCAAAATATGTTGTTTTGTATAATATGTCATTGCCTTGCAGTAGTCCACATACTTTATCTCTATTAGGCTTTTTATAAGCAACAAAAGGTAAGTTGTTCTTGTATTGGTCCTGAAGACGACCAAAAAACTGGGCGTCTGTCATTATTTCTTTCTAGGAAGTGAAATAGTGGTTAGCTTGCAAATTGAAATAAGGCTGTCATCATCATCAGTAATCTTAATTTCTAATATTTGAGTGGTTCTACCTTTATGCACAAACTTTGCGGTAGCGTAAACATATCCATCTTTAACACTTTTAACATGGTTTGCACTAATTTCGATTCCGCGTACAAAAAAATTTTTAGTATCTAATAAAAGTTCAGCAGCGAAACTACCCGTAGTTTCAGCTAATGCAACCGTAGCACCACCATGTAATACACCATCTGGTTGGTGTACACGTTTATTAACTGGCATTTTACCAACAACAAAATCATCACCAAACTCTATTATTTCTATTTCCAAAGTTTCCATTAAAGTATTCTTGGTAATAGCATTAGCACGTGTTAAAATCTCTTCTTTAGATAACTGCATTAAAAACGGATTTACTGTATGCCGTAAAAATACAAAATGCATAATAACAGGTAAAACAATTAGCACAAGTAATTTATCTTTGTTATTTCAATTTATCTTTTATTATATGCTCGCACCAACTTTAGAAAACCAAATTGTTAGATTATCTCCTTTAGGACTAAACAATTACACAAACCTTATCGAAATTGCAAAACAAGAAAATCTAGTACAATATTCTCCAACGAAAATTGACACAGAAAAAGATTTAAGGGATTATGTCCAAAAAGCAGTTGATGGGCTTTATAGAAAAACAACTATTCCTTTTATAGTTTATGATAAAAGACAAAATCTGTATGCTGGAAACACACATTTTATGAACATTAGTTGGAAAAACAAAGTATTAGAAATTGGTTCCACTTGGATAGGTAAAGAGTTTCATGGAACAGGGCTTAACAAACAAATGAAATTTTTAATGCTTCGTTACGCTTTTGAAGAATTACATTTCGATAAGGTAGCTTTTCGAGCCGACGAGCGAAACACACCTTCAAGGAAAGCCATTGAAAAATTAGGTGCTACATTAGAAGGTATTTTAAGAAAAGACACCCTAATGCTTGACGGGTTTAAACGCAGTACTGCTTGCTATGGTATACTTTCTGAAGAATGGCCAGCCATAAAATCTAAAATATTTGATGATTTTGAATAGTTAAATTACATTAATTGTTTGGCTAAATTAAACAGTATTTAATCCTTTCTATTTTTTGATAAATTGAACATAATGTTGGTGACGCTCGAAGATCTGTTTAACGTAATTGTACGGTTCTAATCCTCTTACATAGCCATATTTTACTACCGAATGATTATAATAATCTGGTTTACTCAATTTTAAAACTATGTTTTCAACATTATCATCCCATAAATATCTATTTAAACCTTTTTCTTCTGCTAAATTTTGAGCATCAAGCACATGTCCTAAGCCACAATTATATGATGCCAAAGCAAATTTTATGCGCTGAATAGAATCTGTGACTTGCTCAAAATTTTTCCACATTTGATTCAAATATTTAGTACCTCCTTTTATACTTTGTTCTGGGTCAGCCCTATTAGTGACTCCAAGACTTTCTGCTGTTTTTGGCATTAACTGCATTAATCCAGATGCTTTTGCCCAAGAACTTACCCTGGGGTCAAATTTTGATTCTTGATAAACTTGCGATGCTACTAATCTCCAATCCCAATTTATAACTTTTGAATATTTTTTTATTAAATCGTCATAAGGACTTATTTGCTGTTTGTTTAAACTGTAAAAGTTACTTCTTATGCGCCTTCTAAAGAATTTCTTGTTTTTAAAATACTTATTATAAATTACATTGAAATCTATCTTTCTTTTTATTTGTTTTAGCCAATTATTGGTTGCTTCTAGTAAATTTTTGGAATCATGTCTTGTAGCCCAGGCAATGCGCTGAGAAAAACTAACCGGCACCTTTACATCCAAAATGGGGTAATATGTAGCCATAATACTAGCTATATTATTGTCTGCAATGGTATATTTAATATCTCCTTCAACAACTTTCTCTATAATTTCATCTGTAGTCATTTCTCCAGATATTGTATTTACATGAATGATTCCTCCCAATTCTTCGGATAAGTTATTTACCCTCTCTTTGTAAGATGTCATATCTCTAACAGAAATAGTGTCTCCTAATAAACCTATTGGGTCGTGTACTAAAGTCTTCTTTAACTTTCCCCAAGACATGCTTCTCCAATTGTCAGGTTTTTTTTGTACTAAAACTTGCTTGGTTAAGTACAAATGATCCGTAAATGAAACATCTTCTTTTCTATCTGAAGTGATTGTTAACCCATGGGCAACAATATCCCCGTCACCATTATTTAATTTCTCAAAAAGTTCATTTACATTATTTACAACAACCATTTCTAAGGTCACATCTAAATACTTGGCTAATCGTTCAAGTAATTCAAATTCGTACCCCATTGGCCTCCCTTTATACAGATAGTAAGTCGTCCCGCTATATACCGTTAAAGCCCTCAGAGTACCAGAAGCTTTTATTTCCTCTAAATCTCTTTTTTGGCTAATTTCTTTTACTTCAGCATTTTTTAATGAATCTTTTTCGCAACAAAAAAGTAATAACAATGCAAAACCAACCAACCAAGCGTGCTTATATAAATGGACTTTCTCTTTCATTAAAGCTATTGGTAAACTCTTATATAATCAACCACCATAGCACTTTCAACAAAAGAAGGCTCAATATCTGGTTCAATAGCTATATTGAGTAATATATACTGATCTGAATTAAATGGCCAAGTATCTGAATCTTTTATCTTAGGATTATAAGTATAATGTGCAACACCATCAATGCTAAATATCATTTTTTCTTTAGACCACTCTAAAGTATACGTATGAAATTGATTTGAAACATTTTCTAAAACTTGACTCCCAAGATTCACAACATCATCTCCTGCACTAGACCCAGTATGAACAGCACTTTGAATATGATTTTGCTTTTTCCCCCAATGTTCTAATATGTCAACTTCTCCACATACAGGCCAATAGGTTGTGCCAAAACCTTGTCTTTGCCAATAAGCACCTGGTTCATCAATGTTTTTATTAAGCATCCATATGGCGGGCCAAGTACCAACCCCTGTTGGCATTTTTGCTCTAACTTCAACCTTGCCATAAGTAAATGCAAATTTTGAATTTAATCTGGCAGATGTATATTCCTTAATTTCTCCTTGATCATTAAGTATTTCTTTCTTAGCAACTATATTTAAAAAGCCATCTTTTACATAAGAATTATCTAATCTATCTGTATAATGATTTATTAAACCACCATACCAATCGCCTCCAGCTGGTAATTGTGTTTGATGAAACCATTTTTTTGAATTTATAGGACCATCTTTATCGAATTCATCTGACCAAACTAATGTATCGTACTTTACATTTGATTTGTTTTTAGATTTAGCACATTTTGTTGTTGAAAAGGAAATTAAGCTGAGTAATATAAATAGTTTAAAGCGCATACAAAAAGGGTATATTTAGATAATGATCTAAATATACCCTTTTTACTCAATACTTAAAAAAATTTAATATCAACTAAAAAATTATATGAACTTTTGAAGTTCAATATCATTAATAGCACCATGAGACTCATGAGCAACCACTACCCCATTTTTAATAACTAAAATTTGTGGCGATTGGTGAAGTACTTGAAACTTATAACCAACTTCATTAGAAACATCTCTATTGCTCAATAAGTCTAAATAATATAAATCTAATTCCTTCTCGTTAAATTGATAAGCATCAGTAAATTGTTTTATCACCATACTACTAATACCACAACGTGTAGAATGTTTAAAAATAACTTGAGTTTTAATTTCAGATTTTTTCTCAATATGACTTAATTGCCCTAAATCATTTAAAGGAATCCAAGGCAATACTTTTTCTTCTTTTGGTTCAGTAGAACCCCTAAATATTTTATTTAATAATCCCATAGGCTAAAAGTCGAATTTTATACAAAAGCTTACAAAGGTAATTTTATTGCGTGAAGACTTTATTCTAAGAAGGTAGATACTTATCAAAATTGTCCAGAATTTAATGGAATTCGCATAAAAGCGTATTATTGGTAAACTCTAACATAGTCGATTTCCATAACATCACTAGTGAAATCAGAATCAACATCAGCAGCTAAATTACCACCCATGGCAAGATTTAACAAAATATAAAACTCTTTATTATAAGGATCTACTGTCGGCATTTCGTTAACCAAAGTGTCATCAACATAAATTCTCATCGATTTCGCGTCCCATACTAATATATAATTATGAAAATTTTGAGAAGCATCCAAATTTGCTAATGGCACTCCTTTTGAATTCATTTGATAATCCACACCATTATGCCAATGCCATGTTGCTAAAGTTTCAGTTTTCAGTTTATTAGGCTCCATTATATCAATTTCACCACATTTAGGCCAAACAGTATTACCAAATCCCACATTGTTCCAATATCCCCCATTTTCCCTAATATTTTTACCTAATAACCAAATAGCTGGCCATGTACCAGCCACAGAAGGCAGTTTTGCTCGTATTTCAACTCTACCGTATTTAAAAGTAAATTTTGAATTTAATCTAGCAGAAGTATATTCTTTTTCATATCCCTGATCTGTATAATTCTCGCGAGTGGCTTTTATTTTTAAAGTTCCATTATCTACATATGAATTCAACTCTCTATTTGTGTAATGCTGTTCTTCATTATTTGCCCAAGCATTACCAAAAATTAACTTTGTTTGATGAAACCATTTTGTGGTATCTATTGCCCCAGTAACCTCAAATTCGTCAGACCAAATTAATGTATTAAATAAGGTAGAAGAATTAGTGGCTAAATCTTGTTGTGATTGTGCATTTAATACTAGAGAAGATTGAAAAGTTAGAAAAAGTATAAAAATAAAAACCCGCATAATTTATAATTTTGAATAACTATAAAAATAAAGCATTTAGATTGATTGTAAAAAAATAACGCCTATACAAAAGCCAAACAGGATATAACATTTTACAAATTTAATTAATGCCCGACAAAAAGTCACGAAACACCATGATTTTAAAGACATTTTGTCTTGTTTAATGCCTTGGTAAGGTATTTGACTTTTACAATTCAGAAAGAAAAATTAATATAATATGAACTTAAATAATTATACCATAAAATCACAAGAAGCCATACAACAGGCGCAACAAATTGCACAAGGTTTTGGTCATCAACAAATAGAAAATGAACATCTTTTTAAGGGTGTTTTCGAGGTTGATGAAAACGTATTACCATTCCTTCTTAAAAAACTGAATGTAAACGTATCTATATTAGAACAAGCTCTAGCTAAACAACTAGAAAGTTTTTCAAAAGTAAGTGGTGGTCAACTTATGATGTCACATGAGGCTGGCAAAAGTCTTAATGAAGCCGCTATCATTGCTAAAAAAATGAAGGACGACTTTGTATCTATTGAGCATTTAATTTTAGCTGTCTTAAAATCAAAAAGTAAAATAGCACAAATGCTAAAAGATCAAGGTGTCACAGAAAAAGGTTTAAAAACAGCCATAGATGAACTTAGAAAAGGAGAAAATGTAACCTCACAAAGTCAAGAGGAGACTTACAACTCGCTAAGCAAATATGCTAAAAACTTAAATCAGTTGGCCAAAGATGGCAAACTAGATCCAGTTATTGGGCGAGATGAAGAAATACGTAGGATTCTTCAAATTTTAACACGAAGAACAAAAAACAACCCGATTCTTGTAGGTGAACCAGGAACTGGTAAAACAGCCATTGCTGAAGGTTTAGCACATAGAATTATAGATGGAGATATTCCAGAAAATCTCAAAGACAAGCAAATATTTGCATTAGACATGGGCGCGTTAATAGCAGGTGCAAAATACAAAGGAGAGTTTGAAGAACGCTTAAAAGCTGTTATAAAAGAAGTAACTACTAGTGACGGCGATATTGTCTTATTTATAGATGAAATCCACACCTTAGTAGGTGCTGGAGGCGGGCAAGGTGCTATGGACGCAGCAAATATTTTAAAACCTGCTCTTGCACGCGGAGAACTGCGAGCTATTGGAGCAACCACTTTAGATGAATATCAAAAATACTTTGAAAAAGATAAAGCTTTAGAGCGTCGTTTTCAAAAAGTAATGGTTAATGAGCCAGATACCGAAAGTGCCATTTCAATCCTTAGAGGGATTAAAGAAAAGTATGAAACGCATCATAAGGTACGCATTAAAGATGAAGCTATTATTGGTGCTGTAGAGCTATCAACAAGATATATTACAAATCGCTTTCTACCAGATAAAGCTATCGACTTAATGGATGAAGCTGCTTCTAAACTACGCATGGAGATTAACTCAAAGCCTGAGGAATTAGATGTTTTGGATAGAAAGATTATGCAGTTAGAAATTGAAATTGAAGCTATTAAACGTGAAAAAGATGAAACAAAACTTAAATCTCTTCGCACTGATCTAGCTAATATAAAAGAGCAACGCAATGAGATAAATGCGAAGTGGAAAAGTGAAAAAGAAGTTGTTGATAATATTCAAAACACCAAGCAAAATATCGAAAATTATAAGCTGGAAGCCGAAAGGGCTGAACGCGAAGGCGATTATGGAAAAGTAGCCGAACTTCGCTATGGAAAAATAAAAGAGGCTCAAGAAGAACTTGAAACCTTTCAAAAACAATTACAAGCCCAATCTGAAAATTCTTTGATAAAAGAAGAAGTGACTTATGATGATATTGCCGAAGTAGTCGCTAAATGGACAGGTATTCCTGTTACAAAAATGATTCAAAGTGAACGTGAAAAGCTTCTGAAATTAGAGAATGAACTTCATAAAAGAGTTGTGGGTCAAGAAGAAGCTATTGTCGCTGTAAGTGATGCTGTAAGACGCAGTCGTGCTGGTTTACAAAATCCACAAAAACCAATAGGCACCTTCTTATTTCTAGGAACTACGGGTGTTGGGAAAACAGAATTAGCCAAGGCATTAGCCGAATATCTATTTGATGACGAAAGCGCTTTGACTCGAATAGATATGAGTGAATATCAAGAACGTCATGCTGTAAGTAGATTGATTGGTGCACCTCCAGGATATGTAGGTTATGATGAGGGCGGTCAACTAACTGAAGCTGTAAGACGCAAGCCTTATTCTGTGGTGCTTTTAGATGAAATTGAGAAAGCACATCCAGATACCTTTAATATTCTATTACAAGTATTGGACGAGGGACATTTAACAGATAATAAAGGACGTGTAGCAGATTTTAAAAACACTATTATAATTATGACTTCAAATATTGGAAGTCATTTAATACAACAACGATTTGAAGCAACAAAAGACTTAGATTCTGCTATTGAATCTGCTAAAGTTGATGTGCTTGGTTTATTAAAACAAAGTGTAAGACCAGAGTTTTTAAATCGCATAGACGACACAATCATGTTCACACCGCTAAGCAAAAAGGATATTGTAGACATTGTTCAACTTCAATTAAAAACAGTTACAAAAATGATAGCCCAGCAAGGCATTACGTTTGATGCAACTGAAGAAGCGATAAGCTATTTAGCAAAAAAAGGATTCAATCCAGAATATGGAGCAAGACCAGTAAAGCGAGTAATTCAGAAAGAAGTACTAAATGCTTTAAGCAAAGAAATATTATCTGGAAAAATAACTACGGACAGTATTATACTACTCGATGCTTTTGATGATAATTTGGTTTTTAGAAATCAAGGTGATCTAGTAACAGAAGAATTTTAAAAATATTGGGGCTATTTGTAACAATTCTTCATTCAAATAGTCTTTAAGTTGGTTGGTTAGTTGAAAAGCAACGTAAATCTCTTTTTAGATGCGCGTTGCTTTTCTCATTAAATTATTTAGAGATGATAATTCTTTCAAAATAGACGAAAAACCAAAATTATCGTTAAAAAAACACAAAACTTAGTTAAAGTGCAATAATTTGATAACAAACAAGTTAAATAAAATGAGTTTGCAGTTCATCGAAAAACCATTCGTTTTAAACATTTTAACAAGATAAAGTTATAACTTGGTAACATGTAAAGCCCCAAACTCTACATAAATTTTATTAATTAATAGCACTCTATTTTCTTAGTTCAACAAGTTAATAGAAAATAAAACCTACTTATAAAAATGAACATATCCAAGTACATTGATTACACTCTCTTAAAATCTACAGCTACCGAACGTGAAATTATTGACCTTTGCTATGAAGCAAAGAAAAATAATTATTATGCTGTCTGCATAAATAGCTCTTATGTGGCTCTTGCCAAACAACTACTTTTAAATACCAGTATTAAAGTATGTACTGTCGTAGGTTTTCCTCTTGGAGCAATGACTACTCAGGCAAAAGTATATGAAGCAAAAAAAGCGATTGAAGATGGTGCTAATGAAATCGATATGGTGATTAATCTGGGTTTCCTTAAAAGCCAAAATTATGTGTCGGTTTTAAAAGATATTAGCGATGTAAAATTAGCCATTGGAAAAGTCCCTTTAAAAGTGATTTTAGAGATTTCTGAAATCAGTAAAAATGAGATTATAAAAGCTTGTGAAATTTGCCTAGACACAAAAGCAGATTATATTAAAACATCTAGTGGGTTTACAAAAAGTGGTGCAACGCTCACTGCTGTTAAGATTATTAAAAAAACGGTGAAAGATGATATAAAAATAGTGGCTTCAGGAGGAATAAATGATATTGAAACAGCCTTAAAATATATAGAAGCAGGAGTTCATAGAATTGATACTTCAGTAGAACTAAAAACAGAATCTATAACTGTTTGATATAAATATAAGTTAAAAAGAAGAAATGCCTAGAAAAGCTAAATAGCTATTCTAGGCATTTTAATTTAATGCAGATTGAAGACTCTTTTTAAAGCAATATTTCGAAAAATAAACTTAACTTTAGCAAGTATATGAAACCTATTAATCAATATATAGATCACACGCTTTTAAAGGCCACTGCAACTAAAGATGCCATTATAAAACTTTGTGATGAAGCTAAGGAATTTCAGTTCTTTTCAGTTTGCGTAAATAGCTGTTTTATAGCATTAGCTAAAGAACAGTTAAAAAATAGTTCAGTGAAAATTTGTAGTGTAGTCGGTTTTCCTTTAGGTGCCATGTCTACTTCAGCTAAGGTTAAAGAAGCAGAACACGCTTTAAAGGATGGCGCCGATGAAATTGATATGGTTTTAAATATTGGGCTTCTAAAAAGTAAAGATTTTGATGCTGTTTGGGAAGATATAGAAGCGGTTAAAGCGATAATGCCAAATAACGTTTTAAAAGTGATTCTAGAAACCTGTTATCTTGAAGAACTTGAAATTATAAAGGCAAGTGAATTAGCCATTCAAAGTGGTGCCGATTTTATAAAAACTTCAACAGGTTTTGGAACAGGCGGAGCAACAATAAACGATGTTAAATTAATGAAAAGTGTTGCAAAAGATTGTGTCAAACTTAAGGCATCTGGTGGTATCAAGGATTTAGAAACTGCTCTAGAATATATCAATATTGGAGTGGATAGATTAGGAACATCATCAGGAATTGCTATAGTAACTGGGAAACCATCAAATTCAAATTATTAAGATATGAGTGTTCATATAGAAGCGAAAAAAGGCGAAATCGCAGAAACTATTTTACTACCTGGAGATCCGCTAAGAGCTAAATGGATTGCTGAAACTTTTTTTGAAAACCCAAAATGTTTTAATAAAGTTCGTGGTATGCTGGGTTATACAGGAACCTATAATGGAAAAACAATTTCTGCTATGGGAACTGGTATGGGAGTGCCGTCAATTTCCATCTATGCGCATGAACTAATTACCGAGTATGGTGTAAAAAACCTTATTCGTGTTGGTAGTGCAGGGTCTTATCAGAAACATGTAAAAATTCGAGATATTGTGCTAGCAATGGCAGCATCTTCAAATTCAGGAGTTAATGAACTGCGTTTCGGTGGGGCTGACTACGCTCCTACTGCCAATTTCGAGTTATTTCAGAAAGCTGTAGATGCTGCTAAATCAAAAGACATTCCACTAAAAGCTGGTAATGTATTTACCTCTGATGAATTTTATGCAGACGATTTTGAATCCTATAAAAAATGGTCAAAGTTTGGAGTACTTTGTGTTGAAATGGAAACCGCTGGTCTATATACTGTAGCAGCAAAGCACAATGTAAACGCGTTGTCTATTTTAACCATTTCAGACTCATTAGTTACTGGTGAAAGAACCACAAGCACCGAGCGAGAAACAACTTTTAAAGACATGATTGAAGTTGCACTGGAACTAGCTTAATCCTATGATTTTCATTTCTGACATCTTAAAGCTAGAAGAAATAACGCTTGATAATCATTCGGAATTATTCGAACTCATGGAACGAATATATCGTCCCTCCTATAAGCATTTATGGATAAATGAAGATTGTAGTTGGTATTTAAATAAATGCTATGGGCTTTCAAATTTAAAACAGGAGCTTAAAAATAAAGATGCTCGCTACTTTTTTGTTGTTTACAATTCAGAAAAAATTGGTATCCTAAGGTATATTTTGAATCAAAATTTAAAAGATTTTACCAATCAACCAACAACCTATCTACATCGCATATATTTAAGTAAAAAAGCTCAGGGCAAAGGTATAGGACAACAATTATTAAATTGGGTGGAAAAACAAGCGGTAAAAGACAGCCATTATCATCTCTATCTTGAAGCTATGGATACACAACAACAGGCTTTAAATTTTTATAAGAATCAAGGGTTTAAAGAAATTGCCAGATTTGAACTAGATTTCATTCGTATTCACGAACAATTAAGAGGCATGTTGATTCTTCATAAAAGAATAGTGTGAAATATTATGTCCTAAGCTGCAAAATTCATTGATGAATTTATAAATAAACTAAGTGTTTATTTAACATCTATATTTATCAATTCAATTTTAGATAATAAGACAAGTTCTTTTGCTTGAAATACTCTATCTAAATCTTCCAAAATTATTGAGGTATCTATTGGTTTATAATTATTATAATCTGCAAATCGAATACCATTTACATAACGTTCATTAAAAGCTTCACGAAAACGCAAACCCAATTCACCATCATCTTCTAAATACGAATATGCCAAATAATCTACTTTAAAAGTATTAGCATTAATCCAATAGACAAATATATCTTCAAAATCGTCCCCGCCTCCTTTTTGATTAAACGCTACTTTCACTTTATGATATAGTGAACCGTTTATATTGACTGCTTCTAGACTGGTTTTATTCACTGCCGCATCGTTTAAACCAAAAGGTAAAACCGAAAAATAGTGGACAGAATTCACAGATCGCGCATATTTTGCAGCCATAGTATCTACTACTATTATTTGTTCATTATTAAGAAAACGCTTAAAACCTTTATTTGATAGCACATCTTTGTATACTCCTAAGGAATCTGAAAACTCTCGAATTAGTTTAAAAGAACCGTTATGCCTTTCTGCTATATAATGTCTTCCTCTAAAATCAAAGCTTATTATAGAATTTTGAAAACGTTTGCCACCAGAAACCTCTATAGATTTATCAATAATTTGATTCGCATTTAATGTTATTTCCTTGTTACAACTAAAGAACGATAGAGTTAAAAATAATAAAGTCAAAAATCTTTTCATGATTCGTGTTTATCGGTATACGGCTGTAAAGCTATAAACTTCTTTTCAAAATCGTCATAAAACTATCTTAAGGTTTATTTAGAGAAATTAAAACTAATCTCACTATCCGCGAATTTTTGAGCCAATACATTTATAGAAGATTCTTTTAACTGCAAAATTCTTGGATAGCCACCTGTTGTCTGGCAATCGCGCATCAATACAATAAGTTTTCCAGAAGGCGTTAACTGAACTGTTCCTGGTAAAACGGAAGATGTAATGATAGAATCTAAATTATTAGAAAGCGTTTCTGTTAGTTGATACGCCATTCTATTATTATTTTTTGAAACAATAAAGGGTTTTGAAAATAAGGCGTCCTTCTGAGTTTTAGAAAGCATTTCAAATTCTGGACCTTTCAAAACGTCAATGATCAGAGAGTCAAAATGGGTTTTATCAATTTTGACAGTCGCAAGTTGTTCATCAAAATCATTTTCTGAAGCATCAATTAAGAGTGCATCATTTTTTGCTATTACATACTGTTTTGTTATGCCTTGATACATACTTCTGCTACGCATCACCTTTTCTGTTTTAAACCCACCTAAAACGGCCAAATAAGCTCTAAAACCATAATTTAGTTTTCCGAAAGATAATAGATCACCACTTTTTAAGGTTATGGCTTTATTTAATTTTATAGAATTGTGATTTAACTTAGGCGATATATCTGCACCAGAAATACAAATAGTCGCATTGCATTGAAATTCAAGCACTGGTCCCATCATGGTTATTTCCATAACAGCTGAACGTTCTTCGTTACCCAATAAAACATTTGCTACTGCTGCCGAATATTCATCCATAACTCCAGAATAAGGGACACCATATTCTTGATAACCATGTCGACCAAAGTCTTGAATAGTAGAGTAAAAACCTGTTTTTTGAACCTTAATCATAAATCACCTCACTCTTTAGTTGATAAACACCAGCATCAACCAATGTTTTTATATCTTGATATTCTTTTAGTGTAATTTGATTAAACTTAATTCGATCACCCGATTTAGCAAAGCAAGGTCTTTTATTTTCCGCACTAAAAAAGTTTATGGGCGAATTTCCAATAATATTCCAACCACCTGGACTTTCACTAGGATAAACACCCGTTTGTTTGCCACCAATAGCTACAGCACCTTTATCTATTTTTAATCTAGGAGTAGCTTTTCGAGGTGCATATAAAGTTTTATCAAGTCCTCCTAAATATAAGAATCCAGGCAGAAAGCCTATAAAATAAACGGTGTATATGGTACTTGAGTGAAACTTGATAATATCACTTTTAGACATATTTTTTTCAAGAGACATCTCATCCAAATCTATAGCAAATTGATCATCATAACACACAGGAATATTCCATTGTCTGAAAATAGGCTCAATCTGTTCATGAGAATTAACGTAAATACTTTTAAGTTCTTGAATACTGTTTTCTACCATCAATTCATTTAATTCATAAACTACTAATAATGAATTATATGCGATTCTTATTTCAATTATAACTTCAATATTTCCCTTCTTGATTTTTTCTTTAAAGCCAATAATATCCAATAATATATCTTTATCAATAATCGATGGCCACTCAACTAAAATAGAGCGCTCTCCAAAAGGCTTATATGTGAGTTGGTAACCCATATTTACCTAATCGAAATATCATGAGTTTGTAAACGACTTTCTAAATTCCTAATTAAATTAACAACATTTTTATTATCGCCATGAACACAGAATGTTTGAGCTTTTATTTTAGTAAATTCACCTGTAATGGTTTTTACTTGATTTTTGGAAATCATATTAAAGACATGATTGAACACGTCGTCTTCATTATGAATTAATGCATTCGATTCTTTTCTTGAGACTAAGGTTAAATCGGAGTTATAATTTCTATCGGCAAAGGCTTCATAAACGATTGGGATATTATTTTGAATGGCTAATTCTTCAATAACAGATTTATAAGGCACGTAGAGTTTTGTAGGTAAGACCATAGATTTCATAACCTCAACAATTACGTTGGCAACTTTTTCATTTACTGAAGCAAGGTTATATAAAGCGCCATGTGGCTTTATATGGTGAAGTCTTCCATGTTCTTCATGGAGTATATGTTCTAAACTATTTATTTGTTCTTTAATACTTTTAAATAAAGCAGCACAAGACATGTCTAGTTTTTCTCTACCAAAATTAGCTTTGTCTGGAAAAGAAGGGTGCGCACCTATCTTAACACGAAGCTGTTTAGCTAACTTTACAACGGTTCGCATAATTTCAGCATCTCCAGCATGACCACCACACGCAATGTTGCAAGATGAAATGAATGGCATAATCAATGATTCGTTACCAATCCCCTCGCCTACATCAACATTAATATCAATAGCACTTGGTATCACTAAAATATATTTAACTGAAAAACTTTATTGAGTGTTGCAACTGATAGCAAGATACTAATTCCTAAAATTATAAACCCGAAGATATTCTGTTTTAAATTATTTTTATAAACTCCAAGTATAGACGATTTGTTCATAATCCAAATTAAAAAACCTGCAATAACTGGTAATAATATACCATTAGCCACTTGAGCAAATTTTATAATATCGATAGGTTTTATGTTTAATGATGAAAACAGTACCCCAAGCAATAAAATGAATATCCAAACAATTCTAAATTTACTAGATTTTAAATTTGAACTCCAACCGAAACAGCCACAAGCTACATAAGCCGCTGCCAAAGGTGCTGTTATGGCACTAGTAATTCCTGCAGCAAACAAACCTATTGCTAGAAAATATTTTGCAAAACTACCGAACAAGGGTTCTAAGCTTATTGCTAAATCCGCGGCACTACTTATTTCTTGGGACTGATTAGCAGCAGCCGAAATAATAATACACATTGAAACCAATCCACCCAAAATAATAGCTATCAAGGTATCTTTTCTTGCATATTTTAAATCGTTAGTGTTGTTCCATTTTTCTTTTACTAGTGCTGCATGAAGGAATAAATTATATGGCACCACTGTGGTTCCAACAAGCGCAATAACCGTTAATATGCTTTCACTAGAAAATTGAGGTTTAAAAACACCTTTTAGAATATTACCTATATTGGGTTTAGTCATAATAGCTGTAATTAAAAAGGCCGAACTCATTAAAACAACTAATGACACCAATACTTTTTCAAGTACTTTATAATTGCCTAAATACAATAATATAAAAGCTATAACACCAATTATAAGGCTTAAAATATTTAAAGATAAATCACCCATTTGAATACTTGGGTTTCCAACAATAGTTTGTAAACCCAAGACACCACCGCTAATATTTCCAGCTTCGTAAGCGGCATTACCAATAACGATAGCCGATAGTATCAATACCATGGTAAACCCTTTTAATACAGGGTTTTTAATTTCTGTTCTAATAATCTCTGATAAGCCTTTTTGAGAAATAATACCCAATCGCGCAGACATTTCTTGAAGCACGATTGTTGCTATTATAGACAAGACCATCGCCCAAAGTAGCGAATAACCAAAATTCACACCTGCGACCGTACAAACAGTAACCGTGCCTGGTCCAATAAAGGCTGCGGCAACTAAGGGACCTGGGCCTATGTTTTTAAACCATTTTTTAATCATTCCGATATGGAATTCAATGCATAAATAGCAAAACTACCTAACCAATGACCACCTTCATAACTATCGCCAAAAATACTCGGTAATGAATAGTTGATATGCTTATTTGCAATGTTTTTCAAGTGATTGTATTCTGGTAAACCTTCCGCTATTTTATTTAAACTCCATGCTCTTGAAAAATTCACGCCATCAAGGTGAACTAAATGTCCATCAGTTCTATCGGAAACAATACCAACTTCTAAAGCATAGTTTGTGTCTTTTAATTGTGGCAAAAAATGGTTCAGCCAAATTTTATAATCCTCAATTGGCAATAACCTTTTCATTAAAGCTGCTTCTTCTAAGCATGGCGATAAGAAATCACTACCACTGGGTTCCCATGAGATTGGACACCCTATATCACTATCATAGAAAAACAATGAACGTGCTTCAATAGCTTTTTTTAAAGCTTCATTATTAACAGTTTCTGCATAGTCGTATGCAAAGGATAAACCAAAAGCTGTATTGGTATGTGTTCCTACTCGTAACGGATAATTTAGTTTAGGTAGAAACTCAATGTATTTACCAACTAACAAATCTGTGAGTGGTTGTAAATTATTTTCTAATCGTCTAGCCGTGTCATCATCCCAAGTATGCAGTTCTTCGGCCAGTTTTAATAACCATGCCCAACCGTAAGTGCGTTCGTAAGATTTATTATGTTTTCCATAAAAATAGGTCACTTCGACTTCTATATTTTCTTTTGAAATGTTATTTAAAAGTTTTTGCTTAATTTCTTCTGCATTATCCATGTTTGGAAATGACTTTAGCAAACTCACCAAACTCCAATGACCATGAACCGCGGAGTGCCAATCGAAACAACCATAAAATGCAGGATGTAATGTTCTAGGCGATTTTAAATCTTCATTACCTCCTAAGGTTTGTGATAATTTATTGGGATATTCTGTGTTTATACAGTGTAATGGTAAATTGGCTAGCTTGTTGGCTTGTTCTATATTGAGCACTGGTGTTTTAGCCATTTCGATTGGTTCTGTTTTTTGGGTTTTTTTATTTTCTTTTTTTGAATTACATCCTAAAATTGAAATTAAGAGAATAGTAACTATTATAAAATTCTTCATATTTTGTTTTTTAAAATATTGACAAGTGTTTATTAAATAATTAATCAAACTAAACTTACCCCAACCACCCTTCTCGATCCAAACTTCGATACTGAATAGCTTCACTAATATGAGAACCATTCACCTCATCTACACCTTCTAAGTCAGCAATCGTTCTAGAAACTTTTAAAATTCTATCATAGGCTCTAGCTGATAGATTTAGGCGTTCCATGGCCGTTTTTAAAAGTTGTTTTGAATTTTCGTCTAACAAGCAATATTTTCTAATTTGCTTTGTATTCATTTGTGCATTGTAGTGGACTACCTCTGAATCGCTAAAGCGTTGTGTTTGAATTTGTCTTGCTTTAGTAACACGCTTTCTAATATCAACCGAAGTCTCTCCTTTTCTATCTTCTGAAAGTTTGTCAAATGGCACTGGTGTCACTTCAATATGTATATCAATACGATCTAATAATGGTCCCGAAATCTTACTCAAATAACGTTGCATTTCAGCTGGACTTGACGTTACAGGTGCATCAGGATCGTTAAAATAACCTCCTGGACTCGGATTCATACTTGCTACCAGCATAAATGACGATGGATAGGTTACCGTAAATTTGGCTCTGGATATAGTAACTTCTCTATCTTCTAAAGGTTGACGCAACACTTCTAAAACACCGCGCTTAAATTCGGGTAATTCATCTAAAAATAAAACACCGTTATGTGATAATGAAATCTCTCCTGGTTGTGGAAATGTACCGCCACCAACAAGTGCTACATCTGTTATATCATTTCTTGTGGTGGTATTAATATTTTCTTTATATTTATAATTAATAAAAGTCAAGTTATGTTAGCTATTTATACAAGATTATCTAGAGAAGATGAAGATAGTAATTCTATTCAAAATCAAATACGAGAAGGTAAAGAATTTGCAAATAACAATGGTTTTAAAGATTTAAAGATTTATGATGAAGGCTCTGGTGTTAGTGGTGGCTTAGATATTGAAGATAGACCACAATTAGAATCGTTAATGAGTGATATAGAAAAAGGTTTTATTACTTCTGTTTGGTTTAGAAATCAAAACAGGCTTGAAAGAAATACTTTAACCTACGCAAAATTCTCAACTCTTGTAAAGACTTTAGATTGTGAAGTCTATTTTGATAACACTAAGGTAGATTTTAACAATCCTAACAATGCTCTACATAATCATATATTATCAGGTCTTAATCAGTACCAAAGAGAACTACAAAGCATCCAGACAAAAAAATCTTTAAAAGATAATGCTAGAGAAGGTAAAGCACATGGTAATACTCGTTATGGCTATTCAAAAGACAAGGATAATTATATAATTATTGATGATGATGAAGCTAAAATCGTAAAGCGTGCTTTTGAATTGTCTTTAAGTGGCAATGGAACGAACAAAATCGCAGAAATATTTAATAGCGAAAACATACTAACACGATATAATAAAATAGGGAAAGGAACTTTAACAACTCTATACAATGGTAAAAAAAGAACCGTAAAAAAGAAAGATATTAAATGGTCTGGACACACCATTAGAGGTATGCTAAAAAGCCCAATGTATAAAGGTGAAAGACACACAAAAAGCGGTGTTTATAATTGCCCTAGTATCATTACTCCTACCCTTTGGCAAAAAGTTCAAGAAAACCTCATCAAGAATAGAAATACTAATGGTAAAAAATATACATACAATTATTTATTAAAAGGAAAAATTACCTGTAAAAAATGTGGCAGTTATTATTATGGCAGAACTCGACAAAATAAGAAGGACAATTATTATATGTGTTCTAGCAAAAGGTATAAAGACAAAAATTGTGGCAATCGCAGTATCAATATCGATGTCATTGAAAATTTTATATGGACTAGGTTTTTTGTAGATGAAATATTTAAACAATTAATACAGGAACATTTTGAAAGTAATAATGAAGAAACAATCCTAAACGATTTAAACACTAGTCTAATTGAATTAAACAAACTAAAGTTAGATAATGACCATCAAAAAAATAACGCTGTTAAACTAGCTGTAAGAGGCTTATTAAGTGATGAAGAACTTGCGCCCGAATTAAAACGAATTAAAGCTGAAGGACTAAAAATTAAAATTGATATTGAAAATAGAAAAGAAAGAATTGATAGCCTTAACAACATCAGTAATAATATACTTGATATTGTAAATGATTTAAAGTCTGTTAAGAACAATTCAAGTTTTCATGACAAAAGAGAAGTAATAAAAAAATACATTAAAGAAATTGTCATTGAATATAAAGACAATATTTGTCTATTGATTATAGATTTTAATATCCCCTATTTTAAGAAAGAAGCTTATTTATTGTTTAGATTCAATAATATATACCCTTGTGCTATTGAAATGAAAAAAGGAATTTTAATTCCATTAACAGAAGATATATTCGATTATGATGAAAAAGAATTATTAAAAAGTGGTAAAGAATTCATGGAGCAATTAAGAGCTATTTAACGAATTTGTTTTATTAATCTACTCACTTGTGTAGGCGTAAACTCTTTTTCATTGGTTGTTTTTCTAAAGTCGTTTTCACTATTTGCGTTGTATTACATTTGTTTTGGTTTGAATTTATAAGTGTGGGCGAAGTACCCAGCAGGAAGTAGATTCACGTAAAAAGCCTATTTATAAGAGTGGTCTAAGTGGGTTCTGGGTGTCCGTTTTACGTTAACGTAGAAGGGGTGAAAAAAACTCGATAAAATTTTCGGGTGTCATTTCGATTATTCCGAAATACATAATGCAATAAAAAATAATAAACATGAATACAAATGATAAAATTATTTTGAACGTTATTTGTATCCAGTTCTTGAGCTTGAGTTTGAGCTTTATTTTGTTAACAATAAGAGCTGCTAATACAACCCCTATTATGATAGAAACAATTCCAGCCATCATTAATTCCGCTAGCATGTTTATTAGCCGCTCTAAAGCGTTTGCAAACATAGGTTTATTTGATTAATTTGTTCTTTGGTAAACTACGCTTTTTTTGAACGGTTCTATCTTCTTTGATTGACTAAATAAAATAATTAATCCTACAAAATGGTTCTGAGATATTTTTACAAATTTTGAAAAGTCACTTTCTGGTAAATACATATTTGACTATCATAAAACCAGATATTCATAGTGCTATATTCGGTTATTTTTTGTATATTAGAAGTCAACGACCACAATAAACATAAAGAAGTAACATAGTATTGTTAATTAATTCCAGTTACTTTAGTCTCTATGTATATTGTGGTTTGTTTATTTATACTTATTTCTGATTGATTCAGCTTTGAAATCTCAAGGATGAGATAACTAGAGTCTGTATATCTGAATTTACGTGAAAGTCTGTTTTTAGAGGTGTTTATTACTGTGTATTAATAAACAGTCATTGATTTTATTGGTGTTGTAAGGTGTTGCTTTGATATATTGTTTATTATCACTATATTTATGTAGTTAATAAACATATAATTCTATAATTATGAACAAAGAATCTTTAAAATTAGACTATGACAAAGCATATCAAAAAGGTGTGAAGTTGTTAGATAGCAAAAAGTATTATGAGCATAAAGTCGGTCTATTTATTTTAATAGGTATTCAAACTGGATTAAGAAGTATTGATATACTAACTTTAAACAAGCGTACGATTGAATTTAAAGATAATGGTGCTATAATTAATTATACTGCACATAAGACAAACAAAAAAGGTAGGGCGTTTGTTGATAGTAAAATATCTAAAGCAATAAAAGAAACTGTATCAGATAATATATTCTTTAATGAATCTATGGGAGTGCCTTTCTCACATACTTGGATTAATAGAAGATTGAAATCAGTATTTGCAAAAGATTATAATAATGCTATAAAACAAGGTTTAACTCTCGGTGTTCACTCTTTGCGTAAAACTGCTGGTAGTTATATCTATAAAAATTATGGTGTAGAAACTGCAAGAGAGCAATTACAACATAGTGGTTATTCCATTACTAAAACATACTTAAAAGAAACTAAGCAAGAGCATTTAAATAAGTTAGAAAGTCTATTCGCATAACCTTTGATTTAAGACTGTTTTTAGCCTATTTAAGCCATGATAATTAGTCTGTAATGTTATGACGTCAAATCAATCAAAAGCCTTGTAAACATTGCTAAAATGAGTTCTTATTTTGTCTTTATAGCCTACCATTATTCGCACTCTGATTTAATTGCTATTAACTTAATTATTGCATTAGGTTTTACTTCTATATCTTTGTCTACCTTACAAGAAACTAACTTAAAACTATGAGAAAATTAATCTTCTTTTTATTGACCACAATTTTAATCAGTTGTGATTCTGCTAGTAGAATTAGTGATGCTTTAAGTATAACTCCTTGCTTTCCAATAATACAATATCATTTATCAAGTAATTGTGAAGATAGTCCTGAACGTGCAAGTAGTTTAAACCTACGTGATGCGGGTTCTATATTAATTTCTGATATAGAAGTTATATTGAATGAAGCTGAAATTGGAGAATGTGTTCTTGTGAATTTAATCGGTTTCACTAATAATAATGGCGAATCTTTAGGCAATGTATATATTGTTAATGACGCAGAGAAATCATGGCTCGTTAAAGACTGCAATTAATTCTCTCTAGTATCTCTTTTCGTAAAGACGCTTCGCTCTCGACTTCTTGAATTATTGAAATATTACCGCCTTTCGCTCTCGTTTTCAACGGTAACTTTTTAATTTGTTATGATTTAATAAAAACAATTCTTCACATTTTCGTAAGCATCTTTACAAACAAAGAGTAGACCAATAGCCAAAACAATGAATATTAAAACAATTATTAAAATAGTCTTTAATGTTATTTTTTTTTGTTTCATACTAATTTAGCGTAATGTTATCCCAGCCAGTATTACTACAATTATAAAAAGTATAAATAGGGTTTTATCATGCTTTTCGTCATCCATGAATTAAATATAATCAATACAAATCAATTAATTGATTTATTACAACCTCGCGCGCGCGTATTGTGTGGATTTTGATTAATTTTTATGACTTTGAAAAAACATTGATTAATCAAATCCAGATGCGCCACCCCAAATAATAACAACAGCAGAAACCAAAACCATTCCAACAGGCAGAATAATTGACGTTATTTTATCTTTGAGTTGTACTCTTTCTACCTTCTGTTCATTAATCTGAGTTTTAATGATATCCCTACTGATATTATGAACACCGTAATATTGTCCATTTTCAAATCTTATTCTCTTGAACTCTAGAGTTCTATTATCATTAGTTTTAATTCTGGCTTTCATATCCGCCCTAACTGCTTTGTCAAGAGTAACATTAGCAGATTTATAAACCGTACAACCCTGAAAGAAGATTAAAGAAGAGAAGAAAATGGCCATTATTCTAAAATGTATTTTTATTTTTTTCATTTTGAATAAAGATTATTTTTTGTGGACTAAATGTAACCTTCTAAAAAAGGTTGACATATGATTAATATCATACTAGTAAAAAAACTTTTAAGCCTTACACATCACCAATTAGAGCGTTTTACAGTTCAATGATAGTATTTGGTTAGTTGGAATTTATCGTTCGTGTTTTGGGGATTAATCCTGATTAAACTTTTGGAGAATACTTATCAAGACTATTTCCATATTTAAAACTTCTTACTTCTGTAATTACATTATGCTCTGCATCATAAACAACCTCAACAAAGAACTTGTCTATGGCATACCAGTTGATTCTAATGGCTAAGGTGGTGAAGTTGTGTAGAAAGCATCATACAAACCAAACAGTAGCCTTTTTCTTCTAAGGTTTTTGTAAAATAATAATTTGAAAGCAATAAATAAGGCTATGCAAAAAAAAAGGCCTATCTGATAGATAGGCCTTTAACTAAAAATCAGTTTTTTATAAACTTTTTAAAGAAGTCACCTTCCTCTGTTTTGAATTTTAAAATATAAATTCCCTGAGGAAGTGTTCTTACATCTATTTTGTTGTTTTTTAAAATGCCATTTTCTTTAACTTCACCAAACATATTATAAATATCGTAAGATGCATTTTCAGAAAATTCGAGTCCTTTTATATTAATTACTCTGTCAACTCCATTTGGATAAAGAATGAACCCTTTATTTTTTATATTAGAATTGTTAAATTCTTTTATAACTGCTTGGTCATGTAGGACCTTAACAATTACTTGTCTTTCAGAATAATTTCCTGAGTCGTCGAAGGTCATAATTGTTATATAATAGTCTCTTCCATCTCCTTTTCCTGATCGTTCTGCTCTTAAAAGTACATTATGCTCGTCCAATATTTCCCAATCTGGAGCTTTGTCGCCATCACCTACACCGTTTTCGGCTTCGTTACTGGTAACATAAAGTTCAGTAGTGGTGTTTCCACAGTTATCCATAACAACATATTCTATGAATACTTGTACCATTTTATGATTAGCTGGCCAAAGGGGTTCATAGATCTCATTTAAATCTGCAATTACTGGTTGTTCTGTGTCAAAAACAATAATATCAAAACTACAAGTTATTTCATCACCTGTTGTTTTAGAAAGCAAAAATGAATTTGTTGTAATACCAATTGGAAATAAGGAACCGCTTGGTAATCCTTCAGTTTGTGTTATTGAAAGAATTTCACCTCCACAGTTGGCTGTGGTCACAAATTCTGGATAATTTACAATTGCCCCACAAATACCAGGTGAGTTATTCACAGTAATAGTGTTTGGACATTGATTTAATGTAGATATATCAGTGTAAGGCGTTGAAGTCAGGATATGGGTTTGTGCGTCGTAACTGAAGGTGATTTCACCATCTGCTGGAATATATAATTGAAGCTCATTACCCCATTCAGTGCCATTTTCTCCATAGAAGAATATATTATTACAGCCAACTGTTTCTTTCACCCAGTAAGTATAACATCCGGCAGGAAGTGTAAAGCTGCCTTCCCATAGACTGGAATTGGTATTATATACTAAGGCTGGGTTCTCACATTCATAATCATAATCATAAATACAGCCCAATTCGTTCTGTAAAGTTCCATAAAGTGATACTTTTGTCACCCCCTGCGGAGCACCACTATATGGCGTTGAACTGATGATGTGGCTAACAGGGTCATATGTAAAGTGCGTGATATCAGGGTTTGTTGGAATAAATATGATATAATTTGGGCCGTTATGAATGCCTTCCATGCCAAAACTATTTTCCCAGCTGTTTTCTATAACTACCCTATACTCATAACATCCACTGGGAATATTCAAATCTGTTTCAAATAATCCAGAACCTGAATTATATATGAGTTCTGTGTTGGTACAATCCGGAACCCAGTCACCATAACAACCTAATTCATCCTGAAAAGAACCCGCAAGCACAACTAGTGGCAAACAATCAGGCGAAAATCCACTCGCAATAGGCGATGTAGTTACTAAATTTGTGGACGGGTTATATATAAATGTTATTTCTTCTGAACCCGAAGGGAGACACAAAAAAATATCAGGCCCATTAATTAGACCATTTTCACCATAATTTATATCCCAACTACCCCCAACAGTTACTTTGTACCGGTTTTTTCCTTCAGGTATTTGAAAAGTACCGGTGTATAAACCTGATGAGGAATTTAAGGTCAGTTCTGTAAATTCACAATTTTGGTCCCAATCACTATAACAACCTAGTTCATCCTGAAAAGTACCAGCAATTACAATCTTATCTGGTGGAGTAGGGCCTAAATCTTGTAATATGACATTATCAAAATAAATAGTAGTATTATCAGTACCCAATTCAAAACTTAATTTATGAAGTGGAAATATTGCAAAAGCTTCAAAATCTAAACTATAAGTTTGCCATTCTGTGGTTGCATTTTGGGAATATTGATTATAACCAATTAGACTGGTATAGTTACCACCATCTTCACCTAAAAAAACTCCAAAAGAACGGTTGGCATCTGCTTTAACGTCAAATATGAGTCTATAAGCATGTCCCTGTATTAATGAAAAACCCCATTGTGCCAACTGAATATCCCAAGTGTTAAATCCAGCATTAATTATTTGAAAATTGCATACTTCATCAACAACCATTGGGTTTGCATCTGAGCCATTTCCATAAAAATTTACCCAGTATGCCCATACATTGGAAGGTGGTGTGGGAGTGTCAAAAGGAATAATTTCAGTAGTTAAACTGAAATCACCATCAGTCAAAATATTTTGGGAATGGCTTAAACCAAAGGTCAAGCATATGATTCCTAAAATCAATGATTTAAAGTAATTTTTTTTCATGATGTTAGAATTTAATGGATTAATTGTATAAGGTATTTATATCGCTACAATGTAACAATGATGAATATCAGTTTAGATTTTTTTTAAAAGAATTAAAAAGATTAATTAATTTGATTTTGTATTGATTAATCTATTTATATCAAAGATGATAATTAATGAAATGTGAAGCATTTTTGTGGAAACTAATATATATCATTTTGTTAAATTGTTATATTTCTATATTTGTATCGCTATTAATTAAGGACTATTTATAGTCGAAAATTAGGGGATAGTTCTTAACCTAAATTATTCCCTTTTTTTATTAAAACTTTCCAGCATACTTATCAAGACTATGCCCGTATTTAAAACTCCTAATTTCTGTTATAACATTCTGTTCTCCATAATAAACAACCTCAACAAAGAATTTGTCTATTGCATAGCAGTTAATTTTAATGTCTTTAGTGATGTAGTTGTCTAAAAAAGTACCGTATTGGTTAACTGCTTCCATTCGTTCGTTTAGTTCTAATGCATTAAACTCGTATAAGGTCATTTTACACGATTTAATAAAAACAATTCTTCACATTTTCGTAAGCATCTTTACAAACAAAGAGTAGACCAATAGCCAAAACAATGAATATTAAAACAATTATTAAAATAGTCTTTAATGTTATTTTTTTTTGTTTCATACTAATTTAGCGTAATGTTATCCCAGCCAATATTACCACAATAATAAAAAGTATAAATA
Source organism: Algibacter sp. YIN40 (assembly GCF_057219435.1). Taxonomy (NCBI): domain Bacteria; kingdom Pseudomonadati; phylum Bacteroidota; class Flavobacteriia; order Flavobacteriales; family Flavobacteriaceae; genus Algibacter; species Algibacter sp. YIN40. Next base: position 409,378 of record NZ_JBXVVC010000002.1, on the reverse strand, counting down.
AGATTTTATCGTGCTTATTGTCATTCATGATTTAAAGATAAAAAGAATTGCCTAACAAAAGAAATTGTAATGTGAAAAAGGCTTAGTGATATGTTTAGTACAATAATAAGCAACAGCTTCTGAAGATAGAACGCTATCGAAATATCCAACAGCCTTAGTATTCAATTTTAATGCCTGTGCTAATTTATCTCTGCTAAATGTAGAATTAGTCTTTAACATAAGATGTACATGATTCATACTACAATTTCTATCTCTTTCTAATGAAAAGAATAAACTATCTACACTTTTATACTTGATTAAGTTAGACATCATTCTATTACTGCTTGTTGGTGTTATAGAATAATGAGGTCTTATTGTTGCTAAATAATTCCATTCCATACCTCCTAACCATTTGCCATATTCTATTCCTACCTTATTCATATTTAAATATTAATATATTGATTATCAGTTATTTATATTTTGGTATTAGATACACCAAGGGTAATTGCATATCTCTTAAAAATCCATGCATCAAAAAGTATTTTTACTCAAAAATCTTTATAATAGCAGTAACCTATCTTCTACTTTTGATTCTACTAAATTATTTTATCTAGGTCATAAACTAAAGGAGTAGTTATAAACATTGTAAACAAGTTTTTAACTCTTATTAACCTTTGTTAATTCAAGCTTGAAAAAAGCACTCGAGCCTTAACCCAAGTGCTTTAGTCCAAATCAAATAAACGAGAACAAAGCAGAAATCCTCGCTTTCCTTTTAAAAAAAAATATACAGATAACGATTGCTATTATGTTGCTTAATATTATCATGGCTTTGTATTTATTTTAGCTTCAGTATCATTTCACACAAACCTAATCTTATCCATTCCATCTATATAAATAACATTTTCATGCTGTCCTGTAAGGTTTATTATAGAATTTAATACAGCAGCTTTTTTGGTTTTAAATACTCCAAATGATATTTTATTATCTTCTATATATTGTTCAATCAATAAGAAATCCAATTCTTCTAACTCTTGGCTATTCAGCATCTTTTTTTTTGATTAATTCTAAAATCCGTTTCTCTCTCTCCTCTGGTGTATAGTTTAGTGGTGTTACCTTTTGTGGTGATGAATCTAAATCTATATGCCTTAATTTTGGAAGAACGTATTGAGCCATATCAAGCATTACTTTGATTCTGTCCTTTGCTCCTAGTTCATCCAGATTTGCTTGCATCGTATCAATGTTTGCTTCTAACAGTTCTTTGAACTTTAACCGAATATCATTATTGACTAAATTTTTAGAGCCTTTTTTTCTACCTCCATATTTGTTATTCTTAGAAAACCCCATCATATCTGTGTTTATCTAGCATGATTATGCAAAATGTTCTACATTTATTTTTAATTTATTGTTTGCTATATCAACAATCAACCTGCCTTTGCTAAAGCGCATTATTTGAATTAAATTACTTAATTCTGGGTTTTCTTTTTTAATATCCTCAACAGCCTCAATAAGCCTCTCTAGTGCATTATATAAGCCTTTATCTGCATCACTTAGAGTAATATTATAATCACTCTTTTTAAGGCTAGAATTAATACTCTTGCTAGTTATAGAAGGTTTTGATATATCTAGTTCGTTGCATAATTCTTTTAATGCTTTTACTTTATATTCTAGGTGGTTTAAATCTACATTAGTTTCATTTTCAAAGATATTTGTACGATCCAAATGTGATGGCTTATCCGTACAATGTAACTCCCAATATTTATTAATAACATACTGTCTTGGTGCGCCTAATAACTCTATATAATTTAAGTCTTCAACCGTTCCCAATGCTACAATAATTAAATCGTTTAATTCTTCAACTAGTTTAAAAGCCTGCGTATTATTATGTACTGCTTTATTATATTTATTTTGTCTAAATCCTATTACTTTTCTTGTTGCCATTCTTCTTGTTTTATTTTTAATTAGAAGTTAATTATTTATCATCATTAACCTTAGTTAGTAGTATATTTACAGCTCCATTAAACGTTGTACCATACTTGCTTTTTGTCTTGTCAACTTTATCACAATTTGCTGGTGTGATGTAAAGAAATTTTCGTTGTTTATCCATTTTTTGTAATTTTATATTGTTATCGTTAGTTGCTTTTTAATAAAGAACTACTAGTATATTAACAATAAAACACTAAATCCGTTTTAATAAATATGCAAGTAGTTATTAACAATTGTAATTCATTAGTTATGGCGGAAATAAATAAGTTTTGGTATTACTAGAAATCAATAGTAATATTTGAGGATATAAATAGTATATTTATTTATATGAGCAGGAATAAGAAATACAAAGAAAACTACAACGGTTATTTTGAAAACAAAATAAGAAGAGTTAAAGAAAATTTGTTTTTTGGAATTATATTATTAATAATCGGTATGGTAGGATATTTTATTAATGAAGTTCTTGTGAAATAAGATTATATACACCCCTACAATATATTATCTAACATCGCTAATAGTATGGTGAGGACTTCGAAACGGGCGCTGCGCCATCAAACCTGTATCTTTAACTCTACCTACTACGGAATGAATTTTTGTAGTTTCCAATGCTTCATGCAGTGTCATTGGTGGCAAAATACTTGGCAAGCGTTTTGCCAACATAGTTTTACCTGCTCCTGGTGGGCCTATTAAAATAATATTATGCCCTCCCGCTGCTGCAATTTCCATGCAACGTTTAATACCTTCTTGTCCTTTAACATCTGAAAAATCAAACTCTGGGAAATCTAAGTTTTTTTCAAACTCTTTTCGGGTATCTATTATAATTTGCTCTAAAGCCTCTCCTTTGTCAAAATAATTAATAACTTCTTTAATATTATCGACACCAAAAACTTCTAAACTATCTACTATGGCTGCTTCTTTGGCATTCGCTTTCGGAAGTATAAAACCTTTAAAACCTTCTTCTCTTGCTTTAACTGCAATTGGCAAGGCGCCTTTTATAGGTTGCAAACTACCATCAAGAGACAATTCGCCCATAATTAAATACTTATCCAAATCATCTGCTATAATCTGTTTTGATGCAGCAAGAATTCCAATTGCTAGTGTAAGATCGTAAGCACTTCCCTCCTTGCGTAAATCGGCAGGCGCCATATTTATTGTTATCTTTTTACCTGGGATTTTATAACCATTATTTTGTAGTGCTGCTGCAATCCTGTAATTACTTTCCTTTATGGCATTATCTGGTAATCCTACCAAATGATAACCAATACCACTATCAACATTTACTTCAACAACAATTGTGGTGGCTTCCACACCAAAAACAGCACTTCCAAAAACTTTTTTAAGCATACTTTTATTTTACTGCTTAAATTTAAGAAAAGTATTTTGAAAGTAACTTTAAGAATAATCTCTAACTTATGTAGTATTTTCACTTCGTATATCAAAACCTTATTTTTTCATGTTAATTTAACACATAAACAAGTTAATCCTGGAGTTTTTAAAAATTGAAAAATTGCATATATTTGTTATGCTATTAATTAATTCCTTTGGGGATTTAAATATCCGAAAAACTCTGCATATTAAATTATGTGGAGTTTTTTATGAAATAAGTTCAATTCTTCTAGTTTCGTAAATTAATATTGTCAATTATAGAAAATAAAAGCATATTCGTTATATTTGTTGGGATATAACGAAAACTTTATGATTTCTATTTCTGAAGCTATTTCTATTGTAAAAACCAACGGTAAGCCATTATTAAAATCGACCATAAAACAAGTTGAAAAAGCTGGTGGCTATGAACTGTTTGAAGATATCTTATCACCTATTAATATGCCGCCCTTTAGACAATCTGCTATGGATGGTTATGCATTGAACCTTCATAATGATTTATCATATAAACTAGTTGGAGAGGTTAAAGCTGGGGATGGTCATGCACCTGAACTTAAAAAAGGAGAGTCAGTTAGAATTTTTACTGGCGCGCCTGTTCCAGATTCTGCAAATGCAGTCATGATGCAAGAGAAAGTGAAATCAGAAGGCAATTTGATAACTATTGAAAACCAAATTCCATTAGAACACAATATTCGCCCTTTAGGAGAGCAGGTTAAAACTGGTGATATAGCTTTAAAAAAAGGAACAAAACTAACACCTGCAGCCATAGGATATCTAATATCTCTAGGTGTTACAAAAGTTTCAGTATATAGAAAACCTAATATCGCCATCGTTACTACTGGAAATGAATTGATTGAAGCTGGTCAAGATTTACCCTATGGAAAGATTTTTGAAAGCAATTCCAAAATGCTTTTAAGTGCCTTGTATAATTTAAAGTTTTATGATGTAACACTCAACAAAGTAGAAGATGATTACAGCAAAACCATTGAAACCATAGATATAGCGATTAGTAGTAACGATTTAGTTTTAATTACTGGTGGTATATCTGTAGGCGATTATGATTTTGTTGGAAAAGCTTTAAAAGAGCTACAAGTTGAAGAACTCTTTTATAAAGTGAAGCAAAAACCTGGAAAGCCTTTATTTTTTGGTAAAAAAAGCAATACTCAAATTTTTGCATTACCTGGGAATCCTGCTGCTGCTCTATCGTGTTTTTATGTTTACGTGTACATTACACTCCAAAACATGATGAATCGAGGGGATTTGGAATTACCTAGAATGAATGCTAAATCTATTTCAGATTTTGAAAAGAAAGGCGACCGCCCACAGTTTTTAAAAGCGATTTATAATGATGGAAAAGTTGAGATATTAGAAGGACAAAACTCATCAATGTTGCAAACTTTTGCCTTGTCTAATGCTTTGGTTTATGCTCCTGAAACCGTTACAAAAATTGAAAAAGGAGATACTGCTGAAGTTATAATATTACCAGTTTAAAATGATTAGCCATGGGATATAAAATAAAAAGTCGCATCTGGATAGAATCTGAAGACAATGTGCTTTTAGGCGAAGGTCGTGTGCATTTGTTAAAGGCCATTCAAGAAACAGGTTCGCTTTCTAAAGCTGCAAAATCTTTAAATATATCCTACAAAAAAGCGTGGCAATTATTAGATTCCGTAAATAAATCGGCAAAAAAACCTGTAACTATAAATAGCATTGGTGGCAAAGGTGGTGGAGGTGCGGAATTAACAGATTATGGAAAATCGCTTGTCGTTGCTTTTGATGATATTAATAAAAACTGCTGGCAATTTTTAGACAAACAATTAGAGAAAATTAAGAATCTTTAAATGCTACAAAACGATCACATATATATTTTTCTACTAATATTACCAATAGTATCTTTCCTATACTCAAGTGTGGGTCATGGAGGAGCAAGTGGTTATTTAGCATTAATGGCTTTGTTTTCATTTGCTCCTGAAAGCATGAAACCCACTGCTCTATTACTTAATATTTTTGTAGCTGGTATTTCATTTTACTACTATTACAAAGAAGGTTATTTTAATAAAAAACTATTTTTATCTTTTGCTATAGCTTCTATTCCATTAGCCTTTATTGGTGGTACAATAGAAGTAGATGCTTCAATTTATAAAAAAATATTAGCCTTTTTACTCATTTTTGCTATTCTTAAAATGTTAAATGTTTTTGGAAAAGATAACTATGAAACTAAACTAGTTAAACTTTGGCAAGGATTAATTGTAGGTGGTCTTATTGGTTTCTTTTCGGGATTAATTGGAATTGGTGGTGGCATTATTCTAACTCCTCTAATTTTGTTATTGCATTGGGGGAAAATGAAAGAAGCCGCGGCAGTTTCGGCACTATTTATTTGGGTAAATTCCGCAGCTGGATTAGTCGGACAAGTTAGTAGCGGTGTAACTATTGAAAAAGAATCATTCCTTTTAGTCTTTATTGCACTAATTGGTGGCGTTTTAGGTGGTTATTATGGCAGCAAAAGAATAAACAATCAACGCTTACGGTATATTTTAGCCTTTGTATTAATCATAGCCTGTACTAAATTATTTTTTACATGATGGTAGAAAAGAAAGACATAACAGGCATCATTTTAGCTGGAGGAAAAAGCTCGCGCATGGGAACTGATAAAGGTTTTATGATTTTTAACGAAAAACCTTTTATTCAATACAGCATTGATGCATTAAAACCTCTAGTTTCAGACATTATGATTGTTTCGGATAATTCCAATTATGATGTTTTTGGACATAAACGTGTCCATGATATTATAAAAGGTGCTGGTCCTGTCTCTGGAATATATTCGGGTTTATCAGCTTCAAAAACAGATTACAACCTTGTTCTGAGCTGCGATATTCCGTTGATTAAGACGGGTATTTTAGAAAAGTTGATAGAGAATATTGACAATGACTCTGAAATCATTCAAATTGAAAGTAATGATAAAACCATGCCTTTAATTGCGCTTTATAATAAGAAATGTGCCAAAGTGTTTTTTGATGCATTACAAAATGATGAACGACGCTTAAGAAGGGTTATAAGTTCTTTGAAAACGAAAAATGTAGTATTGAATGTTGATAATCAAAAAACGACAATGAATATAAACACGCAAGAAGAACTAAAAACTATTGGAGATGTACATAACGGTTAAATATTTTGGACAAATAGCTGAAGTCACTAATAAAGATGAAGAAACTATAAAAGTACCTGGAGAACAAGTTTCAGATTTGTTGGAAGTTCTCAACAATAAATATGACCAATTAAAAAACAAAGATTTTCAAATAGCACAAAATCAAGAATTGGTTGCACTAGAAACAGAATTAACAGGTTTAGAAATAGCATTATTACCACCTTTTGCCGGTGGATAAATTATTAAATGAGTAGATACAACAGACATATCATTTTATCTGAAATTGGTTCTGAAGGTCAAAACAAACTTTCAAAAGCCAAGGTATTGGTTATTGGCGCTGGTGGTTTAGGTTGTCCGGTGTTGCAATACCTTGCTGCTGCAGGAGTTGGCACTTTGGGGGTTATTGATTTCGACAAAGTAGAACTTTCAAATCTACAACGCCAGGTGCTATTTGGCACATCTTCATTAGGAAAAAATAAAGCACTTGCTGCAAAAGAACGATTGGCAGATTTAAATAATGACATCAAAATAAATGCTTACCCTGAAGCGCTCACTTATCATAATGCCCTTGAATTATTTGAACAATATGATATTATTGTAGACGGTTCTGATAATTTTGAGACACGATACTTAGTTAATGATGCTTGTATCATTAAGAATAAACCATTGGTTTTTGGAGCTATTTATAAATTTGAAGGGCAAATATCTGTATTCAATTATCAAAACGGACCAAGTTATCGCTGTCTCTTCCCTAACCCACCAAAAAAAGATGCCGTTCCTAATTGCTCAGAAATAGGGGTTTTAGGAGTGCTTTCAGGAATTATTGGCAGTATGCAGGCTAATGAAACTCTCAAAATCATATTAGGCATTGGCAATGTTTTATCAGGTAAATTACTTTGCTATAACGCCTTATCAAACAAAACGTCTACATTAAAAATCAATAGAAATGACACCGTTATTAATGGCGTTTTAAATGGTCAATCTACATTTAAAGAAAGAGCTTTAAATATTAATTGTGCAACTGAAGAACTTATTTCCATTTACCAAGTAATCAACAAAGAGAATATTCAATTTATTGATGTAAGAGAAACTCATGAGCAGCCTAAAGTTGATGAATTGCCTGTTCAATCTATGCCACTCAGTTCTTTGCAAAACAATTTAGGACAATTAAAAAACAAGACGGTGAAGTACTTTTTCTGTCAGTCTGGTATAAGAAGTAGAAAAGCTGTCAACTTTTTAAAAGAGCAACAAATCATAAACTGTTATAGTATTCAGGAAGGTGCTTTAGAAATAAAAAACTATTTAATAGAACAACATAAAGAAAAGACAAATGTCAAATAAAAAACCAAAAAACGTATTTAAGGAAGGTGCAATTTCTTCGGAATTCATTGGAAGTTCCATTTATAAGCATCAAACTAAGACAAGTATTGGTGCCCATAATATTTTCCTTGGACAAGTAAGAGCTGATGCCATTGATGGGAAAACAGTTTCAGCCATTGAGTATACAGCTTATGAAGATATGGCTAATCAAAAGTTTCATGAGATTAGAGAAAGAGCTTTTGAAAAATTTGAACTAACATGCATGCATATTTATCACAGTTTAGGCACTGTTAAAGCTGGTGAAATTTGTTTGTTCGTTTTTGTGTCCTCATCAAGAAGAAAGGTAGTTTTTGAAGCTTTAGAATATATTGTTGAAGCTATAAAAGCTGATGTTCCCGTATTTGGAAAAGAAATTCTTGAAGACGAATCTCATCAATGGAAGGTAAATAGTTAAGTTATGGTTGATATCACACATAAAAGTATAACATTACGAACTGCAGTCGCTCAAGCCATTGTAAAAGTTAGCAAACCAGAAACGATTCAAGCAATTGAAAACGACACCGTACCAAAAGGCAATGTGTTTGCTATGAGTAAAGCAGCAGGATTGTTAGGTGTAAAACGTACCCCAGATATTTTGCCAGATTGCCACCCTTTACCAATTGAATTTACAGGTGTTGAATATAAGGTTGATGGGTTAGAAATTAGGGTTCTTTTTACCGTAAAAACCATTTACAAAACTGGCGTAGAAGTTGAAGCAATGCATGGCGCTAGCGTTGTAGCTCTAAACATGTATGACATGTTGAAGCCTATCGATAAAGGCATTGAAATACATGCTATAAAATTACTCGACAAAAAAGGAGGAAAATCAGATTTTAGAGATACATTTAGAAAAGATTTAAGAGCAGCTGTTGTTGTTTGCTCTGATACGATTTCTGCAGGGCATAAAGAAGATAAGGCTGGTAAAGCTATTATTAGTAAGCTTGAAAGTTGTAATGTTAAAATATCTGAATATGTAATCATTCCAGATGAAGTTAAAGATATTCAGCAAAAAGCAAAATCATATCAAGAACAAGGCATCGATATGGTAATTTATACAGGAGGAACAGGTCTCTCAGGAAGAGATGTTACTCCAGAAGCTCTACTTCCCTTATTAGACAGAAGAATTCCAGGGATTGAGGAAACTATTAGGAGTTATGGTCAAGAACGTATGCCATTTGCTATGTTATCGAGAAGTATCGCTGGCACTATAGGAGACACTTTGATTTTAGCTCTCCCTGGTTCAACAAATGGAGCAAAAGAATCTATGGAAGCTATTTTTCCAGCCATATTACACAGTTTTAGAATTTTAAAAGGCGCCAGACATAATTAATGGAAACCAATAAAAACATATTACAAGATTCACATGGTAGAGATCATACATACCTTCGTATTTCATTAATTGAGCGATGTAATTTACGTTGTACGTATTGTATGCCAGAAGAAGGGGTTCAATTATCTCCTAAAAGTCATTTAATGACTTATGAAGAAATTTATGAGATAGCAAAAATCTTTGTAGATAATGGGGTTACTAAAATTCGATTAACTGGAGGCGAACCTTTAATTAGAAAGGATATTCCTGTAATTTTAGGAAAACTTGCTAAGCTTCCGGTTGAATTATCAATTACTTCCAATGCAGTAATTATTGATAAATTTATTGATGTTCTAAAAGCGAATGGTGTTAATAAAATTAATGTGAGTTTAGACTCTTTAGATGCAGTTAAATTTAAGCACATTACCAGAAGAAATGACTTTAAAAAAGTCTATAATAATATTTTATTATTAGTAAAAGAAGGTTTTACTGTGAAAGTAAATGCTGTGTTGATGAAAGGTTTTAACGATAATGAAATTATCGATTTTATCAATTTCACTAAAGACTTACCAGTATCAGTTCGTTTTATAGAATTTATGCCTTTTGATGGCAATAAATGGAACATTAGTAAAATGGTTTCTTATGCCGAAGTGATGACTTATGTAAATGATACTTTTCCAAAAGATAAAATTGAACGTTTACGAGATGCACCAAATGACACTTCTAAAAACTATAAAATAAAAGGTTATAAAGGGTCTTTTGCTATTATTAGCTCGGTTACTAATCCGTTTTGTGATTCTTGCAACAGACTCCGTTTAACTGCTAACGGACAATTAAAAAACTGTTTATTTTCCTCTGGAGAATCAGATTTACTAACAACCTTAAGAGCTGGAAATTCTATTGAACCAGTTATTCAGAAAGCAGTAAAGGCAAAGTTTAAAGTTCGTGGTGGCATGGATACTTTAAAGAAACTACAAGAACCAAAACTGCACAATAAAAACAGAAGTATGATTACTATTGGTGGATAAAGTTTTCTATTAAGTACATCCAAAGCAAGCCTAGAAAATAACTAATATGTTTACACTTATTTTAAGCACCAACTAAAAGTCTAAAACACTACTCTTTTAAAAAACTTAGTTTTGAATATCTTTTACGTTACGATAACCAGGATTATCCTTATACCAATCCTTATATCCAGAGCCTCCCGATTCAGCCCAAGTGATAAAAAAATTATAAGCTTTTGCTATGTCAACTTTTTCTTTTGGAACCTTAAAATCATGGATTATACTTATTGCCCAAGGATATCCACTATCTGAAATATAGTTACCATCCTGATCACTGTTTACAGCATTTTCTTGTGGATTATATACTCCTAAAGTTGTTGTGCTTTTATATGGCAAATGTACTTCTTTTTCTCTATTAGCATCCACTATTATAAATGGATTGAAAGGAGCTGAGCCTAAATCATCAGTACTTATCGGTTCCGTAAAATTAATAGCTATGGTAGTTTCACTTAACAAGGAATCTGCATCATCAGATAAAATAATTACGGCCTTATCTTGATTCGCTTCTGTTCCATTAGCATTTAAGTTTATATAGTTATTTACTAATACTGTTCCAGTTACACTTTCTATTTGCGATGGTACTAAACCTTCTATCTCAAATCCAATGCCATTTGTATAACTTGCCCCATTGTTCTTAACAAAGCAATTAAAATCAATTTTAACTGCTAAATTTTGAGCATTTAAGTAAACAATAGCTTGATAACTTAAAGCCAAATCATTAAAATCATAATCCCCTTTATAAGGCCATAAATCTTCAAAAGCAACAGTCCCTTTTCCATACTTACTAGGTGTAAAATATTCAAAAGCAATATCCGGGTTATCTGGTGATGCATCATTAATATCTAAAATACCGTCACCATCTGTATCTATTTCATTATCATTTATAGAAAATATTCTAAATGTTGTTAAATCATTAATTGTCCTTCCTAAATCGCTATTATTATTAGCGCTTACTCCATAATTATACTTCCAACCACCAGTTTGAGTGTCCATAATAATTAAATCAGAACTACTCGCATTATTTGCAAGCCATAATTCCTGATTAGAATCGAAAGTCATTGATGTTGGCTGAAATGGGAGATTATCTGAACTTATTCGAAAACTTTGATATTCATTATTTGCATCTAGTTCCAGTCTATACAGACCTGAAAAAGTACATAAAAACAGTGTACCGTCTTCTGCAAAGGCCAAATCACCTCCACTTGTACTATGCAATCCATTAATAATCCAAGTATTTAAATTAACTCCGTTTGTTGGATCGTAAGTATATAACTTATTTCCTGTGGAAAAATAAAGCAATCCATCTCTATAATTATAGTCTAATCTTGGACCGCCTCTTCCAATGTTAGCAACAATTTCCCATGTTTCATTTTCTATAGAATATTTCATTAAGGGATATGGGCTACTTTTACCTATAGAATACAAGGTTTTATTCTCCTGATCTATTGCACAAGTCCAGCTTCCCATGGGCATATCTGACAAATCAGTTAGGCCACCAGATAGAGGATCTACTTGAAATAATTCTCCCGAACCATTTACACAATACAAATAATCATTGACTAAATCTCCAGAAATTGATTTTCCACTTGCACTTTTACTTGTAGAAGTATGATTATAATTAACTTGTTGATTCAAAATATTTTCAATCGATGAGGTGAATTTAAGATTATCATTCCTTCGGATATACACTTTATCATAAAATGTTGGTATACTAATAGTTTGATTCAATATACCATTAAATGGTACTCCAGAGAAAATCAATTTATTCATTACATCCGACTTATAAACATCTTCCGTTACTACCTTGCCTTCTTGGTTTTCAAAAGTTTCTGTTCCTGCAAAGTATTTTTCATCAGAATAAGCATAAACATCATACAGAACATTACTTTCATTATCATTTATAGTAATCTGAACTTGGTTGTGTGTACTAAAGTCAAAACCATTAGGAATTGAAATAACATTACTTGACTCATCATTACTCCCCTCTAATTCTACTTCGGTAGATTCGTTAGTTTCTATATTTGGAATCACATCACAACTAGAAATGAAAAATAATGCTGACGTAATAATAAAATTAAATACAAGTTTTTTCATAATGCTTTTTGCTTAAAATGATCTAGGGTTAATTTAATTTTAAGTAAAACTATTTATATATAAGAAACTCTTTCTAAATAATCTTTAATTAACATTTTCATATAGATAACATGCCATTTTATGTAGACGAGTTGTTTTGTCATAATTACCTATAATATTAATTAAATATTATTTAACTATATTTATTCTAATTACTATTCAACATATGTTAATCCATCAGGAACCTTTCCTGTTCCTATAGTGCTAACCAAGTTAAACGTTTTCATATCTATAACTTCAATTTTATTAGCATTTGAATTAGCCACAAAAGCATATAACCCATTTGGATGCATCAAAATCCCAACTGGACGCGGCGTATGATAAAGTGCTCTTTCTACAAGATTTTTTTTACCTGGAATACTTATGGTTTTAATTTGTTTTTTTGAATATGTATCGTATACTGAAATAGTCCCATCACTTGAATTAGGAACCATACAATACTTCCCATCGATAGAGAATTTAAGTCTTAAAGGTTCTTTCCCAGTAGCTAAAGTATCGGTAATTTGGTATGTCTTAGTATTAATAACAGAGATGGATTCTTCTTTATTATTAGTTACCCAAATTTCACCTCCATCAGGCGTAATATCAATACCTTCAGTGCCTTTTCCACAAGGAATAATTTTAATTACTTTATTTTGCTCAAGATTGATAACGCTTACCGAACCAGAATTAATATTTGTAACATAAGCAATTGGTTTATTTGGATGAAGAACCAGTAAATGACTTACTACTTGTTTCGTCAGTATCTTTTTTTCAACTCTACCAGTTTCTACATTAACCACTACCAAATCATTACCTCCATCTGTTACCACTCCAACATTATTGGAATTTGGAAAAGCAACAATTCCATGCGGTCTTATACTTTCATCTAGGTCAATAGTTTTTTCTATTTTATTGGTTTTTGTATTGATTACGGTTATGCTATTTCCAACAACATTTAGGCTTCCATAGTTAGTAATGACAACCCTATCCTGGTTATCTAATGTTGTTACCTCATGCGGTAGCACATCAATTGGGAATTTTGTGACTTCTTTGCCTTTGAACAAATCAAAAACAGTGATACTGCTACTAAGCTTATTTACAACGTATAATTTTCCAGTCGTTTGAATTGTATAAGAAGGTCTTCTTATGACAAAAACCGATATCATCAATATGACTAACAAAATTATACCAATGAATACTAACTGTTTTATTCTCTTCATAATTAATTTGAAAAATATTGTTTTAAAGCGAACTGACATGCTCTTACAGTTAATGCCATATAAGTTAATGATGGATTTTGACTTCCTGAAGAAGTCATACAACTCCCGTCAGTTATAAATACATTTTCAACATCATGCATTTGATTATGTTTATTTAAAACGGATGTTTTTGCATCTTTACCCATTCTTGCAGTACCCATTTCATGAACTGCAGATCCTGGAGCGGGACTTGTTCTATAACTCCCAATATTCTTAAACCCTGCTTTAATCAACATATCTTCACTAGATTTAGTCATATGTTCCATCATTGCTAATTCATTAGGGCCATATTCAAAGTCAACCTTAATTAATGGCAATCCCCATTTATCAATGTTTTGATAGTCTAATGAAATCTTGTTTTCGTAATTTGGAAGTGTTTCACCTCGACCTCCTAGAGAAATTTTCCACTCCCCGGGAGTTGCCAATTGTTCTTTTAAAGACACTCCTATTCCTTTGGTTGCTTTTGACTGCCAATTCTCTCTTTCTCCTTTACCTTGAATACCATATCCTCTTACAAAATTATTGTTGTTAGTTTGACTATTTAAATTCTGGAATCTTGGAATATAAATTGTACCTGGAGATTTACCTGTGTAATATTTATCCTTAAATCCCTCATAAGTACCATAAGTCCCTTCATTTACAACATGATCCATTAAATTATGCCCTAATTGACCGCTTGAATTCCCTAATCCATTTGGAAAAGTTGGTGAGGTAGAGTTCAATAAAATAGCTGTTGTAGCAATTGTTGAGGCATTTAGGAAAATTACTTTTGCATAGTAACTAATCTCCTCTTTAGTAATAGCATCAATTATTACAACGCCTATTGCTTTTTTTTGTAAATCATCATAAATAACTTCTTTTACCACAGAATTTGCCCTCAAAGTTAAATTACCTGTTTCATGAGCGTCTAGTAATGTTGATGAATTACTACTAAAGTAACCTGAAAAGGGGCAGCCTCTGCTACAAAGATTACGATATTGGCAAGGGCCTCTCCCTTTTTTAGTTGCTGTTAAATTAGCAACCCTACCATTAATTATTACGCGATCTGAATACACCCTACTTACCATTTCTTTTAAATGTAGTTCAATGGCATTCATAGGTATTGGAGGTAAAAAAATACCATCAGGTAACTGTGGTAAGGATTCAGAACTTCCACTAATTCCGACATAATCTTCAACGTAATCATACCATTTAGCCAAATCATCATATCTAATCGGCCAATCAACACCATGCCCATCGTTTTTATTTGCTTCAAAATCCATTTGAGAAAAACGATAGCTTTGACGGCCCCAAGTTAATGACCGACCTCCAACCTGATAGCCTCTTATCCATTTAAAAGGTTTAACTTGAACATAAGGATGTTCACTATCCTTAACAAAAAAATGTTTGTTCCCAGCATCGCAATGACTACTTTGTATTGGTCTTTCCTCTAATTCCTGATTGGTTAAATGGGCTCTATATTTAAAATCCCATGGATTTTTAAAAGCTGTTGTATAATCTTTAAAATGCTCAACATCGCGTCCCCTTTCCAATACTAGAGTTTTTAATCCTCCTTCCGTGAGTTCTTTAGCAGCCCATCCTCCACTTATTCCTGATCCTACTACTATAGCATCAAAAGTATTATATTGTGTACTATTTTTCATAGTCTAAATTATTTGGTTGCCCATGCCTTTTGATTAACTTTTAATTTCGTAACGGCATCATATCTTCCAGGAACTGGCATATATGCTAGATGTAGAGTTGCTCCATTATAAGACGTACAATAACCCTCAATAGTCAATGTTTTTAGTATATTAAAAAAAGAGCGCCCTCTTAGTTTGTTGTTTATTTTTAATAGTATTCCTGAATAAGACGTACTCTCCTCTAAATTCTCTAATAATTGTTTTTTTTGAGTTTCTGAACATTCCTCAAAAATGCTATTAAAACTATTAAAACTAGTTTTTTGTAGATCATTTAGACCGTTTATAAAATTATTATATTCTTTTCTAGAGGCGCAGTCTTCCACATAGCTGATTATATATTCATGTACTAAGCTCTCCTTTGCTCCTGGAGATGTTGCAGTAGGTATAATCACTTCTACTAATTCAGCTAATAAATCCTTGTGAACTTTAAGACTTCCTTTTTTTTTAGAATTTCCAATAAAATATTTTGCCCCATAAACAGAAACAAAACCAATTCCTGTCAAACCTAAAATTCCTCCTATTGCCTTTCTTCTATTCATTTTATTTTAGCTAATATGATTAAGTTTACTATAATCATTTAGGTCAATTTTCGCTAAATAATCCATAACGGGAAATAAGCTTTGAAACATAGTTAGTTTTATAGCTTTATTATTTATAATCTTCTGGTTATAATTTAAAATATAAATTTGATTATCTAGAATAGCTTTAACTAAATGACTTAAGTCTTGATACTTCCTTATCATGTTTGTATTAACAAATCCTAAATATTTTAAATTAAATTGGCTGGACATAAATCTGGCTCCTGCTTTTACAGCTGAATTATCTGATTTAAATTTTTTTATGTCGACGATAGATATATGACCACAATTCTCTTTTATTTCCTTCAAAACATTATAGGTATTGTCTTTACTGTTATTATTAACCAAACAAATCTCTATATCTTCTATTTTATTTAAGTATTTCACACAATGGTCTATATCAATATCATTTTCATTGTTGTGACATATGATTATGATTCCTGTTTTCATTTTTTTAATTTTTTTGGTGTGAGTTTTTCTTTATTGATGGATTAAAACCACTAACTAGCTCTTTTAGCGCGTTCCCAATTTACAGATTGTGACTTTTTCATATATCTAAAAAACCCCAGTACTACAGAAAGATTCATAATAAAAAAATAATATGGCACAAAAAGCGCTTTTACTCGTGTTAATCTATTTTCTAAGAACCAGCCGAATAAGGCTGCGCAATAAAACATAGCCTGTAGCCTAAATAAAATTGAATACAATCCAAAATCAAACATTCCCTCATTGTAAGCTAGAACAAATGAAACTGGAATTAACAGTAATAGGCAAAGTGGTGTTAATGTCCAACGCAAAACTCTGTGCGAGATGTATTGAAACGAAAGTGTTCCATATTTAAAAACATTTAGTAAAGACTTTAATCTTACTACTGATTGAATACCTCCTGCTGAAATTCTAATTTTACGTTTCAACTCTTCTTTTACATTGGCAGATGCCGTTTCGATGGCGTAGGCTTCAGGATCATACTGTATGGTATATCCATCTTGGGCAACACGTAATGAAATAATAAAATCATCAAGTAAAGTATCTTTTTCTACATGTCGGTACAATTCAGTTCTAATAGCAAACAATTCACCTGCAGCACCAACAACAGAGTATAATTCTGCATCCCATTTTTTTAAGGTTGATTCGTATTTCCAATATAAGCCTTCTCCTGCGCCAGATGCCACATCACTTTCTTTATCTACAATGCGTTTTTCTCCAGACACGCATCCTACCGTATCGTTACTAAATAGGTTAACAATACGTCTTACAGATTCCTTTCCTAGATTTGTATTAGCATCACTAAAAATTACAATCGGTGTTTTTACAAACTCCATCCCGCGATTCATTGCTCCAATTTTTCCATTTCTGGCGTCCAAGTGATGTACTACCGCATTAGAATATCCTTTTAATAATTCAGGAGTACCATCATCTGAACCATCTGTAACCCAAACAATATTTAATTTATCTTTAGGATAGTCTAACTCTAATGAGTTTTTCATTTTTGCTTCCACATAATCCTTTTCATTATAAGCCGCAATAAATAAGGTGACTTCTGGTTCGTAGTTAGGGTCAATTTCTAATTTTTTTCCAATTTTAAAAATTCTTCTAATTTTAACAATTAGATATAGTAAGATCCCATAGCCAACATATGTGTAAACTATTATAAATAAAAAGAACCAAAAAATTATTTTTAATACTTCCATAATGTTTTTATACTTTTTCCCAAATCTTAGTTTCAGGGTTATATTTCTTTAATACTCTCGCAGGATTACCTACAGCAACTGAATAAGGCGGAATATCTTTTGTTACAATACTGCCAGCTGCCACAATAGAATGCTTTCCAATAGTCACCCCAGCCACTACCACTACATTTGCTCCAATCCATGTTTCGTCCTCAATGATAATTGGAGCGGTTGAAACTCCCTGAACATGAATAGGCATACTAACATCTTCATAATTATGATTTAAACCTGAAAGCGTTATATTTTGAGCTAGTCTTATATCGTTACCAATAGTGACAGGGCCAATAATTGTGTTGCTTAATCCTATCTTAGTCCGATCTCCAATAATTACCGGACCAACACCATTATTAATCGCTGAGAAATCTTCAATTGTAGAATCTTCACCCAATTCAAATTTATTCCATGGCACTACATCCATTCTTGTTCTAGGTCTTACAATAGCGCCTTTTCCTTTTTTATGATAAAATGGATTCACAAACCATTTAATCCATAATCTGGGTCTTGTCTGTTTTGGAATAAGAATTGACCAATGAACAATTTTTTTTAACCCTTCATTCGATTTTATTTTTTCTTTTAGGTCCATTTTATTCTTTATTTGGTAGCTTTAATAATTGAATTGTAGATCGCCTTTACATTATTAGTCCAAGTATGACTTTTTGCATATTCTATTCTATTCTTAATAAGATCGCTCGTATTTTCTGCAATGGCTTTATCTATTAAAGTCACATAACCTTCTTTAGTATCCGCCAAGTAAACGTGTTCTTTAAACATTTCCATAGCTTTTGTATTTGTAGCCACAATTGGTTTGCCCATAGCCAGATACTCATCTATTTTTCGAGGATAATTACCTATGGTCAAATTATTTTTTAATTGCGGATTTGTAGTCACATCAAAACCCTTGACATAATTAGGAAGTTCTGAAGCATCCTTTCTTCCAAGAAAAAATACATTAGACATATTATGTAAATTAGAATTTTTAAAATCTTCATCTTCTGGTCCTACTAGAACAATACTCCAATCTTTCTTTTGTTCTGCAACAAACTCCAATAATTCAATATCTAATCTTAACGTAGTTAAGGAGCCTACATAACCAAAAACAGGTGATGGAATATCTTTAAACTCATCAGGGATTTTAATAGTATCATCTTCATCATTAAAAAGAGACACATCACAACCTTGCCCAACCATGTAGCTATTAACGTTGTATTGTCTACAAAAATCCTCAAAAAACTCAGAGTTAGTTAAAACCACATCTGCTTTTTTAACAACTTGAGGCTCTATGCGCTCACCATGCTTTTGCCAATAAGGCACTTTTACCAAATAATCGCGCATGTAATAGACGTAGGTTTCTGGCTGTAAAAGCGCTTTTAAATGAAGTCCTAAAAACATAGAACTATCGTTAAAAAGAATGACATTTTTAAAATCTAATCTAGAGACTGCAGATTTAATATCGTTTGCATAACCAATCGCATTTTTTTTATTTAAAATTTTAAATATTGCATGTATTGGAATAGAGTTAATAGATTCTGTTAAGGTTTTTGGATATAAGTTCCATAAGTTTAGACCTATTTCAACTAAACCATCTTCTTGTCCATTTTTTATTCGGATTCGTTTTTGAATAGTCTCTCTATCTCTTTGACTTCGCATAACAGCTCTTGTCATTGGTGGATTTACGTATAAAACACGGTTGTTTTTAGAAAACTCTAAAGCGATGTTTTTACAGTTACTTCCTATTTCTATATCCCATGCTTGAATACCAACAACTATTATATCTTTACCTTTTATCATGATATATTCTTTTTTGAATGTTCTGAATGGATTAATTCATAGAGGCTCAGATAATGTTTAGCCATATTTTTCCAAGAGAATTGTTTACTTCGTTCTAAACCATTATCACAAAGTAATTTTCTATACGCTTCGTTATTTAAGATTTCTATGAGTCCTTGCGTAATTTCTGCTGAATTAAACGGATTTATAATGTGTGCTGCCCCACCAGAAACTTCAGGCATTGATGATGTGTTTGATGTAATAACAGGGACATTACAAGCCATAGCTTCTAACATTGGAATACCAAAACTTTCCCTAAGTGATGGATACAAAAAGACATCGCATTGCGAATAGATAGATGGTAAATCTGTATTTATGACGTAACCTGTTAAAACTATATTGTTGATAAGGCTTGAGTCATTTATTTCGACTAAAAGCTTATTTAGCTCCGTTTTATCATAATCAAGCATAACGAGTTTGTGGTTAGATCCTGTTTGCTTTAAAAAATCTGAAAAAGCTTTTAAAGTTCCTTTTGTGTTTTTCTTAGGATCGGTATTTCCTAAGAAAAAGAAATAGTTGTCTGGCAAATTATATTTGTCTTTTACCCTTTGAAGTTCTTCTTTATTTGTAACAGGTTTAAAATGTTCACTTACGCCATTATAAATAGCATCAAGTTTATTATCTCCTTTAATACCAAAGAATTCTCCAATTCTATTTTTTTCAAAATGAGACACTGTAATTACTTTTTTACTCTTTTTTACAACACGCGGTACTACAAGCTTTCGGTATAGGTTTCCAAATTTTTGATAGGTACTCGCACTGCTTTTAAGTATTTTTAAATAACTACTTTCCATATAAATAATATCATGTAGTATTGTAATTAATGGAATATTATTACAGAAAGGTGCAGTATTACTTGTACAATGTAAAATATCGCAACCGTATTTTTTTACAGCTTTTGGTAATGCCATTTGCTCCCAAGTTGGATAAGGCCCTCCACCTAACTCAATGATTTTAAAGTTTGATGTTTCACTAAGTACTTTATTATCTTCATCTGGCTTTACAAAAATGAAATACTCGTTTTCTTTATCAATGATTTGAAGGTTTCTTATAAGCTCAAGAGCAACCATATCCATACCATGTTTCTTTTTACGAAAAAGCCTTTGACCTTCTATTCCAATTTTCATACTATATCTTTATTTTAATTAACTTCATGTTTTTTCAAATTGAAACTTTCGTTATTATGTGCTTTTTGTACTTGAAGTATGTTGCGTGTGAATAAATGTTTTATTTGCACCCTTAGTTTTTAACAGAGACAATAACATCATAAACATACCCTTTGGCAGATTAGATAGTGCCCTTAGAGTTACTATATTATAGAATGATCTTGGAACAGAAAAAATGAATGCTAGAATACATGAAACACTCAATAGAATCCAATATACAGTATAGTTGAATTTATTTTCTAAAAAATAATTTGTTAGAATAAAACTAATACTAAATAGTGTTACAGCTCCTAGTAATAGTATTCTTGGTGGTTGTACAAATTGAATAGCTTTATCAAAATAATCAATATTACCTTTAAAAATAAGATGCTTTAATGCCATTAAAATGTCTTTTCTAAAATAGTGTATTTGAGCAGACAACCATCGGCGTCTTTGATTTTCAAAAACTTCAGGCTTCTGAACTTTTTCATCATAAACCAAAGCGTCATCTAAATAAACGATCTTATGACCTTCTTTAAGCATTTTTAACTCTATCTCTTTATCGAAACCACCAACAGCAGTTACAGTAGACATCAGTGATTTAAAATAATTATATCTGAAAGCCATTCCCGATCCAATAATCGCAGATGAAAGCCCAAGAACTCGGTGGCCTTTTCTGAAAATATTATTATTAATCTCTTCACTTATAGCATCAAGAATAGCCCACGAATTATTTATATTCTTGGCAGTTCTATGGCCTTGAACCGCAATAAAATCATTTTCAAAAACAGCGTTTATTTTCCCTAAAAAGTCAGTTGCCATAATATTATCGGCATCTAAAACAACTGCGATATCATAATCATGTTGTAGTTCTGCCATTGCTTTATTTAATGCTTTTGATTTGGTGCTCTTTTCAAAGCTAACCTCTATTAGCTCTATTGGCAGTGCTTTTAATTCTTTAAGTGTTTCATTTTGGAATGAGTCTGCAATTATTACGACATCATAAAGGTGTGATGGGTAGTCTTGTTTCAAAGCTAATTTAGCTACTTCAATTATTACTGCATCTTCCATATAGCCTGGAATTAAAACCGTTATTCTTTTTAAATTTCCGTTATCTGAATATGCTTTTTGTTTATAAAAAACACTTGCAATTGAAAATATTAAAATGTAAAGTGTTGCCAACCCCAAAAGAATTAGAATAATTATTTGTATTGCATTAAATATTTCCATTTTAGATATATTGAACTTTGATATTGAGTTTCTACTAACTGATTAATTTAATTGTCTTAACTTATCTCTAACTTTCAAAGCATATTTTCGTAAAAACGGCAAGTGTTTTCCACTTTTAAGATTGTACATAAGAGATTCTGATTCAAATATCATTTCAAAATTTGCTGTACATAAAACTGGTTTTTTAGATATTCTATTTATTTCAACAGATTGGGCGTATTCACTTTCTATAAATAAAACGTAGGGTTTAGACATATAAGCTTTGGCTTTATGTCCACCGTGATTGTTAGCTTTCTGTCTCGCTGCCATATCAGGCAAATCCAACATAACAAGATCATTGTATTTAATATTATTAGCTTCCAACCATATTTCAGTTTCTTTCCTATATTTTTCTAATCGAGAGGTAACAATAGTGCCTATTTTACTTCCAGGAATAAATAAAGGTGGTGCATTGAGGATGAAATCTATATATTTTTCTCCATCATCATTTTGTTCTGGGGTTGGATCTGGACATAATACACCATCAATATCGAAACAAGCTTTTTCTAAGCTTGTATGGTTAAGAATATTCCATTGAAAATATCTTGGCAACGGTACAGTCTCGAAAAAATAATCTACCATTTTTTCTTTCCCAGGAATGACATAGATTGCGCAATATTTTATATCGAACTTATCTTCAAGATGTTTTAAAGTTTCTTTACATTCTGCCATAGCCGAACCGGAAGCTATACTATCGTCTACGACTAATACCTTTTTATGTTCTCCAGAATCAAAAAACTGACTTCTCGCACCAGCTTTATAAATATGACCGTTTAAGAACGAATCAATATCAGTATAAGGTCTGTTAAGGTACAGTGACAATAAATTTGCAGGGAGCATTCCACTTCTTGGAACGCCAATAATCAAATCAAAATCACGAGGTATAATACTCAATCTTTGAAGCATGGTATTATTCAAGTCTTTTATATTGCGATAATTCATTGTTTTAAATTTTTCTTAGACAAACTTACGTTTACAAATCACCGTCTTACGGGATATTTCGATGGATAGAACTTTAGTGTAGTTGAATGGAAGTTTTTTGTTTTTAATTAATCATATTGAAGCTAGAAGAATATGAGCATCACTATTATGCATAAACATGCTGACTGGTTTACCTATATGTAACATTTAGATATTGGACTCAAGAAGCTCCTATGGTAGGTATCAAAATAAAATAAATGTCTCTTAATATTCCGAATAACAAATCTATTTCTGCTACTCCTTGATTCAGTTATGCATGTACAAAAGAATTTATTGAAGCTCTTTTAACTTCCCTATAAGGGGAAACAAAAAAACCAAATTAGTCATTTATAAAATTCTATAAAGCAACTAATTCGGTTTCTTTCTCTTTAAAGGGCCCTTCAAAAATTTCTGGATTTGACATTATTGCCATAGAAGCATACATTAATAAAGAGGTTGGCATTCCTCCAAAAATAGCATTTCCATAAGAAGCGAGCATAACTCCTGCCATGCCTGATATAAGCGCACTGATTTTCAATTTTGTTATTGGATCTCGAATTCTAAACATCACTTTATAAGATGCTTTTCCTATAACATAAAATAGAATAATTAAATGAAGAGTTAAACCAACAACACCTAATTCTGCCCATATTAAAACATACCAACTATCTGTAGCGACATTAGAAAGAAATGCGGTTGGCAAAAAACGCTTTGCCTTATCTCCTGCATGACCAATACCGCCTCCAAATGGTCTCGAAGCAAGATATCCTTTAAGGATTTCTTGATTATCAATTCTTACTTGCAATGATTTATTATTAGGGTCAAATGCCCCTCTCATTCTTCTTATTTGATCATTACCGTTAGCGATGGTCGTAAACTTAAAAAACACAAAAATGAGTGCAATAAATAATACGCCCATGCCAAGTACTTTTATGTTTTTTCTTAAAACAAAAAATGTCATAAAACCAGCTAAAGGCACCGCAATGGATCCTCGAGTACCAGATATCATCATACCGTATAGACCCAATATTCCAACTGTAATAAAGAAAATCTTAGGAAGTCCCTTTTTAGTCATTGAATAAATCATAAAGACTACACCTGCCAAACCTTGATTTCCACCAAATTGTCCCGCATCACTGAAAAATGAAAAAATTCTTAATTTGCCAAATAGCAGATGGGTTTCAGCACCTCCATTATTTAACCAAGCTTGTTCTGCATAATCAACCCCAAAAAATAACTGTCCGATTCCTTTTAATGTTGCAATTATGGAAAACACTCCCCAAACATATAGAAATGTATCTAATTTTTTATTTGTGTTTATAAGCATAAACGTCAAAACAACAAAGAAAAAGAAATAAAATCCTAAACCTCTACCAGCAATCCATGGTTCTATCATTCTAGCCTCAGGATTTACAAGTTGCAATATGCAATATAACAACCAAATACCCGCCAAAACTGTAATACCTCTATTAGCAGGAGACCAATTAACCCGTTCATTAAATCTAGAAAATATTATGGCTAAAAAGGTTAAAACCATAATTCCATCTATTCCAAAACCAAGAGGTAAACCTTGTATATATCTTCCTAAACCAAGTAAAATAAAATTAAGGCCAATTGCTGTAAAAAATCCAATAATTGGATTTTTAAATAAAAGATATAAATAGATAGATCCAAACATAATAGCAAATAAGACACCCACTCCTATTAATTCTAATTTAGCAAGCACTAATGCAATTATAGCCACTAATGCAAATAATAATAATACACCCTTTACACTGCCTAGACTAGCAGAGCCTGATATTTTATCAAAAGGGTTTATATTATTACTATTTGTAATCATTTATTTATTAAACTCATAAGATTCCTCAAAACGATTACACGTTACTTTATTAAAAAGGGTTTTGTAAAAATTAATTCCGTGAGAAAAAATTTCTTTATAAGACAAAGTCAATTCTTTATTTAAAAAATACATGCCCATCAAAATACCAATTAAAGTGAATATTATAGATGCAACGGCGACAAGAATTAAAGATTTAAAAACAAAAATAGCTATAAAATCTCCTATGATATTCGCCGCTACCATAACAAATACTTTTATGGCATTTATATTAGGTTTGTTTATACTATCAAGTCCAATGCCTGTCATTCTATCAATTGGCAATAAAAGTCCATAAATAGAAAATACACGCACAATATCGACAACGTCAAACCCTGTAATTGGATCAACTTTTAAATATTGCTCTCCTGAAAGGATTAAAACTAAAAAATCAGCAAAGACAAATGTAAACAAACTCATTATAACGAATAAGTACGTCAATGCTCCTGAATAAGTGTAAAATAAATCTTTCACCTCTTTAACTTTACCATGAACACTAGCTTTAGACATTTTAGGAAAAGCCGTCGCAACAAAACTGCGCAGAGGAATCTGTTGTAATTCAGTCAATTTTAAAGGTATACTATAAAGTGCCACAGCAGTATTTCCCAAAGGGCTTAAACTAATAATTAAGATATCTGCGCTTCTTAATAAATTAGTACCTATGAGTGTAAACGTCGTATATTTTCCAAAATCTAATAATATTCTATTGGTTCTTGCGCTCGCCTTTCCAATCAATTTTGTGCCATCCCATCCCAAGACTATAGTTATTAAAGATGTAAAAGCATTTACTATAATTAAAGCGATAACTAATTCATTTAATTTCATTTCGATGAAAAAGAAATTAGCTAAAATCACTAAAAAAAATAGCCCGCTATTTATTGATTTTACGATTAAAATTTTATCATATTTCCTGTCTGCCTGTAAAACGACAAGGGCATTATTCCAAGGCAAATTAACAAGGGCTAATAATGGATACCATTTAAAAAATAGATTATAACCAGAATTAATAATTGCATCATTAAATACAGTATAGCAAAACACTAAAATAATTGCAATAAGAACAGTTGCCCCTAAACCAATTAAAGCATTTGATCCTATTAGTTTAGTTCTAGAATCGCCATCTGCTCCAGATAAAAAGCGTATTAAACCAGTATTAGTAATACCAAACCTAAACATTTCTACAAAAGAACCTCCTGTTACAAATAGCACCCATTCACCAAAAACATCTAAAGATAAAGTTCGAGCTAGTAAAGCAAACCCGCTAATTCCCAAGGCAGCTATAACAAGGTTTCCTGTTAATGACAAGAAATTATCTTCGCGTGCTATTTTTTTGAGCATTTTCATCAGTCCTTTTTTTTAAATTTGATTTTTTGAGAAAAATTGGAACTTGAATATTGATTTTATTTTTTTTCTAAAATTGGTACGCTTTTTTGGTAAATCTCCCAATACGGATTCAATTTCATTAAGATTTACACCATTTACTATCATTTTAAGTTTTGATGCACAAGCCTCTCTTAAATTACTAATTGCAGATTCATCAGCATCCGACCAAGTTCTATTCGAACGACACACAAGAATATCTAAATCAGCATCTGTAATTAATTCTACCGGATAATTAGAATAGATTAATGCAGGTATTTCTATGATGACAAACTCTGGTTTATAATCAAGTACAATATTATTTGAATCTAAAATATCCGTGTAACTTTTAGCGCTATAAAACTTGTTATCCATATTATAAAAATGATGTTCTGAAAAATCAAGGTAACTTGACAGATCTGCTAAGAATGGGTTGTCTATATCTATACGAGAATCTGGATAACCTAAAACTTTATTTAGAATAGAAGATTTTCGTCTTTGTTTAATAGACATTTGTTTTTTATCATAATTGAGAAGTAAAACTTTTTTACCCTCTTGTTTTAATGACTTTGCAATATTACCAGCTATTACCGTTTTACCTTCTAATTTTTGATTACTAAATACGATTATGGTTTTTGTATTTTGTTTTGAATTGTGTGCGCCAAAATATTGTAATATATTTTGTGTAATAATTTCAATTAATCTTTTTTGAACAAAAGGTAAATTAATTCCTCCCGCATCTAATATGAATTTAGGCATCATTCCTAATGATACAATTCCTGTTTTTTTACTTGCTCGGATATAATTTTTAAGGGTATCATCAAAATACTCCATAGCAAAAATAATCCCTAGTGTTAAAAGGCCTCCTAAAAATGCAGCCGCAATAATTAACACTGCTCTTTTTGTTGGATTTGGAGATAAGGGATAATATGGGGTATCAATAGTTTTTAAACTAGAAGAAAGTTCACTGTCCTGTAACTTTAGCTTAGCTAAGTTTAATCCATGAAGAATTTCGAGGTAACCCTGTTCTGAAACAGAAATCTCACGTTCCAACCTTTTCATGTTTGCTCCTGCAGGGGCATAGTTTGCGTATTTTTTTTGAAAGGCATTATTTTGTCCTCCTAATACATTAATTTTAGCTTTAAGTTCTTCGGTTTCAACTACATTATTCATCCAATCTGGGAGTACTTTATTAATTGGCAGACCGTCAATTGAATTTTGATATGAATATAATTCATCAACATTCTTTTTTATATCGCTAATTAATGTTTCTGCCTGAGTTTTTAAGCTCGTTATTTTTATTAAATCTGTCTCCTTGTTACTAGACTCAAGTTCGGCTTGTGTTAAAGCAATTTTAAAATTTAAATTTCCTAGTTCTTTCTTTTTATCAAGAATGCTATTACTCTTTGTCTGAATAACTTCTTGCATTTGTAATTTTTCTTCTAATTTTATAGTCCCTGCTTGAAGTCCTGCCAATTCTGCCATATTCTTCTTAAATTCAACCTCCATGTCTTCTTTTACTACCGCAACAGCTTTACTCTGCTCGTAATAGTTTATAATATTAGAACTTTTACTAAACTGAAGAAGTTCGTTTTCTGCGTCTTTTAAGTTATCTCTAGCCTTATCTAGTTCATTTTCAAAATATTTAACTACAGCATCTGACCTATTTTCCTTTATATCTTTATAATTTATTATACAAACTCGACTATAAATAGCAAGAGTTTGCTGACAAATACCAGGATCATTTACAGTGTAGCTTAATTTAATCAAGTCACTACTGTTTATCCTCTCAGCTTTTATCTGAGAAATAGCTTTTAGCGAATAATGATCATCTTCGTCATAATTAAGTAACTCATAAACAAAGTTATCACTCCCGCTTTTCATTAAGTCAGTTAAATTTTCTACCGTCTTCTCATAATTTTTTCGATCTATTTCCTCTGGAAATAACTCTTTGTTATAATCTCCTAGTTCTATTTCATTATTGTCAATGTTATTCCCTGTCTCCACATACTGATATAAATTTTTTGGAATTTTTTTTTGAAATTGATCAAATAGTGTTTTAGATATATATTTAGGATTTGAGTCAGGAAGCATTAAGTGGAGTGCTAATAACCTAATAGCAACCTCTTCCTGAGTTTCTCTTGATTTTATAATATTAATTAAATTATCAAATGCAGTATTTGTAGCTTGGTAATTAAACTTCTTATCCATTTCAATTGACGACCCAGTAGCAAGACCTGTATATAAAATAGTTTGTGAAGAATATTCATGCGAAGGATTCATAGTAAGTAAAATAACCATAGAGGCAAGAAGCAAAGGAACTATAAGCAAAAGTATCAAGTGCTTTAAAATTAATCTTACAAATTCAATAATATTCATCTCCTTAATTTAATTGTGTTAAACCAAGTTCAAACCCAGCCATATCTTCTAGCATAAGTTTGGAAGTAATAAATTCTGACATCGCTTTTGTGTAATCTGCTTCCAAATTTTCCGTCATACTAACTATTCTTACATATTCTGATATTGGTACTACACCATTTCTAAATTCTTTTTCAACCATTTGCAAATTCACTCTACCATCACCTAAAGACCTCGATCTAATCTGCAGTAATTTTTGTTTTAATAATAAATCTTGATACATTCGTATCACAGTTTGCCTTATTTCTTCTTTTTGAAATTCAGCCATACTCTTCGCCTCATCAACTTCTAACTTTGCTAATTTGATTTGACTTTTTCTATTAAGAAAATCAAAAATTGGAATCTTTAAATAGAACCCAACGCTATAGTTAAATTGTTTGGCAGTTGTTAAGGCTGCTGTATTAGATATACCATCTTCACTAGTCGCAAAATTGCTTAAATTACCATATCTGGTATCTGCTTGAATACCTAAATTTCTGGACCAATATATACGCTCAGATGCTAAAGTTGATTCTTTAACTCCTATGTGTTGATTTCGGAATTTTACCATTGCACTTCGTTTCAATACAGAATCGATCACAACTTTAAGTGTAGGAAATTTAAACTCATTACCGCTTATTGAACTATTACCTAATTCAAGTGTTTGTGCTTGGGTATTGTTAAATGAAACAAGCATTAAACTCAAAATTGATATTATTTGAAAAAGTTTATTCATTGTCTAGACATTTTATATGAATGCTTATTTCAGAAAAATAAGTCTTAGATGGTATCCCAAAGTATCTGACTCTCATAATTGTACTTTTCATTATAAATAAATTTTATTATGCAAACTTACGTTGACAAAATACCATCTTACCAGATATTTCGATGGATAGAAGTTAAGTGTAGTCGAATGGAATCAATTTGATGTTTATGACTATGGAGTGCTATTTCGATAAAAATAGATTATTAAGTAACTGTTAGTTATTACCATAAATTACTTTACTCCCCCTATTATATAATCTAAATTGTTTTATTTTTAATATCAAATATAAAATCCAAAAGACTAGACTAAATTACTTGAAGATTGATTAAATTTTTTTTATGAATCTCAAAAAAAAAATTAAATGTTATGCGAAAAATAAAAAAACAGAAAAGGCAAAGATTTCTCCTTCACTTCAACCTAGTTATTAAACATTTTATTTAGGTACTAAGTTTTAGTTTTATACTGTATCTGACTGAAGTAATGCTGGTATAGTTCTTAAGATGAGTTTAATATCATACCACAAGGAATAATTATCCCCTTTAAATTGATCGGCATATTCAATGTCAAGACGCATTCTTTCTTCTTCAGACATTATTCCCCCTTTTCCTCTAAGTTCTACTTGCCATAAGCCTGTAATTCCAGGAGGTGCTAAAAATCGTTTTGATAAATCATCTCCGGTCAATAATTCTGCCTCATAAACTGGTAAAGGTCTGTTACCCACAATAGACATATCACCTATCAATACATTAATCAGTTGTGGCAGTTCATCTATACTCGTGTTTCTTATAAATTTTCCAACTTTTGTAATTCTTGGGTCATCAAGAATTTTTACAAAAGTAGATTTGTTTTTGGCTGCTTCTTGTTTTTTAACATTATGCCAGTAATCACATATTTTGTCCATTCCTTCATGAAGTACTTGTGAGCAAAATTCTGCTTCAGGCAAACTGCTGCATCTTGGACAGTCATTTGTCTCAGTGTCTGGTATTACGGTTTTTTCTAAGTTGTATTGGTTTTTTTCCTTTGCCAACTTAGCCAACAACTTATCCGAACCTATTCTCATAGAGCGTAACTTATAAAAATCGAATGTTTTTCTACCCACACGCTTAGCGATATAATATACTTTTCCCTTGGATTCTAGACGTATTGCGAGCATTATTATTAATAGCAACGGTAACAACATTAATAAGGCTAATGAAGCAAAAACTATATCGAAAATCCTCTTTGATAATGGAATTCTAGAACTGTATTTATGTTTGACAACCTCATTTATTTCTGCATTATTTAATTTTTGACGGTGTAATGATTTTGATCTTTTTATAATTTGTTCTGCCTGAGTTGAAGTGGAAACGAAGTAATCATTAATGCCTTTGTTAAAAGCATCTTTATAAGTCTGGCTGTTAAATTCTTCAGATACCAAAATAAAAGGTATGTTAACTAAATTTGGATCTTGTTTTATTTGGTCATATAAAAAAATCCCATTATTACCAGGTAAATTATAAGTACTTACAATTACTTTTATGTCTTTGTTGCTATTGAGGATATTTAAGGCTTCCAGTCCGTTCACTACTGAAATTATGATCACATTATTTTCTTTTGCGCACTGCATATAAATTTCGGCAGAACTTCCAACATATAGTATCGTCATAATAAAATGGTTGTATGGATTAAATTGTTTTTTAATCGTAAATATTTAATTGATTACCAGTTACTTGCATAATGAATTGGAAAGAGGTTTTTCTTAACTAATTCTTCAAGTTCTTCTGGATTAAAAGGTTTTGTTAAGTAATCTTGTGCTCCAAGTTTATAGCATTTTATTCTTTCTTTACTTTCAATCTGTCCTGAAAGCATTATAATAGGTGTGTGTTTCGTATATCCTTTTAACCTTATTTCTTGCAATAACTCAAAACCGTCCATGTTAGACATTTGAATATCACTTAGTATTAAGTCTGGTAAGTTGGTTTCTAACCATTTTAATGCCTCAATTCCTGAGTTTGTTGTAGCAACCTCATATTGCGATGACAAAAAATGTTCTAATAACACACAGGTTGTTAACTCATCATCTACAACTAATATTTTTTTCTTCATGATTTTATTTAATTATTTCTACTTTTTACTTTAAATAATAGTTTTGAAGAACTCGATTGTTTTTACCAATCCTTCATCAAGCCTTATATTAGGTTCCCAGTCTAGTTCTTTTTTTGCAACTGTAATATCCGGTTTTCTCATCATTGGATCGTCAGATGGCAACGGCCGATAAATAATTTTTGATTTCGATTC
This sequence comes from Algibacter sp. YIN40, assembly GCF_057219435.1. Lineage (NCBI taxonomy): Bacteria > Pseudomonadati > Bacteroidota > Flavobacteriia > Flavobacteriales > Flavobacteriaceae > Algibacter > Algibacter sp. YIN40. The sequence continues at coordinate 377,916 of NZ_JBXVVC010000002.1, read as the reverse complement.
TGTAAGTTTTATGACTTTTTCTGCAAGTTCAAGAATTGTAAATTCGTGTGGGTTTCCAATGTTAACTGGCCCGATAAAGCTTTCAGGTGACCCCATCATTCTAATCATACCTTCAACTAAATCGTCTACATATTGAAAACTGCGTGTCTGATTACCTTCTCCATATACCGTAATATTTTGGTTTTTTAATGCCTGCACTATAAAATTTGAAACAACTCTTCCATCATTAGGATGCATTTTAGGGCCATAAGTGTTAAAAATTCTTACAATTTTAATTCTAACATTATTCTGTTTATGATAATCACTAAATAAGGTTTCTGCAGCACGTTTGCCTTCATCATAGCAGGACCGCTCGCCAATAGGGTTTACATTTCCCCAATATGATTCTGGTTGAGGGTGTACCAATGGGTTTCCGTATACCTCACTTGTAGAAGCCTGTAATATTTTAGCATTTACTCTTTTAGCCAACCCTAGCATATTAATGGCGCCCATGACAGAAGTTTTTATCGTTTTAATGGGATTATATTGGTAATGAACTGGTGAAGCTGGACATGCCAAATTATAAATTTCATCCACTTCAATAAGATATGAATTTATCACATCATGACGTATCAACTCAAAGTATGGGTTATTAAGCATATGCACAATATTTTGTTTCTGTCCTGTAAAGAAATTATCTAAACAGTAAACTTCATTTCCTTCATTTAATAATCGTTCACAAAGATGTGAACCTACAAAACCAGCGCCACCAGTTACAAGAATTTTTTTTCGTATCATAATGCTTAATTAATAAATTTTAATATGACAAACTTAGTTCTGGTTTTAAAACATCTTTAGTGGTGTTAATACCAATACAGAAATAATCAAAACCATTTTTCTTCACTTCTGTCTTGTCATAAATATTTCTACCATCAAAAATGGCATTAGTATTTAACAATTTTTCAATAATATTAAAATTAGGTATTTTAAATTCTGGCCATTCTGTTAGTACAGCTAAGCAATCAGCTTCTATCAGCGCTTCATATTGATCATTATAATATGATATAGTATTGCCAAAATGATGCTTGGCTTCATTTATAGCAACAGGGTCATAGGCTTTTACATTGGCGCCAGCTTGTAGAAGTTTTTTAACAATCTCTAATGATGGTGCTTCGCGCATGTCATCCGTTTGAGGTTTAAATGATAGTCCCCAAATCGCTATCGTTTTACCCTTTAAATCTCCATTAAAATAATTGGAGATTTTATTATATAAAACTGACTTTTGTTTATTATTTACAGCTTCTACAGCTTTTAAAACCTGTAAATCATAATTGTTTTCTTTTGCCGTTCTTATTAAGGCCTGTACGTCTTTAGGAAAACATGATCCACCATATCCAATACCTGGATAAATAAATTTGCTCCCTATTCGAGCATCAGAACCAATTCCTTTTCTTACGTTATTAATATCTGCTCCTACTATTTCACATAAATTTGCAATATCATTTATAAAGCTAATTTTTGTAGCTAACATGGAGTTGGCTGCATATTTTGTCATTTCTGCCGACACTATATCCATGAATATTATGGGATGACCATTGAGAGTAAAAGGTTTATATAAGTTACTTAATAGTTCTTGGGCTCGCGAACTTTCTATTCCCACAACAATCCTGTCTGGCTTTAAAAAATCATCAATAGCAGCCCCTTCTTTAAGGAATTCAGGATTTGATGCAACATCAAATTGAACCATTACATCCCTTTTATCTAATTCTTCCTGAATAGCATTTTTAACTTTTAAAGAAGTGCCAACCGGAACAGTACTTTTAGTAACTACCAGCGTGTAGTCATTCATATATTTACCGCAATCACGGGCTACTTGAACAACATATTTTAAATCAGCACTGCCATCTTCATCTGGCGGTGTACCTACAGATATAAAGATGACATCAGATCCTTTAATAGCCTCCGATATTCTTGTTGTAAATTGTAATCGCCCTTTATCCATGTTCCTGCTAATCATTCTTTCTAAGCCAGGCTCATAAATTGGTATAATTCCTTTATTTAAGTTGTCAATTTTATTTTGATCTACATCGACACATCTAACGTCAATACCCACTTCTGAAAAGCATGCTCCAGTTACAAGACCGACATAACCACTTCCAATAATTGTTATTTTCATAATATTAAATTTTTATGAGACAAACTTACTTTGATTAAAAGCCTTGCGTCGTTATATTTCGATGAAGAGAAGTTTGATGTAGATGAGTGAATTGTTTTAACTGTTAAATCTTAAAAGAATATAAAGATTAAACACATGTAATAAAGCATTATATAATCTATGAAACTAAGGTTATAAATTATTGATTCTATTTTTTTATGTAAATAACAAGGAATTATAATATTAGTTATATGCACAAATAGCCCTATTGAATAATAAGTTAGACAAAGAAGATTTTATTAATTAAAAAAATAACGGCAACCTTATTAAATAAGACTGCCGCTGCTATTAAAATTCAATATAGAAAGAATTAATTATTAATAAATTACATTATAGGTATTTATTTTAATAAACTCACTGATAAAATCTAGCGCTCTGATAAATCGCCAATCATGAAATCTTGATAAATTTCCTTACATCCGTTTCCAGTAATCCAAAAGTTTTGGTTTCTTCTTAAAGTGCTTTTATATAAATTCCTCAATGTTAACATGCCAAAGGCATCAATTTCGTTCACAAAATCTATATTTATAGTTATACCGTGTCCAAGCTCTTTTAATAAGTCAATATGCTTTAGAAGAAAATTACTTGTAAGGGCATTAAGATTTCCCCTTAAAAAGTAAACACCATTATTCTCTGTAATCCTTAGTGACATCTTTATCTATTATAAGTATTTATATAAACAAAGATGTTATTTATCCAACCCGATTATTATTATTTTCGATAAATAAACAAAATGTGTAGATGGATGACACCGGATCACAGATAATTAGTTAAATGCTTATAGAAGATTAAGACGTTTCATTAATTCAGGACGATTTGAACGACTTACCGGAATGACATCTTTCTTAATTAAAACACTATTGTCTTCGATATCAATTATTTTTTTAACGTTAATTATAAAAGAACGGTGTACCTTTAAAAATAAATCTATGGGTAATTTATCTTCTATTTTTTTTAATGTAGAATGAACAGTATAGTTTTTATCTTCTGTCTTTATTTGAATATAATCACCTTTAGCTTCAACCAAATAAATACTGGGTATATCAATTTTAATTAAACGTCTATCAATATTTACATACAAGTCATTACCCGATGTAGTCTCTATATTTTCAGCACTAGAATTTGCATCCTCTAAACTAGGTTTTGACACTGCATTTTTAGCCTTCTGAATTGCCCTTGTAAAACGTTCAGAGGAAATTGGCTTTACTAAATAATCTACAATACAATCATACTCAAAAGCCTGTATGGCAAAATTTGCATCAGATGTTGTAAGCACTATTTTTGGCGGGTTCTTCAAGGTTTGAATAAAATCAATTCCATTAAAGTCAGGCATGTGAATATCTAGAAAAATTAAATCAATTTCATTTTGATTTAAAAACTTTATTGCTTGAATTGCATTAGGAAACTCCTCTATAACGCTTATGTTGTTAAAACTTGAACAAAAATGGCTAATAATAGCTCGAGAAGCAGCCTCATCGTCAATAATTATACAATTCATATATACTAATTATAACTTTTTTAAATAATTAGTTATGTTTATTAAAATAGATTCGAATTCTTGACTAAGGTTGGTATTGCCTTTTAATAAATTATTCTCGAATGCTACAGCAATCTCATAACTTTTTTCAAGGCCTAAAATACTAATTTTATGTTTAAGTTTATGTACGTTTCCTGCTGCTAACTTAAAATTATTGGATTTATAATTGTGGTAATAATCCTTCTTCTCAATTGGAAACTCATCTTTAATAATCATTATAAGTTTTTCTTCAAAACGTTCATCCCCTCCAGACATACTATTAATATATGATAAATTAGGTTGCTCCATACTTATTTTTTTAAAGTAAAATAAAAGGTGGTTCCTTCATTTACTACTGACTTTAGCCAAACTTCACCACCATGAAGGCTCACTATCTTTTTAACTATAGATAAACCAATGCCTGAAGAGTCTTTACTTTTATTTAGATAGTTAAATATTTTAAATATTTTCTCATGATGTTTTTTTTCAATCCCAATTCCATTATCCTTAACCGAAAATTCAAAATGATCATCAAACTCTTGGCAATTAATTTCTATAAACCCTTCTTCTTTATCACAATACTTAATCGCATTACCGATTAAATTTTGAAACAGTTGTTCCAATTTGATTTTATCACCAGTTATAACTGGTAATTTGGAGTTAACATTTAAGGAAATATGCTCTGGAAAATAAATAGTTCGTTTAACTTCTAATAAAACATCATTCAAATCAACAAGTCCTTTTGAATATGTTTGTTCACTAAGGCTTGAATAAGTTAGAATGTTGGATATAAGCTGTTCCATTTTTTCTAAAGTAGATTCAATGAGTCCAAAGTTTTCTATACTTGTTGCGTCCAACTTTTCAATATTATCTTCCTTCAACCAACTTACCAAAGCATTTATACTACGCAACGGTGATTTTAAATCATGGGAGACTACATGTGCATACTCATGTAACCCGTCATTACTTTTTTCAAGATCATTTAGTAATTTTTCCTTTTGTTCTTGCAATTTTTTAAAAGCGGTAATATCCAAATGAATACCTATTGAACCTATAACTTGCCCCTCTAGATCGTAATTTGGCGCCCCACTAACCAACCAATATCTTATTTTACCATGTTTGCTTTTAACTTTTAACTCGTAAGAATTCGAATGACCCTTTTGCCTTTTTAAATTTTCTTCTTTAATAATTTGAGCAACCTCACTATCTAGAAATATGTCACTAGCTCTCTTACCAATAAGTTCCTTTTGTGCATAACCAGACATCTCACAAAAACTTAAATTGCACAATAAAATTTCGTCATTATTATTTACCTCCAGTAAACCTAAGTTCATGTTTGCTGTAATAGCGCGATACTTCTCTCTTTCAGCCTCTAAACTTTTTTGATACTTATTTTCTTGAGTAATATCTCTCAATATACCTTGAGCTGCAACAGCTATTCCTTTATCATAAATAATGCTAGCATTTACATGAACATGTTTTACGTAATTTCTATTTGTTTTTATGTTAATTTTAAAGTCCTTAATAGAACCTTCTTTCTGGAGCTTTTTAAACGATTGAGAAACATAATCAATATCTTCTGGAAGCACCATACTCATTAGGTTTTCTTCCGCCTTAACAGATTTAAAATCAAATAAGTCAGCTGCAGTAACATTCATTTTTAAAACATTTCCTGCCATATCTATAATAACATAGGCATCAACAATATTTTCAAAAACGCCTTGAAGTTGAGAGTCTGTTCTTGTTAATTCAGATTCCACTTCTCTATACAATTCTTCTATTTTCTTCTTGGAATAGTAGAGTTCTGTAGATTTTTGTTCTAAAATTTTTTCAGCAGATTTTCTTGCCTCTTTTTCTCGTTTAAGGGCTCGTTTTAATATGTCAATATTATCTTGACTCATTAATTTTTATTAATAATAAACTTAACCTCAGTACCATCTTCCTTTATTTTTTCCAATATTATAGAAGCGGTGGTATTAAAGTGTTCAAAGGTTTTATTCATTAATCCTAAACCAAAATGATGCATTGCTCGACTAGATTTGTAAATCATTATTAAGGAATTATCCGTTCTTTCCACAAGCTGAAACGTAGGCAACTCAGCATCTGGATAAATTTTAATTACCTCGACGTGGATATGATTTTCAATAGAAGCTAACATTTCAATAGGATCTGAATACATTTTAAGAAAAGATGGATAATTTTCCTCTAAAACTGAAAAAAAATGCTCTCCATATACTAAGAGCAAATCATCAATTGAAATACCAGTATATGAACTTAAATTTTTCAATAATTGAAGCATTTCAGAAAAGTCATATGTCCCCACTGAAGTATAGGCCCCACCAGACTCCAATTCCGATTGTTCAATGATTTTATCAACCATTTCTAAACCAAATTTATCTTCAACTAAATCTAAGAATTCTGTGAATACAATACCTTTCATTTAAGTTTTTATTAATTCGTTAATACTCCAATAGGACAAAATATTTTTGATTTTAAATACATAATCCTCATATTTTAAAGGTTTCAAAACATAACCAGAAATTCCAATTTTAAAGCATTCTAATAAATCTCTTTTATTATTTGATGTTGTTAAAATAATAGTAGGCAAATATTTTATATTCTTATCTTCTTTTAAGATTTTTAAAAACTCAATGCCATTAATTTTTGGCATATTTAAATCTAGTAAAATTATATCTGGTAAAGCTTCTTTATTCTTTAAAATTTCTAAGGCCTCCTCACCGTTATTTGCTTCCACAATTTTATGATTGAGTTGAAGCGAAGATATAGCCCTATTCAACTTCATAACTTCTATCATATCATCTTCAATAAGCAAGATTGTTAAACAATTATTCATTAAACGATTTTAACTGTGAAAATAGAACAAATCTATGCGTTGCATAATAAGCATTCGATTAATTGAATTTAAGTATAGTTGAGATGCAATTAAGTGTCGATGAATGGTTATGCCCAAATTAACTAAATTTGCTATAATGATAGTCGATATTCATAAATATTTTCTTAAACACCCAAAGTTCAACAAACTTGTTGGTGATGATTATTTATTTGTAGAATACAAATGTCCATTAGAAGTTGAAAACTTTAAACTATGGACCGACACACCAATTATTAATTATGTGATTAGTTGGAAAAAAGACTGGACAGCTTTAGAAAAGAAACACACCGTTATTGAGGGCGAAGCACTTTTTATAAAACAAGGCGTGTACAACACGAAGCAGTATTTCGAAAATGAATATTGTGTCATGCTATTTTTTATTTCTGAAGATTTTATTAGACGATTTGTAAAAACGCACGGACAAATTACTAATTCGTATCATAAAAAAGCGGTATCAAAGAATCAAATTTTTCCTATTGACGTAAACGATTCATTGAATGCATTATTTATTTCCGTTTTTAACTATATGAATCAGGGTAACAATATCCCTAAGGATTTAGTAGAAATGAAATTTAATGAGCTTCTCTACAATATTGCGTTAAATCCTCTCAATAGAGATCTTATCAGCTACTTTTCTTCACTGCAACAAATTGAAAAATCTAATCTTGATACTATTATGATGAAGAATTTTCATTGCGACTTAAACCTTGAGGAGTTTGCACGTTTAACTGGGCGAAGTCTATCTACATTTAAAAGAGACTTTAAAGAATACTATAATGAAACCCCAGGTAAGTGGATTAATAACAAACGTATAGAATATGCAAAAACCTTGTTAGAAAATCCTGAATTGAACATCAACGATATTTGTTTTGAAAGTGGTTTTAAAAACGCTTCGCACTTTAATAGTAGCTTCAAGGAAAAGTATGAGTTACCACCAAATCAGTATAGAAAACAGGTTTTAAACCCGTAATATTCTCTTTTTTACATGCTTGAACTTTTAAGAAAACTTTTTGAACTTTTAAGAAAATATTGAGCCCCTATTCTAATATATTTTTGGCATATAATTTTAAACTAATATGTCATGAAAACTTTATTATTAACAATCGCAAGTGTAATTGCTATAAACACTTTAAACGCACAGCAAACAAATATTGCTTTTTTAAACTCAGATGAAATTGATACTCATTTATTATCTGAACACAAATATGTTAGGGAATCAAATTCAGGTGATAGCGAAACTATAAGTGGTACTCTTGAATCAAATTTTGTTAAGGAAATTGAATCTGAAGCATTCTTATACAACATTAAAAACAACAATGTTTATGATAATTCTGAAGAAGCAACCTATCGCGTAATTTTTAAAAGAAAACATGGAGAAATAATCGCTATTTATAATAATAGTGGTGATATTTTGTCAAAAAAAGGTGTCTTTAAAAATATTAGACTCCCAATAGATTTGAGAATTAAAGTTAGTAAGACTTATCCTGGTTGGTCATTCAAAAGCAACACTTATTATACTCATTATATAAGGAACCAAGAACTACAAGAAGCGTACAAAATAAAAATTACCAAAAAAAACAGAAGTAAAGTATTGAAAATTGCTTACTAATTATTCCATAAGCTAACGAAATGTCATTAATCTGGTTTTGATATTTCGTTAGTTAACGATATTTCGTAACACAAATTTTAACCATAAACACTATTAATTAATTGTTTATCAGTGTCTTAAAATGTTTGGCATACCTAATGCATCATTAATATCAAACAAACTAATTCAAATATTATGGAACAAGTAGAACCAAATTGGTCTAAAGAAGAATTAAAAGCACATTTAGTACTTTATTGTATCAATACAGACTTTTCAATAACAAATCGAAACCTTGATGCAAATATTTTCAATATTTCAAAAAATAGATCCAATGATTTGCAAAAAGAGTTCCATAAAGATAATGACTACAAAAGTATTCAAAAAATATGCACTGCTATTGAAAAGAATAATTATTCGTCAGATCTTTTGAATTCACTATTTCTAGAAATAAAAGAACTAATTATTCAATCAGGCAGAAAGTATAATTATCTAATGAAAAGTATTTTTATAGGATTAGAGCGAAATATCCTTATCGCAGCTTAATAAACTTTAAATCACAACACCAATGAATCAACAAATTAAAATAAAAGAAAAATTTGAAAGGAACGAAAAAGCACTTTCATTAAAACCTTCAATAGGCTTAGGAAAAGGAATCTCAACAATTCGAATTACCGATGGGCTTCAGTGTCAAATTAACGAGGGTAATTGGGAACTAAAAACAGATATGCCAGAACAAATCGGAGGGACGGGTAATGCTCCTAGTCCAGGTATATTGGGTAGAGCTGCATTTGGTAGTTGTTTAGCAACTGGCTATATGTTATGGGCTTCTAAACTTGATATATCTATAAATGAATTAGAAATTATAGTAGAAGCAGATTATGATGATGGTGCTCTATTTGGTACATCTATTAATCCAGCGGGATATAAAGAAGTACACTATTCAGTTAAAATATCAAGCCCAAATTCTCACGAAGAAATTGAAGATTTCTTAAATATAGCCGATCGGCACAGTCCCTATTTAGATGTTTTCACGAGAGAACAAACCTGTATACGTAAACTAGAAATTATCAACAATTAAAAACACCCAACTATGAAACCTGAATTACAAAAAAGAGTGCAAAGATACGGATGGGATAAAGCCGCAAAATATTATGAGAAATGTTGGCAAGAACAATTATTACCAGCGCATGACAAACTTTTAGAAGAAGCAAACCCACAAATAGAGGATTCAATTTTAGATATAGCAGCTGGCACTGGTTTAGTTTCATTTCGATTGGCAAATAGTGTTGGTAAAAATGGTAGTATTATAGCAACTGATATTTCTGATGAAATGGTAAACATGGGAAATGATCTTGTTAATTCATCTAAAACTAAAAATATAACATTTAAAAGAATGGATGCTGAAAACATCGATTCAAAAGATAATGCCTTCGATAAATCAACTTGTGCCTTAGGACTTATGTATTTTCCAGACCCAGATAAAGCTTTATCAGAAATCCATAGAACTTTAAAGCCAGGTGGTAAAGCGACAGTAGCTGTCTGGGGATCTAGAAAACAATGTGGATGGTCTGAAATATTTCCTATAGTAGACAAACGTGTTAATACAGATGTCTGTCCTATGTTTTTTAATCTTGGCGAAAATGAAACTCTTAAATATCCATTTGTAAATGCTGGATTTAAAAACATCTCTTTATCAAGAATAAAAACCACTTTATTTTATTCAACTGAAAAAGAAGCTTGCGATGCTTCTTTTTTAGGCGGTCCAGTAGCTATGGCTTATGCAAGGTTTGATGAAAAAACCAAACAAGAAGCTCGCGTTGAATATGCAAAATCAATAGAAATATATAAGACCGTAAAGGGGTATGAAATCCCTGGTGAATTCGTGATTGGTAGTGGCACTAAAGAATAAAAAAATAGAATTATTTTCAATAGCACTTTTTATTAAACACCTATAGAAGTGCTTGCTTTAACAATGCATTTGCTTTTTTTGAAAAATTAATTTTCAACGCGACCTGTTGACCCTCATCAGACATTTTAACCCAGGTTTTTTTTAGAATATCAATAACCTTTTCATCAGCATACTTTTCAGCAAACTCTTCGAAATAATAATCTAAAAACACCAGACACACAGTATCTTCAAGAGCTTGAGATTCCTCATTTTTCTTAATAAGCTTTTTAAGAATAAGCAATCTAATCCTATCTATAAACTGTTCATTATAAACAACTTGTCGCAAAATATCGGCAGTTAAGTCTGCATGCATTTTTTTTAATGCTTCGCGCCATTTTAAATAGCCTACCCTATTCATTGGGTATTTGTCTCTAGAAATTTTCCAACGACAAATGTGCTGTGCTCTCGCAGCAATTTGAAGTGCCTTTGAAGCATTTGGCTTAAACTGCAAAAGCTTCCTTGACATGCGTTGCGAATACAATAGCTCCTTGGGGTATTCAATATCTCCAACTTGATAAGAATTAACATCTTCAGAATTTGCTTTATCAATTAAAGCTATAGCTGTTTCAAATCGAGTTGGCTTCATATTTTATTAAATTGCAAAATTAAAAATTTACTAAGCTTTTTTAACCGTTATCTTTACGCTCTTTGATGCAGGCGTTTTAGCTGTATGTGCAAAACTATCTAATGGGACTAGTATATTAGTTTCGGGGAAATAAGTAGCACAACAATTTTTTGGAATATCGTATCCTATTACCTTGAAATTATTAGCTTCACGAATAACACCATTGTATTCAGATTTAAGGTTCACCACCTCATGTTCTCCTAAACTACGAAGTTTCATATCCTCGCGATTCATGAAAATAATACGTCGTTCATTAAACACGCCGCGATATCTGTCATTTAACCCATAAATAGTGGTATTGAATTGATCATGACTACGAATGGTCATCATCATTAATTCGTTTTCTTTTAATTTCCATTCTGGAAGTTTATTTTTAGTAAAATTTGCTTTTCCTGTTTTAGTTTTAAATTGTCGAACCCTAGCTCCATTGGGAAGATAAAAACCTGCTGGCTGTTTTAGTTTTTTATTATAATCTGTAAATCCATCAACAACTTCAGCAATATCATCTCTTACTAAATTATAATCATCTTTATACTGTAAATAGTTGACTTTAGATTTTTCATTTAAAGTAGCATTTGCAATACCACAGACCACAGCAACTTCACTTAGCAAATTCTCAGAACATGGTTCTAAAACCCCTTTTGTAGCATGCACCACACCCATAGAGTTCTCAACACTTTGCAATTGAACTCCAGACTTTTGATAATCTTTTTCAGTACGTCCTAAACATGGTAAAATCAGCGCTTCTTTACCTGTAACTAGATGCGACCTATTTAGCTTTGTGCTAACTTGAACCGTCAAATCACAATTCGACATAGCTTGAGCAGAATACAATGTATCTGGAACTGCCGAAATGAAATTGCCACCCATACCAATAAACACTTTGGCTTTCTTCTCAAACATGGCTTTAATAGCATCAATAACTGAAAAACCGTGCTTATTTGTTGGTTTAAAACTGTATTTAGCTTCTATTCTATCTAGAAAAGCTTGTGGTGCAGATTCCCAAATGCCAACCGTCCTATCGCCTTGCACATTAGAATGCCCCCGAACAGGGCACGTGCCTGCACCTTCTTTCCCTATACTACCTTTAAGCAGCAGTAAGTTCACTAATTCACGGATATTATCCACTGCATTTTCATGCTGCGTTAAACCCATTGCCCAACAAATAATGATTTTATTATTACTTAAAATTAATTCAAAAACATCATTAAAAATAACTTCTGAAACACCGGAAGCTTCAAGGCATTCTTTAAAATTATACGTTTTTAAATCTGAAATAAAAACATCATATCCATGAGTAAATTCATTTATAAATGCTTTATCAAATATATTTCCTTTAGCTTCTTCTTCCTCAAGTAACTTTAAAAGTATTGCTTTAAAAAATGCCACATCGCCATTAATTGCAATCGGTACGAAAACATCGGCTATCTGCGTTCCTCCTGTTAAAACTTTTAATGGGTTTTGCGGATTAGTAAACTTTATTAATCCTGCTTCAGGCAATGGGTTTACAGCAATTATTTTACCACCATTCCTTTTAGTTTTCTCTAAAGCTGATAACATTCTTGGATGATTTGTTCCAGGGTTTTGTCCAACAACCAAAACCAATTCAGCCCTATATAAATCGTCTAAAGTTACGGAACCCTTTCCTATACCTAAAGTTTCAGATAATGCACTCCCGCTCGCTTCATGACACATATTTGAGCAATCAGGTAAATTAGAAGTTCCAAATTCACGAACAAATAACTGATATAAAAAAGCCGCTTCATTAGTTGTTCTGCCTGATGTATAAAAAACCGCTTCATCAGGATGATTTAGAGCATTCAAGTGCTGACCTACTTTTTCAAAAGCATCTACCCAAGAAATAGGTTGATAATGCGTTGCTCCTTTTGGTAAAAACACTGGTTCTGCTAATCGACCAGATTTTCCAATTTCAAAATCAGACCAACTTGCCAATTCATCAACTGAATGTTTCGCAAAAAAATCCTTACCAATAGTATTATTTTGAGCTTCTTCTGCAATGGCTTTAATGCCATTTTCACAAAATTCGCCTAAAGAAGAGCGCTCATCATCTGGATCTGGCCATGCACAACCCGGACAATCAAAACCACCTTTCTGATTCATTTTTGTTGCCAACTTAAGCGCATCAACAGTATTCATATACTTTGACACCTGACCTATAGCAGCAGCAATACTTTTAAATCCGACACTATTTACTTCAGGTTTAGTACTTTTTAGGTTTTCAAAAGTTTCTGGTGTTAATGCTTTATCTTGTGCTGACGTACTCATTTAGTTTTAAAATTCGATCTATGAAGCATTTTATAATCTTCTTTCGAATCTAAATCTACATTTTTTACTGGAGGTTTTAAAGTTTTTACAAAAGATTCATGAACTTTAAGAACTACTTTTGCTCCATTATCATCACTTAGCTTAGTCAACTCCTTAAAGTATAAATTATCAAAAAGTACAGGAACGCCCATTTTTTCTTCGCCATATGCCGTTGCAATAATTTGCCTTTTACCTGGAGTAAAGACTTGAATCATCTTTTTCAAATAGTCCGAATTAATTAATGGTTGATCTGCCAGTGTAATAAGTATTCCTTGGGTTTTTGAATTTGACTTTAAAACATGTTCAGTAGAACAAGCAATGGATTTACCTAAACCTAACTTCCAGTCTTCATTCTTTAAAATGGTAATTGGATAATGTTGAATTTCTTTTGTAATCAATTCATAATTAGCACCTAAGACTACAATTACTTCTGATGTGCCAACTTCTAAAACTGTTTTTACGGCATGATTTAATAAGCTGCCATTACCCCATTTAAGCAATTGCTTAGGACTTCCCATTCTACTAGAAGCACCTGCAGCTAGAATAACAATGGAAATATTCGGTTTATTTTGACTCACTATCTGTGGAATGAATTCTACCTACTTTTTCATTAAGTGACATTGGTTGCTGTTTACGGGTAAAGGCCAATATTTCTGAAACAATTGAAATAGCTATTTCCTGAGGCGTTTCAGAACCTATATTCAAACCTGCTGGTCCATGCACAGATTCTAAATATTCATCTGATATTTCTGGGCAGTATTCTATTAATTGAGATAATAAATCATCGCGCCTTTTACTTGGACCTAATAAACCTATGTAATTGGGTGTTGTTTCACTTAGAGCAACTAAATAACGTAAATCATAAGCAAAATTATGAGTCATCAATACTATGGCTGTTTGAGTATCTATATTTGAAACATCCAAAGTTTCCGGTGTTGTTGCTCGAAATTCATGAGCTCCAGGAAATTCTTTAATAGATTTGTGTTCTTTAACACCTGCCACAATAGTTACCTCCCAACCCGTAATTGATGCGTATTGACATAGTTGAACGGCGTCGTGTTCGGCTCCAACTATTACTAACTTAAAGCAAGGAGGCATGGTTTGTTGAAAAACTGAAAGTGACCTTTCACTTGTCTTATTGTAAAATTTATTTAGAGGAAAAATTTCGTTTTGTATTTTTACAAAAGAACCATATTCAGAATTAACACTTTCTTTCTTTTTGTAATAAGATAATAACTCAAATGATTGACGCTTTTTTAAGCATTCAGAAAAAGTATTTATAAAATTTTTACTCGGATTAAAAGGTTCAATCAAAATATATAACACACCTTCACAGCCCAATCGATATCTACCATCATAGGTCATTATTTTAGCTTCTCCAGTTTTAAAAACAGATTGTGACTGAAATAGAATTTCTTTCTCAACACACCCACCACTAACAGCACCAATCATGATTTGGTTCTCTAAAATAAGCATCCTTACTCCAGGTCTACGATACGATGAACCATCCAAAGCAACGACGGAAGCCAAAACGGATTTCACTCCATTTTCTTTCGCTTTAATTCCTTCTGATACAATATTTTTAAACTCGTGTGTCATACAATAAAACTAGAAAAAAACCTTTTAATAAAAACGCCTTATTTAGCTTAAACATAATTTAATTTATCCCAAAACTGATTTTTCAATATTCAAATTACTCATGTAAGGTTGTTTTGTTAAACGCTTACCTGTAGCTTTATAAATAGCATTGGCCACTGCCGCTCCAACTGGTGGTAAGGTTGGTTCTCCAAGCCCTGTTGGATCTATATCACTTTCTACAAAATGTATATCTACTTTTGGAGTTTGTCCCATTCTAATCAACTGATAAGAATTGAAATTATTCGACTGGGGAATACCATCGTTAAAACCAAAATCTGAATACATCGCATGGCCAATTCCATCGAGAACACCTCCTTTAGCTTGATTCATAGCGCCTAAGGGATTAACCACAATACCACAATCTATAGCACAAGTAACTCTTTTTACATTAGGAATACCATTTTCCATTGTAATATCTGCAACCTCAGCAACATGCGTGTTATGACAATAATAAACAGATAAACCTTGATAAACTCCATCTCCTGTTTTTCCCCAATTAGATTTTTCAACAGCTAGTTTTAAAACGCCTTGCAAACGTTCTGGATCATAATCAATCTTGGGCTCTGGATTGTTTTTTACGTTGTCCAATAAATCCATATGAAGCTGAACACGATCCACACCTAATTCTTCAGCAATTTCGTCAAAGAAACTTTGTTCAGCACTTGCTAAAAAATTCGTATAAGGCGCTCTCCATGCACCAGTGGTAATATTACTTTGGTAATTAGCCGTATCAACTTGATAATTTTCAACCGCTCCAGCTGGAAAGAAATTAGGAATTAAACCATACATATTTGAATTTACGGCAGCTTCCTTCAAATGATAACCCGTTAACTTACCATCCTTTAAAGATGCGGCTATTTTATACTTAATTGCTGGTCTGTATACACCTGTAGTCATATCATCTTCTCTTGAAGAGACCATTTGAACTGGTTTTCTAATAGCATCTGAAATTTCAGCCGCTTCATAAACAAAATCTCCATAAAGTCGTCTTCCAAAACCACCTCCCATTCTTGTCATATCTACATGAACATTTTCAATATCACGTCCTAATAAATCAGCAACTACTGTTTGGGCTGCTTGAGGCGTTTGAACAGGACCGACCAATTCTACTTTTTCTTCAGTAACATTTGCGAAAAAATTCATAGGTTCTAACGTGTTATGAGGTAAAAAAGGAGATTCATAAATACGCTCAATAACCTTATCTGCATCGGCAAA
This sequence comes from Algibacter sp. YIN40, assembly GCF_057219435.1. Classification (NCBI taxonomy): domain Bacteria; kingdom Pseudomonadati; phylum Bacteroidota; class Flavobacteriia; order Flavobacteriales; family Flavobacteriaceae; genus Algibacter; species Algibacter sp. YIN40. The sequence continues at coordinate 361,974 of NZ_JBXVVC010000002.1, read as the reverse complement.
AGCCTTTATAACATCACCATCTTTTCGTCGAGTATCAAACTTGTCTCCGTTTAATAATCCATTTAAAATTTCATCGTGCTTCTCTGTACTTTCAAGTGGTGTATCTGTTTTCCATGTTGCCTTTAGAGCATTTTTACCTTTGAATGCATCCCAAGTCGTCTTTGCAATTACCACGACTTTATCAGAACTACTCATTTGCATTGACCAATTCTTTTTTCCAGCTTCTTGAAATTCTCGAACTTTTTTTCCAATCGTAATAACATCTACAACTCCTGGTAAAGATTTAGCTGCAGCAGCATCATACGAATCTAAAATTTTCCCAAATGCTGGAGGTCTTAAAACAGAAGCATACAACATACCTTCTACTTTATAATCTAAACCAAATAAAGGTTTTCCAGTGATTATTTTATCAATATCTACATTACCCTTACCCTGACCAATAATTGTGAAATCTTTGGGTTCTTTTAAAATAACTTCTTCAGGTACTTCAAGAGCAGCAGCTTCAGTAACCACATCTCCATACCCAAAAGTTTCACCTTTAGCATTTGTAATAATCCCTTCTTTAACTGTACATTCTGAAGCATCAACGCCCCATTTGGCAGCAGCAGCATTTACCAACATTTGTTTTGCTGTGGCTCCTGTTTGTCGTAATGCAGTCCAACCAAATCGAATAGACTGACTTCCGCCAGCAACCTGCCGAGTATAGTTTACAGTATCTAAAGGTGCTTGAACCACATAAACATCGTCCCATGCTACTTCTAATTCCTCAGCAATAATCATAGGCATTGATGTTTTTACACCTTGACCAATTTCAGGATTAGGTGAAAAGATAGTGACTTTCCCTTCTGGAGAAATTTTTATAAAGGCATTAAAATCATTGTAATTTAACTGACTTAAATCTATTGAAGGCGCCACATCTGATTTACAAGCATTGAATAAGTTAAAACCTATTATCATACCACCACTTGCCAAAGCTGATGATTTTAAGAACGATCTTCTACTGAATGTCATTTTATTTGAAGGTGTCATTGTTTTATATTTAGGTTGGTTAACTTAATTTTTTGGATGCTACTTTTACAGCTTCTTCAATACTATTATATGCCGCACATCTGCAAATATTTCCATGCATTGCATTTCTAATTTCAGATTCTGAAGGACTCGGGTTGTTCTTCAAAAATGCTGAAGCCGTCATAATTTGTCCAGCTTGACAATATCCACATTGTGGCACATCAACTTCTTTCCAAGCTTCTTGAACTGGATGATCTCCATTTTCTGAAAGTCCTTCAATGGTTGTAATATTCATTCCTTCGGCTTGAGACACTTGCAATAAACAACTTCTCATAGCATTGCCATCTACGTGCACTGTACAAGCGCCGCATTGCCCAATACCGCAACCAAATTTGGTGCCTACTAGGTTAATTTTATCTCTAAGCACCCATAACAAAGGTGTGTCCATATCTGCCTCGACAGTATGTGTTTCGTTATTAATTTTTAAGTTGAATGTTGGCATGTTATCTATTTTGTTATTAAATTATAAAAAATGTAATTAATAAAGTGCTGAAACTAAAATTTTAACAAGGGCTTAACTAAGTCCATATTAACCCTTAATTATAAATTTTTAACACAAAAAAAGCCATGTTATATATAACATGGCTTTACTAATAAGAATAATAATTTTTTTATACGCTATATTACTTTAAGCTCTTTACCAACCTTCATAAATGCCGCAATCGCTTTGTCTAAATGATCTTTTTCATGAGCTGCAGATAATTGCACTCTTATTCTAGCCTTTCCTTTAGGTACTACAGGATAGAAAAAACCAATAACATAAATATCCTCTTCCAATAGTTTTGAGGCGAATTCTTGCGCTAAAGTTGCTTCATAAAGCATAACTGGAACTATTGGATGATCTCCATGAACAATATCGAAACCAGCGTTAGTCATTTCTTCTCTGAAATATTTCGTATTCTCTTTTAACTTATCACAAAGATGTGTTGAATTACTTATTAAATCCAAAACTTTAATAGAAGCACCAACTATTGAAGGTGCTACTGTGTTGGAAAACAAATACGGTCTTGAACGCTGTCGTAAAAGTTCCACAATTTCTTTTCGAGCTGCCGTAAACCCTCCAGAAGCACCGCCCAAGGCTTTTCCATAAGTACCTGTAATAATATCTATTCTACCCATAACATTTCTGTATTCATGTGTTCCTCTACCCGTAGCCCCTATAAAACCGGTAGAGTGACATTCATCTACCATTACCATAGCATGGTATTTCTCTGCCAAATCACAAATTTTATCGAGCTGTGCAATGGTGCCATCCATAGAGAAAGAGCCATCAGTAACAATTAATTTACGTCGACTATCATTAGCCAATTTTAACTGTGATTCTAAAGCTTCCATATTGTTATGGTCATATCTAAATCGTTTCGCTTTACAAAGTCGAATCCCATCAATAATTGATGCGTGATTTAATGCATCTGAAATAATAGCATCTTCAGGACCTAAAAGTGGTTCGAAAAGCCCTCCATTGGCATCAAATGCTGCAGCATATAAGATACAATCTTCCATTCCTAAAAACAATGCTGTCTTCTTTTCTAATTCTTTGTGAATGTCTTGCGTACCACAAATAAAACGTACTGAAGATAATCCATAGCCATGTGAGTCAATAGCATTTTTTCCTGCCTCAATTACATCTGGGTTTGATGATAATCCTAAATAATTATTAGCACAAAAATTCAATACTTCTGTTGAAGTAGTTGTGCTAATTTTAGATCCTTGAGGTGTTGTTATAACGCGTTCCGTTTTAAACAAACCTGCTTTTTTAATTTCGTCTATTTCTTTCTGGAAATCTTCTTTTATGCTTGAATACATTGCTTCTAATATTTTATATTGCTACGTGATATTGTTCTTTTAACTTCTGAATCATAATTTCTGTTATGATGCTTATGTTGAAACTTGGTTTCCAATACCAGTCATTTTGTGCTTCAAAATCATCTATGGTTTTAGGCCAGCTTTCAGCAATTTTTTGTCTAAAATCTGGTATATAATTAACTTTAAACTCTGGATAAAATTTCTGAATTTCTAATTCAATTTCCAAAGGTGAAAAACTTACCCCAGAAATATTATACGATGTTCGTGTTTTAATTGCTTTTTTAGGAGCTTCCATTAACTTTAGAGTAGCTTCAATAGCATCGTCCATATAAATCATGGGAAGTACAGTGTCTTCATTTAAAAAACAATCAAACTTTTCACCTAATACTGCTTTATGGTAAATATCAACGGCATAATCAGTAGTGCCGCCACCTGGTAAAGATTGGTAACCAATTACACCTGGAAATCTCAAAGACCTTACATCTAAATCATATTTATCAAAATAATACTTTGCCCAGTTTTCCCCATCTACTTTGCTTATTCCATAAACAGTTTCTGGATTTAATGAGGTGTTATTAGGCGTTTTTAATTTCGGTGCATTATTTCCAAAAACTGCTATAGAACTTGGATAAAATACTTTTTTAACACTTTCCGTTCTCGATACTTCCAAAACGTTTAAAAAGGTTTTTGTATTAATATCCCAACTTAGCAACGGATTTGCTTCACCTTTAGCAGATAATATTGCAGCCAAATGATAAACCTGTGTTACATTGTATTTCTTTACGACTTCTCTAATTCTTTCCTGATCGGTGGCATTTATAATTTCAAACAAGCCATTAAAACCTTTTTTTCTTATAACATCTGAAGCCAATACACTTTCTAATCCATATTTTTCTTGAAGCGCTTTAGTAAGCACTGTTCCTAATTGCCCATTTGCACCAATTACCAAAATCATAATTAAAAATTAAAGCATTAATTACTATCAAAATTAAATATTATAACACTAATATTTAGCATGTTATAAAAATTAAGTAATTATTACTACAATAAACATAAATATAGGTTATTTTTACTTTAATGATTGACAATAAATAATAACAACAATAATTTTTACTTAAAAGATAATGGAGAAATTAGACGACACCGATATCACTATTCTGAGAAATCTACAGAATGATTCTAAAAAAACAGCAAAAGAAATTGCCACAATTTTAAATTTAACGGCCTCTCCTATTTATGAGAGAATTCGTAGACTAGAAAGCCAAGGTTTCATAAAAAAGTATGTAGCCATTTTAGATAAAAATTTATTAGAGCGCTCTGTGACCACATTTTGTCAAGTATCTATGCGTTATCATAGCGAAGCATTTATTGAGAAATTTGAGGAACAAATCCAAAATTTAGATGAAGTTCAAGAATGCTACCATATGGCAGGGCAGGTAGATTTTATTTTAAAAATAAATACTAAAGGCCTTGAAGATTATCACAATTTTGTAAAATACAAACTCTCAAAAATTGAAAATATTGGTGTACTAAATAGCACATTTGTTTTAAAGGATATAAAGCATTCTTCGGAATTCAATATTTAGATTATCTAGTAATAAACTCTAAAGCGCGCCTTTCATTATAATAGACATTTTTTTTATCTATAAATCCTGCATGCCCACCATATTTTGGCATTTCCAAATAAAGATTTAAATTCTTTTTAGCTTCCTTAACTGGAAAACATTCTGGAGACAAAAATGAATCGTTTAAAGCATTAATAACTAAAGCTGGGACTTTTATGTTTGGTAAAAATTGCAAGCTACTAGACCTTTCATAATAGTCCATTGCATCTTTAAACCCGTGTGCTTTTGATGTGTACAAATTATCTAAATCAATAAGTTTTCTAACCCCTTTTACTTCTTCAATTGACAATTTATCTGGAAACTTTTGCTGTTTAATCTTCAACCTTTGAACCAAATCATTCAAGAATCTATCGTGATATAATTTATTCTTAAGCAAATGTAATTCTTCTGATGAACCTTTTAAGTAACAGGGCGCCGACACTGCAATAGCAGCTTTAACCTGTTTTGGGACCTTATCACGCTCGCCTAAATACTTTAATATAACATTAGCTCCTAAACTTATACCTTTTAAATAAATCTCTGAATAGTTCTTCTTATAAATAGCATGCTGAATAACTTCAATTAAATCTCCCGTAGCTCCGGAATGATAACTATAATATTTCAGGTTCTCTTCACCACTGCAGCCTCTAAAATTGACACAAACAGCATCAATACCATTTTTATTAAACAATTTAGCCCCACCGGTTATATAGGGTCGCTGGCCATTACCTTCTAAACCGTGTAATAAAATAATAAGTTTATTTGATTTTCCATTAGTAAAACTCCAATCTAAATCTAAAAAGTCACCATCTTTTAGTGTAATACGTTCTCTTGTTTGTTCTAAAGAAACGCGACGCACCAATCCAGAATAAACCGTTGAGATAAATCCGTTTTTGAAGTAAAAAGGTGGCCTGTAGGCTGATTCTATAATGGGCATTTATTTAATTTATTGTTTTAGTTAATAATTAATTTTATTAAAATTCTAATGAAGTAAATTTAAATTTAGAGCCATCAAACAACCCTTTATCACTTAATTTTAATGAAGGGATAACCAATAGTGCCATAAAAGATAAGGTCATATAAGGCGCATTTAAACGACTTCCCATTTGCTTCGCCATTTTATCCAATTGAGCGTATTTATTTCCTATAGTTTCTCCATCTTTATCGCTCATAATCCCAGCAACAGGAAGTGGCACTATTTTTTCTTCAGAGTTAGAAATAGCGCAAATACCTCCTTTGTTTTCAATAATTAAATTAACAGCTTTACAAATCGCGGCATCCGATACTCCAACCGCAATAATATTATGAGAATCGTGACCTACCGATGAGGCAATAGCACCTTCTTTAAAGCCAAAATTCTTAATAAACGCTATTGCTGGGCCTTGATCTTGATAACGATTTACAACCGTCATTTTCAATATATCCGCATCTATGTTTGAAACCAAATTACCGTCTTCTATAAGAGAATTCGCAATAATTTCATTTGTTACTAACTGTCCTTCTAAAGCTTCAATTACTCGGATTTTCTTTGCGGTAGATTCAAATCTAAAATCAGAAATGTCCTTAAGTTTAGTTTTGAAATTATTTAGGTTTTTAAAAGCTACTGTTCTAATAAGAGATCTGCCGTTATCAAAAACTAATTTACCATCAATATATGTTTGCAACGTTTTAAATAAATTTAAATCTTTAACAATTATAAAATCGGCTTTATCTCCAATTTTTAAAGAACCAACATCCAAATTATAGTGTTTTATCGGATTAATACATGCAACTTGCAACACTTTAAACACATCGATCCCTTTTGCAATTGCTCTTGCGCAAAGTTCATTAATATGACCAACCATTAAATCGTCTGGATGCTTATCGTCACTGCAAAACATCATATTTTCAAAATATTCCGGTAATAAATTAAATAATGCCTCAAAGTTTTTAGCTGCACTACCCTCTCGGATTAAAATTTTCATACCTTTTTGAAGCTTCTCTAGAGCTTCTTCATATGTAAAACATTCATGGTCTGTGGATATGCCAGCATTAATGTATTTAGAAACGTCATCTCCACGTAAACCAGGTGCATGACCATCAATTGGTTTGTTATAACGTTTTGCCCACGCTATCTTTTTTAGAACTTCATCGTCATCAAAAAGCACGCCTGGGTAATTCATCATTTCAGCTAAATACTTAATCTCAGGGTTTTTTAGCAATTTTCTAATTCCATCTGAATCTATGACTGCCCCTGCTGATTCAAAATTTGTAGCAGGTACACAGGACGGTGCTCCAAAATTAAACTTAAATGGTACTTTGTTTCCATTTTCAATCATAAACTCAACACCTTCAACACCTAGAACATTGGCAATTTCATGAGGATCTGAAATGGTTGCTACGGTACCATGTGCCACAGCTATTCTTGCAAACTCTGAAGGTACTAACATAGAACTTTCAATATGAATATGTGCGTCTATAAACCCTGGCAATATGTAGTTTTCAACATTATGAGCCTTCTCTACAATAGACTTTATTTTACCATCGTCAATGGTTAGCTCACCTTTGAAAATGCGATTATTTTGAATATCGACTATTTGGCCTTGTAATTTCAATTTAATATTTGTTCTTATAAGTGGATTTCTTCCCGATAGCTATCGGGATTCGCAGTAATGACAAAATTATTTACTTTAAATCACAAACTTCGACTGCGCTCAGTTTGGCATTAGTTATTCAATGTAATTTTTAAAATTTGTATTGTGCTTTCAGTAACTTTAAACCTATTATCTGCTCTTTCGTTTATCACCCAGACAATAGCTTCTCCTGAACACAATAACCAAGATTGTTCTTTATCTAAAAGCGAATATTTTTCGTCTTTAAAGTACTTACTTAATTTCTTTTTTCCTGCCATCCCAAATGGATAAAAGATGTCTCCTTCTCTTTTTTTTCTGAGTTTTAAAGGGAATTGTAATTTGTCTTTATCAACATAAATTATGTTAGCTTCATTGTCTGAAATGGTTTCAACTTCTTCAAAATATAAAACACCAAATGGTGTTTCCTTTTTATTATCATCTTTAGAAATTACTATTTCCCCATAATCGACTGGTTCAATTGGGCTTAACAACAAATAATCACGATTTTTTATCAAACGATGCGTACCAGAAAAGACTTGCTTACCTGTTTCGGCATCTAATAAATCTACAACATCATTCCATGCAGTAAATCCGAATTCTTTTAATGATTCGAATAAATAAGGCTTTGGATTCTCTAACTTTTTAAATTCAGAAATTTTAAATCGTACTTCCGTTTCACTTATGCTTTCAATAGTATTGTTTAAAAAAGAATCAACACTCTCTTTTACTATTGCAGAAGCACCTTTTAAGTTTTCCAAAGTCGATTGAAAACTCTGTAATAAGCTAGGATTAATTTCTTTTAAAATTGGCGCAACTTCATGCCTTAATTTGTTTCGTAAATACTTGACCGATTTATTGCTACTATCATCGCGCCATTTTATGTCATTTTCTTTTGCATAAGCCTTAATCTCATCATTAGAAAACAACAGTAATGGACGAACAAACTTCCCATTAATCTCTGGGATTCCCGTTAAACCCTCTAGCCCAGTTCCTCTCGTGAAATTAATAAGAAAGGTTTCCAAATTATCATCGGCATGATGAGCGGTTAATATATAATCGAAATTTAATTGTTCAGATAATTCTGTAAACCAACTGTAACGTAATTCTCTAGCAGCCATTTGTATGGAGCGTTTATTATCTAAAGCATATTTTTCTGTATCAAATCGTTGTGCAAAAACTTCTAAATTTAAATCTTCAGATAAATCAATAACAAAATTTTCATCGGCATCGCTTTCGTCTCCTCTTAAATTAAAATTACAATGTGCTAAAGAAATATTTAATTCTAATTGATTACATAAATGCGTTAACACCACACTATCTATACCTCCAGAAATTGCAATAAGAATTTTGCTTTCCTTTAGAAAAGATAATTTTGAATTTATATGGTCTTGAAAGCGATTAAACATGGTACAAATTTAAAGCTTGTTAAGCCAATTTAAGACAGATTCAATAAATTCCTTTTTACAAAGGTCATGATGCAATTCATGAAAACCATTTTCAAACAATTGCAATTTGGTGTTTTTTGTGTTTTCACAAAATGCCACACTGCCATTATGGTCTATGAGTTTATCTCCTGTACCATGTAAAACCAAAGTGTTTATATTGAGTTTATGAGCATTATTAATAGCCCACTTACCTGCTTCAATTACAGGAAACACATAAATAGGACTAATTTTATTATGAATTAAAGGGTCTATTTTATAGCGCTCAACTTCATATGGATCTCTGGAAATCGTTTTCGCATCAACTTCACTTAGTAATGTTATTGAAGGTAATAACTTAAGTAATATTTTTCCCATTAACACTTTCCATTTTGGTGGTTGAAAAGCCAATCTTAAAAACGGGCTCGATAATATAACGCCTTTTAAATTAGGTGATCGCCTTAAAACATAGTTTACAACAATATTTCCGCCTAGGCTATGGCCATATAGAATGATGTTTTTGTTAGGAAATAAGACGCCCGTTTTTTCTAAAAGACCTTGTACAGCATCAAGTAATGCTTTATAACTTGGCGCATGTCCACGCTTTCCATCACTATTACCATGCCCGTATAAATCGAATGCTACAACTGCGTAACCTTCATTTACTAAATGGGTAATTACAGATTTTTCATAACGTAATTTATGCTCTCCCATACCATGAACCAAAACAACAACATCTTTCACTATTTCTCCATGCCAATATTGACCATGTAAATTGGTGTTATGTATTTCTAAAATGAATGTTTTCTCCATGATTAACTTTCTAAAACGGTGCGCATTGCCTTAGCCTTAACTAAGCACTCTTCATATTCTTTGAGTGGATTACTTTTAGCCGTAATTGCGCCACCAACAGAATAAGACACATATTGTCTTGTTGCGTTATACAAAATACTGCGAATGACCACATTAAAATCAAAATTATTGTCTGGAGTAAAATATCCAATAGCACCAGAATAAACGCCGCGTTTCGTTTTCTCTAAAGCTTCAATAATTTTCATTGCCGAAATTTTAGGAGCCCCCGTCATACTGCCCATTGGAAATGTACTTTTTATAATATCTATGGGGTTTGTGGTTTCTTCAACTTTCGAAGTGACCGTCGAAATCATTTGATGTACTTGATCGAACGAATATATTTTGCACAACTCTTCAACCCTAACAGTACCTTTAATAGCCGTTTTAGATAAATCGTTTCGCACCAAATCAACAATCATAATGTTCTCGCTACGCTCCTTTTCATCTTTCAATAAATCTTCCTTTAGCTTGTCATCTTCTTTTGGATTATCCGATCGCTTTGCCGTCCCTTTTATTGGTTGAGAAATTATAGTTTCATTTTCTTTTTTCAAATAACGCTCTGGTGACGCACTCATTATATATTTGTCAAACATTTTTATGTATGACGCAAACGGTGGTTTAGAAATACTATTCAATTTCAAATAGGTGTCCAATGGGTTTATCTGGGTGTCTTCAGCATAAAACTCCTGACAAAAGTTAGCCTCATAAATATCTCCTCGATGTATATGCCCCAACATGTTATTTACTTTTTCAAAGTATTCATCCTTATGGATTCGAAGCTTTATTTTAATATCATTACAACCACTAAAGCAAGGTTCGTAGTGCCCCTTTTTAATTGAAATTAAATCATCTTCAAATTCATCGTTAACACAATTCAAATATAGAATTTCAACACTGCTACCCTTAATTAAAAATAGTTTTTTAGGTTGGAAGAAGTATAGATCTGGAAACTCCAATTCATCATAATTATTAGAGTTTAAATCTTCAACATCATTCTTTAAATCATAGGTTAAATATCCAAAAACCCAATCGTTAACGCTAATTTGATATTCTTTTAAATCAGCAAAAGCTTGATTATAATCGGTTTGAATACTAGTAAACGCATCCACAGCTAAAATAGCATCAAAACCTGAATGGTTCTGTTTATAATTGTTAGAATCTAACCATACAACATCATCGAATTGCTGTGCCCAAATCAGTAATTGATTTTTAAAGGATTCTACATCCTTTATGTTATGAATTTGTTTCGTTCTCAATAATCAAAATTAGTTTGTAAAGTTAATTAGAATACTTAAAAAAATTAGAGTTTTGTATATTACTTTATATTTGACATACCATGCACATAATAAAAAACAACAAATTAAAGATTGCAATTAAAAATACTGGTGCAGAACTTTGTGAAATCTCTTCAGTTAAAAACAAAACGCATTTTTTGTGGGGCGCCAATCCTGCTGTTTGGGGAAGTTATGCACCCAACCTATTCCCCATTATTGGAGCATTAAAAGAGAATACTTATATTTTCAAGGACGAAGAATATAAACTTCCAAAACATGGTTTTGTTCGACATAATGAAGATATAGTATTGCATCAACAAACCGAGAATAGTCTTACTTTTAAGCTAACATATAATGAACAATTATTAAAAATATATCCTTTTAAGTTTGAATTCTTTCTAACCTTTACTCTGTTGGAAAACACCATTATAGTTAGCCATACAATAAATAACATTGATAATAAAACTATGTATTTCTCTGTTGGCGGACATCCAGCTTTTAAATGCCCTATTTATGAAAATGAAGAATATACCGATTATACTTTAGAATTTGAGCAATTGGAAACTGCTAAAAAGCATTTGATAAATATGGGAAATGGGCTTATTTCATCAAAAACAGAAAAAGTTTTTTTAAATTCTAATAAAATTCAATTAACCCATGATTTATTCAATGAAGATGCTCTTGTTTTTAAAGATTTAAAATCCAGAAAGGTCACCTTAAAAAGTAAAACACATGGAAACATTCTTACGGTTATATTTAAAGAATTTCCATATCTTGGTATTTGGGCAAAACCACAAGGTGATTTTGTTTGTATTGAGCCTTGGCTAGGTATTGCAGATAGCGAAACTTCTAATCAAAAAATTGAAGATAAGGAAGGAATCATATCCCTATTGTCTGGTAATATTTATAAAGCCTCGTACAAAATAGAAATACATAACAGTCACTTAGTCTAAACAGAATAATAGCTTTAACTTTGCTCGATAAATTAAAGACAGTGACCTTTCAAGATTTAAATATAAACACGCCGTTACATAATGCCTTAGACGACTTAGGATTCGATACGCCTACACCTATTCAAGAGCAAGCTTTTAATGTGGTAGCTTCTGGAAAAGATGTTGTTGGAATTGCACAAACAGGAACTGGCAAGACCTTTGCTTATATGTTGCCTATTTTAAAAAACTTGCCTTTTTCTGAACAAGAAAACCCTCGGGTTTTAGTTTTAGTACCAACACGCGAATTAGTAGTTCAGGTAGTTGATGAAATTGAAAAGGTATCAAAATATATTAATAACCGAATTTTAGGGGTTTATGGTGGCACTAACATTAATACTCAAAAGCAAGCTATTGCACAGGGAATAGATATATTAGTAGCTACTCCCGGACGTTTATATGATTTAGCCTTAACACGTGTTTTACAACTTAAATCCATACAAAAATTAGTGATTGACGAAGTAGATGTTATGCTCGATTTAGGGTTTAGACATCAGCTAATTAATATTTTTGATATTTTACCGGAACGTCGGCAAAACATCATGTTTTCGGCAACTATGACGGAAGATGTTGATTTGTTAATTAATGATTTCTTTAAGAGCCCAGAGCGTGTTTCCATAGCTGTTTCTGGTACACCACTTAATAATATATCGCAACACCGTTATAATATCCCTAATTTTTACACGAAAGTGAATTTATTAGTTCATTTATTACAAGACCACGAGCACTACAATAAGGTATTGATTTTTGTAGCATTTAAACGAATGGCGGACCGACTGTTTGATAAGTTAGACGAATTCTTTAAAGAAGAACTTTGCGTGATTCACTCTAATAAAACACAGAATTACAGATTACGAAGTATTGAGCAATTTAGAGAAGGTCAAAACCGTATATTAATTGCTACCGATGTCATGGCACGTGGTTTGGATATTGATAATGTAAGCCATGTAATTAATTTTGATACGCCTCTATACCCTGAAAACTACATGCATCGTATTGGTAGAACAGGTCGTGCAGAACGCGAAGGTGAAGCTTTAGTTTTTTCTACAGAAAAAGAACACGAAGCTGTTGAAAATATTGAGTTATTAATGAAAATGACAATTCCTGTACTTGAAATCCCTAATGCCGTTGAAATTTCTACAGATCTTATTGAAGAAGAGCGTCCACAAATAAAAGAGCGTAATAACCCTATTAAACGTCGTGATGAAGATGCTCCTGGACCAGCTTTCCATGAGAAATCTGAAAAAAATTCTAAAGAAAATTTAGGAGGCTCTTATAAATTTAAAATTGCTGCTAAGTATAAAAAACCAAAAACTAAAGGCGATAAGAATTATAATAGACGTAATAAGAGGAAGTAGTTTCATAGTCGCAGTCACTGTAACAGTTTTTAATTAAAAATTGTTTTGTTCTTATTTGCCAAAGCCTATTACTTTTTTGTCATTCTTGCGCATCCCGATAGCTATCGGGAAGGAAAGCATCAAGAGCGTCCATAAACAAAAAAGAACCTCAAATTGAGGTTCTTTTTTGCTTAATCTTGTATATATAAAAAAATGCTTTAATAATAAATCAATCAAAAATTAGTTCTTGCATTAGTTAAATCTGCACTAATAAACTTAATAATCTCTAATATTTTACTAATGATACGCTGCATTATGTGCTAAGGCATTTCCACAAGTGCTGCAACTGCCAGCAGCTCCAGCGCCTCCAGCGCATCCGTTTCCACAAGTATAATGCCATACTCCAGCTGCATTTTGACCCGTTTGAGCGGCTGGTGGCGTAGCAAAAGGGGAAGTAACTGGTGTATTATTTGTATTTGAATGATACGCCGAATTATGTGCTAAAAGCGTTCCACAATTAGCACAGTTAACAGCCGATCCTGCTCCTCCGGCACAACCTTTACTACAGGTATAATGCCAAACGCCGCTCGTGTTTTGAGATGGCTCAAGAGTTGCGGGGTTTGGAGTTACAGCATTTGGTGAAACGGGTGTATTTGGAACTTCAATTGAATTTGTAGTTTCTTGCTTTGAGGTCTTTTTACTATCGTTACAAGCATAAAAAGAAATGACTGAAATCAATAATAGAAAGGCAAGAGTCTTTGAATATTTCATAAAAATGTTTTTTAATTTGTAATTTATAAAGCAATTGTGAATTCGATTTCACACATTATATATTTAGAGCCTATCGAAAAATTACTTTATAATGTAAACTTACATTATTTTTTTAACGTAAGCTTTATATCAATATCATCTAAACAAAAATTACAAAAAAAGCTCCTTTTCTTGATTGATGAAAGAAAAGAGGCTTTAAACTTCTAAACAAATTATTTTATGGTTTTTGTAAACTCTTCAAAATTATAATACCAATTCTGGGAAGTATAAAAGTAATTGCTCCAAAAACAGTAGTTAAAAAGGATACTTTTAGTCCCGCTGCCAACATTCCTACGCTAATATCTCCCATAGATTCAATAGCATCAAACGCAGTAATCATACCGATTATTGAGCCCAAAAACCCAAAAACCAGCCCTAAAATACTTATGTCTGAAGCCAAACTTGTCATTTTCGTAGATTTCATTAAATCCTTTTTAAGATTAACAAAGCCCATAACAACAAAAGCTAATGCTAGTAAAAGACAAATTAAGATTAAAGACATGAAAAGAGGGCCACCTTCAATAAATCTATCGACAAACGGATTCAACACTATAACTGATAAAAAATTCATAATTAATGGTTTTTAATTAAACTTGTCACAAACATATTGCCTTTAAGTTTTATAAAAATTAAAATGCGACGGATGACTAATTTAGCAATAAAAACGACGTGATGTTAAAACGGTTACTAAATTGGTTATTCGTCTATAAAACGGGAAATCGCAGCAAATTTGTACTATTATTGTAATTATGTTCACTAAACATGCCATACTAAAAAAGATAGGGCAAATTTTATTACACGTTGTTTTCTGGTGCGGGGTACTTTTATTTTACACGCATTTTTTTGGGGTAGATAGTAGTAATATTGCGTATGTTAGAGACTTTTCGATGTTTTTAATGCCCATAACTATTACTATAACTTATGTGTTTATTTATAAAATTATCCCAGAATATTTAATACTTAAACGTTATGCTTTATTTGTATTATACAGTATTTATGCTTTTATAATTTCGGCATACCTTATTGTTATTTCTGTGTTCTTCGGATTAGTTTATTTATCAAATTTTGAATACTCCAATATGGCTCCTATTAGCAAAAGTTTTCTTTTTGTAGCTACAGCAGTTTATTTAGTTGTTATAATTGTTAGTGCTTTTAAAATTTTAAAATTAAACCTAAAACACACTGAAAAAACTAAAAAACTAGAAACTAAAATTCTAAAAACACAATTAAAATTAAAAGAACAGGAGTTAAATTATCTAAAAATGCAGATTCATCCGCATTTTCTGTTTAATACGTTAAACACCATGTATGGCTTTGCATTGAGGAAAGCAGATGAAACACCTGAAATGATTTTAAAGCTTTCAAATTTGCTAGATTACTTGTTATATCAAGTCGATAAACCTTTCGTGGATTTACAGGATGAAATCAATCATATTAATGACTACATTGAATTAGAAAAAATGCGTTTTAATGATACACTTCAAATAGATTTTAAAACCGAAACCATTTTAGAGGACATAAAAATTGCCCCTATGCTCCTACTTCCTTTTGTTGAAAATAGTTTTAAGCATGGGAGTTTGAAACAAGGTGTTTTAAAGGTTACCCTTCAATTGTCCTGCAATAAAAACAATATTGATTTCAAAATAGAAAACACAAATAATAACAGCGAAACTTCTAAAAAAGGCATCGGTTTAGAGAACATAAAAAAACGCTTAGATTTACTATATAAAGATTCATACAGCCTTAATATTGATAATAGAACTGATTTTTTTAAAGTACATTTAGAGCTAGATACTACTATTTAATGCAGAACAATAAAACCATATCATGCCTTATTGTTGATGATGAAGCTATAGCTAGAGAGATTATAGCGACGCATCTGTCTAAAATACCAAATATTAATGTTATAGCGAGTTGTAGTAATGCTATTGAAGCTTTTAATAAGTTAAGAACTCATCAAGTTGATTTAATTTTTCTGGATATTAATATGCCCGAAGTTTCTGGGATATCATTTGCGAAATCGATAAACAAAGATGTTAAAATAATTTTTACCACAGCTTATCGCGATTTTGCTGTTGAAGGGTTTGAATTGCAGGCCGTTGATTATTTAATGAAACCTATTTCTTTTGATAGGTTGCTAAAAGCTGTAAATACGTATTTTGAAATTCATGCAGATACAAACGATACTAAAAACCAAGAGGTTGAAAGTAGTTCTTTTATGTTCGTTCGCGCAGATAGGCGCATGATTAAAGTTGATTTTGAATCTATAATTTATATTGAAAGTTATAGCGATTATATTAAAATTCACTTAGCTAACGAAACTATTGTTACCAGAGAAACTATAAGCGCCATTGAAGCTAAACTACCAGGCAAACGCTTTTTGAGAATACATCGCTCTTACATTATCTCACTTAAATATATTGAATCTTTTACAAACGAAGAAATAGTCATTAACAATACAGCGCTAACTATTAGCCGAAGCTATAAAAAGGATGTGCTTCAAATTTTAGAAAAATTCTAAAAAAAATCCCTTTCCAAATTAATGAAAAGGGATATGTAGAGAGTTTTTAGATTTCAGGATTAGTAACCAACCAAATTTTAACCCTAACTTAAAATTACTCCTGTATCCGTATTTGACTCTCCACAATGTCTTTAACTGGCACTACTAATTTTCCTTTTGCTGTTTTTAAGGTTACCGAAATACTATTAATAGATTCTACTTCACCTTTAATATCATTAAATTCTATTACTTGTCCAACTTCATATGTTTTTCTAGCATAGAATGTTTTTAATAAATCGCCAACAACTCTTTGAGCTCCAAAACCAATTGCTAAAGCAAAAGCTAATAGAAAAGCAGCAAGTATCATGGTTATGTTACTTGTTATAATCTCCGTATCTACACCCGCTTGGTTAAGTGCTGTGATAGAAACAAACGTTAATATGATAAAAAATACTACTTGACTTATAAGTTTTGCACCTGATAAGTCCATAGACTCAAAAAACGAGCGAATACCCTTTTTAATAAGATTTGCCAAAATAAGACCTACTGTGAATATAATCAGTGCCGTAAATAATTGTGGTAAATAGCTTAATAAATCACTTATCTTTTCAGATATCATGGTTAGATTCATAATATCTAGTGCCATGATAATTAGCATAATATACATGACCCACTTTACGAAACTTGAAACAATCTTAATGGTATCAAAATTTAATTTCTTTCCTTCTACAATTTCTATTTCATTTAAAGTGTCATCAAGCTTATTTGCATGTACTAGTTTTAAGCCTTTCTTTACAACTTTGACTATTATCTTGGTTAATAACCATCCGAAAATTAATATTAGAATGGTGCCAATTATATTTGGAAATATTTCTGCTATTTCTTTCCAAATAGCGGTTAAAGACTCCATGGCCATATCTTTCCATTTTGATGCTTTTTCCATGTTTATACTTTTTTAGTTAGGGTTATTAGTATTAATTATTTTTTCTATTATTTACAACTGCTTCAATAATATCACCGATATTATAAGAAAACAATGCCGCCAACTCCATGATAAGTTTAGCCATAGCAATGTCGTTCATTACCTTAGACTTAAGTTCTTCTGGAACTTCTTTAAGTGGCCTATCTATTTGGTTAAACGGATTTTCCATCATTATTGGTTATCAGCATATACAGCTGTTAGTTTATCTTTGGCTCTTTTAATACACATTTTTACTGCGCTCTCTCCTATCCCTAATACCGACTCAATTTCTTTTATGGTTAAATAGTCTTGGTATTTCAATAGCAATATCATTTTCTCATCTGGTGAAATTAGTTCCATAGCTTGTTTTAGCTTATCTACTTTCATTTTAAGAAAACTCTTGTCTTCAATTTCGTCTTCCGATATATTTTCTATATCCTTATAATCAACCGACTGCTTTTCAATTTTCTTTGCCGTATTTCGTGTCACATAATTTACACAATGGTTATAGGTAAAAGCATATAGCCATGTTGAAAATTTTGACTTCCCTTTAAAACTCGCCAACTTTATGAAGAGTTTTAAAAATACGTCTTGTGTTAAGTCTTTTGCTTCATCTTCATCTCTTGCAAAACCATAGCATTTATTATAAACAACACTAGCATACCTGTCGTACAGGATTTCGAAAAGCAACGTATCATTATCTTTTACGATTGCTTCTATCAGATATTCATCTGTTTGGCTATTAATATTGTCTAGGGTATTCAATTGTAGCTCTCGCTAATTTAGTTGATGATACTATATAAGACACAGGTCTTTTTATAAAGTCACATATTATCTTTAAAGGTTGACGAATTTAGTAAAGATTTTCTGGTTTATTAAAAATGAGTTAAATTTATAGTCAACAAATAACTACAAACCAAATACTTACGAAATGAAAAATATTATTTATACACTATTAATAGTTTTGATTTTTTTTTCGTGTAAAAAAACAAAAAAGGCTCCAGTTGAGCCTATTGTAACTACTAAAATTTCTTCAAAATATGCTTGTGTCCCTCAGGTTACTGATATGGCATGGTATGAAGGTAATAATATTGCACCTCTTTTTGAAGGGTATGATGTAATAAATTACCCTATAACAACCAAAGATACTTTAGTACAACGCTATTTTAATCAAGGAATGGCCTTAGCATATGCCTTTAATCATGCTGAAGCAGCAAGATCATTCTATTATGCAACCAAATTAGACCCTAAATGTGCTATGGCATATTTTGGATATGCCTACGTTCTAGGTCCAAACTATAATGCAGGTATGGAAGCTGATAATTATGAACGAGCTTATGAAGCTATTCAAAAGGCAAAAAAACTTTCTAGTAACGCATCAAAAAAAGAGCAAGAATTTATAAATGCCATGTCTCTACGGTATGCTATTGAACCTCCAGAAGATAGATTAGAACTAGACACTAAATACTCAGAAGCACTGAAAATTTTATATGATAAGTACCCTAAAGACACTGAGATTAGTGCTTTGTATGCAGAATCTCTAATGAATTTACATCCTTGGGATTTAAATGAAAAAGATGGAGCAGAAAAACCATGGACCATAGAAATTGTAACTCTTCTAGAAAAACTTATAGAACAAAACCCTAACCATCCAGGAGCGCATCATTTTTATATTCATGCCGTTGAGGCCTCCAGTACACCAGAGCGTTCTAATATTTCGGCAAAAGCTTTTGATGATGGTTTGGTTTCTGGTTCTGGACATTTATTACATATGCCATCTCATATATACATTAGAACAGGAGAGTACCACAAAGGTACTTTATCTAATATCGCGGCAGTTAAGGCAGATAGCACTTATGTCACTGCTTGTCACGCACAAGGAGCGTATCCCTTGGCATACTATCCACATAATTATCATTTTATGGCAGCAACAGCTACCTTAGAAGGTAATAGCTATTGGGCAATGATAGGTGCTAAAAAAGTATCTGAGCATGTTCATCCAGAAATTATGAAAGAACCTGGTTGGGGAACCTTACAACATTATTATACCATTCCATACTATGTTGCTGTAAAATTTAAAAAATGGGATGAGATATTGGATATGAAACTAGAAACCTACGATTTAAAATATCCTAAAGCCATTCGACATTATTCAGAAGGAATGGCATACCTAGGAAAGCGTGATTTGAATAAAGCTAAAATTGAATTAGCCGCTTTAAATGAGTTATCCAAAGATGAAAGTTTAAAAGACGTTACAGTTTGGGATATTAATTCGGTTTACAACTTAGTTCAAATAGCTAAAAATGTCTTAAAGGCTGGAATTTTAGCATATAATGGGGATTATAAAGCCAGTATTGTGTTACTTAAAGAAGCCGTTACAATGGAAGATGCCTTAAATTACAACGAACCACCCGATTGGTTTTTCTCCATCAGACATCATTTAGGACAAGTATTAATCCTTAATAACCAAAAAAGATTAGCCATTGAAACCTATTTGGAAGATTTAGAGCGATTGCCTAAAAATGGTTGGGCATATCATGGTATTAAAACAGGATATGAAGCTTTAAATGATTATGATAATGCAATAAAATATGACGCACTTTTCAAAGAAAGCTGGCAACATGCAGATTTTGAGTTATAAAAAAAGCGAACCTTTCGGTTCGCTTCCCCAAATATAACCAAACATCATTTTTTCAATACTTTTCTAGTTAAATCACCCAAAATAGACTTAACCTTTAAAAAGTATATACCATTGGTTAAATTAGTTACGTTTATTTGGTTTTCACCTGCAATTAAATGACCACTACTAATTACTTTCCCTAAAGGGTCTATTATACTGTAATTAGCATCAAAATCTAATTTTAGATGCATGATGTTCTTTGTTGGATTGGGGCAAGCTTAAATTCATTTTTATCTAAAACTATTCATTAACAGCACAAAAACCGTAATAAGATTCCTAGTATTTCATAAAAAAATACTAGGAATCTTACCACTAAATAAAATAGATATAAATAAATGTGTTTCCATAAATGTTAATGTTTAAAAACATAACATATATAGCTAATAGCATCGCAGTTGAAATTGTATAAAACAATTCAATTAAGGGGATTTTGCTATTAAAAAATAAAAAGGGAGCTCTAATTTAATAAAAATAAGCGTGTTAAACAACAATGCAACGTTAAAACTTAATAATCGAACCAGTTTTGGTTATTAACACTATAGCGTCGATGATCAGAATTATTTACATCTGAATACAAAGTGTTTAAAGCAATATTTTTACTCAAGTCTATATTGGATAAATAGTTATTTCTACAATCCAGATATGTTAGTGAAACAAAAGCTTCAATTCCTTCAAGATTCTTGATTTTCTTGTTATATAAATCTAGAAATGACACCGACTGAACATCACTTCTCAATACTTGTCCATTTACTTTTTTATCGGAATCAATACCGAGTTCTACTAGAATTTTTTCAAAATTTTCATCTGGGATATCAACTGTTTGACTATAGCAAATGGCACAAAGCATCATGCTTGCTATAAATAATAGAGATTTCATAAGGGTTGGTTATTAGTTAGCCTCTAGCAATTTACAAAATTTTATTAACAAAACCTTAACAACTATGAATTTATGCTGTTCAAAATAGATGGTAAAGAATGATTGTTCAATTACAATCATTCTTCTTTCTAAGTTTTTCGAAATAAGATAAACCTTAGATGACTAAATTTTTCTTAGCGACGTTTTTTCTATATTTACTAAATGACATTACATTCAAAATATAAACGGCAAATAAGACAAATTTTAGTGTTTGGTATCATTTGGCTCATATTTGGATTCATCTATATTTTATTAGAGTTCGGGCTTCTAGGAAGACTAGATAAATATCCCACAACTGGAAATTTATACAGTTTTAAAGAATCTTTTCTTATTGTAAGCATTGGAAGTTTATGCATGGGGTTGTTTCAAGGATTTATAGAAGTATTATGGATGCGAGCTTACTTTAGGAAAATAGAGTTATGGAAAAAATTTGTTTATAAAAGTGTTTTTTACCTTTTGTTAATCATTCTATTCCTATCCATTATAACTTTAATAAGTAATGCTATACTCTTAGATAGCAATATATTTAGTCAGAAAGTATTTGATAGATTAATCAATTTTATGTCTCAATTTTCATTTTGGACTATAGTTATATATACCGGTATTATCCTAGATTTAGCTCTGTTTTACTCAGAAATTGAAGCTTACTTAGGTAGCAATGTTTTGATGAATTATCTTGGAAAATATCATACACCAAATCAAGAAAAACGAATTTTCATGTTTTTAGACATGAAATCATCAACTAGCATTGCTGAAAAAATTGGTCATGAAAACTATTTTGCACTATTAAAAACATATTATGCCGATATGACCAATGCCATATTAGAAACCTCTGGTGAGGTTTACCAATATGTTGGAGATGAAATTGTAGTAAGCTGGAATGAAAAAAAAGGTATCAATAAAAATAATTGTATTAATTGCTTTATTAAGATTTCAAACGCGATTACAAAAAATAAAGACTATTACTTAAAGGAATTTGGTTTGGTACCAGAATTTAAAGCGGGTTTTCATATCGGAGAGGTTACTGCTGGTGAAATAGGTATCATTAAAAAAGATATTATTTATACTGGAGATATTTTAAATACAACAGCTCGCATTCAATCTGAGTGTAATACCTATAATTCGAAAACACTTATTTCTGAAACTTTGTATAAACTATTAACAGAAGAACAAGACTACACTTTTAAGAAGATTGACAAATTACTACTTGAAGGAAAAAAGGAACACATCCAATTGTATGATGTGGTTTATAATGAAGCTGATTAAACTAAATCAAATTATGATGTAAATCATTAATAGCTTCAATAATAGTTTTTCCGTAGCCCTTAATAATTATATAGCCATTTGTGTCATTTAGAGATGCCTCGTAATTATCATTAACCACCTCAAATTTTAAGTATTTAAGGTGATTTAATTTTTCAACAATTTCTTGTTCTATGTTATTTTGCATATTCATTCGTTATGAATATTTAACCACTAATTATCATTTTTAATATATTGACTTCTTACAGGCTCTCCCCTTTCAATTAAAGCTCCATTGGCATAGTAATTTAAGAATTGAGCAGGTAAACCCTCTCCTTCAAATTGATCTCCACTGGTTTGCAAGTGATAGTGCAAATGTGGCTCGCTTGAGTTACCACTATTACCTGCTTTTCCTAGTTCTTCCCCTTTTTCAACTATATCTCCAACTGATACAATTATTGACTCTTTTTTAAAATGTGCCAAGATTGAGAATTCGCCATTTTCATGGTCAATTACAATGTGGTTTCCTGCCGGAAAATCTCTGTTAAATTGACCAGGAACATTATCTTCTAAATTATTAACAACATTAACAACCTTTCCGCTTCCTGGAGCATTCAAACGTTTTCCAAAGCAATAATAATCTTCATTTTGAGATCCGTTTCCTGAATGTGTACTACCATTAGTCCGTTGAACAATATCTAAAGCAAACCTTTGGTTTTTATGTGCTGCATGATAATTTTCGCTTACCGTACGGCCACCCCAAAACACCCACCATTCTTCATTAAACGGAAGTTCTAATTCTGTTTTTGTTTCGTAATTTAAATAATTGCTTTCTGCTGCATCAGGAAGGTCTTCACTTGAACAGCTAAACAGTGTAAATAGAATAACTCCAATAATTGTACTACTAACTAAATTTTTCATTTTTACTTTGTTTATTTCTTATTATATTTTTATAATTAATTTAATAGCGATTCTATAGCTTCAAAGACTAATTGTGGCTCTTCAATTTGAATATAATGTCCACTATTTTCAGTAATAACGTGTGTAAAATCAGAAACACCTTCACCAAACGTGGCATGCACATCTACCCATCGTTGCGCATTTTCCGGAACCTCTAGACGATCTCTAGTACTTGTAAGGACTATAGTTGGTACATCTGGCAAAGTTGCTAGGTTTCCTAAAATTTCAAAATTTTCTATTATTTGAGCATATTCGTTTGCAGTCTCTGGACTACCATTTTCCATAAAAAATGCAACCCCTGCATCTTCAGCCACTTGAGTCACTACTTCAAAATCCTCATGACTTGGGTCAATAAATAATAACCCTTCTATCATTTCTGGATGTTGTACTGCATAATATCGAATGACTGCTCCTCCTAAAGAATGCCCAACTAGAATTACCTTATCATTTATTGATTTACTCAATATAACCTGATGAAGATCTTCTGCTAACTGAATAATATTTCTATCATTATTAGCAACCTCAGAAGGTTCATACCCTGCTCTATTATAAGCGATGACTTGATTCGTTTCAGAAAGACTTAAAAGCTTATACCAAGATTCGTAATTATCGCCAAGACCAGATTCGAAAACTAAGGTATGGTTTCCTTCACCTAGACTTTCGGTATATAAGTTGTAGTTACCAACATCAACCATGTTTTCTGGTAATTCTGCTTGTGGTGGGGTATTGTCATCATCATTACTACATGATGCCATTAGCAATAGAGATACCATTACTAACATTAATGTGTTCATTTTACTTTTAATTGTGTTCATTTTAATTGATTTTAATTGATAAATTATTTTAATTCTTCGACAAAGATGCCGTGTATTTAATGTGTTAAGGGTTTAGCCTTCAAGGACAAGAAAATAACAGGTTCGCGCTTACAAGGAAAGACCAAAAAACCCTATAAGCATTATTGTTTAAAGCCATTTATTTATTAAAATAGAGTGTGAGTTTACAAGCAAATGCTATAAATGCTGATATTTTCTTTTAAGTATTGAAAAATTCTGTAGGAATCTTGACTGCTTGTCATTTAAAATTATGCACCGTATAATTCTTTGTCAATTAATTTGAGATTACGTTCAATTTCACCTAAAGTTCTCAAATAAGTACTTTCCTTTTCCTCCATTACTTGGATAAGCATTATTACAAGATTTTGAAATTCATAGTTAAAAACAGCATCAGGCTTTTTGATTTCTTTTGTAGCAAATTTTAAAATAGGATTAATTGCTTTTATTACATGACTCATCATAGCATCATAATGAATACTTTCCATTCTATTCACATAATGATATAATTCTTCCAATTCTCTTATACCGTTAACAATTTCATGATTGTGTAGCAATTTAATGTCGCCACTATTTACCATCGTTTCGTATATATTACCCTCCTTATCAAAATCTGAATATTGTGTAAAATTATAAAGTATACTACCTAGGGTGTCTAATTTACTTCGATTATTGGAATCAATAATTTCATTGGCATACTTAAATTGAGCCATATAATGATTGTTATATCCCCTTTGGCCTTCAAGTAATTCCTTATCATCTATTATTTGCTCTTTAATATTTTCATAAAACCTTATTTCTGCATTTTTTTTAATTCTATTATCATCCCAATTACTCACTTGAAATGCTAAACTTATACCAATCATTACTAAAAGAATTTCGCCAACGGCATACGTTAAATACCGCTTTACTTTTCCTTCTTTAACTAGGTTTTGTCTTAAACTACTAAATAGTTTCATTTTTATTTGGTTTAGTCTTATCAGTACATTTCAAAACAATTGGTTGCAGTTGTATCTTTTCTAAAATTACTGAGGTACTTTGAAGTACCAAAACTTTTTTAGACTCTTTCTTTTTCATACCGAAAACAATTCGTAAGATGTTAAACTTACTAATTAGCCAATACAGTGCAACAGTAAACAAAAGGGATATTAGTGTAATTAATATGGCTTTTACAGCTACTGGTAGTTGCCATTGTAAAATTACATACCCAACAACAATAATTATAGGTTGATGCAATAAGTAAAATGGATAAATAGCTGTATTTAGAATTTTTCTAAACTTATGCTCTTTATTAAAATATACTTTACAGTAACCTATTACTGCTAATCCACAAGAAAGCGCGATAACCATTTCCGTAATAGGGTAGATATAACTTCTTCCAATTATGTTAATTTTAAAAACCCAAAACGCAAACATGAGAACAGTGAAAACAAATGTCTGTAATACATATAGACGTCTTTGATTGGCCACTGCTTGTATTACTTTATCACTCGTAAACAAAACAAAACCTATAAGAAAGAATAACAAGTAAAAGGTCATATACGCCCAATCATTATATAAAGCATGTGTGCTATCTGGAAAATATTGTCTTAAAATTAGTTGGGAGCCAATAATAATTAGTAATATCCAGTTTAACCCCATTTTTTTTGAAGCTATTGCAATTAATTTTCCTCTTAGCATATTAAAATGTCCGCTTCTGCTATATCTTATAAATGGCGATATTATTAATGAAACAACAAACAAGTACAAAATAAACCATAGGTGATGCCAAGAGAAATTTCCTGCTGGATAAATACCATCAAACATATGTGTGTAATAATTCCCTAGAGAACTATACTGGTCTATTTTTTCAATATAAACTTGAATTGGAACTAGAGTAAATACTCCAGCTATAAAAGGTAATAAAAGCCTTTTAACACGCTCTTTTAAGTATTGCTTTGTTGTGCGAAATCCAAGTGCATAAAATGTTCCAACTCCTGAAACTAAAAACAACAATGGCATTCTCCATAAATGTAACCAATGCATAATTGGTTCTAAAAAGTAAAAGGTCTCGTCACTTTTTACATGCCATCCCCATGGATTAAAAATCATTCCTACGTGGAAAAAGAATACACTTATAATAAGGGCTATTCTTAACCAATCTATAAAATACTTACGTTCGTTTTTTGTAGTTCCTTGCTTGTTCATCACTGTTCGTTTTTTGATTTGATTCAAAAGTAGAGACAGTGTGAAGGTTTTAACGAATTAGCCTATAAGTAAGGTGTTCGAGTTTATAAGGAAGCACTAAAAACAACTGATTATCAAACGATTACGAATCCCTGTAAGTAGAAGGTGTTTGCGAAGTAAATTTCTTAAAAGCCGTGTTAAAGGCAGATTTTGAGTTATAACCAACACGTTCAGCCACCTCTTCAATGGTTAGTTTTTTGCCTAAATCGGTTTTTAAAATATCTTTAGCTTCTTCTACTCTATATCCAGCCAACATCTCAAAAAATGACTGATTGAGCTTTTCGTTTATAACTTGTGAAACATGATGCGAGCTTTCTTTAATCTCTTTAGATAATCCAGATAATGATGCTGTACTACTTAAAAAATATTTTTCATCCCGCATTTGCATATTAATTGCATTCAAAATTATTTCTTTATCTTCTTTTACAAGGGATGACTTTTTATACTTTAAAACTGGGCCTTCTAAAAAATTAGAAACATCATTAAAATAATTGGAACTATTCATGATTTGTACAATTGTCATAAATAACATGAACGTTAAATATAAATATAAGAAATAATCGCCAGCATCGCTATTTCCAAAAAATAACTTCACCGCAACAAAAATGGCAATCAATATTAAAAAATGATATTGAGCATTGCGAATTGCTATTAATGTTTTATTAGTGGTATTCCATAATGTTTGCCCTAAAGAACGCACTTTACTAATAAGAATTTTTAAAGTTAGGGCAATATAAATAATAAATGATAAACCAGTAAGAAGATTTACATAGGTTCTAATTCCTAAAGGATCGTGCGAAATAAAATAATCTACCCTTATATATGGAATATCCAACTGCATCACACCTATGTTTGAATTATACTTAACCTCATCAGGCTGCATAAAATAGAAAACACAATATCCTAACCAAAAAATGAAAGGCAGAAAATGCAACCATTGTTTATCTTTTTTAAAACTTTTAAATTGAGAAATAACAAATAAATAAATCAACGGCGCTATTACAAAATTTAGAGGTTCTGCAAAATTGGTTGCCCATAATATTTGAAATATAAGGTTAGTATAATTCAACCAGCCCTCTAGCATTGTTATAGTCAAACTTAAAATAAGTAAACCCATAAAAAGGTTTGGCAAATTAGATTTCAAAGATTTTTTAATCAGGAAGTAGGAAATAAAAAAGCCTAAAAATAAACCTAAAGACATTATTAGGGCAACAAAATCTAGATGTAATGGTATTTCTTGCATATTTCAAAAATAAGAATAAAAAAAGCAACCTTAAAAAGGTTGCTTTCTCAATATTATAATTTCCAATTTATATTAAACATGCAAATGTCTATCCTGAATACTAGCTAAAGCCGCTTCTTTAATAGTATCTAATACTTAATGATTTTTTTAGATATACTTCCTGAATCAGATTTTATATTTAGCACATATAATCCACTTGAAAGAGACCTAGCATTTAAATTATTTAATCCTTGAATAAAAGAGCCTCTTAAAACTTCTTGACCTTGAATATTAAATAATTGGTAATTGGCACTTATATTCAAATCTATTTCAAAAACATTTTTTGTTGGATTTGGATATATTGAAATACTGGCTAAATCAAAATCTTCTGTTCCTAAAGCGCAAAATAAACTAAAATTCGCACCAATATCGCGCTGCCAATTGGGAGACGATTTTGCTGCCGCTTCAGCCAAATCATCTACTTGAATACAAGTAAGTAGATTATCATGTGCCCACATCCAATCTAATGTATCGTTACTGCCATTAGCAATATTTAAATAAGTTAACATATTCTCATTGCAATAAAACTCTAATAGATTAGGCAATAAACTTATATCTGCACTTGTAAAACTATTAATGCCTATATCTAAATATTGCAATTGTGTGTATTCTGCATAGTTTAAGGAAGATAAATTCATATCATAAGCCCATAACTGTGTTAACGTGGTCTTATTATCAGGTAAAGTTAAATTGGAAAGGTTTGTATTGCTACCCGGTTCAACATATTCTAAATTCGCATTATTGGATAAATCCAAACTTGAGAGGTTATTACTCCAAAGGCCAAAATCAACTAAACTTGTTAAACCAGAAACAACTATAGTATTCAAATTATTATTTGCACAATATAATGTTTCTAAATTAGGAAACACAGAAACATCCAATGAGCCAATTGGATTATCGCTGCAATCGAGATAAATCATATTATTATAAGGACTATTAGAAATTGTAAATGTATTAATTCCACTGCTAAAACATCTTACTTCAGATAAAGCGAGATTTGACGATATGTTCAATGTAGATAGAGAATTACTATTTGGAGGAGTACCCGAACTGGTAAAACACCATAATGTATCAAGATTACTACAAGTAGAAATATCTATAGAAGTTATTCCTGCATTGTGACATATTAAATCAATTAATTTAGTATTAGCATTTAGATTTAAAGTCCCTATATCTGAAGGTCCATTATTATAACATTGCAACACTTCCAAATCTGGGTAAGCACTCACATTTAAGCTACTTAAATTATTACCTCGGCATATTAGAGATGTTAATATATTATTGTTTGGAAGAATTAATTGATTTCCTCCATTACCTATATTATTTTCACCACAATCAATTTCTAACAGAGCTGTATTATTAAACTAGTCTAAAGCTATAAGTTGATTAAAACTACAATCTAATGTCTGCAAAGAAGAAAAAGCCTCAATGCCAGTCATATCTGAAATAAAATTTGAACTTACATCTAAATCAATAATCCCAGAAATATCTATAGTTAAAACTCTTCCATCGACTGTATTGTTTTCAGAATCAATTCCTTGATCTATTAATGCTTGTTCAAAATTACTGTCTGGTATACAAGTATAACCAGCGGCTGGGCATTGACCAAATGCTAATCCTTGAAATGAAAAATAAAGGGCTGCTAAAAGTAATTTTGTTTTCATAATATGTTATTTTAAATAACATAACATGAATAGTTAAGATACTAACATATTTATTGAAAGAAATCAAAATAGACTTGACGCGGGTAGCTAATTATAATAAGGGGAATACCATTATTCGATAATTCCCACACAAGATAATAAAAGTTTGATGAATTAACAATTTTTAATACTGGTCTTCAGTCAATTAGATATCTAATAAGACCTATATTAATTTATTCTTTAACTGAAAATTATTCTTTAATAATTTTTTTAGTTGCACTACCGCTACTTGTTTTAATATTTAAAAAATATACCCCATTAGGTAAGGACGAAATATTTAATTCATTATTTCCTTTTACTAAATCTCCCTTTTGCATTTCCTGACCAAGCACGCTTCCTAAACTGTAAGTTCCTTCTAAATCTAATTTAATATTAATTCTATCTTGTGTTGGATTAGGAAATAATCTCATATTTGATATATTAAAATCTTCTATGCCTAACGAACAATCAACACTATAACTGGTTCCTGGGTTTTTAAATGTCCAATTGGCATCACTCCATGCAACATTGTCTACGTCTACACACGTTAAATCTGGATTAGATTGGATATTAAAATCAGAATTGGCAACATTCGTGTTATTTCCATTTTTAACATTCAAAGTTTCTAATTTATTTACATTACATAATAGTTTAGTTAAACCTGTCATAAGATGCAAATCTAAATCTACTATATCATTACCCTGACATTGTATTGATTGTAATGCACTATTTAAAGATAGATCGAGAACAGTCAAACCATTTTGACTACAATCTAAATCTAGCAAAGCAGCATTAGTCGTTAATATAAGATCTGAAAGATTATTTTGTTTACAGTTTAATACTTCTAAATCCATGTTCAAGGAAACATTTAAATCGTTTAAATCATTATTATTACATGATAAGTTTTGTAATAAAATATTAGCATCTACATTTAATGTTCCTAACGGATTGTCACCACAAAACAAACTAGTTAATACAGTATTTTTACTCACATCTAGACTTTGAATATCATTGCTAAAAACAGATAATGACTCCAAGGCTATATTCTTGGTTACATCAATTGACTGTATTGGAGTATAAGACATATTAAGTTGTCTTAGTGCAACATTTTGAGTAATATTTAAACTTGTTAGGTTCGGGGAACTAACAAACAATAATTCCAATGCTATATTTTGAGAAAAATCTGCACTTATATACAAATTACTAGACACATATAATGTCTCTACAGCAGTAAATGCTTCAATTCCAGTTAAATCTGCTATATTTTTACTCGCTATATTTAAAAATGTAACAGCTTGTGCCTCTGTATTTAATATTTGATTGTCTGGCGTCATATTACTATCAATTCCAGCATCAATTAATGCCTGTTCAAAATTAGCA
This sequence comes from Algibacter sp. YIN40, assembly GCF_057219435.1. Classification (NCBI taxonomy): domain Bacteria; kingdom Pseudomonadati; phylum Bacteroidota; class Flavobacteriia; order Flavobacteriales; family Flavobacteriaceae; genus Algibacter; species Algibacter sp. YIN40. Next base: position 331,542 of record NZ_JBXVVC010000002.1, on the reverse strand, counting down.
TCTGGAATACAAGTATATCCTGCAGGTGGTGTACCACCAGGACATTGGGCAAAAATATAGACTTGAGAATAAAAAAATAGAACTGCTAAAAGTAATTTTGTTTTCATAATATGCTATTTTAAATAACATAACATGAATAGTTAAGGTACTAACTAATTTATTGAAAGCAACCAAATAGACTTAACAGGGCAGCTAATTATAATAGGGAGAATATCATAATTTGATAATTCTTACACAAGGTAGGAAAACTAATTAAAAAATACAATTAATACCTTGATATTTAAGAAGATAAAGTAAGCTATATATGTAATGGCCTGTTCTCTGTAGCAGCTAACGCCGCTTCTTTTATAGCTTCTGTAAATGTTGGATGTGCATGTGACATTCTAGATATATCTTCTGCAGAAGCCCTGTATTCCATCGCCACAACTGCTTCAGCAATCATATCTGCAGCACGAGCACCAATCATATGTACGCCTAAAATTTCATCTGTTTTTTTATCAGCCAGTATTTTTACAAATCCGTCTAAATCCATGCTTGCTCTACTTCTACCTAAAGCACGCATTGGGAATTGTCCAGTTTTATAGTCAACTCCAGCTTCTTTAAGTTGCTCTTCAGTTTTTCCTACTGCAGCTACTTCTGGCCATGTATAAACGACTCCAGGTATTAAATTGTAATCTATATGAGGCTTTTGTCCTGCTAACGTTTCTGCTACAAAAACGCCTTCTTCTTCAGCTTTATGTGCCAACATAGCTCCTTTAACAACATCTCCAATGGCATAAATATTTGATGCCGATGTTTGTAAATGATCATTAACTTCTACTCTACCTCTATCATCTAATTTCACACCAGCAGCTTCTGCATTTAAACCATCTGTATATGGACGTCGACCAACAGAAACTAAACAGTAATCACCTTTAAACTCAACTTCTTCTCCTTTTTTATTATCTGCTTTAACAATAACCTCATCACCAACACGCTCAACAGATTTCACCTTGTGAGATACTTGCATCTTAAACTTAGCTTTCTTGAAAACTTTATTTAATTCTTTAGATAAACCAGCATCCATAGTTGGGACAATTCTATCCATATATTCAACAACGGTTACTTCTGCTCCTAAACGTCTGTAAACTTGTCCTAATTCCAATCCAATAACACCACCTCCAATCACAATCATGTGCTTTGGAATTTCTTTCAATTTTAAAGCTTCAGTGGAGGTTATAATACGTTCTTTATCAACATTTATAAAAGGCAGATTTGATGGTTTACTACCCGTTGCAATAATGATGTTTTTCACTTCAATCTCTGTAGTTTCTTCTCCATTAACAACAATATGCGTTGCATCTTTAAAACTTCCTAAGCCTTGATAAACATCAATGTTGTTTTTCTTCATTAAAAAATCAATTCCGCCCGTAGTTTGATCCACAACCGCTTGTTTACGCGCAATCATTTTTTCTAAATTCACTTTAACATCACCAGGAATTTCTATCCCATGCTCTTCGAAATGTTTTACTGCATCTTCATAATGATGAGATGAATCTAGAAGTGCTTTACTCGGAATACATCCAACATTTAAACAAGTACCTCCAAGAGTTGCGTATTTTTCTATAATAGCAGTTTTCATGCCTAATTGTGCGCAACGAATAGCTGCAACATAACCTCCAGGTCCAGAGCCAATAACGGCTACATCATATGAATTCATATCTTAAAATTGAAATTTTTAAATAAAAAATATGCTTCAACCTAATCAATATGACATAGCAAAAGCGATAACAAAAATACAAATGTTTTGTGGGAACACAATGGAAATTATTAGCTTAATATAGTGGAATTCTAGTCTCCTTTAAACCCAAAGAAATTAAATACTCTTTTACTTCTAACGCGGCATCTCCTCCTTTTTCAGCATGGTGTAAAAGTGTAAATCCGTGAGGGCCTTTTGCATGAATTAGTTTTGGTGAAAATGCAATCATTGGTTTAATTATATCTATTTTACCAAATAAAGCTGCAGTAAATATATTTGCCTGTGCTCCTTTTTCTAATAGGTACATAGCTATTTCTTTATTTCCGACGTGGCTGGCTGCTCCTAGGCCTGTTTCGAAATCACCTCGTCTCCAATCATGAGCGGCATTTAATAACGTCGGGGTTTCTTCAAGTAACTCTTTTACTATATCAAATTTTCCATGAGATACTTGAACAAATTTTTCGACCAAAGCTTTATCTAATTGGGGTTCTTCCTGAGGTTTTGAAAAAGAAAATAAAGGCATCACAGGAATAATTAAAGATGATACTCCTACCGATTTAATAAACTGAGAACGATTCATATCTTTTAAGTTTTACTAAAACTAAAAAGAATTATCTAAGCGCCTCTATCTTTTAACATTGCATTATGTTAAAATAAATATTCTTGATTAAGTATTAAATTTATGTAGTTTTGTGCTCCATGCAAAAAAAGATTAACATACTAAACAAAAAGGCTCGCTTTCAATATGACATATTAGATAAGTATACTGCTGGTATTGTATTGACTGGAACTGAGATTAAATCCATAAGAAACAGCAAAGCTTCTATTGCCGAAAGCTTCTGTGAATTCAACGACAATGGAGAACTTTTTGTTATAAATATGACGATTGAAGAATATGCTTTTGGTAATTACTACAATCATAGACCAAAAGCAGAACGTAAGCTTCTTTTAAATAAAAAAGAATTAAAAAAATTACTTAAGGAAGTTCAAAACACAGGGCTTACTATTATTCCATTACGCTTGTTTATTAACGAAAAAGGTTTTGCTAAATTAGATATAGCCTTAGCGAAAGGTAAAAAACTTTTCGACAAACGTGAAACCATAAAAGACAGAGATAATAAGCGTGACCTTGATAGAATCAAGAAAAATTTCAAATAAATTAAGAGTCTCTTAACGCTTATAATCTGTTTTAATTTCTATTTTTCAATTTTAAAATTAGAAGATGAAAAAACTATCAACACTTTTATTTGTATGCATCCTTGCTACAAATTTAAATGGACAAAATAATACTGATGAGGAAGTTTTAGAATTTACTATAGATTCTTCAGCAGTACTCACTTTAGATAATACATTAAAGAGTTTATATGGGGTTATTTCTGGTGAGAAAGATGAGAAAAGAAATTGGAAGCAATTTAAATACCTCTTTAAACCTGACGCTAAATTAATTCCTTCTGGGAAAAATAATGCTGGTATTTATCAAGTGCGTTACATGTCTCCAGATGATTATATTAAAAGCTCAGGGAAATGGTTAGTCGAAAATGGTTTTTTTGAAAAAGAAATTAGCAGACGAGTAAACACCTTCGGTGGTATTGCACAAGTATTTAGCACCTATGAATCTTTTTATAGCGAAAAAGATACCGAACCATTTATGCGAGGTATCAATAGTATTCAACTGTTAAATGATGGAGAACGCTGGTGGGTTATTAACATCTACTGGACTCAAGAAACTGATGAAAACCCAATTCCTAAAGCGTATTTACCAGACTAAAATTAAAATAAAATTACTTTTTAAGATGAACAAAAAACATTCATTACTATCTGTCTTCATGTTGCTGATAGCATTTTATAGCTACTCACAAACAAAAGATAAACCCATTTTCAAGGATGGAGAAGCCCAAATAGTAGAAGCCTTTAATACTCCAGATAAGTGGATTAGACATGATTTATTTGTTGAAACAACTTTTGATACCGATGGTGATGGAATGCTAGATCGCATGCATGTATCAGTAACAAGGCCTTATCAAACAGATACCGAAGGTTTAAAACTTCCTGTTATTTATGTTTCAAGTCCATATTTCGCGGGTGTTGCTCCAGACGTAGAAGGTTTGTTTTGGGATGTAAAGCATGAACTTGGTGAAGAAGCAAAAGAACGTGTCCACCCCGAAGTAAAACGTTTGGGCAAACGTCCAATAATATCAAATTCTCACATAAAAAAATGGATTCCTAGAGGCTACATTGTTGTACATTCGTCTTCACCAGGAACAGGTTTATCTCAAGGATCTCCTACTGTAGGTGGCGATAATGAATCTTTTGCTCCTAGAGCTGTTATAGATTGGTTGTGCGGAAGAGTTAAAGGTTATACAGAGCCTTATGGAAATAAAATTGTAGACGCATTTTGGAGTACAGGAAAAGTTGGAATGACTGGCACATCTTATAACGGCACTATTCCGCTTGCAGCTGCAACTACGGGAGTTGACGGACTAGAAGTTATCATCCCAATTGCACCAAACACTTCTTATTATCACTACTACCGATCTAATGGTTTAGTCCGTTCGCCTGGTGGATATTTAGGAGAAGATATCGATGTTTTATATGATTTTATTCATAGTGGCGGCGAAGAGCCCATTATTCCTAGCGACTCAAAAACAGTGAATGATTCAAATATCCCTAAAACTTTTAATTCCAAAAGAGATTATAGTAATGCTTTAGTCCGTGATACCGAAATGATAAATGGTATGGATAGAATTACTGGAGACTATAATGACTTTTGGGCTGGAAGAGATTATCTAAATGACATGGAGCCAATGAAGGCCGCCTTACTAATGTCTCATGGTTTTAATGACTGGAACGTAATGCCAGAGCATAGCTACCGTATTTACAAGAAGGCAAAAGAAATGGGTCTTCCTGCACAAATATACTATCATCAATTTGGACATGGAGGTCCACCACCAGTTAGCATGATGAATAAATGGTTTACAAGATATTTACATGGTGTCGAGAATGGTTTAGAAAACGAACCAAATAAAGCTTGGATTGTTCGTGAGGATGATAAAATGGATGCTCCAACACCTTATAAAGATTATCCAAACCCTGAAGCAGAAAATGTTACACTTTATTTAGGCTCGGGGGCTCCCGCTAAAGGAGGTTTATTTGCCGAAAAAGAACAAACCCAAAATAAAGAAAAAATTATTGATAATTATTCATTTACGGGAGAAGCATTAGCAAAAGCAGAAATAACAGAACATCGTTTATTATTTGTTACTCCAAAATTGAAAAAGGGTCTCCACATATCAGGAATACCTAAAATTACAGTTAAATTAGCAAGTAATAAACCAGCAGCTAATTTATCGGTTTGGTTAGTATCACTTCCATGGAATGATAGTAGAAAAGCAAAAACAACAGATAATATTATAACACGTGGGTGGGCAGACCCACAAAATTATAAATCACTTACCAAAAGTGAACCTTTAGAACCAGGTAGGTTTTATGAGGTTACGTTTGACTTACAGCCAGATGATCAAATTATTAAAGTTGGACAACAAATAGGTTTAATGATTTTTTCCAGTGATAAAGAATATACTTTGCATCCAGAACCAGGAACTGAATTAACCATAGATTTAGAAGGCACTAGTTTGACTTTGCCTGTAGTTGGTGGGATTGAGAGTTTTAGTGAAGCTACCAATTAATCTTTCTTGTTTCTTAAATAATTAAACCCTTTATTAAATTTAATGAAGGGTTTAATTATTTAATTTTTATCTTCCAACAAAGGCACAAATCGAAATTCACCAAATTCCTCCTGCTCAAATTCTTTTTGACCTTTTCTAGTAAACATGGTCATAACTTGTACATCATCACCCACTGGAATTACTAACTTACCGCCTATTTTTAATTGACTCAACAATGGCTTTGGCACAAAAGGCGCTCCAGCCGTAACGAGAATACCATCAAAAGGGGCCTCTTCTTTAAGACCATTATAACCATCGCCGAAAATAAGTTTCTTTGCCCGATAACCAAGTTTAGGCAAAAATTTACTCGTTCTTTTAAACAATTCATTCTGACGCTCAATACTATAAACTTTAGCTCCTAATTCACACAAAACAGCTGTTTGGTATCCGCTACCTGTACCGATTTCAAGAATTTTATCACCAGTTTTTACCTGAAGTAATTCTGTTTGAAAAGCCACCGTATAAGGCTGTGAAATGGTCTGGTCTGCAGCAATAGGAAACGCTTTATCCTGATAAGCATGATCTAAAAAACCAGAGTCCATAAACAAGTGACGAGGAATTCTGCCAATAGCATTTAATACAGCTTCATCTTTTATCCCTTTGTCTATTAAAACTTTAACTAGTTTTTGCCTTAATCCTTTATGTTTAAATGTATCGTTCAATTCTTATTCGTGTTTAGCTGGTTAAAATTAGGGAAACATTTTAAGTATGAAACCAATTAATTGAAATTTATTTTTCCACAATTAAACCACAAAAAATTAACCTGAAATAAATAAAATCGTCCTTTAAATATGTTATTTTTGTTGAAAACGTAATATTATGCTAAAAGCTGGTGTACTTGGTGCTGGCCACCTGGGAAAAATTCATTTAAGACTACTTAATCAATCTAAAAAATATGAACTAGTAGGTTTTTATGATGCCGATAAAACAAATGGCAAAAATGTTGAAGCTGAGTTTGGGTATAAATTTTTCAATTCCATAGAGTCTTTAATAGATGCCGTGGATGTGGTCGATATTGTTACACCTACACTCTCCCATTACGACTGTGCAAAAGAAGCCATAGCTAAAGGTAAGCATATCTTTATTGAAAAACCCATTACAAATACCGTTGAAGAAGCAGAACATATACGAGAACTATTAGCTGAACATAACTTGCGTGGTCAAGTAGGCCATGTTGAACGTTTTAATCCAGCGTTTATTGCAGTAAAAGATGATATTAAATCACCAATGTTTATTGAGACACATCGTTTGGCAGAGTTTAATCCGCGCGGTACAGATGTTCCAGTAGTATTAGATTTAATGATTCATGATATAGATATTATACTTAGTATTGTAAAATCTAAGGTAAAACATGTTTCAGCAAGTGGTGTTGCAGTTATTAGTGATACACCAGATATTGCAAATGCTCGTTTAGAATTTGAAAATGGATGTGTAGCAAACTTAACAGCGAGTAGAATTTCTCTAAAGAAAATGAGGAAAGCGCGTTTCTTTCAAAAGGACGCCTATATTTCAGTTGACTTTCTTACCAAAAAATGTGAGGTTGTTAAAATGAAGGATGCCCCAGAAAACCCTGGTGATTTCGATATGATTTTACAAAACGCAGAAGGTATCAAAAAGCAAATATATTTTGATAACCCACCAATTCCTGATAATAATTCAATTTTAGACGAATTAGAAACCTTCGCAGATGCTATAAATAATAATTCGACACCTATTGTCACTTTACATGATGGTACAGAAGCTCTTCGTGTGGCAACTCAAATAATAAATAGTTTTTAAATGAAGAATGTTGCTGTTATTGGTGCAGGTACTATGGGTAATGGTATAGCACATACATTTGCTCAAAGTGGTTTTAAAGTTCAGTTAATTGATGTTAATAAGGAAAACTTAAAAAAAGGTATTCAAACTATTGCTGCTAATTTAGATAGAATGGTGGCAAAAGAAAGAATTACTGAAACACAAAAAATAGCTACTTTAAATAATATTACGCCTTTTACTAATATTAAAGAAGGAGTTGACTATGCTGCTTTAGTGGTTGAAGCGGCTACCGAGAATCTAGAATTAAAACTTAAAATTTATAAAGAACTTGACGAAGCGTGCTCAGAATCAGCGATTTTAGCAACAAACACTTCCTCCATTTCTATTACTCAAATTGCTGCGGTAACTTCTAACCCAGAACGCGTTATTGGGATGCATTTTATGAACCCTGTTCCTATCATGAAATTGGTTGAGATTATTCGTGGTTATAATACCAGTGATGAAGTGACAAAAACTATTATGGATCTTTCTAAAACTTTAGGAAAAGTACCTGTAGAAGTTAATGACTATCCTGGCTTTGTAGCAAATCGCATTTTAATGCCCATGCTAAATGAATCTATTGAAACATTATACAATGGCGTGGCAGGTGTTGAGGAGATAGATACTGTTATGAAATTGGGTATGGCTCATCCTATGGGACCCCTTCAACTTGCAGATTTTATTGGTCTGGATGTTTGTTTGTCTATTTTAAATGTAATGTATGACGGTTTCAAAAACCCAAAATATGCACCCTGCCCTTTATTAGTCAATATGGTTAGAGCAGGTAAACTTGGTGTTAAATCTGGTGAAGGGTTTTACGATTATTTTGAAAGCAGAAAAGCCGAAAAAGTATCCCAGCAATTTCAAAAATAATTCATCCTAATTAACGTTTTAGCTTCTTCCCTTATAATGTCGATAAAAGAAAATCTTTTAAACATAAAATCTAAATTACCCAAGAATATCACTCTAGTAGCTGTTTCTAAAACAAAACCTGTTAGTGATTTAATGGAAGCATACAATGCTGGGCAGCGTGTTTTTGGAGAGAATAAAATTCAAGAAATGGTTGACAAATATGAAATCATGCCTAAAGATATTGAATGGCATATGATAGGTCATGTACAGCGGAATAAAGTAAAATATATGGCTTCTTTTGTTAGTTTAATTCATGGTGTAGATAATTTAAAACTATTAAAAGAAATTGATAAGCAAGCTAAAAAGCATGATAGAATTATTGATTGCTTGCTTCAAATAAAAATAGCTTCAGAAGATTCAAAATTCGGCATGTCTTCAAGTGATGCATTAGAAATTATTCATTCTGAAAGTTTTTCAGAATTAAAAAACATTAAAGTAACTGGTGTTATGGGAATGGCAACCTTTACTAATAATGAATCACAAATAGAAAGAGAATTTAAGTTTTTAAGACACACGTTCGATGATTTAAAAGTTACTCAATCCAAAAACTGTAAATTAGAGATTATTTCAATGGGTATGAGTAGCGATTATTTGCTGGCTATAGATTGTGGCAGTAATATGGTCCGCGTTGGAAGTAGTATCTTCGGTAACAGAAATTATGATTAGAAAACTAAAGATACTTCTCTTAAAAACTCCTCAATGAGAATAGAACTTAACAAAACCAAATAAAAGCATAAACACTTTTTGTACGCAATATTAGACATAGAAACCACCGGAGGAAAGTATAATGAAGAAGGCATTACTGAAATAGCAATATATAAGTATGATGGCCATGAAGTAGTAGATCAATTTATTAGCTTAATTAACCCAGAGCGTGAGATTCAGCCATTCGTAGTTAACCTAACAGGCATAAACAGCAACATGTTGCGCAATGCTCCTAAATTTTACGAAGTAGCAAAACGCATAGTTGAAATTACAACTGATTGTATTCTAGTGGCACATAACGCCCAGTTTGATTATAGAATTTTGAGTACTGAATTTCGTCGCTTGGGCTTCGAATACGAGCGAAAATCCCTTTGTACAGTCGAATTGGCTAAAGATTTAATTCCAGAGCAGCCATCTTATAGCTTGGGTAAATTGGTGCGTTCTCTAGGAATTCCTTTAACAGATAGACATAGAGCTTCAGGAGATGCTTTAGCTACTATTAAGTTGTTTAAAATGTTAATTGACAAGGATACCTCAAAGAGTATTATTCAGCAATCTGTAAGATTAAATCCAAAGCACCAGCTAGAACCGCGTCACATTGATATCATTGCAGAACTACCAGCTATAACTGGGGTTTATTATATACACAAATTGGATGGCGAAATAATTTATATTGGTAAAAGCAAAAACATAAAGAAGCGCATTAATCAGCACTTTACTGGTACAAATCCGAAATCAAAAAAAATACAAGCATTAGTTACTACAGTAACTTATGAAGCTACAGGAAGCGAGCTTGTTGCACTTTTAAAAGAAAGTGAAGAAATAAAAAGAAACAAACCTATATTCAATCGTGCATTAAGACGTACTACTTTTACACACGCTTTATATAGTTTTACAGATGAAAATAATTACATCAATCTAAAAATTGATGTAGCTGATTATAGAAAAAAACCGATTACCACCTTTAGCAACCGACAAAGCGGTAAGAGTTTTATTGAAAAATCAATTGATGATTTTAAACTTTGCCAAAAATTAACGGGTGTTTACAAAACCAAAACAAGTTGTTTTAATTATGATATTAAAACTTGTGAAGGCGCCTGTATTCAAGAAGAGTTACCAAAAAATTATAATAAGCGCGTCTCCGCCCTCATAGAGAAAAACAGCTATAAGAATAAAAACATGGTTATTATTGATAAAGGTCGCGAAGTAGATGAAAAAAGTGCCATCTTAATTGAAAACGGTCTTTTTAAAGGCTTAGGGTTTTTCAACTTAAATTATCAAATAAATAATATAGAAGTTTTAGAATCTATTATAACACCAATGGATAACAATCGAGATACACAACATATTATTCAAAGTTACTTAAGACGAAAAAAAGGGTTTAAAATAGTTGAATTAAATACCAATTCAACAAATACCTAATCTTTTATTACATTTGATAACATGGATAAACCAAAAAAACATAGTTGGAGATTTAGACTTCATGAAATTATCTACGAAGCTGATACAACAGCAGGTAAGGTTTTTGACATCATACTTTTTATTGCCATTATAGTTAGTATTATTTTTGTAATGCTTGAGAGTATTGATGAAATTGATAAAAAACATCACGCTCTTTTGAATACTGCAGAATGGGTAATAACAATCTTATTTTCAATAGAATATATTGCTAGAATTATAGCAGTCAAGAAGCCTACTAAATATATTTTTAGCTTTTATGGTATTATTGATTTACTTTCTACTATTCCAAAGTATTTGTCGTTCTTTTTAGTAGGATCGCATTCTTTGGTTGCGTTGAGAGCTTTAAGACTTCTTCGTATATTTAGAATCCTCAAGCTTACAAGATATATTGGCGAGTCTACTAACCTAATTAGAGCCTTAAAAGTAAGTAGAGCAAAAATCATCTTGTTTATGATGTTTGTCTTTATTCTTTGTGTGATTTTAGGAACCATCATGTATTTGGTTGAAAGCGGTCAGGATAGTGGTTTTACGAGTATTCCTAGAAGTGTTTATTGGGCTATTGTAACACTAACTACAGTAGGCTACGGAGACATTGCTCCAGCTACGGCATTAGGGCAATTAATAGCGTCTGTTATCATGTTAATGGGTTATGCCATAATTGCGGTACCTACAGGTATTGTTTCTGCGGAAATGGTAAAAACCAATAAACGTTCCATTCAAACCAATACACAAACTTGCCAATATTGCATGGCTAGAAAGCATCGCGATAATGCTGAGTATTGTTATAATTGTGGTGAATTATTAAATGAAGACTAAATACCTTATTTCCATTGTTGGTCCAACTGCAATTGGAAAAACAGCACTTAGCATTAAGTTAGCACAACATTTTAATACTGAAATAATTTCGGCAGATTCTAGACAATTTTTCAAGGAAATGCAGATAGGAACCGCAGCTCCATCAAAGGAAGAGTTAGCTGATGCAAAGCATCATTTTATTCATCATAAATCTATTCATGACACATATAATGTAGGTGCTTTCGAAAAAGATGCTTTACATAAACTAAATTCTTTATTTGAATTACATAATGTGGTGGTTCTGGTTGGTGGTTCTGGGCTCTATGTGGACGCAGTTACTCTTGGGCTAGATGATTTCCCAGAAGTTGATAGTAATATTAGAGAGGCATTAAATAATGATTTAAAAACGAAAGGGCTGGAATATCTCCAGAATCAATTACAATCTCTAGATCAAGAATCTTTTAAAACTATTGCTATAGAAAACCCCCACCGTATTATTAGAGCATTAGAAATTTCAATGGGTACTGGCAAGCCTTATTCTTCTTTTTTAAATCAAGGAAAAGCGAAGCGTAACTTTAAAACAGTAACTATTGGTTTAACAGCGGAAAGAGAAACGATTTATAATCGCATCAATGAACGCGTCGATATAATGATATATGACGGTCTAATAGATGAAGTAAAGAGTCTGTTGGAATATAAAAACTTGAACGCCTTGAAAACAGTTGGTTACAAAGAAATATTTAATTATTTTGATGGCTTGTGGGAACTAGATTTTGCTATTTCAGAAATCAAAAAAAATACCCGGCGTTTTGCCAAACGACAGCTCACATGGTTCAAAAAAAATAACAGCACTTTTTGGTTTGATTATAAGACTCCTTTAACTGAAATTATAAAAAACATCGAAGATGGTATACGATGAAACACCACTAGATAACCCTGTTTGGTATGCATTAACTGAACATCAGAATAATGAAGCCATTGATTATGGAAATGTGAAGTTTTATCATCCAGACTATGCACCATTTGGAGCCTTTATAAATAATGAAGATACAAGTGATGCTATTGATGCCCACTCTAAATTAATTAAAGATTTTTTTATCGTAGGCGATAAACCAAAATTACCTTCACACATTAGATCAATAAAAGAATATATTGGGTTGCAAATGATTCTGTATAATGAAACAGACTATGCAATTACAGAAAACATCATCGAACTAACTGATGAACATTATGATGATTTAATGGTTTTAATAAAATTAGTTTATCCAGAGTTTTTTAAAAAGAAGACACAAAAATTAGGACAATATTTTGGTATTTATAAAGAAGAAAAACTTGTAGCAGCCATAGGAGAGCGCATGCAAACCAAAAATTTTATTGAGATAAGTGCCGTTATCACCCATCCTTACCATACAGGGAATGGTTATGCGAAACAGCTCATAACATATACTGCAAATGGTATTTTCAAAAAGAACAAAGTAGCATTTCTACATGTTGACCAAACCAACATTGGCCCAATTAAACTTTATGAAAAACTTGGGTTTGAACTAAGAAGAACTTTTAGTTTTTGGAGAATTCAAGTTTAAAACAATGTAATCTGCCCCTCTTCATCAATTTCAAAATTATCACTAGACCCATTTTCTGAAGCCGGTAGTTGTCCATCAATTTTCTTTATTTTCTCAGGGCTTTCTGGAGTAACCTCTGTTTCATCAATTACTTCTAATTCATCTGCATGAACTTCTTCTGGTGCTTCATAAGGCAAAGGATCTAGTAAATTTACTTGATTCACTTTATCCTTAGTTAATTGATTTCCTAAAGCAGTAATACCCTTAACCGAAATAAATTCTTCTAGATTTATTTCTAGGTTATCCTTTCTCTCTTTACCACGCTCTTTAGCAAAAACTACTTCTGCCATAGGTTTCCAATCGGTTGAAACAATTTCTAACTGCGAATTAGGATGTTCGGGAATAAAAATTTCTTCTCGCCCTTCATTCTCAATTAAAAAACGCTTAACATAATACAGCTCCTTTTCTCCATTAAAGTATACAGCAGATATTGGTTTTTTTGGAATCCATTTTTCCAGAACAATCATATCATTATCAAAATGCATGGTAACTTCTGGAGTCACTGTTTTAATTACCCCAGATTGTGTTATAATTAGTAATTTGTCTTCACCTCGAAACTCACCAACGAGTTCTCCTCTCCCATCAACATTAAGTCTTTGCACATTATCATCAAACCAGATTTTACGAGGTTTTAAAGTAGAAACACCCTTCTCTTTTAATTCTACACGTTTAATAGAGTATTTTGTGACCAAATTTCCCTTGGACACACGACCTTTAATAATAATATCGGCAAAATCAATATCCCATTTTAATTTTTTAATACTTCCTGCTTGTCGTAAATTAATAGTGACGACTTCTGCTTCCCCATTAGGGTTTGCTGAAAAATATAAAACCACGGAGCCTTTGTTTCCATTAGTTAGATCGTATTCTCTATCTCTTGTAATGGAGGTAACTGCAAACCTCTTAATATATGAAGGACCTCCTTTACCGTCACGATAAATCATATTATATATGGTACGCTTATCCTTCTTTTTAAAGACAGCTACATGGATAATATCCTTACCAATAAAAGTTTTGGAGTCTACTTTTGTAACCATCATTTTACCTTCTTTGGTAAAAACAATAATATCATCAATATCACTACAATCACCAACGTATTCATCTCTCCTCAGTGACGTACCAACAAATCCTTCTGCTCTATTTACATAAAGCTTCGTGTTTCTAATAACCACTTTAGTTGCATCTACATCATCAAAGGTTCTTATTTCTGTTTTGCGTTCTCGCCCTTCTCCATATTCTTTTTTAAGCCTTGTGAAATAAGCAATTGCATAATCAATTAGATTAGCCAAATGATGTTTTATCTCTGCTATTTGATCTTCTAAAGCATCAATTTTTTGCTGTGCTTTATCAATATCAAACTTCGAAATACGTTTAATTCTAATGTCAGTTAAACGAACAATATCATCTTCAGTTACGCTACGTTTTAAATGCTTTATGTGAGGTTTTAGACCTTTGTCTATAGCACTAATTACACCTTCCCAAGTTTCTTCTTCCTCAATATCTCGATAAATTCTGTTTTCAATGAAGATACGCTCCAACGAAGCAAAATGCCATTGTTCTTCAAGCTCACTAAGCTTAATTTCTAATTCTTGCTTTAACAATTGAACTGTGTTATCTGTACTTCTGCGTAACATTTCAGTAACACCAACAAATAACGGTTTATTGTCCTCAATAACACAACCCAAAGGTGAGATAGACGATTCACAACTAGTAAAAGCGTATAGGGCATCAATTGTTTTATCGGGAGACAACCCGGAAGGTAAATGCACTAAAATTTCAACTTCTGCGGCCGTATTATCTTCAATTTTTTTAACCTTTATTTTTCCTTTGTCGTTTGCCTTTAAGATGGAATCTATTAAAGAAGATGTTGTTGTTCCAAAAGGCAATTCAGTAATAACTAATGTGTTTTTATCTAACTGTGCTATTTTTGATCGAACCCGAACTTTACCTCCGCGAAGTCCATCATTATAATTAGAAAAATCGGCAATTCCTGCTGTTGGGAAATCTGGAAGAATAGTAAAACGCTTCCCTTGTAAGTGTTTTATTGAAGCATCAATAAGTTCTATGAAATTATGAGGCAATATTTTTGTTGACAAACCAACGGCTATCCCCTCGCCTCCTTGAGCCAATAAAAGCGGAAACATGACTGGCAAGTTAACAGGTTCTTTACGACGACCATCGTAACTTGCTTGCCACTCAGTAATTTTAGGGTTGAAAACAACGTCTAATCCAAACTTAGAAATGCGCGCCTCAATATAACGAGATGCTGCTGCTCTATCTCCTGTTAAAATGTTTCCCCAGTTTCCTTGTGTATCAATTAGCAAATCTTTCTGTCCTATTTGGACCATTGCATCCGCTATACTCGCATCACCATGCGGATGGTATTGCATTGTATGCCCAACAATATTGGCAACCTTATTGTAGCGCCCATCATCTAAGTCCTTCATGGAATGCATGATACGGCGCTGTACTGGTTTAAATCCATCTTCAATTGCGGGTACAGCACGCTCCAAAATAACATAAGACGCATAATCTAAAAACCAATCTTTATACATTCCCGTTACACGGGTAATGGTTTCTTGGGGTTCGTCTTGATGATTTATTAAATTGTCACTTTCTTCTGCCATTAAATAGTTTCTTTATTTCTATTAGCTTTTACCATTTTTCGTAAAGACTGTCTTATATATTTTCTTTTTTTTCTATTAACTAGTGTCACATTAAAATTTGCCCGTTTTGTGTTTCCAGAAGGTTTTCTAATATATAAAGTCAAACTTTTGTATACCAAATAATTGCTAAACTTATAGGAAATTAAATCTGCTTTTTCAAATTCTACTTGGTATTCTCTATAATTTACATAATCAGTTAAAAGCAGCCCACGATTTATCAATACCACTTTCATTCCATCGCTATCGTACTCGAAATATTTTGCAATCCAATGTACCAAAAACAGCAGACCAACAAACCCAAGTAAAAACATTAAAAAAGTATAGGTAGCGCTTCCTGTTAAATCTTTGAAAGCACTAAAAACAGTCGCCATAATAATAGCCATAACAATAAGAATAAAATATACAGAAATAATTACATTTCGAATTTTACCATTATTAGTTCTCATAAATTATCTAGTTGTTAACTCTCAGCTTTGTAGTCTCAGAATTTATTTTAAATAAACTCTTAATTTTTTGGTTTACCGTTAAGCATTACTCTTCCCTTTTTACGACGTCTCTTTGCATTGTCAGTCACATCGTGTGCATGTAAATAATCATAAGATCTTTTCTTTGCTGTTTTTTTATCTTTAATATACAACATATCTAATTTAATTTTATTTTTCTTCTATTAAGTCTAATTCCACTTTTAGGTTATTAATTATAAATTCTTGACGTAGCGGTGTGTTTTTTCCCATATAGAATGCTAATAATTCTTCAATTGACATATTATCATCCAGCATAATGGGATCTAAACGAATATCGTCTCCTATAAAATGTTTGAATTCATCTGGCGAAATTTCACCAAGTCCTTTAAATCGGGTTATTTCTGGTTTAGGTTTTAACTTTTCTATGGCATTACGCCTTTCTTCGTCAGAATAGCAATAAATAGTTTCCTTCTTATTTCTAACTCTAAATAATGGTGTTTGGAGTATGTACAAATGCCCTTCTTTAATGACTTCAGGAAAAAATTGAAGAAAAAATGTAATGAGTAGCAAACGAATGTGCATTCCATCAACATCTGCATCGGTAGCAATTACAACATTGTTGTAACGCAAATGTTCTAATGTTTCTTCAATATTTAATGCCGCTTGTAAAAGATTAAACTCTTCGTTTTCATAAACAATCTTTTTGCTTAATCCGTAACAATTTAAAGGCTTTCCTTTTAAACTAAAAACAGCTTGGGTATTAACATCGCGAGATTTAGTTATGCTTCCAGATGCTGAATCTCCCTCAGTAATAAATAAGGTGGTTTCTAGATTACGCTCATTTTTAGTATCTCCAAAATGAACACGACAATCGCGTAATTTTTTATTATGTAAACTCGCTTTTTTAGCACGGTCTTTTGCTAGCTTTCTTATTCCTGATAATTCTTTACGTTCACGTTCAGCTTGTAATATTTTACGTTGAATTTTCTCTGCCGAATCAGGATTCTTATGTAAAAAATTATCAAGATTTCTTTTTATAAAATCATTAATATAGGTTCTCACCGTTGGCAAATCACCACCCATGTCTGTTGAACCTAGTTTAGTTTTTGTTTGACTTTCAAAAACAGGTTCCATAACTTTAATAGCTATGGCACTTACAACAGATTTTCTAATATCTGATGCATCATAATTCTTCCCGTAAAACTCACGAATGGTTCTAACTAAAGATTCCCTAAAGGCATTTAAATGCGTTCCACCTTGCGTTGTATTTTGTCCATTAACAAACGAATGGTACTCTTCGCTATACTGTGTTTTACTGTGTGTTAACGCTATTTCTATATCGTCACCTCGAAGATGAATTATAGGATATAACCGGTCTGATTCATTAATATTTTCACTTAACAAATCTTTTAGTCCATTTTCGCTAAAATATTTTTCTCCATTAAAAACTATGGTTAAACCTGGGTTTAAATACACATAATTTTTAAGCATCTTAACAATGTACTCACTTCTATATTTATACTTTTTAAAAATGGCATCATCTGGAACAAACGATACTTTGGTTCCTTTACGTCGAGAAGTATCATCAAGCAAATCTTGATTCATTAAATTACCTTGCTCAAATTCCGCGGAAGCGCTCTTACTATCACGAGTTGATTCCACTCTAAAATAAGATGATAAAGCATTAACCGCTTTCGTACCAACTCCATTTAATCCAACCGATTTTTTAAATGCTTTAGAATCGTACTTCCCACCAGTATTCATTTTAGAAACGACATCTACCACTTTACCTAATGGAATACCCCGACCATAATCGCGAACAGTAACTTTCGTGCCTTGAATAGAAATTTCAATGGTTTTACCGGCACCCATAACATACTCGTCAATCGAGTTATCAAGTACTTCTTTTAGAAGAATATAGATACCATCATCTGGTGACGATCCATCACCGAGTTTTCCAATATACATGCCTGGTCGCATGCGGATATGTTCTTTCCAGTCGAGTGAGCGTATATTATCTTCGGTATAATTAGATTGTACAGCCATTAAAAAGTGAGAAATTAAATGATAGAAGGCTAATATAGTATTTCAATACAAAAAATGAAATAGTGCCTAAACAAAGTAATTAACAATAAAAATACAACATTGTTGAGAACATTTATGCACTCTGTTTACTTTTTTTTAAGGATCGCTAAATAATAACAATTATTACTTTTAAAGCACGGGAGATTTATAAATAAATTAAAATTTCTTTTGGAGAAATTGCTATAATAATAATGAGCTGAATGGCTTCAATATAGTCCTATTTATCAGTTACTATTTTTAAAATTTCTTTCTTTGAAGCATAATAATGTTTGTATTATATATAAAGAAAAAAATGTGCGAGAGCAAAATACTCAAGATATCTATGTAATACTTACAAGTGCGTATTGCATTTCTGGATATTAAAAACGAACTTCGCTTATAGACTGATATTAACCGCTGTTGTTGTACCGATATTTGTAGTGATTGTTTCAGTAGTAAAAGGTTTTCTGTAATTAAAGTTGCCTAGTGTTATGAAACAAAACCTATTATATACTTTTATATATTCTATTTTACTGATTTCTTGTAAAGCATCAGAAAAGGGAGTAGATGAAAAATGTCCACATTATATTTCAAAGAGTATTAAAAATACAAAAATTGATCAATTCAAATATATTGTAAATGAAGACACTCTCACTTATAATGAAGTCAAATTTTATTGTGTTTACAATACTTCTTGTTATACAAAAAAAATAATGTTTGACAATTTTGGAAAATGGAATAGAGAAATTCACTCAAATGGCGAAAAGCATCCTATCCTTTTGTGGGAAGATATAAAATTGTTCGAAAAAGATTCTACTCTTTTTACAATTGCAACATTAGGTGATGAAAACATAAAAACAATATATGCTTCATTTATGGCATTTGATAATGAGGGAAATGACTTATTGAAGAATAATATTTATAAAGAAAAATTAATTAATTATTTCAAAAATTTAATTGATAATAGTAATCCTGATAAAGGAGCTTTTTACGAAACATATTGGAAATCAGTTAATAGTCACTCAATGAAAAAATAAGTAAATCTCTACTTCATATATTTTCCCTTCTTACTCCCCTCATACATCACATATTTAACTAAGCGCGCTTCCAACTTCGCATTAAATAATTGTATTTTTCTTGAAGGTCTTAACCCAACATGTTTTAATGCATCTAAATTAGAGGTAATAAACCAAGCATCGGTACTTGGATAACTTTGCTTAAGGGTATCTCCAATTTGGCTATAAAATTCTTGCATATCTATATTTAAACGCTCGCCATATGGCGGATTGAACACCATATGTAGTTTATCTTCTCCACCTTTTTGGGTTTTAAAGAAATCTTCGTGTTGCACATGTATAAAATCATCTAACTGTGCATGCTTTATATTTTCTTTGGCTTTGTTTACAGCACTTGGTGCTTTATCGTAGCCTGTAATTTTATGATGAAAATCTCGTGTTTTTT
The DNA here is from genome assembly GCF_057219435.1 of Algibacter sp. YIN40. Lineage (NCBI taxonomy): Bacteria > Pseudomonadati > Bacteroidota > Flavobacteriia > Flavobacteriales > Flavobacteriaceae > Algibacter > Algibacter sp. YIN40. Next base: position 312,132 of record NZ_JBXVVC010000002.1, on the reverse strand, counting down.
TAAGTAGTGATTCTTCAATTTTTTCAAATAACTCCACATCCCAATCATGCCAACGCTCGAAGGCAAATTCTTTACGCATCAAATTTGGTGGAATATTGCAAGCTATCATCGCCGCTTCAATAAGCATGGTGCCAGAACCACACATAGGATCCATAAAATCGCTTTGACCATCCCAACCAGATAACATCACTAATCCTGCTGCCAATACTTCATTTATAGGCGCAATATTTGTGGCTGTTTTATAACCACGTTTATGTAATGAATCTCCCGAAGAATCTAAAGATATAGTACACTGCCGTCTATCGATATGAACATTTATTTTTAAATCTGGAAATTTTAAATCTACGTTGGGGCGCTGTCCATCGGTCTCTCTAAACTTATCGACAATCGCATCTTTTGTCTTTTGAGCTATGTATAAGGAATGTGAAAACAAATCGGAATGAATAGTGGCATCTATTGCCAAACTACCTGTTGGTTTTAAATAAGCACTCCAATCCATGTCATAGATTTTATCGTACAAATCTTTTTCACTATTAACCCTAAAAGAATGTATGGGTTTTAATATTTTAATAGCAGTACGCAAACCCAAATTGGCCTTATACATAAAACCTTTATCCCCGGTAAAAGATACGTTACGCACACCTTTCTTGATATCTCGAGCACCCAACTGTAATAGTTCGTTTTCTAATAAGTCTTCAAAGCCAAATAATGTTTTGGCTACCATCTTGAAATTTTCTTCCATTTTTTTCGTCTGATACATTGCAAAAATAACGTAATTTTGCGGCAAACGTTAAAGTTTATTGACAATTAGGTTAGGGATTGTAGCGGCATCCTTTTTAAAATACTGAATCGTCATTGCGAGGCACGCTTTTTTGCGTGACGTGGCAATCTTATAATCGATAAAAAGATTATCACGTCGTTTCACTCCTCGTAATGACAACACAAACTTTTAAAAAGATATAGCGAAAAGCCCGACCACGCCAAAGCGTGGGAACCACCAAAAAAATATATGAGTACAGACACCACAAAATGGTTTACCTCTTGGTTTGATACACCATTTTATCATATTTTATATAAGAATAGGAACGATTCTGAAGCGCATGCATTTATGGATACGCTTACAACATACTTAAATATTCCTGAGGCTGGTACTATTTTAGATTTGGCTTGTGGGAAAGGAAGGCATGCACGATATTTAAACAAAATTGGTTATGATGTCACTGGTGTAGATTTGAGTGAAAACAGTATTAAATTTGCTAAGCAATTTGAAAATCATAGACTACATTTTGATGTTCATAATATGTGTAAACCTTACAATAAGGAGTTTGATGCCGTGTTTAATTTGTTTACCAGTTTTGGATATTTTGATAATGATGAAGACAACTTAAATACAATTAAAGCGATTAATGCTAATTTGAATGAATTTGGGTTTGGAGTTATCGATTTTATGAATAGTGAATTTATAATTGATAATTTAGTTTCCGAAGAAGTAAAAACCGTAGACGGTATTGATTTTAATCTAAAACGTTATGTTGAAGATGGTTTTATTATTAAGGATATAAAATTTAAGGCGCTTGGTGAGGATTTTGCTTTTATGGAGCGTGTTAGAGCTTTTACTTTAAAAGATTTTGAAGTGCTTTTTGAAAAAGCCGATGTGCATTTACTGGATGTTTTTGGTGATTATAAATTACGTAAGTTTGATGCCAAAACATCAGAACGATTAGTAATGATTTTTAAGTAGGTTGATAATTCAACGAGTAATTATTTACTGTGTTTGACAATTATTTTTTTAAATGAATAAATATCTTTTTCCTTTATACGCTGTAATTTTAGGTATTATAATTGCAAAATTATCTAAAAACAAAAAAAGTTGGAATACGAAGCTCTTACTATCTTTTAGTGGTGCTTTTTTATTGGCGTTAACCCTTTTCGAGTTATTACCAGAAGTATACAATCATTTAGACACGAAATTAACTGGACTGTTTATTATGTGTGGCATTTTGCTTCAAATTATTTTGGAGTTATTTTCTAAAGGTGCAGAACACGGACATGTGCACATACATAAAAATGAAACAACGTTTCCTTGGTTATTATTTATTAGCTTATGTATTCATAGTTTTTTAGAAGGTTTCCCAATTCATGAGCATAACGATATGGTTTATGGTGTCTTAGTACATAAAATACCTATTGCAACCATTGTGAGCTTGTTTTTGTTTCAGTCTGAATTTAGTGTCACAAAAATTATTGGGTTTTTAGTTGTCTTTGCTGCAATGACACCTTTGGGAACTTATATTTCGAATACTGTTGACTTAAGTATCCTATTAGCTCATAGCATTAATGCGGTTGTTATTGGTATCTTTTTCCATATTTCTACAACTATTTTGTTTGAGAGTGGCGAAGGTCATAAATTCAATCTGTCAAAGTTTATTTCTATTATTTTAGGAGTTGGAATTGCTTACTTCATATAATGTTTAGTAAAGAGGAATCGCGTTTATTACGACAAGAGTTTTGGATCAGTTTTGGGAAGTCATTTCCTAGAAAATGGATTCTATACAATACAAAACTTAAAGGGTTTAATTTTAAATTTCATTTTGACAATAAAAACGCATTGGTTGCTTTAGATCTTGAGGGCAGCCTCGAACATCGTATTAAACATTGGGAAAAGCTCCTAGCCTTAAAATCTATTCTTTTAGAAGATTATCTTTCTGAAGCTGTTTTTGAAGAAACCTATATTCTAGAAAATAGTAAAGAAATATCGAGAATTTTTGTCCCTCTAACACTAAAAGTTTCTGTCCATAATAAAAACACATGGCGTGATGTTATGGTATTCTTCAATGAAAAAATGACTTTATTTGAAGCCTTTTTTGAAGAATACAAAGATGTTATAGACAGTTGATTAATTTTGAATTTGTTTTCAAATGAAACATGAAATGACTAGATTTACTTGCAAAACCACAGCATTTGAATTCTAACACTATATCTAATGGTATTTTAAGAGCAGTCGCCATTATTTTAGGTATTGCTCTAGTTTTATATTTTCTATATCAAATACAATCTGTTATAGGTTATGTTGCTATAGCTGCTGTTATATCTTTAATTGGTAGGCCTATCGTACTTTTTTTAGAACGCCGTTTAAAGTTTAAAAACACCATTGCGGTTATTGTCACTATGGTTTTATTGTTAGGGGTTTTTATTGGTTTGGTAGGCTTATTTATTCCTCTAATTATTAAGCAAGGGCATAACCTTTCTCTGCTTAATATTGATGAATTACAGCGTAATATAGAGAATTTATATAGTGAAATTATCACCTATTTCGATTTGCATCAAATTGATGTGGAGCAATCTTTAAAAGAATCTAATTTACTGTCTAAAATTGATTTCGGTTTGATTCCTAACTTTTTAAACTCTGTAGTTAGTGGTTTAGGTAGCTTTAGTATTGGTTTGTTTTCGGTGTTATTTATTTCCTTTTTCTTTTTAAAAGACAGTAAATTATTTGAAAATGGTTTACTCACTTTTATTCCAGATAATAAAGAATCGCATTGGAAAAACTCTACAACAAAAATAAAAGATTTACTGTCAAGATATTTTGTTGGGTTAATTTTTCAAATTTTCATTCTGTTTATTATTTATACCATTGGACTTTTAATTATTGGTGTTGAAAATGCTATTGTCATTGCTTTTTTGTGCGCACTTCTGAATTTAATACCATATGTAGGCCCCTTAATAGGTGCTTTTTTAATGTTAACTCTTACTATGACAAGTAACCTTGGAGAAAGTTTTAGCCTTGTTATTTTACCAAAAACATTTTGGGTTTTTATTGTTTTTATAATTGGCCAATTAGTCGATAATTTTGGTAGCCAACCCATTATATTTTCTAAAAGTGTCAAGTCTCACCCGCTTGAAATATTTTTAGTAATTTTAATTACTGGCATTCTATTTGGTGTTATTGGATTAATAATTGCCGTACCTGCTTATACTGCAATAAAGGTGATTTTAAAGGAATTCTTATCTGAAAATAAGATTGTAAAAAAACTTACTAAAGGCCTATAATCTTAATTTTGAATAAAAATATTTTAAATATTGACATTCAAGAATTTATAAATGCCAATTTAAATTCTAATATAAACACTTTGCTTCTAAAAGGAAGTACATTTCCTGATACTGATATTAAAGAAATTGTTGAACAAATTGAAGCAAAAAAACGCTGTCAAAAAAAGCTACCTACTTGGTCTAGTAGTGAAAATATTTATTACCCATACAAATTAAGCATAGAACAAACTTCCTCTGAAATTACTGCAAAATACAAGTCAACCTTAATAAGTGGTAATTCTATAATTGACTTAACTGGAGGGTTTGGGGTAGATTGTTTTTATTTTTCTAAAGTATTTAAAAATGTTAAGCATTGTGAGATAAATGAGCACCTTTCTAAAATTGTATCGCACAATTGCCAAATAATGAATGTTCAAAATATTCAATCAATTTCTGTTGATGGGATTGAGCATATTAAAGCGAACAAAATTCATTATGACTGGATTTATATAGATCCATCACGCAGGCATGAAGCCAAAGGAAAAGTTTTCTTTTTAAAGGACTGCTTACCTAATGTTCCTGTGCATTTGAATATACTTTTTAAATATTCAACAAACATACTCATCAAGACCTCTCCGCTATTAGATTTATCGATTGGTATTAATGAATTAAAACATGTTAAAACCATTCACGTTGTTGCTGTTAATAACGAGGTAAAAGAATTACTTTGGGTTCTTGAAAAAAGTTTTAATGGAAACATTACTATTAAAACTGCTAATTTAAAAAATCAAGACTGCGAGTATTTTGATTTATACATTAATGAAGAAAAACCAGCTAGTGCATCTTTTTCTGAACCACTCACCTATTTATACGAACCAAATTCTTCAATATTAAAAGCGGGTGCATTTAATACAGTTTCTAATAAATTAAAAGTTTTCAAACTACATAAACATTCACATTTATATACAAGTGATAACCTTGTCGATTTTCCTGGAAGGGTTTTTAAAATTGAAAAAATCATTCCGTACAATAAAAAAGAATTTAAGAAACTTAGAATTACTCAAGCAAACATAACTACACGAAATTTTACTGAGTCTGTAAAAAGCATTAGAAAGAAATTTAATATTAAGGATGGTGGAGACACTTATTTGTTTTTTACCACCGATATTAAGAATAATAAAATTATAATTATTTGTACTAAGTAGCGCAAACAAAAAAGCCTCACTATTTCTAGTGAAGCTTTAAGTGAGCCCGATAGGATTCGAACCTATGACCGCCTCCTTAGAAGGGAGGTGCTCTATCCAGCTGAGCTACGAGCCCGTAGTTTTTATGTTTCTACGAAAACAGTGTCGGGGTGGCAGGATTCGAACCTGCGACCTCCGCGTCCCAAACGCGGCGCGATAACCGGGCTACGCTACACCCCGAGAGTTATCTTTTTATATTGCGGAGAGACGGGGATTCGAACCCCGGGTACCCTTTTGGGGTACGACGATTTAGCAAACCGTTCCTTTCGGCCACTCAGGCACCTCTCCTTTAATTTTGTATGAACTTGCACTTAAATTTAAATGCGGATGCAAATGTAGCTTTTCATCTTAAAGAACACAAGCATTTTTTTTTATTTTTTCTATTTTATTCTGGATATTCTATTCGCAAATGGTAAATATTTGCAAGCTTGTGTTTTAATATCTTTTTAATGGATTCAATCTCTTTGAATGTAATATTTGCATTTAGAAATTGCTCCTCTTCAATTTGTTTATTTATTATATTTTCAACAAAGGCATCAATCTTAGTAGAAGTAGGTTCTTTTAAACTTTTGGATGCCGCTTCGACACTATCGCACATCATTAAAATAGCTGTTTCTTTGCTAAATGGCTTAGGGCCTGGATAGCTATAATCAGCTTTATTTACCTCCTTATCTAAAAGCTTCATTTCTTTCATATAAAAGTAATAAACCGTACTTGTTCCATGGTGTGTCCTTATAAAATCAATAACCCTATCCGGAAGATTGCTTTTTCTTGCAATTTCAATACCATTTATAACATGGTCCGTAATAATTCTTGCACTCTCTTTAGACGATAACTCATCATGCGGGTTAATGCCTGTGGATTGATTTTCTGTAAAATATGCCGGGTTTTTCATCTTTCCAATATCATGATATAATGCTCCCACTCTTATAAGCATCGAATTAGCACCAATTTCATTTGCGCAAGCTTCAGCCAAATTAGCCACGTTTAAGGAATGATGAAAGGTTCCTGGTGCTTTATTTGACAGCTCTTTAAGCAATTTTGTATTCGTATCAGACAATTCCAAAAGTGACACATCTGATACTAATCCAAAAATTTTCTCATAAGCATAAATTAGTGGTTGCACAAATAAAGTAGCAAGACCACATAGCACAAACCACATAAATGTTTGCCACTCAATAGTTTCTATACTTCCTTCGTGTATAACAAAAAAAGCAAAATAAGCAACAATATAAATCAGTGTTATTTGACCTACTGAAATAAAAAGATTCGCTCTTTTATAAAGTTCTGAAACAGTTAAAATAGTAACAATACCTGCTATTATTTGAAGAAACATATACTCATAACTATTAGGCACAATAAATCCTAACAGTAATACCGTAATTACATGTGCAAATAGACCCAGTCTCGCATCAAAAAATGCCTTAAAAACCAATGGTAAAATACAAATAGGAACTACATAAATGTACTTAGAATTATAGTTTACAACTAAAGTTGTAAGTAATATGATTAAAAATATATTAAAGAAGATAAATGTAACTTTAGTATTGTTTTCAAAAACATCAATCCTATACTTTCTTAAAAAAAGAAACAGCATTAGTAATGCTAAGGAAACTAACAAGGTATAGGCAAATAAAATCCAATTATAATTAGCTTCACTCCAAACTTGCGATTCGTATTCAGATTTTAGAGACTCTAAAATTTGAAATTTATCGCCTTCAACTATTTCTCCTTTAGAAATAATTAAAGTTTCCTTTTTAATACTTCCACGAGAATACGAAATACTACTCAATTCATTTAGCAGCGCCTTGTCCGTAAAGGATTTGTTAAAAACCAGGTTAGGCTCTATTAAATCGAAAAATAGTGAGATATAATTTGTTTTGTATTTACCAAGTCCCCTACTTTCTATAGAATTCCCAATTGTTGTAGATACCTCATCTAATCCTATTAAACTTGAAAAAACCGTTTTATTAATTGTTTTTCTATCATTCAAAATGACAACGGATTTGTCATCTGGAAAACTGTAATCTTCCTCTAAAACACCATATTGATAAATCTCATTAATAGTTTGTATTCCTAATACATAAAGTGCTTCAAAATCCTTTTTGGGAATAGTGTCTTTAAAAACCTTATGAAACTGCACATCATAAAGATTATCTATTTGATTATGAATAACACTATCTATACTAAAATAAACTAAAGCATTTTCTGAAATTGTTTTTTTTTCCTTCGTTATTTCAGCATCAGATTTTTTTATTGCAAAATCGAACGGTGCATATAAGTTTTCTGACTGCCAAGGTTTTCCTTTTTCAAAATTGTACTTAAACTTGCCACTCTTTGGAAATAAATACACAATTAGAAAAGTAGTACATACTAGCAGCAAGCCTTTATAAATTAAGGAGTGATTTCTGTAAAATTTATTTATAAAGTCTTTCATTAAAGAATTTCAGGTTTTTCAAATGTAGTAAAATTATAAATTTCAGGACGTTTTTATATTGAATGAATCATTGAATTTTCTACTAAAAATTGATTATTTTCGCAAGAACTAAACTTAAGAAAAAATAATGAACAAAGACGTAGTTATTGTTTCGGCCGTAAGAACACCAATTGGTAGTTTTTTAGGTGCTTTATCGACCATTTCTGCTCCGAAATTAGGTGCTATTGCCATAAAAGGGGCACTTAGCAGAATTAACCTTAAACCAGAATTGGTTGATGAGGTTTTAATGGGGAATGTTGTTCAAGCTGGGACAGGGCAAGCTCCCGCTAGACAAGCAGCTATTCTTGCTGGTATTCCAAATACGGTGCCTTGCACAACAATAAACAAGGTATGTGCTTCAGGAATGAAATCTGTTATGCAAGCTGCACAAGCTATTGCTAATGGAGACGCAAATATTATTGTAGCTGGTGGCATGGAGAATATGAGTTTAATACCACACTATTTATATACGCGCACTGCGAACAAATTTGGACCTACCACTTTGATTGATGGTATGCAAAAAGATGGATTAGTAGATGCATACGATCAAAATGCTATGGGTGTTTGTGCAGATGCATGTGCGAACGAATATAAATTCTCCAGAGAAGATCAAGATGCTTACGCTATCCAGTCTTATTCTCGTTCTGCAACTGCTTGGAATGCGGGTAAATTTGATAATGAAGTCGTAACTGTTGAGGTACCTCAACGTCGAGGAGAACCAATAATTGTTTCCAAAGATGAAGAGTATACCAACGTTAAAATAGAAAAAATCCCCACTCTTAGACCTGCCTTTAGCAAGGAAGGTACCGTGACGGCTGCTAATGCATCGACTATAAATGATGGTGCTGGTGCCATGATTTTAATGAGTAGAGACAAAGCAGAGAAATTAAATTTGAAAATATTAGCTACAATAAAAAGTTATGCAGATGCTGCACATGAACCTGAATGGTTTACTACTGCTCCAGCTAAAGCACTGCCAAAGGCTTTAAATAAAGCTGGTATCAAAATTGAAGATGTGGACTTCTTTGAATTTAACGAAGCCTTTTCGGTGGTAGGTTTAGCTAATATGAAAATTCTTGGACTTAACGATAGTAATGTTAACGTTAATGGTGGCGCAGTATCTCTTGGCCATCCGTTGGGTTGCTCTGGTGTTAGAATTCTTATTACTTTACTCAATGTACTTGAACAAAACAACGCTAAAATTGGAGCTGCAGCTATTTGCAATGGTGGTGGTGGTGCTTCGGCAGTGATAATTGAACGTAATTAGTTTTTTTAATGCAATACGGAATTTGTAACTTAAGTATTGTTCCTTTAAGGTTAGAACCTTCTGATAAAAGTGAATTGGTTTCTCAATTGCTTTATGGGGATTTCTTTAAAGTCCTAGAATGTCGTAAATCTTGGAGTAAAATTCGTCTTGCCTATGACAAATACGAAGGGTGGATTGATAATAAGCAATACATTGAAATTTCTGAAGACAATTACAATAGTCTTGATAAATCACCTCAAAAACTTTCATTAGATTTAGTTGAATTTATTCTAGATAGTGACCAGCAATTGCATTCCATATTACTAGGTTCTTGCCTGCAGGGCTTGTCTCTATTAAAGCATTCCTTCGACGGCAATATTTTTGAAGGAGAATCCAATAAAAGTAACCTTGTTAAAACTGCCTTTTTGTATTTAAACACACCTTACCTTTGGGGAGGTAAAACACCTTTTGGTATTGATTGCTCTGGGTTTACACAAATGGTATATAAACTTAATGGCTACAAACTTTTAAGAAATGCTTCTCAACAAGCAACCCAAGGAGAAGCACTAAGTTTTATAGAAGAAAGTGCTCCTGGAGATTTAGCTTTTTTCGATAATAATGAAGGACAAATTATTCATGTTGGAATTATTATGAAGGATAATTATATTATTCATGCGCACGGAAAAGTTAGGGTTGATAGACTTGATCATTCGGGGATATATAACGCGGAGAAAAGAATACATACCCACAATCTTCGTGTCATTAAAAAAATTGTATAAAAAAAAGCCACTATAAAGTGGCTTAATTTTTTATTATAGTAACCTTTTTAATTACTTAACTCGTCTACTTTCGCTTTCATCTCTTTATATTTCTCAGTCTCGCCAAGAACACTATAAATATTCATTAAAGTAGTAGCAGCACTAACATTTTTAGAATCAATCTCTAAAGCTTTTGATAAAAACGGAATAGCATCTCTATACAGTTGTTGACGTTGCTCTTTTAATTCATCATATCTCTTATCATCTGCAGCAGAACTTCCTAAGCCATTCATTTCTTCAATTAGCACCTGTTCTTCTCCTAGAATTAAAGCCGCCATATTAATATAAGCATTGATAAAATTTGGATCCAATTCTACTGCCTTTTTATAATAACTTTTTGCTCCTTCAATATCCTTAGATTCAGCAGCAATAACTCCTAAATTATACTGTAATTCGGCATTATCAGGATCCATTTTTGTTGCCTGCTCTAACAAGCTTTTGAACTTCTCTTTGTTCCCCATTTTAAAATGCACATTAGCTTCAGTAAGAATTAAATTCACATCATCAGGGCTTTCTGCTCTAGCATCTTTCATAGCTTCAATAGCCTTTTCATTATCACCATTTGAAACATAAATAAGTGCCACATTTTTAACTATTTCAGCTTTTTTTGATTCTGACTTTTTATCAGTCGGCTTAAGATGAGTTCCAGTTTTAACTGCAACATCACGCAAGTTTTTATTAGGGAAAGCTTGTTCTTTTCCACTTTCCTTATCAACAGCGAAGTATTGCTGTTCGATTCCTGTATATCCCAGTTTTTTCAGTTTATCATAAAGCACTAATGCACGATCATAATCAGGTACACTTACCGCTGTAGCTGCGGCGTAATAAAGGTATACGGTATCCTTTTCATTCATGTTATAAACACGCTCAAAATTAGATGAAGCCATGTTATAATTTTTACTTTCGTATGCTTTATTTCCCTTAGTTAGTAGACTATTAACCATTTCTTGCTTAATAGAAGCTATTTCAGTTTTATAAGCGCCATTAACTTTCTCAAAACTCTGAATTGCAGTATCAATATCCTCTGCACTGCCTTTACCTGAGGCATATAATGCTTGGCCTTTTAAATAATAAAATTTAGATTTTGTTTTATCATCCATAGCTGACATTAAAGTCTCTGCTTGATTCAAAGCAGCCATAGCTTCAGCATAGTTGTTGTTTTTAATCGCTTTCTCAGCAGATTTCAATTCCTTTTTTTGAGCAAAAGAAAATGCACTTATTGAAAAAGCCAATGCTATAATAATTTGTTTTTTCATTTTAAATAATATTAAGTTTAATTTAAGTGTTATTATCGTCTGTATTATTATCAAGGGTTGTGCCATCTTTTGAAATATCAGTGTTTTCAACACCTTCTATACCTTCAACATCATCTACTTCATCTTCATCATGCATTACTTTTGCAACCGCCGCAATAGAATCGTTTCCTTTTAGATTAATTAATTTTACACCTTGTGTGGCTCTCCCCATTACTCTCAAATCTTGAACTGCCATTCTAATAGCTATTCCAGATTTATTAATAATCATTAAATCATCATCATCTGTTACATTTTTAATAGATACTAAGTTACCTGTTTTTTCTGTAATAGAAATAGTTTTTACGCCTTTTCCTCCCCGATTAGTTATACGGTAGTCTTCTAAGCTTGAACGCTTACCATAACCGTTTTCTGATACAACAAGCACATTGCTTTCCATATCATCAACAGCAATCATACCAATTACTTCATCAGTTTTTTCATCTTGCAAGCGAATACCTCTAACTCCGGAAGCCCCACGTCCCATAGGTCGTGTTTTGGCTTCTTCAAAGCGAATGGCCTTACCCGATTTTAACGCTAACATAACTTGACTTTCTCCAGTGGTTAATTTAGCTTCTAGTAAAACATCATCATCCTTAATTGTTATGGCATTAATTCCATTTGTTCTTGGACGTGAATACTGTTCGAGAGAAGTCTTCTTAACCTGTCCTTTCTTAGTAGCCATAATAACATAATGACTATTAATATATTCTTCATCTTTCAAATCTTGAGTACAAATAAACGCCATGACTTTATCGTCTTGCTCAATATTTATTAGATTTTGAATTGCTCTACCCTTCGATGTTTTACTACCTTCTGGAATTTCGTAAACACGCATCCAAAAACATTTTCCTTTTTGAGTGAAGAATAACATATATTGATGGTTAGTACCAACAAATAGATTTTCTAAGAAATCTTCGTTACGTGTTGTTGATGCTTTTTGACCTACTCCACCTCTATTTTGAGTTTTATACTCAGTCAATGATGTACGTTTAATATAACCCGCATGTGAAATAGTAATCACCACTTTTTCATTAGGAATCATATCTTCAATACTTAAATCACCTCCAGCGTATTCAATAACAGAACGACGCTCATCACCATATTTGTCTTTTACAACAAGAAGTTCGTCTTTAATTATAGTCATACGGCGTTCTTTCTTATCTAAAATATCTTTTAAATCTTCTACAGTAACCATTAAATCATCATACTCTGTACGCAATTTATCTTGCTCTAGCCCAGTTAATTGGCGTAAACGCATTTCAACTATGGCTTTTGCTTGTATTTCAGATAGTTTAAAACGTTCAATTAAATTATTTCTAGCTTCATCTGCATTAGACGATGCTCTAATAATTTTTATAACTTCATCTATATTATCCGAAGCAATAATTAATCCTTCTAAAATATGTGCGCGTTCTTCTGCTTTTCGTAATTCATAAGTAGTTCGTCTTACTACAACTTCATGTCTGTGTTCAACGAAATAATGAATTAATTCTTTTAAGTTTAGCATCTGTGGACGACCATTCACTAATGCAATGTTATTCACGCTAAATGATGACTGTAATGCTGTATATTTATATAGTTTATTTAGTACAATATTTGGGATTGCATCACGCTTTAAAACGTATACAATACGCATTCCATTTCTATCAGATTCATCGCGAATAAGTGAAATGCCTTCTAATTTTTTATCGTTTACCAAATCAGCAGTTTTCTTAATCATATCTGCCTTATTAACTTGATATGGTATCTCTGTAACAATTACACATTCACGTCCAGCAACTTCTTCAATAATCGCTTTTCCACGCATTACTATGCGTCCGCGACCAGTATGAAAAGCTTCCTTTACACCATCGTAACCATAAATAGTTCCACCTGTTGGAAAATCTGGTGCTTTAACATGAGTAATTAACTCATCAATTTCTATATCATTATTTTCAATGTAAGCTATGGTTCCATTTACAACTTCAGTTAAATTATGAGGTGGCATATTTGTTGCCATACCAACTGCAATACCAGAAGCACCATTCACCAATAAACCAGGAATACGAGTTGGCAAAACTGTTGGCTCTTGCAAAGTATCATCAAAGTTTAATTTGTGATCTACAGTTTCTTTATCAATATCTGCCAACATATCTTCGGATATCTTGCGCATTCTTGCTTCTGTATAACGCATCGCAGCAGGACTGTCTCCATCTATAGACCCAAAATTCCCTTGTCCATCTACCAACATATAACGTAAACTCCATTCTTGAGCCATACGCACCATAGCGTCATAAACAGATGTATCACCATGCGGGTGATATTTACCTAAAACTTCTCCAACTATTCTTGCCGATTTTTTATGCGCTGAATTTGCCCGAACACCTAATTCATGCATACCATAAAGCACGCGTCTGTGAACTGGTTTTAAGCCATCTCTTACATCTGGTAAGGCACGTGACACAATGACCGACATTGAATAATCAATGTATGCCGATTTCATCTCATCCTCAATATTAATAGGGATCAATTTTTCTCCTTCTGCCATAAATAATTTAATTAAGTTTTATGTGATTTTCAAAACATGCTAATATAAGTATTTCAGCAGTCATAGTAAGACTATCAGCTATACTTTTTCGTGTTTTTTATTAACAATTTAAGGGTTGTTTTTAGTTAATAAGTAAGCACTGAAAAGTTTTGATTTTATAAAGATTTTTTCGTCAATTAGCAATTTAAGGTATAGTTTTTGACTTTAGTAAAATGTTTTAGTATTTTTAATGCAGAAAGGAAAGTATTATGGATGATAATTTTTCACCTAGAGTAAAAGATGTAATCGCTTTTAGTAAAGAAGAAGCTTTGCGTCTTGGTCATGATTTTATTGGTACCGAACATTTAATGTTGGGGCTTCTAAGAGACGGTAATGGCAAAGCTATAAATATACTTAATGCCTTAGAGATTGATTTAAATCATTTAAGACGTAAAGTCGAAATATTAAGCCCAGCAAACCCCGATATTGCCGTGGCTTCAAATCAAAAGAAAAACTTGCACCTTACTAGGCAAGCTGAACGAGCCCTTAAGACGACTTTTTTAGAAGCAAAACTATTTCAAAGCACGTCCATAAATACGGCACATTTACTGCTTTGTATTTTAAGAAATGAAAACGACCCAACTACCAAACTTTTAAATAAATTAAAAGTTGACTACGACAATGTAAAAGAACAATTCAAACTTATGATTACTAACGACAACGATTATATTGAACCTAAAGCTGAATCTTTCCAAGATGACGATAGCAATTCTGATGATGATACATCAAAGGATAATATTTTTAATGCTCCTACTGGAAAAGCTAATAAGAAGTCTAAAACCCCTGTTTTAGATAATTTTGGACGTGATTTAACCGTGCTTGCCGATGAAGGTAAGTTAGACCCAGTTGTTGGTAGAGAAAAGGAAATACAGCGCGTGTCTCAGATTTTAAGTAGGCGAAAAAAGAATAACCCTCTTTTAATTGGAGAACCAGGTGTTGGTAAATCTGCCATAGCGGAAGGGTTGGCTCTTAGAATTACTAAACGAAAAGTATCTAGAATTCTTTTTAATAAGCGAGTAGTGACTTTAGATTTAGCGAGTTTAGTTGCTGGCACAAAATACAGAGGGCAATTTGAAGAACGAATGAAAGCCGTGATGAATGAACTTGAGAAGAATGATGATGTCATCTTATTCATTGATGAAATTCATACTATTGTTGGTGCTGGTGGGGCTACTGGAAGTTTGGATGCTTCAAATATGTTTAAGCCTGCTCTAGCACGGGGGGAAATTCAATGCATTGGGGCAACAACTTTGGATGAATATAGACAATACATTGAAAAAGATGGTGCGTTAGAGCGTCGTTTTCAAAAAGTTATTGTTGAGCCCACAACCGTTGAAGAAACCATTGAGATTCTAAATAATATAAAAGGAAAATACGAAGAGCATCATAATGTTGATTATACACCTGAAGCTATTGAAGCCTGTGTGAAATTAACAAATAGATACATGACGGAACGCTTTTTACCTGACAAGGCTATTGATGCTTTAGATGAAGCAGGTTCACGGGTTCACATAACTAATATTGATGTTCCGAAACAGATTCTAGAACTTGAGAAAAAACTTGAAGATGTTAAAGAAACTAAGAATTCGGTTGTTAGAAAGCAGAAATATGAAGAAGCAGCAAAACTTAGAGATGACGAAAAACGTCTTGAAAAAGAATTAGCAGTTGCACAAGAAAAATGGGAAGAGGATACAAAACAACATCGAGAAATTGTAACAGAAGATAATGTTGCGGATGTGGTGTCTATGATGACAGGTATTCCAGTAAATAGAATTGCACAAACCGAAATAAATAAACTTTCTGAACTTCCTAATTTAATTAAGGGTAAAGTTATCGGTCAAGACCAAGCTGTTGCAAAGGTAGTTAAGGCTATTCAGCGTAATCGTGCAGGACTAAAAGATCCTAATAAGCCTATTGGTTCATTCATATTTTTGGGACAGACAGGTGTCGGCAAAACACAATTAGCAAAAGTACTGTCTAGAGAATTATTTGATAGTGAAGATTCGCTTGTTAGAATAGACATGAGTGAATACATGGAGAAGTTTGCGATTTCAAGATTGGTTGGAGCACCTCCAGGATATGTAGGCTATGAAGAAGGTGGACAACTTACAGAAAAAGTAAGACGCAAGCCTTATGCGGTTATTCTTCTTGATGAAATTGAAAAAGCACATCCAGATGTTTTTAATATGCTGCTTCAAGTTCTTGACGATGGATATTTAACAGATAGCCTTGGAAGAAAAATTGATTTTAGAAATACAATTATTATAATGACGTCTAATATCGGTGCTCGAAAGTTGAAAGATTTCGGAGCTGGAATTGGCTTTGGAACGGCGTCGCAAAAAGCACAAGAAGACGCGAATGCCATTAAAGTAATTGAAAATGCACTTAAAAAATCGTTTGCTCCAGAGTTCTTAAATCGAATCGATGATGTTGTAGTATTTAACCCTCTCGAGAAAGAAGATATTGATAAGATTATTGATATAGAATTAGATAAGCTTCTTAATAGAATAAAAGGATTGGGGTATACTCTAAAGCTCAGTAAGAATGCCAAAGATTATATTGCCGAGAAAGGCTTCGATAAACAATATGGAGCTAGACCATTAAATAGAGCTATTCAAAAATATGTAGAAGATGCTTTAGCTGAAGAGATAATTAGCTCTCAATTACAAGAAGGTGACAAAATTCTTATTGATTTAGATAAAAAATCTGATGAACTAAAAATTAAGATTGAAAAAGCAGAAAAGCCTGCTGAGTCATAGTTTTCATGAGTCTTAACGAATATTAAACCTACATTCTAAAAAAGATTGTAGGTTTTTTTTGTTCTAAACTGTAACAAAATAAAATGTTTCTAATCTTTAATAATAACAATTTGATTTTTTGACGTCAAACCAACTAAATACTGAGCAACTAATTGGACTTTGTGTGTCTGGGAACCAATCTGCACAATTGGAAATTTACAACAGATATTATAAAGCCATGTATAATGTTTCTATTAGAATTGTAAAAGATTCTTATGAAGCCGAAGACATAATGCAAGACTCTTTCTTATTGGCATTTACAAAATTAAAAGAGCTTAAAGATGCAAGAATATTTGGTTCATGGTTAAAGCGAATTGTCATTAATAATAGCATATGTCACTATAAGAAAAGTAGAAAAATTCAGAAAGTTTCAATGGATGATGTTTTATACAAAATAGAAGACCACAGTAGTGATTTTAATTCAGATCAAGAACTAATAAATTTAAAAGCTAGACAAATTTTAAATACGTTAAATACATTAAAAGATAATTATAGAATAGCGCTAACTCTAAACCTAATAGAAGGTTATGACTACAATGAGATAAGTGACATAATGAATATAACAAATGCTAATTGTAGAACAACCATCTCTAGAGCCAAGGAGAAATTAAGACAAAACTTGCAACCAGTAATCGATTTAAAACAATGAATGATGAATAATGGAAATAGGTTTGATTTAGAAAACCCAAATCTTGGTCATGAGCAGCGATTTTTAGAAAAATTAAAAGAGCAGAACAAACAAGTGTCCAATAATGCTAGTAAGCTAAAACGTAACTTATGGAATCCCTTAATAGGAATAGCTGCATCTATTGCTTTATTAATATCATTATTCATTTTTAACAGAACAAATGATTCTGAAAAAAATCTAGCAGATATACCGCCCGAGATAGCCAAAACAGAAAGTCTTTTCGCTTCTGCTTTTGCAAATGAAATAAGTAAACTTAATAGTGAAGAAATGCCAGAATATCAAGATTTAATTGTTGAGGCAATGTTTAAAATTAAAGTCGCTGAAGAAGATTATAATCAATTAGTTATTGGTCTTAAAGAAAACCCGAAAGATCAACTCATAATTTCTGCTATGATGTTAAATTTTCAAGATAGAATTGATGTTTTGCAAGATGTGATGGAAGAAATAAAAGATAAAGAAACAGCAATTAAGCAATCAAAAAAGGAAGTAAATACTATTTAAATCAACTTTTCCCATAGAGGAAAAATTAAAACTAAAAACAATGAAAAAAACAATTACATTATCAATTATTGCATTACTTTTTATTGGACTAACCAATGCACAAAACTGGGGGAAGAAAAAAATAAAAGGCAATGGAAATGTCACAACAGAAACTAGAGATACTGGTAACTATGATGGTATTAAGTGTGCAGGATCTATGGGTTTTATATTAGTAGCAGGAAAAGAAGGAAAAATCACTTTGGAAGGAGAATCGAATTTACTTGAATTTATATCAACAGAAGTAAAAGATGACAACTTAATAATTAAAGTAAAAAAAGGTAAAAACATTAGCCCAAGTAAAGGCAAATCAATTAAAATCACAATTCCTTTCGAAAAAGTAAGCTCTGTCTCATTAGCTGGATCTGGCGATTTAACAAACGAAAACACAATAGATACTGATAAATTAAGTGTTTCTCTAGCTGGTTCTGGTGATATAGATCTTGATATTAAAACTACCTCAATAAAAGGTGCTATCGCTGGATCTGGCGATTTAACACTAAGCGGAAGTACAAATAATTTGGAAGCCAAGGTAGCAGGTTCTGGGGATTTTCATGGTTTTGATTTGCAATCTGAAAACACAGAAGTAGCAGTTGCTGGTTCAGGAAATGCAGAGATCCATAGTAACAAAAAACTAAAAGCTAGAGTTGCGGGTACTGGAGATATTGTATATAAAGGGAATGCAGAAGTAGATAAAAAAGTAGCTGGTTCTGGTTCTATTTCAGCTAAATAATATTGTGAAAAAAGTTCTGCTAATAAAAAAGCATTCTGAAATCAGAATGCTTTTTTATTATATATAGCATTGAGTTGCTAATTAATACCATTACTTTAATTTCACAAGTCGTGCTTATCTTCTTTAGGTACTCTATACAATAAAACTATCCCCAACAAAAAGAATATAAATAAAAATAATATCGCGTTTCGCATGGTACCTGTTACCTGATCTATAGTAGCAAAAATAACCATACCTATAACAATCCCAATTTTCTCTGCTACATCGTAAAAGCTAAAATAAGATGTGGTATCATCAGTTTCAGGTAAAAATTTAGAATATGTAGATCGTGCTAAAGCTTGAATGCCTCCCATAACAAATCCCACTATACTAGCTGCTATATAAAATTGCAATGGTGTTTCCATAAAATATGCATAAAAGCACAATGCCATCCATATAAAGTTAATTACTATTAGAGTATTAATATTCCCAAATTTAGCAGAAGCCTTTGATGTTAAAAAAGCACCTACAACAGCCACAATTTGAATAACCAAAATACTAACAATCAATCCCATAGTTTTTGCTGAGTCGTCTCCCCAAGAAATTTCTTCTTCGCCAAAATAAACAGCAACTAACATGATAGTTTGAACCGCCATACTAAATACGAAGAAAGCATACAGATAACGTTTCAACCTTAAATTCAGCTTTAATTGTTTCCACACCAGTCTTAACTCTTTAAGACCGTTAAAAACAACAGCTTTTGTTACTTTATGCCCAGTAGAAGCTCCTTTTGGCAACCAATAAAAGGAATATTGACTAAATATAGCCCACCATAAGCCTACTGTTATAAACGATATTTTCATAGCTTCAAAAGAGGCTGCGTCTCTAGCTGCTTCTGTTGCTAAAAGAATTTCAGTTTCGTTTGCAGCTTCAATTATAGATTGAGATATACTAATGTTGAAACCAAACCATTCTGGCTTCATTACCATCGTTAAATTTAGTAGTAACAAGATAACACTACCTATATACCCCATAGCAAATCCTTTTGCACTTATACTATCTTGTTGTTCAGGAAATGCAATATCTGGTAAATACGAATTATAAAAAACTAAACTTCCCCAATATCCTATGAGTCCCATAAAGTAAAAAAGCAAACTTAAATGAATCTTTTCAGGGCTAATATCAAACCAATATAATCCAATGCAGCCAGCACTTCCAACATAGCAAAAAAACTTTAAAAAATTTTTCTTATTACCCACATAATCTGCAATTCCAGACAAAATAGGCGACGTAAAGGCTACCACTAAAAACGTAAAAGCTGTAACAAATGTAATAAGCGCAGTACTTTTAAACTCAAAACCAAAAGCAACTACTGTTTTTATTTCAGAAATAAATAGGGCAGAATAAAATATTGGAAATATAGATGAGGCAATTGTTAATGTATAAACAGAATTTGCCCAATCATAAAATGCCCAAGCATTTAGTAATTTTTTTTCTCCTTTTTCTAATACTGCCATAATAAAAAAGCCGCTTATTTATAAGCAGCTTCTAATGTAATCAAATATTTTGTTCTATACTTAAGTTATTTTCTAAATGAAGTAACTCCAAACTTAGCAGCTTCTTCCTTCGCTTTTGGCGCTAAAGCTTTTAGATTCGCAATTCGGGAGTCATTAGACGGATGCGTACTTAAAATTTCTGGTGGTTCTTGACCTCCACTATTAGCTTTCATACGCTTCCATAATTCAGCTCCTTCATCCGGATTATATCCAGCAATAGCCATTAAATACAGGCCTATTTTATCTGCCTCAGTTTCATGATTTCTACTAAAAGGCAACATAAGCCCAACTTGGGTTCCTACGCCATAATATTGATTAAAGGCATTTCTAGATTTTTCATCTTTAATTGCAACATTTCCAGCGACCGCTAACCCTTGTTGTAACAAACCTGCACTCATACGTTGCTGTCCGTGATTAGCCAAAGCATGAGCAACCTCATGTCCCATGATGGCTGCAACTCCTGTTTCTCCATTAGCAATAGGCAAAATTCCTGTATAAAAAACTATTTTACCTCCAGGCATGCACCAAGCATTAACCGTTTTATCATTCACTAAGTTATACTCCCATTTATAGTCTTTCAAATACCCTTCATGCCCATTAGCGTTTAACCACCTCTCAGCAGCAACAGCAATGCGCTGACCAACTCTTGTTATCATAGCAGCATCACTAGTTCCTTTAACTACTTTGTTTTCTGTTAAGAACTGATCATATTGAGCAAAAGCAGTTGGAAACAACTGAGAATTTGGAACCAAGGCCATTGTTTTCTTTCCTGTAAAAGGATTTTCTGCACAAGAAAAAACTATTGCAACAAATCCAAATGCCAAAAATATATTCTTTACTTTCATTTTTTATCGGGCTTAATTTAATAATCACTAAAAATACAAAAATTGTACCTTTATCTTAATTAGACACAACTATATTTTAGCAGTCACATGATTATATGAATTCTATTTCACATAAATTGTTATATTTCACTACTATTCGCGACTCATTGAGTAAATTATAAACTTGTAAAAATGAAAAATTTATTAATCTTCTCACTATTGATTTTCTTGTTTTCATGCAATGGTTCAGCTCAAAAAGAAGCAAAAAGTGAATACAAAGTTTCAAAAACAGAAGCGGAATGGAAATTACAACTTACTGAAAAAGAATTTTATGTATTAAGACAGGCTGGAACGGAACGCCCTAATTCAAGCGCTTTGAACAAAAACTATGATTCTGGCATTTATGTGTGTAAAGCATGTGAAACGCCACTATTTAAAAGTGAACATAAATTTGACTCAGGTACTGGTTGGCCGAGTTTTGATCGAGAAATTAAAGGCAATGTTGCATTTTCAACAGATCATAATTTAGGTTACTCACGTATTGAAGAACATTGTGCCAAATGCGGTGGTCACTTAGGACATGTGTTTAATGATGGTCCAAGAAAAACAACAGGCAAACGTCATTGCATAAATGGGGTTGCTTTAAAATTTATACCAAAAGACTAGAACAAATAATGGAAGGTTATCTGGAGAGTATTGTTAAACAGTTCCATTATTACAAAAGTTTAGGAGATAAAACTTTTGAGCAATTGTCTTTTGATGAAATGCAAAACGAAATTGACGAAAATTCGAATTCTATTTCCATAATTGCCAAGCATCTTTCTGGTAATATGCTTAGTAGGTGGACTAATTTTCTAACTGAAGATGGTGAGAAAACATGGAGGCATCGTGATTTGGAATTTCATAATACTTTTGAAAATAAAGAGGATATCATTTCTTACTGGAATAAAGGATGGCAATGTCTATTTGAAGCCATTGAGCCACTAGAAAACAAAGATTTAGAACAAATTATTTACATAAGAAATCAAGGGCATACGGTTACTGAGGCCTTAAATAGACAACTCGCACACTATGCATACCATGTTGGACAAATAGTCTTTTTGGGCAAACTTTTAAAAGGAAATGATTGGATTTCGCTTTCTATTTCTAAAGGTGATTCTTCAAAATATAACGAAGATAAATTTAGTAAAGAGAAAGCTCGACGACATTTCACAGATGATTTATAAAATCATGTATTTAATTTTTTCTTAAAAGGCCTGATAATCAATCGTGCTTCTCGATCGAAACGTATATAATTATAAACCCAATTAACAAATACTACCATTCTATTCCTAAATCCTATTAAGAAAAAAAGGTGCACAAACATCCAAACATACCATGCAAAAACGCCTTGGAATTTGAAATTTTTTAAATCCACAACAGCTTTGTTTCTTCCAATGGTTGCCATAGAACCCTTGTCTTTATAACTAAAAGGTTTCATAGGTTTTTCTTCTATCAACTTTAAGATATTATCACCTAATTGCTGTCCTTGCTGAATAGCAGGTTGTGCCATCATTGGCAAACCATAAGGGAATTCTTCATTTACCATACATGCAATATCTCCAATAGCAAATATATTTCTAAACCCTTTAACTTGATTAAATTCATTCACCAAAAGCCTATTTCCGCGTGTTATAAATTCTTCAGCATTTAATCCTTTAATGGTTGCCCCTTTAACACCCGCTGCCCAAACTACGGTAGCTGTTTCAAAAGTTAAATCTGTATTAGTAGTTACAATTTTTCCATCGTAGTTAGTAACTCGAACGTTTTTCCAAATATTAACACCCAGTGTTTCTAAGAAGTCCTCCGCTTTTTGTGATGCCTTTTCACTCATGCCTTTTAAAATACAATCGCTTGATTGAATAATATTAATTTGAGCTAATCGCGTATCTAAATCTGGATAATCTTTCGGTAAAATTCCTTTTTTAATTTCAGCCAAGGCACCAGCAAGTTCTACTCCTGTTGGGCCACCTCCTACTATGACAAAATTCATAAGAGCATTGCGCTCGTTTAAATCTGAAGTCAATAATGCTTCTTCAAAATTTTCAAGTATTAAGCTTCTTAAGTTTAAAGATTGCGGTATGGTTTTCATAGCCATACTATACTTTTCAATATCAGAATTCCCAAAAAAGTTAGTTTTAGAACCTGATGCAACCACCAAATAGTCAAATTTTAAATTGCCAATATTGGTTCGAACTTTGTTCTTTTCAACATCAATTTCAATAACATTAGCTAGTCTAAAATAGAAATTAGGAAAATCTTTCAATATTTTTCTAATAGGATAGGCTATCGAGTCTGGTTCTAAACCACCTGTCGAAACTTGATATAATAATGGTTGAAACGTATGATAATTATTTTTATCTAAAAGCACCACTTGCACTTCTTGTTTCGATAATTTTTTTGCTAAAGCCACTCCAGCAAAACCACCACCAATAATAACAATTCGGGGATAACTCGTTCTAGGTATATTCATACAATAATTCTTGCTGAACAAAGGTAGTAAAACAACTAGAGATTGCTTTCTACAAGCCAATAACAAATTCAATAAAAACAATGTTATAATGCCTCTAGAATTTTTTTTCGATTTAAAGGTTTCTTAATTTATTATTCAAAATCGATTTCGTAAATTCGTAGCCTAAAATTTAACACATGAGTAAATACGATATTATAGTTCTTGGAAGTGGTCCTGGTGGTTATGTTACAGCTATTAGAGCATCACAATTGGGTTTTAAAACTGCTATTGTTGAAAAGGAAAATTTGGGTGGCGTCTGTTTAAATTGGGGTTGTATTCCAACAAAAGCCTTATTGAAATCTGCTCAAGTATTCGAATATTTAAAACATGCTGAAGATTATGGCCTAAAAGTAAAAGATGCAGAACATGATTTTGATGCTGTGGTAAAACGTAGTCGTGGTGTTGCAGACGGTATGAGCAAAGGTGTTCAGTTTTTAATGAAGAAGAATAAAATTGATGTTATTGAAGGCTATGGAAAAATAAAACCTGGGAAAAAGGTTGATGTTGATGGTACTGAGTATAGTGCAGATAATATTATTATAGCTACAGGTGCTCGATCTCGTGAGTTACCAAGTTTACCGCAAGACGGTGAAAAAGTTATTGGTTATAGACAAGCCATGAGCTTAAAGAAACAACCTAAGAAAATGATTGTTGTTGGCTCTGGAGCTATTGGTGTAGAGTTTGCATATTTTTATAACTCTATGGGAACTGAGGTTACTATTGTTGAATACTTACCCGGTATTGTTCCTGTTGAAGATGAAGACGTTTCAAAACAATTGGAACGTTCTTTTAAAAAGTCTGGAATTAACATCATGACTTCTGCCGAAGTTACTAAAGTTGATACTTCTGGTAAAGGTGTAAAAGCCACTGTTAAAACTAGCAAGGGCGAAGAAGTTCTTGAAGCAGATATTATTTTAAGTGCCGTTGGTATTAAAACAAATATTGAAAACATTGGTTTAGAAGATGTTGGTATTGTAGTTGATAGAGATAAAATTATAGTGAACGATTTTTATCAAACAAATATTCCAGGTTATTATGCTATTGGAGATGTGACTCCTGGTCAAGCTTTAGCGCATGTCGCTTCCGCGGAAGGCATACTTTGTGTTGAAAAACTTGCTGGACAACATGTTGAAGCCTTAGACTATGGCAACATTCCTGGGTGTACTTATTGCTCTCCTGAAATTGCTTCTGTGGGTTTAACTGAAAAGCAAGCAAAAGATAAAGGTATTGATATTAAAGTTGGAAAATTCCCTTTCTCAGCATCTGGTAAAGCAAGTGCTGCTGGAACTAAAGATGGATTTGTAAAAGTGATTTTTGATGCTAAATATGGTGAATGGTTAGGTTGCCATATGATTGGTGCTGGTGTTACCGATATGATTGCTGAAGCCGTTTTAGGTAGAAAATTAGAGACTACAGGTCATGAAGTTTTAAAAGCAGTGCATCCGCATCCTACAATGAGTGAAGCTGTTATGGAAGCTGTTGCCGATGCTTATGATGAGGTGATACATTTGTAAACGCCCCTCCAAGCCTCTCCGAAGGAGTGGAACACTTACTCAAATTATAAAAACAAAAATGCGATTCTTGAATTTAAGAATCGCATTTTTTATTTAAAACTTATAGCCAACCCCAACGCTTATCCTATTATCTCTAAAATTATTACTCGATCTTTGCACATCAAAATCATGCCTAAAGCGTGTATCAAAAAACAGGTTTTTTGTTATGTAGTATTCTATACCTAGAATACCATTCCATTTTTTGAATCCAGAAATATCATTCACTAAAGATGCCGATAAGACTTGCGTTCCAGCATATATTTTAAACTTCTTACTAAGATGGCGCTTTAATAATACAGGAACTGTCAAATAAAACTCATCAACAGATTCTTTAAAGCCATTATTAAAGAGTCTTTCTCTTTTTTCAGACCTCAAATTTAATTCTAACTGTAAAGACCAATTGTCACTGAGCTTAAAATCTGATAAAAAACCTATATAGGGTAAACTAGGCGTATAATCTAAATTACTGTTGTTGGCTTGAAATTCATAACCAGTACGCAATCCAAAAGTTACTTTTTCATCTTTTTGCTGTTCAGATTCTGTTTGAGCTTGTAAAGAAAGTATGGAAATAAGACATGCAAATAATAAAATAGTTTTTTTCATAATTTGTTGATTAATTTAATTATGGTTCTAAACTATCTTAGAAGCTCGTTAATGAATCACAATTCAGTCATAAACAAATTATAAAATCTGGTTAATTATTTCTTAAAAAACTTAAAGAAATTATAAAAAACTCTGAATAGCCAACTCATAACTTTGTAAGCCAAAACCAAGAATCACGCCTTTTGTATTGGGAGATATATAAGATTGATGCCTAAACTCTTCCCTACTAAACGTATTGGATATATGCACTTCAACTGTGGGCGTTTCAATAGCTTTTACAGCATCGCCTATACCAACAGAAGTATGTGTATATGCCGCTGCATTTAAAATGATCCCGTTATAAGTAAAACCTACTTCATGAAGTTTGTCAATCAACTCCCCTTCTATATTTGACTGAAAATAATCAATTTCTATATTGTTATATTTACCTTTAATCTCTTCTAAAAATTCTGTAAACGTAAGGCTACCATATATATTAGGCTCACGCTTACCTAATAAATTGAGGTTTGGACCATTTATGATGATGAGTTTTTTCATGCCGTAAAGATATTACTTTTTCGTTTTCAAAATATCAATTTGTGTGGTTTCATTCAACTTCAAATTAGAAAGCGCCTTTATTGAAGTATTCCGATCTTGAATTTCTACAACCACCGTATTAGGAGCAATATTGCCTTCATTCAAGGCCTTAATAACAACGGAAGTTTTGTCAGTGTCCACGTTCACGATGAAAGTTTTCTTTTCTCTACTAGCCTTATAGCCTTTTAACATCTCCTTTTTGTTTACCCAAATAGATATGAGGTCTCCATCTTCTTTACCACCGTCATAAACCGTAAATTTTATTTTATCAGATCTTGTAAATAAACTTAAAACTTCATCTTTACGCAATATATTCATATTCAAAGAATCCATCATCTTTCGTAAATTGAGTTTTTGTTTTAGACTATCTGGAACTCTTTTCGACTTTTTAATCTTATCGGTAACTTTCGTTAATCTCTTTTCTAATTTATCATATGCATTCAATAATATTTCACCATCAATGCATTTTGTGTTGTCAGAAAACAAGCCAATAAAATTGGTCTTAATCTTTTTACTTTTACCAAAAACAAAGTTCTTTACTGAAGCATTCAAAAAACAAAAATCGTTTTGAGAAATTGGAGATTTGGTATATACAATACCCGTTTCTTTAAAGTTTAATTCTTTTTTATTTCTATCATATTCCCCAAAAATATTGGATCGCGTTTCATGAATGCCTCCAATATCTGTTATTGAGTATCCTTTTACGTCTTCTTTATTAACTAAAAAATTAACTCTATAAGATATTATTAATGTGTCATTTAACTTAACCCCACCTACATACTCATATTTTTCTTGTGATAAACTTGTATGGTTGAATATAAAAGCAAACAAAATAAGCAAGCAATATCTTATCATTAAAGTATTTTTTTATAAATTGTACTCACAAACATAAACCAATTAATTATGAAAATTAAATTATTACTTTCATTCTTGCTTATCGTTTTGGTCTACTCTAGTAGCTATGCCTCTTTCCCAGTTAAAAGAACAGTTAAAACGCAAACAAATACTGAAATGAATTCTTCTGAAAATAATGAAGAAATTTATACGCCTCTTGCAGTGGCTGCTGGTCAGGACTTGACAGTTGGTATAATACTTTGGTTCTTCTTAGGATGGGCAGCTGGACATAGATGGTATTATGGAAAACCTACAGGTTGGAATATTTTATTTATTCTAACTGCCGGTGGACTTGGCGTATGGTGGGTAATAGATTTAGTTAATATGATTCAAGGTGATTTTTAAAAGATTATATAAAAAAACTCATTCTATTTTAGTAAATAGAGCTAGTTTATTAGAATATAAAAAAGCAAAAATAGAATTTCAAACAATTTCATAAATAAATTAACTCAAGCCCCATATTATCCTTAAAACATTCCCAATAAATGTTATTTTTGTTTTAATGAAATGGCAAAACGCGCTTAAAGATTATCAACTTTATTTAAAAATAGAACGAGGCCTATCGGATAATTCTATTGATAATTATTCTCGAGATGTTAAGAAATTAATCGATTATCTAGAAAACAACGAAATTATAATTTCTCCAATATCAATAAAATCAAATGCTATTCAACAATTCATTTATGAAGCTGCTAAAAAGGTTAATGCACGTTCTCAATCACGTTTAATTTCAGGTCTACGAAGTTTTTTTAGTTATTTAGTTTTTGAAGATTACAGAAAAGACAACCCTCTAGAATTGATAGAATCACCAAAAATTGGTCGAAAATTACCAGACACATTAGAAGAAGTAGAAATCGATCAACTTATTGCTGCCATAGATTTAAGTAAACCAGAAGGTGAGCGTAATCGAGCAATTCTTGAAACTTTATATGGCTGCGGTTTACGGGTTAGTGAATTAACCAATTTAAAAATTTCAGACCTATATTTTGATGAAGGCTTCATTAAAGTTACTGGCAAGGGAGATAAACAGCGATTTGTGCCTATTGTTGGTTCAACTCAAAAATACATCAATATCTATCGCAAGGAAATAAGGTTACATCTGAATATCCAAGCTGGTCATGAAGACACATTGTTTCTAAATAGGCGGGGTAAACAACTTTCTAGAGCTATGATTTTTACAATCATAAAACAACTCGCTGAAAAAATTGGACTTAAAAAGAACATCTCACCTCATACATTTAGACATTCATTTGCTACGCATTTATTGCAAAATAATGCTGACTTAAGATCTATTCAGCTTATGTTAGGTCATGAAAGTATTACAACTACAGAAATATATGTTCATCTTGATAAAAGCCATCTAACGTCTGTTATAGAGAAATACCATCCAAGGAAATAGTTGTTGTGCGAGAAACAAAAAATCCAGCTTACGCTGGATTTTTTACCCTTGTAATTTATTAAAAATTATTTTGCAATATTAACCGCTCGTGTTTCACGTATTACAGTAACTTTAACCTGTCCTGGATAAGTCATATCTGTTTGTACCTTTTGTGAGATACTAAAAGACAAATCGGCTGCTTTTTGGTCGTCAACTTTTTCACTTTCTACTATAACTCGAAGCTCTCTTCCTGCTTGAATAGCGTAAGCCTTTTTTACACCTTGGAAACCAAATGCAATATCTTCTAAGTCTTTAAGCCTTTGTATATAACTATCTAACACTTGACGTCTAGCTCCTGGTCGTGCTCCAGAAATAGCATCACAAACCTGTATGATTGGTGCTAACAATGATTTCATTTCAATTTCATCATGATGTGCTCCAATGGCATTACAAACATCTGGTTTTTCACCATGCTTCTCTGCCCATTGCATACCTAAAATAGCATGTGGTGTTTCCATATCTGCTTCAGCATCTGGCACTTTTCCTATATCATGAAGTAAACCTGCACGTTTTGCTAATTTTGGGTTTAGTCCTAATTCAGCAGCCATTACACCACACAGTTTGGCAACTTCACGTGAATGCTGTAATAAGTTTTGACCATAAGAAGAACGGTATTTCATTCTACCAACAACTTTAATAAGCTCTGGATGTAAGTTATGAATACCTAAATCGATAACCGTACGTTTTCCAACTTCAATAATTTCCTGATCGATTTGCTTTTTTGTTTTCTTTACAATTTCTTCAATTCGTGCAGGATGAATTCTACCATCTGTTACTAATTTGTGTAAAGATAAACGCGCTATTTCACGACGTACTGAATCAAAACATGATAGAATAATAGCTTCAGGAGTATCGTCAACAATAATTTCTACACCAGTAGCAGCTTCTATTGCACGAATGTTACGCCCTTCTCGACCAATAATACGCCCCTTAACATCATCAGATTCAATATTAAAAACTGACACACAATTATCCACAGCTTCTTCTGTCCCTATTCTCTGTATAGTGTTAATAATGATTTTTTTAGCATCTTGCTCTGCAGTTAGCTTCGCTTCTTCAAGTGAGCTTTGAATAAAAGCCATGGCATCATTCTTAGCTTCACCTTTCAAAGATTCTACCAATTGCTCTTTAGCGTCTTCTGCAGAAAGACTCGATATAACTTCTAGTTGCTCTACTTGACTTTTATGAAGTCTATCAAGCTCAACTTGTTTCTTTTCTAAAAGATCTTGTCGGTGATTATAATCTTTAATTTTATTCTCAATATCAGAATTCAGCTTTTTATTTTTTGCTACTTCACTTGAAATTTGAGACTCTTTATCACGTGTTCGCTTTTCAGCCTCTGCCATTTTTTTATCCCGCGACAAAATAACTTTTTCATGTTCTGCTTTAAGCTCAAGAAATTTTTCTTTAGCTTGAAGAATCTTGTCTTTCTTCAAAGCTTCACCTTCATTATTGGCCTCTTTTAAAATAGCCGTAGCGCTTCTTTTAGCATCTTTAATAAGTTTTGATGCATTATTTTTCTCTAAAGATTTGGCTATAATAAAGCCAATTATAAGTCCAAGCAGTATGCCTCCGATAATTAATATAATAGGGTTCTCCATTATGTTTAGTTAAATTGTATATATAAAAAAAGCCTACACCGGTATAAAGTTTTGTATAAACTCCTTAAAAACAAGTTTAGGGCTAACAAGCTGATCAAGGATCTGCGACTAAGGCAGCATGCTTTTACAACTTAAACTCACCCTTTTTAAAGAATTAACGTTGAGTTTATCAAAAAAAATAACCAATGTAGGCAGTAACTTTTAGTTTATTTTAAAGAACGTTAAGAGACTAAGTGTGAATGTAGCAATTCGTTAAGCGCATTTAATTTTCCTTCTAAATGCTCACTCACATGCTCTTTATCTATAGACTTCTGTTCAACTTGAGAAGCAAATTGTAAAGCACACATGGCCAATACATCTTGTTTATCACGAACAGAATAACTTTGCTCAAATTGCTTTATCATAACTTCAATGTTCTTTGCCGCTTTACGCAACCCCTCTTCTTGAGTTGCTTCAATAGTTAAAGGATACACCCTATTCGCTATAGATAGCTTTATTTTAAGCTTTTCTGACATTGAATTTATTTTACATTAATTTGCTAATTGCCCAATACAATGGTCAATATCTCGTATTAATGCATTTATTTTAAGCTTAGTTTCTCTTTTATTATCGTCACTACCAAGCATTGAATTAGCAATTTTTAAAGCTTCATATTTTTCTTCCCAAGATGCCACATGCATTTTTTGGGTTTCTATTTCTTGCTTCGAGTATTGTAACTCTTCATTCAATTTAGAATTAGTAAGCTTTAAGATCTCTAGTTTGTGTAATACTTTACTAATTTTGTTTTCTAAAGAATCTACAATATCTTCAATATTACTCATTTACTAAAATCAATACTTATCTCACAAAGTTAACATACCTAGCTATAAATTACAATTGTTTTTCAATAAAATTTCTATTGTTTCGGTTATGACTGATTATTAGTGCTATGGCTTGATTTTTGAAGAATACTTTGCAAATTCGAATCAAATTAATATTTTAGCTTTAATCCTTTCCTATGAGAATAATCCTAATTGTTTTATATTTTTTACCAGTATTCACAAATGCTCAAAACAACTATCCTCAAGAATATTTTGGAAGCCCTTTAGAAGTCCCTTTGGTTTTATCTGGCACATTTGCTGAGTTGCGATCAAATCATTTTCACTCTGGATTAGACATAAAAACGCAACAGCGCGTTGGGTTAAACGTTCTAGCATCTGCAGATGGATTTGTTAGCAGAATTAAGGTTTCTCATTATGGTTATGGCAAAGCATTATATATTACACACCCAAATGGTTATACAACGGTTTATGCGCATTTATTAAAATTCTCTCCAGAAATTGAAGCCTATGTTAAAAAAATGCAATATGAAAAAGAATCTTATGAAATTGAATTGTTTCCAAAAGCTGAAGAGTTAGTTGTCAAAAAAAATAGTATTGTAGCTTTTAGTGGTAATACTGGAGGTTCTGGAGGCCCGCATCTGCATTTTGAAATTCGTGATAAAGCAGAACGCCCGATAAATCCAATGCTTTTTGGTATTGACATAAAAGATACCATCAATCCATTTGTAACTGCAATTTATGCTTATCCTTTAGACGAACATGCTCACATAAACAATGTAACTTCTAAACAGAAATTACGTTTAATTCCTTTACAAAATGGCGATTATACACTTGAAAATATTGAAGCCTTTGGCAAAATAGGTTTTGGTATTGTGACTAACGATCGACAAGATATGGCAGCAAACAAAAATGGCGTTTATAACATTCAAACTTTTTTTAATGGTAGTAAATATTATGAATTAGATTTTAAACGCTTCTCATTTGATGAAACCAAGCACATTAATAGGTTAGTTGATTATCAACATTACAGAACAAAAAAACAGCGCATTCAAAAATTATTTAGCGATAAAAACCCTTTAAGCATTATAAATACAGAGCCTCATAACGGTTATTTATCTATTGAAGATAGCACCTATTCTGTTTTTAAAATTAAAGTGAATGATTATAAGAATAATGCCTCTTGGATTACTTTAAATATAAAAGGAAGCAAAAACGACTCTTTAAAACCTTTAGAAAAAAAAGTTACCCCATATTTTATCAAAGCAGACCAAACTACGAATTTAAAAGAAGGTAATATCTCTGTCGATATTTATCAGAATACATTCTACGAAGATTTCTACCTAGATTTTAATGCTAAAAATGACACCCTAGTACTACACAAAGATATTATACCTACACAAAAAAGATTAAAAATTAGTTATGATATAAACAACTATCTAGAAGCTGATAAAAACAAACTTTACATAGCGAAATTAATAGGCTACAAAAAGTATCCTTCATATTCGTCTACAAAAAGAGAAAGCAATATACTATCAACCTACACAAAAACGTTAGGGACATTTGCCCTTGCCCTAGATTCTATTAAACCCAAAATATATAGTCCAAATTTTAAAGATGGGAATTGGTTAAGCAAGTACCGATACTTAAAAATAAAAATTAGCGACAAACATTCTGGCATTTCAAATTATAGAGCCACTGTAAATGGGAAATGGATTTTAATGGAGTATGATTATAAAAAAAAGACCTTAACCTATGATTTTAATGACGGCATTATTACAGATACCAAAAATAATTTAAAGCTAATTGTAACAGATAATGTTGGAAATAGTTCTACTTTTGAAACACAATTCTACAGAAAATAAATTTATTGACTTTTGAATACAAAACATTTATTAACTATTGTCCTAACAACTATTTTCTCCTTTTTTGGATATTCTCAAACAGCAACGATTAAAGGTGTTATTTTAGATGAACAAAATAAAGCGGTAGTTGGTGTAAGTATAAAAGCAGGTTTAGACGGAACCGAAACAAATGATAATGGTTTTTACATAATAAAGATCCCTGCAAATCGGGATGTAGAAATTGAGTTTTCTCATATTTCTTATAAAAAAATAGTGAGTGCTTTTAACCTAAAGAATGGTGAAGAATATGAGTTCAATCCTGTAATGAATGCTTCAATTGAGCAAATTGCGCCAGTGGTTATAACTGGTAATAGACAAAAGGAGGTTGAAGGTATTACAACCTTAAAGCCAGAAACTATACGAAAAATACCTGGTGCTAATGCAGGAGTTGAAAACCTTTTATTAACACTTCCAGGAGTAAGCAACAATAATGAATTAAGTACCCAATACTCTGTTCGTGGGGGAAATTATGATGAAAATTTAGTCTATGTAAACGGTATAGAAGTCTATAGACCTTTCTTAATTCGTTCTGGACAGCAAGAAGGATTGAGCTTTGTAAATACCGATTTGGTTCAGAATGTCGATTTTTCATCTGGTGGTTTTCAAGCTAAATATGGAGACAAATTATCATCTGTTTTAGATATCACCTATAAAACACCTTATCAATTTGAAGTAAATGCAGATTTAAGTTTGTTAGGTGGAAGTCTATCGGTTGAAAATATTAGCAAGGATTCTAAATTCTCTAGCATTGTTGGCGTTCGTTATAGAGATAATGGATTATTAGTAAACGCTAAAGAAACCGAAACTAATTACGATGCTGCATTTGCTGATGCTCAAGCATTTTTTACATACAAATTTACAGATAAATTTCACCTAAGTTTTCTGGGCAATGCTTCTTTAAACAAGTATGGGTATGAGCCTCAAACTAGACAAACCAACTTTGGAACATTATCAGACCCAATTGCGCTGTTGGTGTTTTATGAAGGGCAAGAAAAAGATCAATATCAAACCTTATTTGGTGCTTTTAAAGGAACTTATTTCGTAAACGATAATCTTAACTTAAAACTTATTGCTTCTACCTACCATACTACTGAAGAAGAATATTTCGACATTTTAGCACAGTATCGCTTAGGGGAAGTAAACTCAAATATTGGAGATGAAAATTTGGGAGAAGTTGAATTTAGTGAAGGTATTGGAAGCCAACTTAACCATGGTCGAAACGACCTAGACGCCTTAATAACCAATATTGAGCATAAAGGTGATTTCAGAATCGATGACAATCGTATTGAATGGTCTGTTAAATATACTAATGAAGACATTCAAGATCGATTAATAGAATGGGAAGTTATCGATTCGGCAGGCTTTTCAATAAGACCCCCTAGAACAACACCAATAAACGAACAACCTTATGAATCTTTCAGCGGACCTATTGAACCATTCCAAAATGTTAGATCAACTAACAATGTTAAAATTGACAGACTCCAAGCTTATGCGCAATGGAGTAAACGATCTACTTTAGGTATTAGTGATGTTTGGTATAACGCAGGAGTTCGAGTTCATAATTGGTCAGTTAGTGGTGATGGTATATCATCTTCAAATCAAACTGTTTTTAGTCCACGTGCACAATTTACAATAAAGCCTTATTGGCAAAAAGATATGCTATTTCGTTTGGCTGCAGGTTTATATTACCAACCTCCGTTCTACAGAGAATTAAGAGATTCGTTGGGGATTGTTCAACCAAATGTAAAGGCGCAAAAGTCTATTCATTTTGTTTTAGGAAATGACTATAGCTTTAAAATGTGGGATAGGCCATTTAAACTTACTACGGAAGCATATTATAAAAACTTAAGCGATGTAAACCCATATACGCTTGAAAATGTAAGAATTAGATATAGGGCAAGAAATAATGCTAAAGCCTATTCATATGGTTTGGATATGCGCTTAAATGGTGAATTTGTACCTGGAACAGAATCATGGTTTAGCTTTGGGTATTTAAAAACTGAAGAAAACATTGAAAATCGCGGTTATATAGCACGACCAACTGACCAGCGTTTAAAATTTGCTGCTTTGTTTCAGGATTATGTGCCTAACATTCCTAGCATGAAAATGTATTTAAACTTAGTTTACAACACGGGGCTTCCAGGAGGTTCACCGAGTTACGCAGACCCTTATGTATATCAAACTAGGTTGTCAGATTACAAACGTGCCGATGTAGGTTTTCAGTTTGTTTTGGTTGATGAGAACAAGCAATTTAATAGTGGTTGGAAAAAATCATTTAAGGAGCTTTCCTTTGGGGTTGAAATCTTCAACATGTTCGACGTTCAAAATTCTATTACCAATACTTGGGTTAGAGATGTATATAGTAAACGTCAATATGCTATTCCAAACTTTTTAACTCCTAGAGTTTTTAATGTGAGAACAACCATGAAGTTTTAAAAATAAAATGCTCAAAACAATACTAAATATTTTCTTCTGTATTTGTTTTATCAATATTTCCCTTGGTCAAAAATCAATATTTAGAACAGGTAACGCCACATCAAAACGTTTTTATTCTGAAATTAAATACAAGAATTTAAACGGTAAAATCATAATCCCTGTTGTTATAAAAGGAGAGACATATCAATTTCTCTTTGATACCGGTGCTCCAAATCTAATTTCAGAAAACTTATGGAAAGAATTAAATTTCAAAAAAGGCAAAGACATATCAGTATCTGATGCGAATCAAAAAAAGGAGCAAATGAGACTTACCACACTGCCGCTAATAACAATTGGAGATGTCTCTTTTAAAAATACCGGTGCTTTAGTATTTAATAATAAAGACAATTTAGTATTTGATTGTTTTAAAATCGATGGTATTATTGGTAGTAATTTACTCAGAAAATCTATCGTTCAAATAAAATCGAAAGAAAGTAAATTAATAATAACTAACGATTACAGAAAATTAAATCTTAGTAAAAAGAATGCCTCAAAACTAACATTAGTTGGTAATCAAAGTAGTCCATACATAAATATAAAACTTAAAGGAGAAGAAACGGCAACAGAACTCCTATTACTTGACACTGGAGCAAGCGGGTTTTATGACTTAAATAAAAAAAACTTTCAAGTCATGATGCCCAAAGACTTAATTAAAACAATTTCGGAAGGACAAGGAACGTCAAGTATTGGTATGTTCGGCAATGCAGATAATAGTATACAATATCGGGTACTTGTACCCGAACTTATTATTAATAGCCAATCATTCAAGAATGTAATAGCCATAACTGGCGATGATAATAATTCCAGAATAGGGTCTGATATTATTAAATACGGAAACATAACTATAGACTTTAAAAAAAGAATGTTTTATTTTGATGCTTTTAAAATGATAACTGATCTCAATGAAAAATTATTAGGTTTCACTCCTACTATTCAAAACAATAAACTGGTAGTTGGAATTGTGTGGGATGAAAAATTAAAAAACAAATTGAATTTTGGTGACGAAATTTTAGAAATAAATGGTGTTGATTTTTCTAATGTAGATTTATGCGATTTAATCACCGAAGAATCAATCTTTAAAAAATCCGATTCCCTTAATATTTCGATAAAGAACAACAATGGCGATATTAGCCATTTGATTTTAGAAAAACGTTGAAATGCTCAAATAATCTAGCTCCAGATATTAGGCGTTTACCAATTCCTTTAATACATCAACCACATAATCAACCTCTTCTTTTGTGTTATAAATACTGAAAGAGAAACGTATAGAGGGTTTATCTAAATCTTCATCGGATAAAACTTCAGCTAAAACATGAGACCCCTGACTGCTCCCACTTTGGCAAGCACTACCTTTTGAACAAGCAATACCTTTTAGATCTAGTTGAAAAAGTAACATAGCTGATTTTTTAGCATCAACTGGTAATGATATATTTACTAAAGTATAGGTGCTTTTTTCAAGATTACCAGAAGTTCCATTGAATTTAACACCTACTAAATTACTAGTAACTTTATCAATAAAATAAGCTTTCAAGTCCTTGATATAATTACTTTCATTAATCATATTTAAATTAGAATAATGAAAAGCTTTATCTAAAGCCGCTATATTATGAATGCTCTCAGTTCCAGCACGAAGCCCTCGCTCCTGCTCTCCTCCAATAATTAAAGGTTTTAGTCCGGAGTTCTTTCTAACAAAAGCGAACCCAACACCTTTAGGTCCATGAAATTTATGAGCGCTTGCCGCTAAAAAATCGACTTGGATTTCTTGTAAATCGAGCGGATAATGCCCAACAGATTGCACCGCATCGCTATGAAATAAGGCATTATTAAGTTTACATAAATCTGCAACACGTTTAATATCTAGAATATTACCTATTTCATTATTAACATGCATTAAACTTACCAACGCTTTCTTTGAACTAGCTAGCAATTGTTCAAGATGTTCATAATTGATCTCTCCATTATTATCTAAATTCACAAAAACAACTTCTAAATTATACTCTCTTTGTAATTGTACAACAGTATGCAAAACGGCATGATGCTCAATTCTTGAAGTGATAATATATTCTATTTCTAAATCTCTAACAGCGCTTCTTAGCACTAAATTATCAGCTTCTGTCCCTCCAGAAGTGAACACAATTTCTGATGCAGATATATTTAAATGCTTAGCAATGTCTTTTCTTGATTTTTCAATTAAAGATTTAGATGATCTACCAAAACTATGTGAAGATGAAGCGTTTCCAAAATTATTTTTAACAACATCAATCATGGTGTTAATAACCTCATCTCTAATTTGAGTGGTTGCTGCATTATCAAAATAAATATGTTGCATCTGTTTTTATTTGTAGCAAAAATACTTGAAATAAAATTATTACCAATAAGGAGCGTTATAAATAACAATTCTATTATTTTTGCCTAAAACCCAGATAATGCGAAAGATTTTTTTTGTTTTAATAAGCCTTGGATTCTCTCTACTGTTTTCATGTGATGATGGTGACATATTGACCGTTGAATTCGATTTTGATGAAGCCTTTCAAGCTTGTGGGGATTTAGTCTTTTACAAAACTAAAAGCGATCCATCGGAGTCGCTGTCATTTGAGGTTAATGATGTGGATTTTGAAGATTTATTTGCTGTTACGGCTGGTGAATCAGTTGAAATCACCTCTAATTCCAATACTTTTAACTATCGCACATACAGCAACACCACATTACCTTCAGACTTATTTTGTAATAATATTCCATCTTCCGAAATTAATATAACGCAAGATTTTGAGAGCACCAATGATTCTGCCATCTTTACAACTTCGCTGATGGAAGATGATAATGATGGGATTCCAGCAGAGTTTGAGGACATTAATGAAAATGGCGATTTAGAGGATGATGATACCGATGGTGATGGCATTCCCAATTATTTAGATGAAGATGATGATGGTGACAATGTTTTTACAAAAACAGAAAACCCAGATTATACTGAAACTGATGGCCTTTTGAATGCGCAGGACACTGATGGAGACACCATTCCAGATTATTTAGATACAGACGATGATGATGACGGGGTTTTAACCAGAGATGAAGAAAGTGTTGACCAGGATCAAAATCCAACCAACGATATTAGAGACCCAAATGTTGGTCCCGATTATTTAAATAAAGACGTGGCTTTAACCGAAACAGCTATTGCATATAGAGAGCATACTATATTTCAAACTTATTCCATAAGCTTAACTATAGAAGGCGTAGATTTAGAAATAATAAGTCAAGACTTTGATTTTGGAAATTTAGAAAACAGCAATTTATCTACAAGTAGAAAGTTGACTCCAACGTTTTAAGAAGTAGGCAAAACATTTTGATAAATATAGACTTCTGTTGCTCCGAAGCCGTATTTTTTATATTCAGCGTCGTAAAATTTCACATTGTTATAGCGTCCAAAAAGATAATCTAGCTCCATTTTTAAAACGCCTTCACCTACGCCGTGAATAAATACTATTTTTTGAAAATGCTTCTTTATTGCAAAATCTAATTGTTTCCTAGCTGTATCTAATTGAAGGGTTAGCATATCATGGTTTGTCATCCCTCTTGAAGATTTAACCAGTTGGTTAATATGCAAATCCACCTCCATAGTGGGCAAATATTTATCTTTTACTTTCCTTTTCACCTGCTTTCTTTTACCAGATCCTTCCTTCTCAGATATAATGTTACTTAAGTTATCCGATGCAGATAACATAGGTTTAAGCGATTCCTTAGTAGCATCAATAACTAATTCATGTTTAGTAAACTCTAGTGAAAATCCATCAGACGTTTCGATGATGATGATGCTATTAGAAGCTATATTTTTAACGATTCCTGATAAATCCTCATCTAATACTAAAACCGCGTCGCCTATTTTAAAACCCACAACCTTTATTTTTCATCATTATAAGTATCTTCATCCTTATCATTCTTACTAGGAATAGTTCTAGCTATCCTATAAACTCCTATCATTAAAACAATTATACCCATAATTAAAACATATTGGTTCTGATCGGCTCCAACTTTCGAATACATGGCTATAATAGCTCCTAAAAATATAAGAATGTAGTTTAAATATTTCATAAATGTTAACCAAAAAATTTATCATGCAAATTACGTGAAAATGAATTCTAAATTAAGTAAATAACTATCAAAATTATCGATAAGTGGTCGTTTAAGCGCATTTTTTATCGTTCAAATGCGTATTTCCAATAAAAAAACAATATATTTGCCCCCGTAAATTGTGATGTCTCTCAAATCATGTCTCAAAGGTTAATGACCATTTTACTGTTCGCAGTAAATCTAGCATACGCTCAACTCTCAGTTAGCAATGACAACTATGTCTTTGTTAGTGATCAAGTGGTCTTCGTTGAAGACGATGTTAACCTAAACGAATCTAATAGCCGAATCTATCTTCGAGACGAAGGGCAACTTATACAAGGCTCAGGAACAATAGCAAATTCTGGAGAAGGAGAATTAAGTGTCTATCAAGAAGGCAATGTTGGCGCCTACGAATTTAATTATTGGTGTTCTCCAATTGGCTCTAAAGATGACACATCTACAAATAACAATTTCGGAATATCACTACTTAACGATATTACAGGCTTAACTACTTCCACTCCAGCTACATACAATAGAACATCATCTTACAACGGCACATCTAGCCCTTTAAACATAGAGCCCTATTGGATATGGAAATTCCCAACAGCAAATGGCTTTTCTGGCTGGGTCCATGTACAAGGAAACACAAGTATAAGACCTGGAGAAGGATTTACAATGAAAGGTACAACTGGTTCTAATAACATGCAATCTTATGATTTTAGAGGCAAACCAAATAATGGAACAATTAACAATAACGTTGAAAATGAACAGTATACATTAGTAGGAAACCCATATCCATCCGCTTTAGACACCTTAGAATTCATACATGACACAAATAATGCAACTACTATTAATGGAAGTTTGTACTACTGGGAGCAAGACTTAAATACGAATTCTCACAATCTTAGTGAATATAGCGGCGGTTATGCCACTTACACTATAAATAGTGTCGGAACTCTTGAAACCTATGTTCCTGCTGCTTTTAGCACATACGACAACGATGGTAATATTAATGGCATCGGTGGCGGAGCAGTAAGTGGTAAACGTCCGCGTCGATATATTCCTATTGGGCAAGGTTTTATGGTAGTAGGAATAGCTTCTGGTTCTGTTGAAACTAAAAATAGTCATCGGGTTTTTGAAAAAGAAAGTGGCTCCAATAGTGAATTTTTTAAAAGTTCAAATACAAAAGAAACTAAAACACAACCCTCTTCGCATTTTTCCATTATACCAGAAGATTATAAACGTTTCAGAATTAATGTTGATTTTAATAATTTATATACCAGACAACTCGTTGAGACATTCCATGAGAGTGCAACAGACGGGTTTGATTACGGGCTAGAATGCACAATAAACCCAGAGGGGATTCTAAGTTCTGATGCATATTTATCCTCAGAAAACAATAATTATGTTGCTGAGGCCTTAGTGTTTAATCAAGATTTGCAAATACCTTTAATTATTAAAACAGCAGTAAAAAGCCCCGTAAATATTAGAGTTGTAGATGTCCAAAATTTTAACAGCGCTTCTATTTACCTATACGATAAGGAGAATAACACGTTTACCGATTTAACAAGACAGCCATTTCACATAAATTTAGAGACAGGGACTTACGCTACTCGGTTCGAAATACGATTCAGCCAAAGCACTCTGAGTAATGAAAGTTTAGTGGAACATGTTGACTTGAATGTTTTCCAAAATAATAGGTTATCATTATTAAAGGTTCTAAACCCTAAAAATCTAAATATTCGCTCGATTGTGTTATATGATGTTTTAGGAAAAAGAATTTTTGATAAAAAAGAAACGTATTCTAAACAAACATACAGCTATTCTACCAAAAATCTAAGTAATGGCGTTTACATTGTGAATGTAACACTATCTAACAATCAAAATATCAACAAAAAGATTATGTTTCTAACAGTTATTAAATCATTTAGAGTATTCAAAAAATATTCCTAACCTTTTAGTATTTTAGCTCCTTAATGAAGCCCATGGAAGGATTAAAAGATTATATGTTACCCTGCTTAAACAAAAAGCTGTTTGGCGTTGAGTGCATGGGCTGTGGCTTACAACGATCGGCGTCTTTAGTTTCTCAAGGTGAATTTACCGATGCCTTTCATATGTATCCTGCCGTATATACTTTAATCTTGTTTTTTGGCGTCATTATTTTAAATGCTATTAAAAAAATTAAGTATGCTAATAAAATAATTATTATTTTGGCATTAATTAATACAGCTGTAATAGTAACAAGCTATATTATTAAAACTTTTTTATAAATAAATAACAACAAAAATGGAACAACAAAAATTACCTAATGCTACTATAGCACTTGTACTTGGAATAATTTCTTTTATAGCTTGCTGTTGCAGCGCTGGAATTGGCGGATTACTTTTTTCTGGAATAGCTTTGTTTTTAGTAAAAAAAGACACCAAACTATATGCTGAAAATCCTGAGTTATACAGCAATTTTGGTCAATTAAAAACGGCAAAAATTATCGCTATAATAGGATTAATTCTAGCTGTACTTTCGTTTATACTATCGGCATATCAAATTATGTCTGTTGGTGGATGGGATGCATACATTGAACAACAAAAAGATGTTATGGAACAATTAGGCATTGGAAGTTAAGTCCAAAAATCTATATATAATAAAAAAGCGACCAAATTGGTCGCTTTTTTATTAATTTACAAACTATTAAAATATTTACTTTTCAAATTGTTTTAATGTTTTTACAATTATAGAAACACAGTCTAATAATTGATCTTCTGTCATAACCAAAGGTGGTGCAAAACGGATAATATTACCATGAGTTGGTTTAGCCAATAATCCGTTATCACGAAGTACTAAACAGATATTCCAAGCAGTATCACTATCTTCATCATCATTAATAACTATAGCGTTTAGCAAACCTTTGCCACGAACCAAGTTAACAATTGTACTGTTTTTTATGTATTTATTTAACTCAGTTCTAAAAACTTTACCTAAATATTCTGAATTCTCAGTAAGTTTCTCTTCTTTAACTACTGTTAAAGCAGCAATCGCTACGGCAGCGGCAACAGGATTTCCTCCAAAAGTACTTCCGTGATTACCAGGTCTAATAACATTCATAATCTCGTTATTAGCTAAAACCGCAGATACGGGATACACTCCTCCGCTTAATGCCTTTCCCAAAATTAACACATCTGGTTTTACATTTTCATAATCTACAGCTAACATTTTTCCTGTACGCGCAATACCAGTTTGAACTTCATCTGCAATAAACAACACATTATATTTTTCGCATAATGCCTTCGCTTTTGCTAAATATCCTTCACTTGGAACATACACACCAGCTTCACCTTGTATAGGTTCTACTAAAAATCCAGCGATATTTGATGAGCTTTCTAAAGCTTCTTCCAAAGCATTTAGATTATCATATTCAATTTTAATAAAGCCATCAGTAAAAGGCCCAAAGTTTTTACGTGCAACAGGATCGTTAGAAAATGAAATAATCGTTGTTGTACGTCCGTGAAAATTATTTTCACAAACGATGATTTGAGCTTTATTAATATCGATACCCTTTACTTCGTAAGCCCATT
The DNA here is from genome assembly GCF_057219435.1 of Algibacter sp. YIN40. Taxonomy (NCBI): domain Bacteria; kingdom Pseudomonadati; phylum Bacteroidota; class Flavobacteriia; order Flavobacteriales; family Flavobacteriaceae; genus Algibacter; species Algibacter sp. YIN40. The sequence continues at coordinate 269,254 of NZ_JBXVVC010000002.1, read as the reverse complement.
TTCTACAAAGCTTTAAAGCAGTCTCAACAGCCTCTGCTCCTGAGTTAATTGGTAGCACTTTATCAAACCCAAAATATTGTGTTACAAACTTTTCATACTTACCCAGCATGTCATTATAAAATGCACGAGACGTTAATGTGAGTGTTTGCGCTTGATGCGTCATTGCATCAACAATTTTTGGGTGACAATGCCCTTGATTTACTGAAGAATACGCCGATAAAAAATCGTAGTATTGTTTACCTTCTACATCCCAGACATGCACACCTTTACCTCTACTTAATACTACTGGTAATGGGTGGTAATTCTGAGCGCCATACTTGTTTTCTAATGCCATCGCTTCTTGCGACGTAATGTGGTCTAAAACAGCCATTTTAATTTAATTTAAATTGATAAAATAACCATTCCTTCTGCACCTTTATCCTTTCGAAATCCCGATAGTTATGGGGACGAAAATTCAGCGTGGGAGAGAAATCATCCCTAGGAGGGCGCAAATTACTAAATATTAATTGTTCTACAAAAATCTTATTCGCTCATCCTTCCGCTTAAAGAAGATACCTGCAACTCTAATCGTTTAACTTCTCTTATTATAGCATTTTTATCCATTTGCAACCAAGCAAAAACTTTTAACATACTAACACCAAACAAAAATACAAGTCCTCCAACTCCCCACTTAATCATTTCATTGGTAACATCAGTATCAAAAAATTGAATCGTACAATACACAAATAATCCAAAGAATATTAACGTCATAATGTTCATTAAATACATGATCCATTTGTTTTTTCCTTGAAACAAACCACCTACCATTTCGAAAACGTTTTGCTCATCTAATTTATCGTAGAATTTTGCCTCTTCTTGTGTTAATGTTTCCTTTATTAACTTGTCAATGTCTTCCATATTAGTTTTCATAATCTCTATGTTTTATTAATTGTTTTAATTTTTCTCTTGCGTGAAACAATCTTGATTTTGCAGTGCCTACCGATATATTCAAGATGCCACTTATTTCTTTTAATGAATAGTCTTGCACATAAAACAACTTTATGACCATTTGTTGATTCTTAGAAAGTGTTTTAATGGTTTGTAATAATTTGCTTTTTATTTCTTCCGAATTATGTTCTTCAGATTCTAAGATTTCCTCTTCATGCTTCAAAATTTCAAGGTTATCGCGAATGCGCTTATTATTCTTTAGCCAATCTAACGATTTGGTATACACTATTCGCGAAGCCCAACTTCCAAAGCTCTCTGGGTTCTTTAGATTATCTATTTTATTAATAATAACTCCCCAACTATCTTGTGCTATATCTTTAGCAACATCGGCATCTTTAACCAACCAAAAAGCTTTACTACAAAATGATTGGTGCCAATTCTTGACCAATAAGGTCAGTGCTTTTTTGCTACCGTTTTGGTAATCCAATACCAACTTACCATCGAAAAAACGTTGCTTTTTATTCATTAATTAACTTCAACTTACACTTTAAAGACCTGTAAAAACTAAAAAGGTTCATTTTATTTTTAATTAAACTGAAAATCTCTTAAAGTTAATAGAAATAAAGTCATGATTATTTGATGCTATTATTATTTTTGCAGCATGTCTAGAAGAAAAGCAAAAAAACAAGTTTTTGAAAACGTAGAAGTAATTGATGCAGGAGCGAAAGGCAAGACTATTGCCAAAGCACCTGATGGAAAAGTTATTTTTCTTCCTAATGCCGTTCCCGGAGATGTTGTAGATGTTCAAACTTTTAAAAAGCGTAAATCTTATTATGAAGGGAAAGCTACTAATTTTCATAAATTATCAGATAAACGAACTGAGCCTGCTTGCGAGCATTTTGGCACCTGTGGCGGCTGCAAGTGGCAAGACATGGCTTACGAGCATCAATTATATTACAAACAAAAAGAAGTAACTAATAACTTAACACGAATAGGACATATAGAACTACCTGGCGTCACACCCATTTTAGGTTCAGAAAAACAATACTTTTATAGAAATAAAATGGAGTTTTCTTTTAGTGACAGCCGCTGGTTAACACTTGAAGAAATTCAATCTGACGAAGATTTGGGCGAAAGAAACGCTTTAGGTTTTCATATTCCTGGAATGTGGGATAAAATTTTAGACATCAATGCATGTCATTTACAAGCAGACCCTTCAAATGCTATTAGAAATGCGGTGAAGCAATTTGCTATTGAAAACGATTTAGAATTCTTTAATACCAGAAATCAAACAGGTTTGCTGCGCACTATGATGATTCGTACATCTAGCACAGGCGATATCATGGTACTGATTCAGTTTTTTAAAGAAGATAAAACGAAGCGAGAACTATTGTTAGATTTTATTACTGAATCTTTTCCGCAGATAACTTCATTACAATATGTGATTAACCAAAAAGCCAACGATACCATTTACGATCAAGAAGTTATTTGTTATAAAGGTCAAGATCACATTTTTGAAGAAATGGAAGGTTTAAAATTTAAAATAAATGCTAAATCTTTTTATCAAACCAATTCAGATCAAGCTTTTGAACTTTATAAAATAACACGCGATTTCGCAGGTTTAACTGGCACTGAATTAGTTTATGATTTATACACTGGCACAGGCACCATCGCTCAATTTATTGCTAAACAAGCACTTAAGGTCATTGGTGTAGAATCTGTTCCAGATGCTATTAATGCGGCAAAGGAAAATGCACAATTAAATAACATTAATAACGTTGAATTCTTTGTTGGTGATATGAAAAATGTTTTTAATGATGAATTCATCAATTCGCACGGTGAACCAGACATTATAATTACAGACCCCCCTCGGGACGGTATGCACAAAGATGTGGTACAACAAATATTAAACATTGCACCAAAAAAAGTAGTTTATGTAAGTTGTAATAGCGCTACACAAGCAAGAGATTTAGTATTAATGGATGCCCAATATAAAGTAACAAAAACCCAAGCTGTCGATATGTTTCCGCAAACTTTTCATGTGGAAAATATTGTACTTTTGGAAAAAAGGTAAATTAATTAATGAAAAAAATAAGCCTACTTTTTGCGCTGGTATTTTTAATAGCAAATTATAGCTGCGAACGCGACGACATCTGTCCTGAAAGTACTCCTACCACACCCCGCCTTATTATTGATTTATATGACCTTGGAGATCAAGAAACCCAAAAGAATGTTTTCGATTTAAGAATTCAAGGTGTAGGAAATGATAATGCATTACCAGGATTTGATGTTGCATCTTCTGCAAACTCAATTATACTGCCATTAAGAACTGATGCCTCATCAACCCAGTATAAATTGCATATTGATTATTCTTTTGACGACAATGGTACGCCCGAGGACACATCTGATGATATTATTGGAGGAAATGAAGATATAATAACCATAAGTTACACTACCGAAGAAATATATGTGTCTAGAGCATGTGGCTATAAAACAATTTTCAAAAACGTGTCAATTTTACTTGATACTGATGACACAGACCCTTGGATATTATTAAGAGAAGCTATTAACGACAATCAATCTGTAGAAGATGAAACAACGACGCACTTTAATATATTTCATTAGTAGCATTGCTCTTTTGCTTCTATTTAGTGCGTCTGTAAACGCACAAAACGATAGCATTCCTAATACTGTAAATGATTCCATAAAAATTAAGCAGAAATACGGGTTACGTTTTGGCGCTGATATAGGAAAGCTTGCTCGTTCTTTTATTGATGACGACTATACTGGTTTTGAAATTATTGCTGATTACCGCTTAAAAAATCGATTGTACATAGCAGGTGAAATAGGTATCGAAGAAAAAACGACTATAACAGACTATCTTGATGTAACAACTAAAGGCACTTACCTTAAAGGAGGTATAGATTATAATTTATATCAGAATTGGTTAGATATGGATAACATGATTTTTGCAGGGTTCCGCGTTGGAGCAAGCTCATTTAGCCATACAAGAAACAGTTTTCAAGTATACAGCACAGACCAATACTGGCAACCGCAATTCACATCTACAGATGGCGCTAAATTCAATGATTTAACTGCTATTTGGATAGAACTTATTATAGGTTTAAAGGCAGAACTTTTTAACAATCTATATTTAGGACTTAATGTGCAACTAAAAGGGTTAGCTAGCGAAACAGAGCCAGCAGGATTTGAAAACATTTATATAGCTGGCTTTGGAAAAACTTTTGATAGCAGTGGTATAGGTGTTGGCTATGGATATACCATATCCTATAGAATTCCTCTTTATAAAAAAGACAAATAAACTTTTAGAATACGTTGGTTACACATTAAATAAGAAGTGCATGACATCACCATCTTTAACAATGTAGTTTTTACCTTCAACACGCATTTTACCAGCTTCTTTTACCTTGGCTTCGCTTCCATAAGTTACGTAGTCATTATAACTTATTACTTCAGCACGAATAAAACCTTTTTCAAAATCTGTATGAATAACACCTGCAGCTTGTGGTGCCGTTGCTCCAATATCTACTGTCCAAGCACGTACTTCTTTAACACCAGCAGTAAAATAGGTTTGTTGATTTAATAATTTATAAGCCGAACGAATTAATTTCGCAGAACCTGCCTCATCTAAGCCAATATCTTGAAGAAACATTTGGCGTTCTTCATAATCATCCAATTCATTAATATCTGCTTCTGTGCCAACTGCAAGAACTAAAACTTCTGCCTTTTCATTTTTAACTGCTTCCTTAACTAAATCAACATAAGCGTTTCCATTTACAGCAGAACCTTCATCTACGTTACACACATACATAACTGGCTTATCTGTTATAAGTTGAGAAGGTTTTACAAAATCATTATAATCGTCTTCACTAAACTCTAGGGCTCTAACGGATATTCCTGACTCGATACCAGCTTTTATTTTCAATAAAACTGCTTCTTCCTTTTGAGCTTCTTTATTTCCTGTTTTTGCAGCACGCTTTACTTTATCTAACTTTTTTTCAACCGTTTCTAAATCTTTTAGTTGAAGTTCCATATCGATAGTTTCCTTGTCCCTAATAGGATTTACATTCCCATCAACATGGACAATATTATCATTATCAAAACAACGTAAAACATGAAGAATAGCGTCCGTTTCTCTAATATTTGCTAAAAACTGATTCCCTAATCCCTCACCTTTACTTGCTCCTTTAACCAATCCTGCAATGTCCACTATCTCTACTGTCGCTGGCATTACGCGTTCTGGATTCACCATTGACTCTAATTTTTCTAATCTTGGGTCTGGAACATTTACCACTCCAATATTAGGTTCTATGGTACAAAACGGAAAGTTAGCACTTTGCGCTTTCGCATTAGACAAACAATTAAATAGAGTTGACTTCCCAACATTTGGTAATCCTACGATACCTGCTTTCATAATAAAACATTTTTGCGAGTGCAAATGTAATCATTTCCTTAGTTATTATTTGTAACATTTTTTGGCTTTAATCGTTGGATATATACAAACCGTCACAAATGAAAAAAATTGTTGTTTTAACCATCTTCATATTTAGTTTCGTTAATGTTATATCCCAAAATTTAACAGCAAAACTAATTGATAAAAACACTAAAAATCCGATTCAGTACGCTACCATAAAAACAGGTGAATACAGCGGTGTTATTTCGAATGAAGAAGGATACTTCACTATAAATTACGAAAATGACAAGCTAAAATCTGTTATAATATCCTGTTTAGGTTATCAGAATAAAACCCTTAGCATTCAAGATATTAAATCATTAAATTTTGTTATAACTTTAGATGAAGCTATTAACGAACTTAATGAAGTTTATATAAGTAATAGCAGACCCAATGCCGACTCTATTATAGCTAGAGTGAAAGCAAAAATTCACGAAAATTACGACACCGATCTGAACAAATACACTGTTTTTTATAGAATAACAGATTACGTCGATTTTAAAAGCTTAGATTTTGAAATCGAAAAAGCATCACATTTTGAAAAGCAAAGCTTAGAAGATGCAAACACTAGTTTAAGTGCCCTATCGAAGAAAATTAGGGTGAGTGATATTAAAAGTTTTTCTGACTTTAAAGGTGAGTTTTATTGCATTAATAAAGACTCTAGCAAACTAATAATAAACAAAGCAACCAAGTTACTAGATTACAAAAACGATTTTTCCATTGATGATATTCAGAAGAAAGCACAAAAAATTGTACTTACCTATTTAGATACAACCAAAACATATAAGCTTAAAACAGGACTTTTTAAAATTGAAGATTCATTATCTCTTAAAAATGAAGACTTTAAACAAGAAGAAAAGAACGAATATGAAATAAAACACCTTAATAATGACACCCGAAGACTTTTAAGAAGGTCTCAATTCTACAAAAACTCATTTTTGAATAATATTTTACAAACAGATTTATACAATTACACATTTGGAGATTTTACCTATAATAATGGAGAACTAACATATATCATCAATTTTGCACCTAGAAAGGGAAAAGCAAAATATGAAGGTAAACTTTTTATTACCGATGAATCTTATGCTATCACACGAGCAAACTATGCATATTACAAAAATCGACATGGTCAAAAACTCAATCTGCGCTTATTATTAGGTGTTAAGTATATTGCTAACGTAAGTGAAGGAACACTTATATATGAAAAAAATAGCAGCAACAAATACTATCCAAAATATTTAAAACGTACAACTGGTAGTTATTTCTATGTGAATAGAGATTTAAAATTTATTGAAAATAGTCGTGCAAAAAACAAAATAGGTTTTAGTTTCAAAATTGAAGGAGATAACCGAAACAAAGAAGAGCTACTTTTCACTTCAAATAGTAAATTAGAATTAACGGATTTCAAATCTATAAAACAGGATAGTATTATCACTTATAAAAAACTTAGCAAGTTTGAAAAAACTATTTGGAAAAATGAAGAAACTTTAGAACCCTTAAAAGAGATGAAAGAGTTTAAAGTAGGCGAATAATATTTAGTTAAATACTACAATCTGCAAGAATAAATTAATCTTTCCTTTTTTTAAATTTTTTACTATTATTAGAAAGATACCGCATCTAAAAAGTTTTAGTAAAATGCCTTTTTATGCAAAAAAACAGTTTATAGATTTTATTTATAGTTAGTTGTTATATTTTTTATTATCAATGTATTACATTACGCATAGTAAACAATTAATTCAATATATTTAAATTTTAAAATTACTAGCACCTCTACCTCTTTTCTACCTAAAACCAATCAATTTAAAACACACTTTACCGATTTTAACTGTTATTTTTAAAGTATTATTTTTACAAGTATGTAACGTTTTTAAAATTTAGACTACTTACACTATAACTAAACCATCGCATTGAATAAAGACCTAGAACATAGCTTTGTTGAATTACTTGAAAAGCATCAAAACATCATACATAAAGTATGCAGATTATACACCAATAATTATGATGCTCATAGCGATTTATTTCAAGAAATAACCATTCAACTATGGAAAGCATATCCAAAATTTAGAGGCGACGCTAAATTTAGCACCTGGATGTATCGTGTGGGTCTTAACACAGCCATAACTCTTTACAGGAAATCTAAACGCTCTATTAGAACGCAAGATTTTGAAGGTGTTGAGTTTAAAATGAAGGCCGAGGATTATGATGATACCGAAGAACAACAATTAAAACTGCTTTACAAAGCAGTACATAAATTAAATGATATTGAAAAAGCCCTTGTTTTTCTTTACTTAGAAGATAAGGACTACAGAGAAATAAGTGAAACAATGGGGATTAGCGAAGTTAATGCACGCGTGAAGATGAATCGCATTAAAAACAAACTAAGAACCATACTAAATCCGTAAAATTATGGATGAATTAGATTTATTAAAAAAAGACTGGAATAAACAGCAGCCTGAAGATAAACAATTTTCAAGCAAGGACATCTACCCAATGCTTCAAAAAAAGTCATCTTCAATAGTTAAAACCTTGTTTTACATAAGTATTGCTGAGCTTATCTTATGGATATTAATCAATACCCTGCCCTATATTTATTCGGAAGAATACAGAAACAAACTAGACGCTGTTTATACAAACGAATACGTATTCACAGGAATTACAATTTTTAGCTACGGCATTATTTTGCTATTTATTTACTTGCTTTTCAAATCACACCGATCAATTTCAGTTACAGATAGTGCGAAAAAATTAATGGAAAGTATTTTAAGAACTAGAAAAATAATCAAGTACTATGTGCTTTATAATCTAATCATTGCTGGCATTTCATTATTAATCGGTTTTTACTATGCCTTTAAATTAGACCCAAAAGCCTCAGAAGCATTCGAAAACCTTAACAACACGCAATTAGCGCTTATAAGCCTCTTAATCATTGGAATTACAGCAATATTCATCCTTGTTATTTGGCTATTTTACAAACTTATTTACGGGCTACTACTTAAGCGTTTAAATAAAAATTACAAAGAACTCAAGAAACTTGAGATCTAAAAGAACTTATCAACTTGAATAACATCACCAACCTGCATGTTATTTAATTGAACCTCACCCACCCTAACCCTAACCAGGCGCAAAGTTGGGTAACCAACCACAGATGTCATTTTTCGCACTTGCCTAAATTTTCCTTCGGTCAAAGTGATAGAAACCCAAGAGGTTGGTCCATGCCTATCATCGCGTATCTTTTTTAATCGCAAAGGTAAATTTGGCACACTATTCAAAATAAAAACGCTACACCGTTTGGTTTTGTATTTCGCACCGTTTAAACCAATATCAACACCTTTAGATAGTTGATTAACAGCTTCCTGAGAAACAATTCCATCTATCTGAGCATAATATTCTTTCTCAACCTTTCTACTATTAATATAGTCACTCATTTTACCGTCTGTTGTAAGCAACAATAAGCCCTCAGATTTTTCATCTAATCGACCTATAGACATAATGCCTTTTGGGAAATCAAAAAGATCCCCCAAAAACTTTTTGTTTTGTTGTTTTGAGGCATTACTCATAAACTGGCTTAAGTAACCATAGGGTTTATAAATGATAAAATTATTATGAATTATTTGTTTAAATGATTCCATTTAAAATATTATGAATCAATTCTTTGGTTGGTTTATTTTCGTTTATCTTATTTCTTACTAAATCATAAGTCATTTTAAAATCACAACCTGTTTTATAATGACTACAACCGTACGCCGTTTTACCTTTTATTACAATTCCTCTTTTACATTTTGGGCAAGACAAGTGATTTGAATTTTCTTTTTCAGTCGTTTTTTTAAGTTCAATTTTAAGTTTGAAATCATCATCGAAACGAAGCAATCCTTCAATAATTTCGGAATCTTTTTTAAACCCTTTTAAATTAACTGTAGTACCTTTTGTAAGCAATCTTAAGTACTGTTTGTCCGAAATTTTTTTATCTAAAAACTTAAAAGGCAAGACAAAGTCGCATCCTGATTTATATTGGCAACACCCATACCCTGTTTTTCCTTTTAAAAGCGCGCCTGTTTTACACTTTGGACAAACTTCTGACGTAACTCCTGCAACTTTTTTAACAGCTGCTTTAGATTCACGTTTTTTAATCGTTATCGCATGCGAAATATTAGCACGCTTAGTTTCACTCCGAACTTCATACACCAAAGCGTCCACCATACGCTTCATATTTTTTATAAATGCACCAGCACTATAGGTGCCTTTTTCAATATCTTTTAATTGCTTTTCCCAAGAACCTGTTAATTCTGCCGATTTCAATAAATCGTTTTGAATAGTATCTATCAACTGAACACCAGTAACCGTGGGCAATACTTGCTTCTTGTTACGCTTGATATATTTTCTTTTGAAAAGAGTTTCAATAATATTAGCACGTGTTGATGGACGTCCGATACCGTTTTCCTTCATTAAATCCCTTAATTCATCATCTTCTACTTGCTTGCCTGCTGTTTCCATAGCACGTAATAAAGATGCTTCTGTAAACTGATTTGGAGGTTTGGTCTCTTTTTCTAAAAACGACGGTTCATGTAGTCCCTTTTCACCTTTTACAAACTGAGGCAGCAATTTATCATTAGCCACACCTGATCCCGTAGAGTTTTCAAACACAATACGCCACCCTTTCTCTAAAATCTCTTTTCCTGTGGTTTTAAACAGCACCTTAGCGGCATCACCGATAACAGTGGTATTCGACACTACACAGTCATCATAAAACACCGCAATAAAGCGTTTTACAATAATATCGTACACCTGTTGTTGATTGTACTGCAAATTGGTTTGCATTCCCGTTGGAATAATAGCATGGTGATCGGTTACTTTTTTATCATTGAAAACTTTAACTGACTTTTTTATTTTCTTCCCGAGCAACGGTTGTGTTAACCTAGAAAAGTTTTTGAGCTTCTTTAAAATGCCCGACACTTTAGGGTAGATATCGTTTGGTAAAAATGTTGTATCGACTCTTGGGTAAGTCACCACCTTCCTTTCATACAATGCTTGAACAATCTTTAAGGTTTCATCTGCCGAAAATCCAAACTTGGTATTACAATACACTTGTAAGCCCGTTAAATCGAACAATTTAGGTGCATATTCTTTTCCTTTCTTGTTCGTAATAGATCGAATTTCAAAGTCACTTTCTTTTACCTTATTCGCTAAAACCTCACCATCTTCCTTTTTCAAAAACCTCCCTTCTTCATAGCTAAACAAGGTATCTCGATACATGGTTTGTAATTCCCAATAAGGTTGTGGTTTAAAATTTTCGATATCTTTAAACCGATTCACCACCATAGCTAAGGTTGGTGTTTGTACGCGACCAACTGATAGTACTTGTTTATATCCACCATGCTTAACCGTATACAGTCGTGTAGCATTCATACCCAATAACCAGTCTCCTATTGCTCTGGAAAAACCAGCATAATACAAATTATCGTAATCTGAAGCTGGCTTTAAGTTTTCAAAACCCTCTTTAATAGCCTCTGTAGTTAAAGATGAAATCCATAAACGAAGTACTTCACCCTTATAATTCGATTCATTCATTACCCATCTTTGGATAAGCTCTCCTTCCTGCCCTGCATCACCACAGTTTATAACGACTTCTGCTTTATCGAATAAACTTTTTACAACTTTAAACTGCTTTTGTATACCCGAATTTGCAACCACCTTAGTTTCAAATTTTTCTGGAAGCATGGGTAAATTATTTAAATCCCAACTTTTCCAATAAGGCTTATAGTCATTAGGCTCTTTTAAAGTACATAGATGTCCAAAGGTGTAAGTAACCGCATATCCATTACCTTCGTAATAGCCATCACGTTTGGTGTTTGCTCCCAAAACCGAGGCAATCTCCCGTGCTACACTAGGTTTTTCTGCGATACAGACTTTCATTCCTATTTAATAATATGAACTTGCAAAATAGAAGTTTTGACATGGATTTTAAAGTGTAGTTATCAAGAGTTATTAACTACTTTTATGTAATGAATGCTTCAATGCCGATGAAGTAATTTATATCAATAAATGCGAGATTATTTAATAAGTAATGAACCCTGAAACATCAGTTAATGTTTCCATAAAAACTATTATATCTGCTTTTTCTTGAGTAGTTAAGCCTAAAGGTTCGCTTGAGAGTGTTTGATTTTCTATATTTAAGCCCATTCCAGCACCGCCTCCGTGGTTATAAAATTCCATAACATCTTCCAAAGTATTAAAAGTACCATTATGCATGTAAGGTGCAGTTACTGCAATATTTCTAACAGTTACTGTTTTAAATGAGTTTTCAAAAAACGGATATTTATCCACCATTAAACCATTAGCCATCCGTCCAGGATCAGAATCTTTTATGGGATTAATAGTATCTAAGCCCATTGTAACACCCAACACTTCAGATTCTGATTCGGTATAAAATGGAGGCACTGTGCCATTAAACATGGGTGCAAAATGACATGTTCCACAAGCTCCCTTACCCATAAATAGATTAAAGCCTCTTTTGGCTGCTTCTGGATAATTGGCAGTTTGGTTTCGAACGTACTTATCGAAATCACTATTAAAAGACTTTAGCGAGTTAACATAAGCGGCTATAGCATTACTTATTGAACGACTATTAATATCTTTCTTACTAATGCCCCCGTAAGCTTCATTAAAAAGCTTTCTGTACTTAGGCTTTCTATTAAGTTTTCTCTCAATTTCTGGGAAAGTTGTATTAAATTCTACATCACTTTCAATAACATGTGCCACCTGTTTTTCTAAATTATACTCACGCATATCCCAAAAATAACGTGTTGAATAACCCGCGTTAATAATTGAAGGCGAGTTTCGTTGTGTAAAAACATCTTCTTTATTTGTTTTACTTTTAGGTAATCCATCGCCAAAACCTTTATTTGCATCATGGCAGCTAACACAAGACATCTCTCCTACTTTTGATAGTTGGGGGTCTTCAAATAACAATTTCCCAAGTGCTACCGTCTTAGGGTTTTCTAATGGGAGATATACAAATTCTGAGTAAAAATCGGTGTTTAAAAAATCTTCCGCGAATAAATTATCAGCTTTATAATTCTGAGCATGAAACTTGAACTTATTGACTTTAATTTTATTTAAATTTTGAAATTCTAAAAGGTTTGAATACAACGGATTTATAGTCTCTTTTAAGAAAGTTAATCGGTCAAATTCATTAAAATTGGATGTTTTTTTAAGTGTCTTTGCTCCTTTTTTAAATAACTTTTTTATTTCGGCATACTTTTGTTTACCATTTTGATTCAAAGTCGCTTCGAAATAAAGAAAAACTGTTTCCATACTTTTAAAACTCTCATAACTCTCTTCTAAAGCGTTCCCGCAACCTGGTGTGTCAAATCCAGTTAAGCCTAAAGTAAACACTCTAACCATACCAGATCGAATAGCTTCAATTATCTGGTTCTCTTTCAAATTGCTTGGAAACTGAATTTTCTTGATATAAGCAACCCGTTCTTCTAGCTCTTGCACCAATTCTTTAATTTCTGGCAAACTTTTAATAGCTTCATCATCAAAAAGATGTTCGTCTAAGGTTTGTAATCCTTTTGGTTCTAATATTTTACCACCACCAAAACGTTCACTAAATTTAGGTAACGGCCCACCGTTAATAAAGGCATAATTATAAGATGGGTTATAGTAATCGAATAAAAATTCAATCTTTTTATAAGCCAAGCGTGTGTTAATGAGCTGTTCTCTAAGATTATCAATTGTCTCATTGGTAGTAACCTTTTCTGTTAAAACAACTAGATTTTCGAGTTCGCTTTGAAAATTATTCAAATATAGTAGATAATAATCAGATGTTACAGATACAGTAGGAGAAACACCTACATAGACTTCAGATTTACTACTTGAAATTGTAAAAAAACAGAATAGACTAATTATAATAACTAGAATAACTTTTTTCATGTTATTTATTATTAAGACTTTAGGGTATCAGTTTACCACTCGCGTTTTTTATTCAACTCTTCCAAATCTTCAAGTTCTTTTTGAGGAATCACTTTGAGAAATGACGGATGTTGCTCAATAGCATATTCAATTCTTTTTACAATTTCTTCTGTGGTTTCGTTGTCGTAATCAATCTCTAAAGGTTCCTTAATTTCAAAGGTTTGTAGTATATTCTTCTTTTTAATACGCAATCCTTTTTTATCAAACGAACGTCGAAATCCATCTATAACAATTGGTACGACTACTGGCTTATACCGTTTAATAATATGTGCTGTTCCCTTTCTAATAGGTTTAAAAGGCGTGGTAGTTCCTTGCGGAAATGTAATAACCCATCCATCATCCAGCGCTTTTCCAATATTAGAAATATCGCTCATTTTTACTTGTCTTTTCACATCTTGCCCTTCGGCTCGCCACGTACGTTCAATACTAACAGAACCCACATACGCCAGTATTTTTGGCAATAAGCCCGCTTTCATGGTTTCTTTAGCCGCTACATAATAAATATTCAATTTAGGGTTCCAGAGATACCCCACATTTTTAATTGAATCTACGCGACCACTTAAACTTGCATTAAATACATGGAACATAGAGACGACATCTGCGAAATATGTTTGGTGATTAGAAATAAATAAGACGTTTTCATTTGGTAAGGTTTTAATGATTTCAGACCCTTCTATTTGTAATTCATTAAAGCCTCGAAAGCGACTATGAGTTATAGCTCCTAAAATACGAATGAGCCACTTTTTTACAATTAGTATATGTCCGAATGGATTTTTTTTAAACAATCCCATAAATCACGCGTCAAATTAGTTAGTTGATGCAAATGTAATAAAACTATCAATTTAGATACCTTCTTTTAACAGGTCTTTAATTTCACTTAGCATCATTGCAGTCGCACCCCAAACAGTATAGCCATTTAGTTTAAAAGCTGGTACCTCAACATCAATATTGTATGATGTACTTACCTTTTTATTAATAATAGACATATCATCTAAAAAATGTTGTAAAGGCACTTCAATTATTGATTCCACCTCATCCTCTTGCAATATAAATTGGGGTGTCTTTTTTGTAATTCCAAGGAATGGTTGTACATAAAAATTACTTGGTGGAATATAAACTTGAGTTAACTTCAAAACTATATCTATTTGGTTTTGAGGAACACCAACTTCTTCAAAGGTTTCTCTTACTGCCGCAGCTTCTATCGAGGCATCTTGCGTTTCTAATTTACCTCCCGGAAACCCAACCTGAGCAGAATGAACACCTTCGTAAGTCTTTCTTAAAATTAAAACAAAATGAGTTTCATCTTGACAATCCGGATAAAACAAAGCGATTACACCTGCCTTTTTAGCTTGCTTAATTGCTTCTTTTTGCTTTCTTAAAAGTGCTTGACGGAATGGAGGAACCATTTTAAAATGAGAAGTTTCGCCATTAAGCGTTATATTTTTTACTTTTGATACCGATTTCAAAAATTTATCAAAATTCATTTATGCGCCTGCTATTACTTTTAAGTATTTTCTTTTTACTTCTGAATTGTGAAGATAAACAATCTAAGCAAAAAACTAATCACGAAACTACGGTCACAAAACCTGAATTAAGCAAAAAAGACACGTTGATTCCTGATACTTCCGAGCCTGAAAGAGCATTTCTAAAACTAGATTCTAAAAATGCAATGGAATTCTTTCTACATTACGAAAAAGAGAATAAGGAAAACAAAGTGCGTATGACTACCGATTTTGGAGTTATTGACATTTTATTATTTAATGAAACGAAATTCCATCGTGCCAATTTCATCTTTTTAACAAAACAAAACTATTTTAATAACACACAATTTTACCGTGTAATAAATAATTTTATAGTGCAAGCTGGAAATAGTGATGACAAAAAAACAGCTCGAAAACGTGCTAAAATTGGTAGATACTTACTACCTACAGACACAAAACGAGGGTTCAAACATGATAGAGGTGTTATCTCAATGCCAAGTGGCGAAATAGACAATCCGCATAAACTAGCATCACCATTTGAGTTTTTTATAGTACAACAAAAAGGTGGCGCACATTTTCTAGATGGAGACTATACCATATTTGGAAAAGTTATTAGAGGTATGGATGTAGTAGATAAAATAGCAGCGGTTGAAACAGATGATGGAGATTGGCCTGACAAAAATATATTTATTAGGAAAGTTGAAATTTTAGATTAGCTTATTTTGCTATTACCATATATGGTTGGCAAGGCAATTTTAAATTTTACAGCTAATAACCTAACAGTTATAACGACCAATCCCGCAATTACAAACACCCAATTATCTTGAATTGGTAACAGGCGAAGTAAAAAATAAGTCATACCGCCTAAAATACACGCAGTGGCATAAATTTCTTTTCTAAAAATTACAGGAATTTCATTACAAAGAATATCCCGAATAACGCCACCAAAACTTGCGGTCATAGTTCCTAATGCAATACATATAATAGGGTGTAAATCGGCATTTAATCCTTTATCTATACCAACAACGGTATAAAGCCCTATACCAATGGTATCGAATAAAAACAATGAAGTTCTTAGATAATTTATTTTACTTCTAAATATCATGGCAAAAATTGCTGAAGCTATAACGACATAGGAAAATGTCATATCTTTCATCCAACTTACCGGAGTGTCCCCTATGAGTAAATCGCGAAGTGTTCCGCCTCCAACTGCTGTTACAAATGCAATTATTAGAATACCGAATAAATCCATCTTTTTATTTATGGCAACTAGAACGCCAGAGATAGCAAAAGCAATGGTTCCTAAAATGTCGATTGCGTAGAACATATTTCGTTTTTATAATAAATAGATCCCTCGACTATGCTCGGGATAAGTGACCTCTAAAACTTTGTTTAACAAAGTCAAGAGTCTACTTACATGTTTTGAGTGTAGTAATTATAATCTTTTAAAATGACATCGATAAATTCCATGTCCGTTTTTTGTTTCATTTCTTTTATATCTACTACTTCTACTAATTTCTTTCTTAGCTTTATTAAAGTTTGATAATCTTTTGAAGCTTTTGCAGTTGTAAAAGTGTCTTTTATAATGCGTGCATCATTATCTGAAAGCTTAATAACGTTTGGATAAGTAGGTTTATAATCACTATGCAAATTTTCTAAAATGGTATGACTAATATTAACATTGTTTTTTAAAGTGATAACGGATGTTCCTGCTGTCATGTCTCCCAATCTCTGATTTTTTGAGCTTGTTATAATTGCAATTAATGCTACAACACCAGACATCATATTTAAGTCTATTATTCTAAAAAACCAACGAATCATAAAATCGGCAAAAGATGCTTGATAGCCATCAATTTTAACCACTTTAATTTTCATAATTCGCTTACCAGGCGTCTGCCCATCTAAAAGCGTTTCAAAAGTTAAGGTATAAACAATAACAGGTAAATAAAACGTTACATAAACAGCTGCTTGCGACCAACTATCCATATCCTCAATAAGTTCATTTATTTTGAATAAGTTAAATATTAATTGATAAACAACAATGATATATGCTATCTTGATTATCCAATCAATGCCATAAGCAAGTATGCGCTCTCCTACGCTTGCCGCATTAAAATTTATATTAACATTTTGAGTCGTTTTTATTTGTAACTCTACCATGAATTATTTTAAAATTCTATCGACAAATCTAGTATAAATTATTGTAAGCGCTAAACCACATTTCACCATTAAATATTAATTCTGAATAAAAAAAATTATGTAGTTTTGAATCTGCATGAGAGAAGTTGCTTTTATTAAACAAAACAAGGAAAAATGGCTGAATTTCGAAAAAGCTATTTTTGGAAAAACTTTAAAAAATCCAGATGAATTAGCCTCTCTTTATATTCATTTAGTTAACGATCTTTCTTATGCACAAACCTACTACCCCAAAAGTAAAACAATTCTATATTTAAACAACTTAGCCGCTAAAGCTTTTCAAAAAATTTATAAAACCAAACGTGAAGACACTAATAGGTTTGTTCATTTTTGGAAAATTGAAGTCCCTCTAATCGTTTATCAATACAGGCGTTATGTATTGTATGCTTTTATCATATTTTCAACTTTTGTTAGTATCGGTGCTTTATCGGCAGCTTACGATGACACCTTTGTTCGTATTATTCTAGGTGACCATTATGTAAATATGACGCTTGAAAATATTGAAAAAGGAGATCCAGTTGCTGTTTACAAAAGCGGCAGTAATTGGGGAAGTTTTATAGGCATTACACTTAATAATTTATACGTTGGCATAAAATCTTTTATCTATGGTGTTTTTGGAGGCTTAGGCACTGGACTCGTTATGCTGTATAATGGGATAATGCTTGGCTCGTTTCAATACTTTTTTTATAGAGAAGGTGTGCTATGGGAAAGTGTACGTGGTATATGGATACATGGTGCCATGGAAATATTTGCCATTGTTATTGAGGGTGCTGCAGGTTTAATGCTTGGAGCGAGTATTTTGTTTCCTATAACGTATTCCAGAATGACATCTTTCAAAATGGGTATGAAAGATGGTGTGAAAATTTTAATAAGTACCTTCCCTTTTACTATAGCAGCTGGATTTTTAGAAGGCTTTGTAACTAGATACTCTAATACAATGCCCAATTGGTTATCGATTGGTATTATAATTACCACACTAAGTATTATTTCATTTTACTACTTAATATACCCCTTTATATTAAACAGAAAACTTAAAAAAACGCATGCAATTATATAAGACAAGAGGTTTTAGCGATTTTTTTCAAGATACATTCGCATTTCTAAAACAGGACGGTAAACATTTTTTTAAACACTATTTTATTATAAATGGTGCATTCTTACTAATCTTAGTTGTACTTGGATATTTCTTTACAAAATTTTACACCGATTTTATCTTTGGTGGTCTTTTAGAGGGTAAAAGCACAACGCTAGTGGATGAATATATTAATGAAAACCTCGGCCTTTTTATTGTCATGCTTTTAGTATTTGTAGTAGTGGCTCTAGTTGCTGGTATGGTTTCCTACGCATATCCAGCTATATATTTAAAATTATATTCTAATAAGGATGGTAGTCACTTTGAAACCTCCGATATTATAAGTTCATATAAGGCAAATTTAGGTAAACTAATAATCTATATATTAACTAGTATTCTTATCGCTATACCTCTATTTATGGGTTTTATTATTGGAGCATTTGCTCTAGCGATTACTATTATAGGCATTTTAGCCATTCCATTACTTATCGGTGCTTTTATGCTTTTCTATAGTATGACACTTATGGAATATATCGAAAATAAAAAAGGAATCTGGGATAGCTTTGGTTATTCATGGCAATTATTAAAATCTAAATTCTGGGCAGCAGTTGGTTGTGTAGGCTTATTTTATTTAATAAGTTACATAGTGCAAAACATTATAGGCTTGATTCCTTACTTATTTGGTATGGCTAGCTTATTTACAACTGTTGATTCTGGAGGGCCAAGTCAAGAAGAACTAGGTTCTACCATGACAGTTATCATGCTAATAGTTTTCTTTTTAACCTTTATTGTTAGTGCTATTTTAGGAAGTATTGTACAATTAAATCAAGGTATTATTTTTTATAGTTTAAAAGAAGACAACGAAAATATTAATACTAAAAGCATAATAGATCAAATAGGGTCTGGTGAATAAAACTGTTAGTCTACATATCATTATTTTGCTTTTTGGGTATTTCTGCCTTGCAAATACTTCAGAATTTAAAGCACTAGATGCGAGGGTTATTATTGTTGAACAAGACAGCTTACAGGTAGACACATCAGCTATCTCTCCGCGGTATTTTGAAAACCTAAATGATATTTATACAGGTGAAGATTATATTTATGAACGCTCTGTTGAAAGTTCTGGGTGGTGGACACGTTTTAAACAATGGCTAAGCGACTTTTTTAGAGATTTATTCAGTATTAAAAACAAAGGACAAGCTTCAGACATTACAGATATAGCCATTAAAGTAGCGGGGGTTATTATTTTTTTGCTTGTCATCTACTTTATTTTTAAAGCGGTTATGAATGATGAAGGTTCTTGGGTCTTCGGAAAATCTTCAGATAAAAATATCATTCCTGTAACAGATATTGAAAATAACATTCATGTTACCAATTTTAAATCACTAATAAAAGCTGCTGAAAAAGATCAGGATTATCGTTTAGCAATACGGTATTACTATCTATGGCTTTTAAAATCGTTAACTCAATCTGAAATTATTGAATATGATGTTGAAAAAACTAATAGCGATTATCACAACGAAATTTCTTCAGAAAATATAAAAAATGAATTTGCATATACCTCCTACTTATACAACTATATATGGTACGGCGAGTTTGATGTAAATGAAGAACAGTTCAGTAAGGCAAAAAAAGCTTTTATTAAATTTTTAAATTTTATAAAAGCATGAGCAAAACCGTAAAAATATACGTTGGTATTCTTGTGGTACTTTTTATAGGGATTTTAGCCATCGAATTTTCTAAACCAAAACCTATAAGCTGGATAAAAACCTTTAATGAAACTCATAAAATTCCATATGGGACTTATATTTTACGCAGTGAATTAAATAAATTATTTCCCGATACTGAAATTAACAATATTAGAGTCACACCATACGAATACTTTGATGAACTCTATAACTGGGAAGACAGCACTTATACTACTTCTGGAACTTACATGCTCATAAATGGATTTGCTGATTTAGATGATGTTTCCTCACAAGAATTACTGGACTATACATCACATGGAAATGATGTTTTCTTATCATCAAACTATCCGCCTCAAAAAATATTAGACTCCTTATTTATAGACGTTAGCTACGATTATAATTTTAAAGGAAAGGCGCAATTTAGTTTTGCAAATCCTGTGTTTAAAAAAGATTCTATTACTATTGAAAAAGGTATAAGCAACTACTATTTTTCAAAATTAGACTCAATAGCAACCACAGTATTAGGATATCAAAAATTTGATTCTATCAATCATATAAACTATGTGAAAGTAAGTCACGGTTTAGGGAATTTTTATTTACACCTGCAACCTGTTACATTCACTAACTATCATTTACTAAAAGGGAATCACAAAAATTACGCGGCTTCTACATTATCATATATTGAAGATGACACTATTCATTTCGATTCTCGAAATAAAATTGGTGCCGATTTAGGGCATTCACCGTTACGATTTATACTTGGCGAACCTGCTTTAAGATGGGCTTGGTATTTGGCTTTAATAAGCTTATTATGCTTTATGATTTTTAATGCTAAACGAAAACAACGCATAATTAAAGTTATAAAGCCGCTAGAGAATACCACTGTTGCCTTCACCAAAACTATTGGTAATTTATATTATGAAACCAAAGACCATAATACCATAATTGACAAAAAAATTACTTACTTTTTGGAATATTTAAGACGCGTATTTTACTTAGATACTCAAATTTTAGATGATAAATTCATTAAGAATTTAAGTTTAAAATCTGGTAAGAAACAACCTGAAATTAAAAAATTAATAACCATAATTAGACAATTAAAAGCAAAACGCGAATGTTATGAAGGTGATTTGCTAAGATTAAATAGAGCTATTGAAGATTTTTATACCAAATAAACATGGAGGATTTAAATAAAGACCAAGAAACTAACTTAGAAAAGAATAAAGCACAACAAGATTTTGAAGAAACTTTGGCTGGTAATGACGCGCCAATTGAAGAAAATTTAGATTTTAAGAATCGAATTGATTTAAGCGAATTACTAGAAGGCATTAACCTTATTAAAAATGAAATAGGCAAAGTTATTGTTGGTCAAAAAGCGATGATTGATATGCTTATTGCTTCTATTCTCGCGAACGGACACTCTCTAATTGAAGGAGTACCTGGAGTTGCTAAAACTATTTCGGCTAAACTTCTTGCAAAGTCTTTAGATATTGGTTTTAGTAGAATACAGTTTACACCAGATTTAATGCCTAGTGATATTTTAGGGACTTCGGTGTTCGATATGAAATCGTCGGAATTTGAATTCAAAAAAGGTCCTATATTCTCTAACATGATTTTAATTGATGAAATAAATCGAGCACCCGCAAAGACCCAAGCCGCTTTATTTGAAGTTATGGAAGAACGTCAAATTACTATAGATGGTCATAAATATGAAATGAATTTACCATTTATTGTCTTAGCAACACAAAACCCCGTAGAACAAGAAGGAACGTATAGACTACCAGAAGCACAGCTAGATAGGTTTCTTTTTAAAATAGATATTGACTATCCAAATATTGATGAAGAAGTTGAAATTATTAATAGAGAACAGGCTTTACAAGGTGGTGTGAAAACTGATAAAATAACTGCACATCTTAGCAAAGCTCAAATTGAAAAATTTCAAGCATTGGTAAATCAAATTATAATTGAATCGCATCTAGTAAAATATATTGCCGATATTATTGTAAACACGCGAAGCAATCCATTTTTATACTTAGGGGCATCACCAAGAGCATCTATAGCTATATTAAAGGCAAGTAAAGCTTTTGCAGCCATGAACGGTCGTGACTTTGTAACTCCAGAAGATATTAAACAAGCTGCAATTCCTGTATTACAGCATCGTGTTATTGTAACACCAGAACGCGAAATGGAAGGAGTTACAACCAAACAAATTATAAAACAAATTATTGAGGCTGTTGAAATACCTAGGTAATGACTAATGGCTAATGACTAATGACTAATGAAATCAATGTCATTCAGAACATTCCGAATATATTCGGAGTTGAAGAATCTCACTTTTAACTTTTAACTTTTAACTTTTAACTTTTAACTTTTAACTTTTAACTTTTAACTAAATTAGTGAAACGCCTTAAACCATTCTACATACAAAATCGCTTTTTTTATATCTGCATTGGTATGATGCTTTTGTTTGTTATTGGTTTCGTTTTCCCTAGATGGTTTAATATTGCCAAAATACTTTTATTAATTTTCCTTGCTGTTACTCTTTTAGATGCTTTTATTCTTTTTTTTACAAACAGGGGAATTAATGGAACTAGATCGCTTCCTGAAAAATTTTCTAATGGTGACCAAAACCCCGTTGCTCTTAAAATTGAGAATTTCTATACATTTTCAGTTTATACTTTAATTATTGATGAAATCCCAGAACAATTTCAGGTTAGGAATTTTCAAATAGAAAGAAAACTAACCGCTTCCAGCATCACAGAATTACAATACAAATTAAGACCAACAGAGCGCGGCGAATATCATTTTGGAAAACTAAATATTTATGTCTCCTCTGTTTTCGGACTAATTTCCAGACGTTTTAGTTTCGACGATGCCGCAATGATTCCCACCTACCCTAGTTTCGTTCAATTACGTAAATATGATTTATTAGCTATAAGCAATAACTTGCATCAATACGGTATAAAAAAAGTACGCCGATTAGGTCATACCATGGAGTTTGAGCAGATAAAAGACTATGTTTTAGGAGACGATTTACGGACTATTAATTGGAAAGCAACGGCAAAGAAAAATCAGTTAATGGTTAATCAATTTCAAGATGAAAAATCACAGCCAGTTTACTCTGTTATTGATAAAGGACGCGTTATGAGAATGCCTTTTGATGGCTTATCTCTTCTAGACTATGCCATCAATGCATCGCTTGTTATTTCTAATGTAGTCTTAAAAAAACAGGATAAAGCTGGAATTTTTTCATTTTCTAAAAAAGTGGAGAACCGTGTGGTTGCTGAACGCAGAACCTCACAAATGAATTTAATTCTTGAAAGTCTTTATAATATTAATACAGATTTTTTCGAAAGTGATTTTGGCCGTCTCTATGCAGACATCAAAAGAAATATTACGCAGCGCAGCCTAATTTTACTTTATACCAATTTTGAAACTTTAGATGGTTTACATAGACAAATGCCGTATCTAAAAGGTATTGCAAAGAATCATTTACTAGTGGTAATATTCTTTAAGAATACAGAGCTTAATAATTTAATTATAGAAAAAGCCGAGACTATACAACAAGCCTATGACAAGGTTATAGCAGAAAAATTTGCTTTTGAAAAACGCCTAATAGTAAATGAACTAAAAAAATATGGCATCTATTCCATATTAACAGCTCCAGAAGACCTAACCATTGATACCATCAATAAATATTTAGAGATTAAAGCTCGAGGATTGTTATAAAATTCAATTTAAATTTTATAGTTTTTTAGTGCATCTTAAATTTCTTTAATCCATTTGTACCTTTTATTCTATCATTTTCATTAAGAGATAATACTTTAAAATTGCTCTTCATAAAAAAAGAGAACTAACCCATTTGGTTCAATGATAGAAAAGCTTCTATGTCCCCAGGCTTGATTTACTATTTCTTGTTTAAATGGAATACCCTTTAATTTATATTTTTCGTATAGCTCATTAATGTTCCAAACTTGAGTGCACATATAAACGCCTTGCGGTATTCTATAATCTAAGCCAGGGTTTTTATTTTCTTCATTGCTTGGACGGTGTAATATTTCAACTAGTCCCTCGCCAATTTCGAATAGAGTTCCTTTATCATTTTCATTTCTGTCCCAAGAATGTCCTATACTAAATTCTAACGTGTTCTTGTAGAAACTATGTGTTTCTTCATAATTATTGGCAAAGTAAGTGAATCGAAATTTTCCTTTATTCTCTTCCATAATATTATCATTTAACTATGCTTGCATTCCAATATTTACTCTTATTATATATTTGAACGCTATTTTTATCATAGTTTTTGTTTATCATAAATTTAATTTTTAATTAACATTACTTATCATAGTTTTTATTGATAGATTTTATATTTTTATAGCCTTAATTTATTACTATGACAATCACCCAATTATATTATGTCTTAGCTGTAGCTGAAAATCAAAATTTCACAAAAGCTGCGGAAAAGTGTTTTGTGACTCAACCAACATTGAGTATGCAAATTCAAAAACTTGAAGATCAGTTAGATGTTCAGATATTCGATAGAAGTAAAAAACCAATTGAGTTAACTGACGTAGGACGAAAAATTGTGAACCAAGCAAGAAATATTGTTAACGAATCTTACAGAATACAAGATATTGTAGATCAGCAAAAAGGGTTTATTGGTGGCGAATTTAAATTAGGTATTATCCCTACGGTTATGCCAACGCTACTTCCAATGTTTCTAAAAGCATTTATAAAGAAGCATCCTAAAGTAAAATTAAAAATAGAAGAACTATCAACCGAAGAAATTATTGCTAGAATTAAAGATGGTCATTTAGATGCGGCAATTGCTGCTACACCACTAGAAGAAGACGTTATTAAAGAGCGTGTGCTTTACTTCGAACCATTTGTTAGCTATATTCCTAACGGCCACCGATTACATACCAATAATAAAATTGATGTTGCCGATTTAGACATTAATGACATGCTACTTCTTGAAGATGGTCATTGTTTTAGAGACGGTGTTATTAATTTATGCAAAGTTTTTAAAAATAATCCTGATGATAAATTTCAATTAGAAAGTGGTAGCATAGAAACACTAGTAAAATTATCAAACGAAGGTTTGGGCATGACGCTTCTACCCTATTTACACACTTTAGATATTAACGATAAAGAGAAAGAAAATTTACATTTCTTTAATGAACCTACACCTGCAAGAGAGGTAAGTATTATCTACCACAAAAGTGAATTAAAAATGCAAATAATTGAGGCGCTCCAAGATGTTATATCTGGAATAATTCGAGGTGCCATCGCTTTTCAAAATGTAAAAATTATAAGCCCTCTACCCAAATAAGGGATAAAAAAAGAGCGACCCGTGGGTCGCTCTTTCTATGGTTTTAAATAAATTAAACATTGATTTAATTCCGGGTTTTGCTGTACAAGAGATTGAATAAACAATTTTAGTTCTTCAATTTCATAAGGTAATAATCGGGTTAAAGCCTTCTGTACTTCTTTGCAAAACAACGATACGTCAAAACTAACTTTATTAAGCACTGTTTTGGTATACTCTAGCATTGCTCTTGCCATAATTAATATTTAGGAATTTGGTTTGAAAAAGTAATGATATACTATAGGCAGCGAATTTAAAGATTTAACTCCTAAATTTAAGAAAAAATTGCTTGCCAATTAAAACTTTGTTAAACTTTAACAGTTTAAAATCTATTATCACCATCCAACAAATCTCCTAAACCTCCCAGAATACTACCTTCTCCTTTGTCCTTGCCTCCAACTCTTGGTGCAGAAGCTAAAACTCTACCTGCCAATCGACTAAATGGCAATGACTGTACAAAAACGGTTCCTGGTCCTTGAAGTTTAGCAAAAAACAAGCCTTCACCACCAAATACAGTATTCTTTATCCCTCCAACAAATTCAATGTCGTAGTTCACGGTCTGATCAAAACCCACAATACACCCAGTATCAACTCTTAATGTTTCTCCTGCCAATAGTTCTTTTTTAGCCATAGTACCCCCAGCATGCACAAAAGCCATTCCATCACCTTCTAATTTTTGCATAATAAAACCTTCACCACCAAAAAGACCTCGACCTAATTTTTTAGAAAACTCAATACCAACGCTTACCCCTTTAGCAGCACATAGAAATGCATCTTTCTGACAAATAAATTTACCGCCAAACTCGGTTAAATCTATTGGTATAATTTTACCGGGGTACGGCGATGCAAACGACACATTTCGCTTACCTACTAAATTATTATAAAAAGCTGTCATAAATAAGCTCTCGCCAGTTAATATACGTTTTCCTGCCCCAAGTATTTTTCCCAGAAAACCACTATCTTTTTGAGATCCATCACCAAATATGGTTTCCATTTTTATACCATCATCCATCATCATAAAACTTCCTGCTTCGGCTACCACACCTTCTTGCGGATCGAGTTCAATTTCTACGTATTGCATTTCTTCTCCGTAAATTCTATAGTCAATTTCGTGTGCTGTCATTTTTTATGTTTTTTGTTAATTTGCTTATATGTTGATTTGTTTTGTATTTTGTTACAAAGTTTTACAAATTCCAATTAGCGCTAAAAAGTATTTCATAGAATTTTCTTAGAGATACGTGAGGTTTTTATGGAACTAAACAACTTAATACTGCGACTGAATTCTGGCGACTTAAAAGTAAAAAGCTAGCTTTTTACTTTTATACTCCATTCAAAATTAAATGTTGAAACTACAATGCCATTCTCGTTCACGCCAACTGATTTCATCCAAATTGTTACCCCTTCGCCAGTTTCAATGGTTTTTTTCAATGCCTCATCTATTAAATGTCCGTCTTCACATGTAAAAGTGATTCTACCTGTTGCCTTTTTTGTAAAGGTGCTGTTGTTAGAGGCTACAAGCATAGAAATTCTTTCGTTACATTCCTGAATCTTAGCCATGACAATTGCACCTGTAGATAATTCTGCTGCCATACCTTGTACTACCCAATACATTGATTTAAAAGGATTTTGATTAATCCATCTATGTTTAACTGTTACTGTACATTTCTCAGAATCTAAATATTTTGCCCTAACTCCACAAAGGTAAGCTGAAGGCAATTTAAATATATTGAAAGTATTTATTTTACTGGGAGTCATCACCATAATTCATATATTTTATTCGAATGTATTGAAAAAAATTCAATCTAAATAATGTTAAATTTATGTTAAATTTTAGTACTATGCGTAACAAAGTACCTTTTTTTAGACATATATTTGCATAAGAAACTATTATATGTTTTAATCAATCATAAAAAATCATGCTAGATAATCATCAAAAAAACATCGCTACTTTTATTCACCTTTCTACATTTAGTAGGTTTATTATTCCTTTTGGAAACTTTATTGGCCCTATTATATTGTGGGTCGCTAATAAAGAAAAATCCGAATTTATAGACAGCCATGGGAAACAGGCTATCAATTTCCAAATGAGTATTTTTCTATATGCTGTTATTATAGGTACACTTACTATTCCATTTTTTATTTTTAAAGTATTTAATGGAATCGATTTTATTGATTTTAATAGCTTTCATGATTTCCATATTAATATAGGCAAACCCTCTCCTCTACTTTACATTGGTGGTGGATTAGGTGTATTAGCTATAATCGGTTTTATTATAGAATTAGCTTTAATAGTAGTTGCAAGTCTAAAAGCAAGAGATGGTCAGCTTTACAAGTATCCTTTAACAATCAATTTTTTAAAATAAATTTCATCAAAATAATCATCAATCACATCAATCAAAAAATGAACAGTTTCACAATATTAAAACGCTTTAGAATATGAAATGAGCCACTAAAACCTTTAAATAATTAATCAAAGTTTAATGCGAGTTACATTTTACTTCTAAAACAATAAAATACAACAAATGAAAATAGAAAACACAAAAGCACAAATGCGTAAAGGAGTTCTTGAATTCTGCATACTATCGGTGTTAAAAGACAATGACGCGTATGTAGCAGAAATTTTGGACACACTTAAAGACGCTAAGTTGCTAGTAGTTGAAGGAACTATTTATCCTTTGCTCACGCGACTTAAAAACGCGGGACTTTTAAATTACAGATGGGAAGAATCCACATCTGGACCACCAAGAAAGTATTATGGTTTAACCGAAACAGGTAAACTATTTTTAAAAGAATTGAATACAACTTGGAGTGAATTACACAATGCAGTAACAATAGTAACAAGTCAAAAAACAACAAAAAAATGAATAAAACAGTCAACATAAATTTAGCAGGTATATTTTTTCACATAGATGAAGATGCGTACTTAAAATTACAACGCTATCTTGAGGCTATAAAACGTTCATTTACCGACTCTCAAGGTCGATCTGAAATTATAGCTGATATAGAGGCTCGTATTGCCGAACTCTTTAGTGACCGTGTACAAAACGACAAACAAGTTATTAGAATAAAAGAAGTAGACGAAGTCATTTCAATTATGGGACAACCAGAAGATTATTTGGTTGACGATGAGATTTTTGAAGATGAACCTAAAACTTCATATAGAGCCAAATCGGCACCTTCAAGAAAATTATTTAGAGACACAGACAACTCTTATATTGGTGGTGTATCCTCTGGATTAGCACATTATTTTGGCATCGATACTATTTGGGTGCGTCTTGCTTGGATTGTATTAATTTTTGGAGCTGGAACAGGTATCCTATTATACATTTTGCTTTGGGTATTAGTACCTGAAGCAAAAACTACTGCTGAAAAAATAATGATGACAGGCGAACCTGTGAACATTAGTAACATCGAAAAAAAAATTAAAGATGGATTTGAAAGCGTAACAGATGTTGCCAAAAATGTAGGCGACTCTGTTGGAGCCGCAGCAAAAAATGTTAGTGATACTGTATCAAATGCGGCCAAAAATGTCGATTTAAAAAAACCAGCAAATTCAATAAAATCGTCATCAAAAACTTTTTTTGATACACTAGGAGATGTTATTATGTTTTTCTTTAAGGTATTCGCCAAATTTATAGGTGTTCTCTTAATGATTATTGGAGCTTCTACTCTAATAGCCTTAATTATAGCTTTATTTTCTTTAGGTGTTGCAGACATAATTCATATCCCAGGTCTTGACATGGTAGATATTGTGAATGCTGGAGATACACCCGTGTGGCTAGTTTCTTTATTAACGTTTTTTGCAGTGGGTGTTCCGTTCTTTTTCTTATTCTATTTAGGATTAAAGATTCTAATTAACAACTTAAAATCTATTGGTAATATTGCGAAATTCACCTTACTTGGGGTTTGGCTTATTTCAATTATAGGTTTAGTGGTTGTTGGTGTGCGTCAAGCAAGTGAACACGCTTTTGATGAGTCTGTAATTGAAAAAAACGAACTCAATATAAAAGCAAATGATACCCTTAGCGTAAAAATGATAACAAACGATTTATTTGAGACATCTGGGTATAGGAATAATGATTCTTTTAGAATTGCACATAATGAAGATGGCGAAAAGACTATTTATTCTTCAGATATAAGAATTGTTGTTAGATCAACTTCCGACTCAATTGGGAAACTAATAATTGATAAAAATGCAGATGGAAGAAGTTATGAAACAGCTATAGAGCGAGCTAAAAATATTAATTATAATTATACGATTAATGATAATGAAATACAGCTTGATTCTTATTTAAACACAGACACTAAAAACAAATTTAGCGATCAAGAAGTTGTTGCTTTTTTATATCTACCAGAAGGTGCTATTGTTAATTTTAGCAACAATACAAAGTCATATCTACACTACCGAAGATATAATAATACCATTGTAACTTCAAATGATGTAAATCAGTATTTAAAAATTCTTGATGAAGATATTGAATGTTTAGATTGCCCAGAAGAAGATACGTTTGAAGTAGATGTCGATATTAAAAATGAGGGCTCTGGTCTAAAAATAAACAATGAAGGGGTTGAAGTTAAATTAGATAGTGCGAGTTTAAAGATTAACGCAAACGGAATAAAAGGAGAAACCGAAAATGTTAATATGAAAATTAGCGAGGAAGGCGTTTCCATAAAATCTGAAGACAACTAACAATTCATCATAAAAAATCAACAGCTCAGAAATTTATGCTTTAAGCTAAACGTAATAGTATAGATATTTGAACAATAAATTAATAATCATCAAAAAACGAACAGTTATGACAACTCTAGCCAAAATTATAGTAACCACATTACTTAGTTTAACATTATTTTCCTGCAACTTCGATATGAACTTCAACACTGGGGTTCGAGGTAATGGAAACGTTGAAACCGAAGAAAGATTAGTAGACAAATCTTTTACAACTATCCATGCATCCGAAGGTCTAGATGTATATTTAACCCAAAGCGATGAAGAGAGTATCGCAGTTGAAGCAGACGAAAATCTTCATTCACTTATTTTAACAGAAATTGAGGATGGAATTTTAAAAATTCACACTAAAGAAAATATAGGAAAGGCGTCAGCTAAGAAAATACATATAAGCTTCAAAGATATTTCTAAAATTGTTTCCACAAGTGGTAGTGATGTTCATTCAACAAACACCATTTCCGTGGAGCGTTTAGAATTAAAATCAACGAGTGGTAGTGATATGAATTTAGAGATTAATACAAATACTTTAGATTGTAAATCAACGAGTGGTAGTGATATGCGACTTTCAGGGCAAACAGAAAAGCTTATTGCCGAAGCAACCAGTGGAAGTGATATAAAGGCAGGTGATTTAATGGCTGAATCTAGCCAGGTAAAAGCCACAAGTGGTGCAGACATTACAGTAAATACCTCTAAAGAACTTACAGCAAAAGCTACCAGCGGTGGTGATATTAAATATTATGGAAATCCAGAAAAAGTAGATAAATCTGATGGTGTTTCTGGTAGTATCAAGAAAAAATAACCAACAACCAATAACCAACTAGTTTTAAGCCATTTCAAACTTTATCTAAAGTTTGGAGTGGTTTTTGTTTTATATTTGTTATAATCAATTCATTATTATGACAAATAAAAAAGTACTCTTCACATTTCTTATGCCTTTATTATTTTCTTCTACAGTAATAGCTCAAAATGGAGAAAAAATAAAAGGTAATAGAAGCGTTATAACCAAACAGACTGATATAGGTGCATTCCATACCATTGTACTAGATGAAGATTTTAAAGTTGAAATTATTTACAATAAAAACCCATCTGTTGAAATTGAAACAGATGAAAACCTACACGATGTTATTGAATTTAAAGTTAGTGACAGTATACTTACTTTCAATAAGAACATGAGAATTGTATCTAAAAAACGATTAAATATACGAGTAGCTTACAACAATATTTTTAGACATATTGAAACTACTGATAATGCAGAAATAAATTCACTCACAACAGTCAACATAAAAAATGGTACTTTAAAAACTACCGGATCTTCAAATGCTGCCTTAACGATTAGCACAAATAGTTTTGACTTTGAGGCAAGCGAAAAGTCTAAGGTTAAATTAAATCTCACATCCAAAAGTTGTTCTATTAACATGTTTGGAAGTTCAAAATTAGAAGCTCTAATTAATGCTCCAAATACAAAGGCTACTTTATTTCAACGTGCCGATGCGAATGTAGAAGGTGTAAGTAAAACTGCAGACATCGATTTAGATAATAACGCACGATTTAATGGTAAAAACTTCACTATTAATACTTGTAATATTATTTGTGAAATAAGTAGCGATGCTTATCTGGAAGTGTTAGACAGTATAACTATTGAAGCTGCTGGTTCTAGCTCAATTTACTTATACGAAAACCCTAAAATTATTATCAATAAACTTACAGATACCTCTAAGCTTCAAAAGAAAATTAAGTAAACTTAGATTAGTCGGGATGACAGAACTAACTAGTACAATATAAAGCATTCAATATCAATATTTTAACGCTATTAATTCAGTATGATTCACCGAAATGTACACTAAAGTCAAAAAGAACTATTTAAAAACAAAATTGTTTGTTTTTGCTATCATAAAGATACAAATTTTATTAATACTAATGAAATTATGTCTTTTGATAATATTTACTAAATACTAAAAACAAAATCCCACATAATAACCATGCTGGCAGTGTTACAAAAGACAAAAAAACATCAAATTGAACAGATATAAAATAAAATATTCCGAAACTAATCAACCATGCATAGAACACGGACTTATTAAAAGTAATGCCAGTTACTTCTGCGTAATTTTTAGTAATACCAATCTTTTTAGCAAAGAAATGCTCAAACACGATGATCGCTCCAAACGGTGCTAAAATGAAACCATATAGTGCTACAAAACCTAAAAGCTTCATTGCGAAAGCAGGAAATAAACCCGCTATTGTAGCTACTGTTCCTGCAAGTATTGTCACTTTAGCTGTTGATAGTTTTGGCAAAATAGCCTGAAATGCTAATCCAGCTCTATAAATTGTTGGGTTAGCTGTTGTCCAACCTGCTAATACTACGGCAATAATTCCAAAAATACCTATGGCATTATTTGCTAGAGGTCCTGGAGCTACTGGAGGCGCATCGCCTACACTTAAAAAAGCTTGTGCTTCTGGAGATTTTAAATAAACTGCATATAATAAAGCTGCAGCTATCCAAGCCATATAATGCCCTACATACATTCCTGCCGCTGTTGCCCATCCTGCTTTTGCTTTTTTAGCAAATCTAAATACCGATAAATCAGACATTCCAATATGCATAGCCCCATTAGCAAACCATGACCAGATAACGACATGCCAAAATGTGAATTTTATTTGTCCTGGAAATGGATCCGCGCCTTCTCCCCAAATATTCCAGAAATCAGAAAAACTACTTACACCCAATTGATTAAGTGCTACAATACCACAGACTATAAACGCAACAACAATAAATGGAGACATCCAGTTAGCTGCTTTTGTTACGGTATCATATCCACGTGCCGCAATTATTGATATAACAGCACCAATGAGTATAACTATAATAACCCAAGTAAGTCCATTGGGCATGGTATCAGTTAATTTAGGCATGGGCATATCAAATGGAATACCAACCGCAGTAGCTGAAACAGTAATCATAGAGCCTGCCAAAAAACAGAACAGAATACCGTTGGCTAAATTATAACCAGTAACTAATTTTTTTCCACATATTTTTTCTAATTGAAAATATAACGTCAATCTGTTTTTAACTCCGATTTCTGCCGTTAAAAACCGCCAGCTTAAAACAGCAAGCAAATTTCCTATCAGCAATCCTATAATCAAATCAAAAGCACTAACACCAGCAGTTAAAAATAATGGGCCAATCATAAATTCTGTTCCAGCTGCATGCTCTCCTGCGTACATACCTATAAAACTTTTCCAACCTTTTAATTTTGACTGTGGTACTGGGATTCTTTCAAATTCTCCTCCAGACATTTCTTCTAAAATGTCTTCTTCTCTATGATATTGTGTCATAATTTTGGTTTAGTTAGTTTTTTACTAATTGTTGAATATTATATATCTACTTATGAAATTAATTAAATCGTTTTTACGAAAGTATACCGTACTAATTAAAACTCTATCCAGTACTGTGCCGTATATATTGACTAGGAAACAAAAAAGCACAACCAAAATACTTAGTTGAGCAATAATATATGTAATTGGATATTAATAATACTTTGCATACACTACACGTGTATGTAAATACTCCTCCATACCATGTTTTCCATCAGCACCACCTACTCCAGATTTTTTCCAACCAGCGTGAAAACCTTGAATAGCTTCAAAGTGCTCTCTGTTTACATAAGTTTCACCAAAATGCAAACCATTTGTCGCACGCATAATATTATTATAACTTTTTGAAAATATGGATGACGTTAATCCAAATTGACAATCATTAGATAATGCAATAGCTTCATCTAAGGTATCAAATTTCATAACTGGTAATACGGGTCCAAAAACTTCTTCTTGAATAATTTCGGACTGTTGTGAAACATTCGTTAAAAGTGTTGGTTCGTAGAAATAACCTCTATCAAATTTTTCATGACGCTTACCGCCTACTAAAACTTCAGCACCTTCCTTTTTAGCAAATTCAACCATCTCAGAAATTTTATCGATCTGAGATTTAGATACTAAACTACTCATGTCTGCATTTACACCTGTTAAAGCATCTTCAACAGTAACTTGACTCATTTTTTTAGTTATTTTATCAACAAACTCGTCGTAAATACTATCATCTACATAAACGCGTTCTGCACAGTTACAAACTTGTCCGCTAAAAATAACTTTTGATGCTACTATTGAGTTAACCGCTAATTCCATATTCGCATCTGCACAAACAATTGCTGGCGCTTTTCCTCCTAATTCTAAGGATACTTTAGTAATATTTTCAGCAGCTGCTGTTATAATTTGCTGACCTGCACCAACACTTCCTGTTAAGCTAATAATTCCTGTAATGGGGCTTTTTGAAAGTGCGTTACCAACCGTTCTTCCTGCTCCACAAACAAAATTCAAAACACCAGCAGGTAAATCAATTTTTTGAATAAAATCTGCAAACTCCATGACTGTATTTGGTGCTTCAGAACTAGGTTTTATAACACATGTGTTTCCAGTGATTAAAGAGGCCGCCACTTTTCTAGCCATTACGAAAAACGGGAAATTCCAAGGACAAATACCTACAGCGACTCCAATTGGCACTTTATGAAGGTAAATGTGTTCTTTTTCACGATCACTTTGAATAATTTCTCCTTCAATACGTCTTGCCCAACCGGCATTATAGTCAAAATAATCTGCTGTTACATCAATTTCAACTTGAGCTAAACCAATAACTTTGGCTTGCTCTTTTGACAATGTCTCAGCTAAAAACACTCTATTTTCTCTAATAACATCAGCCATTTTATGTAAAAAACTCGCTCTTTGTATTGCTGGTAATGCTTCCCATGCTGGCTGAGCTGCCTGAGCTGCTTCAAGTGCATGATTTGCATCTTCAATGGTGCCTGTAGAAATGGTACTTATCACTTCTTCGGTACAAGGATTTAATATTTCAATTACTCCTGTAGCCTTCGAGTCTACAAATTGCCCGTTTATAAATTGCTTGTAATGTTTCATGTTGTTTTAGTTGAATTAATATTTTTTTAATGTGTCATCTAATGGTTAAAAGCCCATTTAAATATTTGGTTTCATCATTTACGTACGCTAATCAAATAAAATACAGGTTATTTAATCAAATGATTAGGGAAATCCGTTGTCTGCTCGCAGCACAGTTGTTCCATGACCTGTTGAAGTTCTGTTTTTAATAGTGATATAGTATGATTTCCTCCTTTTTTACCTAGCGCAGATACGCCGTACATAAAAGAGCGCCCCATAAAAGTAAACTTAGCACCACTAGCCATAGCTCTTGCTACATCAGGACCTGAGCGGATACCACTGTCCATCATCACTTCTATTTGATCGCCATATTTCTCAGCAATTGTTGTTAATGGTTTGATGGTTGATTGTCCAGCATCCAATTGACGTCCGCCATGGTTAGACACTATAATACCGTCAATACCTAAACGTATGGCTTCTTCAGCATCATACTCCGAAGCCACGCCTTTAAGCACTAGCTTTCCTTTCCACATATCGCGAATTGGTTTTATTTTTTCTTCGTTTAATCGACCACTAAACGTGTCATCCATAAACTTACCCAATTGGGTTAAATCTAAACCTTTAGGCATATAAGGTTTTAAAACCTCAAAATTTGGAATACCGTGTTTTAGGGTTTGTAAACTCCAATCTGGTCGTCCAATAGCTTGTAAAATATTACTCAGATTCATTTTTGGTGGCATGGCCAATCCGTTTCTTATATCCCTTGGTCTAAAACCAAACGTCGGTACATCGCAAAGAATAACTAAAACTGGACATTCTGCAGCTTGTGCACGGTTAATAATATCATCTCTTAAAGCATTCTCTGTGGGATGGTATAATTGAAACCAAGCCTTACCTTCAGTAAGTTCACTCGCACGTTCTATACTGGTAGTAGTAACCGTACTAAGAATAAAAGGAATATTATGCTCAAAAGCTGCTTTAGCTAAAATTTCTGGTGCATTAGGCCACATTAAACCTTGCAGACCTACAGGTGCTATTCCAAAAGGAGCATCATACTCTATACCAAACAATTTTGTTTTTAAGGATGATCCATGATGCGTTCTTAAATAGTTTGGCTTAAGTTGAACGTCTCTTAATTCTGAAGTATTTCGAATGAGGTTAACATCCTCATTGCACCCACCATCCAAATATTCGAAAGCAAATTTAGGTATCTTCATTTGAGCTTTGATTCTCAAGTCATCAATAGAGGGGTAACGCGTATCAATCTTTATAGCCATAGTGTTTTTTTATGATAAAAACTTTTTTCTTAAATCTTCTACTTGTTCGTCATTAATAGGCACCATTTCTCCTAAAGAATTCCCTAGAACAATTGATTTAGCACTAAACTCAGCAACTTCCAAATAATCAAAAGTTTGCAATAACTTATCACCAGTTATAATCACTGAGTCATTTTCAATAATTAAAGCGGTAGCACAGTTATCAACGATTTCTGAGTTGTTATTTTTTCTAAAATGGTCACCGTATTTTACAGTATTAATATCTTGTAAAAAGATCCAACTTTCAGGAATGGTACGTACATTTAAATATTCTCCTGTAACCCCAAAGGCCATTAAATATGGTGATTGTGTCATGATAATAGAATTTACTTCCGGGTTACGATTGTAAATTTCTTGATGAATCCAAGTGGCTCTACTCGGTATTTTTCCAGCTTCTCTTTTTCCATCCTTAATTTGAACAATATCATCAATATCTAAGTCCCAACGGTTAATACCTGTTGGCGTAATAAGGAAGTCATTATCTTTCCAACGCATAGATACTGTTCCATAAGAACTAATCATTAAACCTTGCTGACACGAACGTTGTACAATCTTACTTATTTCTAAACGTTTCTCAACCTCGTCAGAAGTATATACCGTACTTTCCATTTCTGGTAAAACTCCTGTAGCTTGGGCTTCAAATTCATCAATTTGAGCATCACTTAAATACTTAGGAGTACCTATTTGAGAACCATATAAAATGGTGCTTGCACAAAATTCTAAAGCTTCAAAACGCTCATAAGCATCGGTTAAATCAGTACCACCTAAAACAGTACCATGATTTTCCATGATAATGGCCATATAGCCTTTTTTAAATTCATCGCCAATAACATCTCCTAAATCTTCACTACCCGGAAGTCTATATTTAGCGTAGCCTATTGGCCCACAAATATGTCTTGCTTGAGAGATGATGTTGGTATTAGGAATTTGACGTACAATACTAAAAGAGACTAATGCCGGTGGATGTGCATGTATTACAGATTTTATATCTGGTCTTGATTCATAAATCGCCTTATGAAATGGAAACTCTGAAGAAGGCTTGTGCTTTCCAACGATGGTACCATCTTTTTTAACGCAAATAATATCTGATGCTCTTAAAGATCCTTTATCTATTGCAGACGGCGTTACCCAAATATCTCCTTTATCATCAATTATAGAAATATTACCACCTGAAGTTGTGGTCATGCCTCTTTTATAAATTCTATCTATAATAACAGTAATCTGATCTCTGGGATGTATTAATTTTATGTTCTTAGACATGTTAATGGATTTGGAAATGAAATTTTTTGAGACTATTATACCTCAATATTGTTTGTTGTTATTTATAATAAATTTACCCACTTACAATAAAAGGCACATGCTTTTTAAGAGCATAATTCTCTTTTAAAAATTTTGAGTTCAGTTTATTATCAGAAATTGAAATGGCTGCGCCTAAGGCAGAACCAAGCGATGCATCTGTGGTACTTAGTTTTTTGTCTCTAAAGTGATGAGATAATAACTTGATATAAATATCATTATTACTGAATCCCCCGTCTACATATATTCGTGCTATACTATTCTCGCCTAAAGCTTCTTTGATGCATTTCATTTGTAAAAACACCAACTCAATCATTAACTGATGATAGGCGTGCTCATACTTATGATAAGATATTTGGGTTGTCGAAGGCATATTTTCATCTACAATACTTTCCCATTTATAACAATGTTTAAAGTCTTGCATGATTTCAAAATACGTATCATAATCAAACTTAACGGTGCGATGGTGATCATCATTAACTCCAAAATGTTTATCAAGCTTAGCTACTTGAAGCTTGTATTCATTACCCAAAAATATACGCGAGGCCTTAACAGGTTTCCCGTTAATCCGCATATAATTAATGGTGTCTTTACTAAAAAGATCATCTGAAATAGGGTTTTCTGTGAACGGGTTGAAAACAATACTCCATGTGCCAGTGGATACTAAAACAAATTTTTTCTTGATGCTTCTTACATAAGGAAGCAATGCTGAAGAACTATCATGAATACCAACACCAATTTTTATGCGATTGCCATTGTAATTCATGTTAATACTTGTTTCGGTAGAAACAATTGGTGGTAATATTTTATCAAAACCTTCATGATATACCCAACTGTGGTAATCCTTTTTTCCATAATCCCATAATGCGGTATGGCAACCTATACTAGTGTATTCGCTTAAAGGAATGCCTGTAAATATGTAACTGAGGTACTGCGGTAAATGCAACGAATATTTTATTTTATTATATACCTCTGGTTTCGTTTTTTTTAACCAATACAACTGCAATCCAGAGTTTAACATACTCAAGTCTACGCAACCGGTAGCTTTAAGAAAAGCTTCTTTTGGACCATAGTCTTCAAAAAATGAAGTTACTACTTCCTCTGGTAACGGTTTGGTATAATTGTATAATGGTGTTAAAGGATTCCCATGTTCATCAATATGCACCAAACTAGCCCCATACGTTGAGAAATTAATAGCTTTAACCTCGTACTCATTTGATTTTAAAATACTATTAAAAACTGCTTTTAGCCATTCTTGTAATGCTGGAAGGTTTTCTGTAGGGTGCCCATTTTCATCTTCTATTTCTTCAAAAGAAATGTACTCTTTATGCACTTCCTTAAAGTTTTTATCAAATAGAAAAAACTTCTTATTGGTTTTACCAATATCAAAAACTGCGGTGACCTTTTTTTTCATACCACAACCATTAAAGTCCTGTAGCTACAGTGTTTTTACCTCTTTCTTTAATAAGCCCGCCTCTAATATCTAAAGCTCTATAAGCCTGTATTGGACTTAAAACACCTCCCGTATTTAAACGCGCTTTTTCAAGTAAAGGTCTCACATCTGTTCTATAAGCTTCTTGCAAAATTTCTTGACATTTTACTACATCATTATTTTCTTGTGCGGCTTTTAATGCGGCTTGATCAATAAGTAATGCTTTGGCATACGCCTCTTGAATAGCTTCCAAAGATTGAATTAAATCTTCCAAAGGATCTTTTACATTATGACTGGCGTCAATCATCCAAGCTAAATCTGGATTTTGAGGATTGTTTTCCATGCCGTATACCAATTCATTAAAAATTAAAAACAAGGCATAAGGTTTGATACTGCCAACCGTCAAATCATCATCGCCGTACTTGCTATCGTTAAAATGAAAACCTCCAAGTTTACCCTTCAATTGCAAAATAGATACAATTTGTTCAATATTACTGTTTGGCAGGTGATGTCCTAGATCTACTAATGTATAGGCTTTTTCACCACATTCATTAGCAAGCATCAAAGAAGCTCCCCAATC
This sequence comes from Algibacter sp. YIN40, assembly GCF_057219435.1. Taxonomy (NCBI): domain Bacteria; kingdom Pseudomonadati; phylum Bacteroidota; class Flavobacteriia; order Flavobacteriales; family Flavobacteriaceae; genus Algibacter; species Algibacter sp. YIN40. Next base: position 229,783 of record NZ_JBXVVC010000002.1, on the reverse strand, counting down.
TTGAATTACAGTGCTGTAAAAATTAGGTTCGTAAGGCTTGTACTCAATCAGCATTTTCCAGTCATCAGGCACACCTTTATAGATGTCTTTCAAACTGTCTTGTGTGTTTTGAAAAGCGGTTTGAAAATTATTTTGACCAGGAAAACAAGAACCATCTGCCAACCATACGGTCAACGCTTTTGATCCTAATTGGTTTCCAATATTGATGACGTCTAAGTTGTGGGCAATAGCTTGTTCTCTAACAGCCTGACTTGTATTGCTCAATGAACCGTATTTGTAACTCTCCTTTGCGTTTTTTTGATCTTGAAACGTATTTGAATTTACAGCATCAAATGTAATATCTAATGATGATGCCAATTCTTTAATAGCCTTATAATCTTCTGGAACATCCCATGGAATGTGTAAAGAAACAGCCCCTGCAGTTTGCGTAAGCGCATGCAAAACCCCAACATCTTCAATTTTTTGTTCCAAAGTAGAAGGTTCTCCATAACATGAAAAACGTCCAAATCGTGTTCCTCCTGCTCCTAAGGCCCAACTTGGAATGGCCACTTGAAATTTCGCCAATTTTGAAACAATAGTTTCAACATTATGGCCTTTGTTGGTAAGCTGATTCGCTAAAAAGTCGTAATTGTCTTTATGTGAATGAATACCAGAATTATTAAAATCAAGTAATTGTTCTTTTTTTATTTTCATTATTTTATTCTTAAACATTTTAAAAAGACTCCATAAATCTACTCAAAATTCATGAAGCCTCTACACTAAACTGAACTGAACTAACGCTATTAATCTAATTCAAAATAATTATCTTACAAATGCATTGGCCATACCGCCATCTACATTAATTATATTTCCTGTTGATTTATCTAAGATTGCAGCTACTGAAAATACCCCGTTTGCAATATCATCTGGTGTTATTATAGCATGCAATAAATTTCTTTTTGCATAAAAAGCAGGCAATTCTTCCACGGTAATTCCGTTAGCTTTTGCTCTTCCTTCAGCCCAAGCACCTTCCCAAATTTTACTACCTACAATAACGCCGTCTGGATTTACAACGTTCACTCTTATCTTATCTTTACCTAATTCGGCTGCTAATAATCTCGACATATGTTGTTGCGCTGCTTTTGCTGTTCCATAAGCCACGTTATTAGGACCAGCTACCAAACCATTTTTACTTGCAATTGGAATAAAGTCGCCTCCTAAGCCTTGTTTGCGCATAATAGCAGTGGCTTGTTTGGCCAAGTCAAACTGTCCTTTTACCAAAATATTTTGTAAGATACTCCAATCTTTATCTGTGGTATCTTCCAAAGGTTTTGAAATGGCTAATCCAGCACTGTGAACCACAATATCTACACCACCAAACTCTAAACATGCTTTTTTATAGGCTTCAGCTATTGAATCTGTATTGGTTACATCACAAACCGCATAGGTAGAAACATCTCTTTTATAAGTAGCATTTGCAGCAACCAATCTATCTTCAGCAATATCTGTAAGCACCACATTGGCACCTTCTGCAGCTAATTTATCTGCAATGGCTTTTCCTATACCACCACCAGCTCCTGTAACTAATGCCACTTTTCTTGATAAGGGTTGCTCTTTAGGCATACGTGATAATTTGGCTTCTTCTAACAACCAGTATTCAATATCAAAGGCTTCTTGTCTTGGCAAAGACGTGTATGAGGTAATGGCTTCTGCCCCTCGCATCACATTAATAGCATTAATATAAAATTCGCTAGCAACTCGTGTGGTTTGTTTGTTTTTTGCAAAACTAAACATACCAACTCCTGGATAAATAATGATTACGGGATTAGCATCACGTACGGCCGGACTGTTATCTTTTTTACAGGTATTATAGTAATCTGCATATTCAGCTCTATACCCTTCAAAGGCAGGTTCTAATTTTTTTAAGATGGCATCAGCGTCGCTTAAATCTTCGTTCTTCTCTAAAGTTAAAACTAGTGGCTGAATCTTTGTTCTCAAGAAATGATCTGGGCAAGAGGTTCCCATAGGAGCCAATCTTTCTAAATCATAACTATTAATATACTCCATAACCACAGGATCATCTGTAAAATGGCCAATCATTCTATTTTCTGAAGAACACAATCCTCTTAATAAAGGCATTAATTGTGCTGCTTTATCCAAACGTGCTGCTTGTGGCAAACTTGTAATACGTTGTCCCCCAAAAACAATCCCTTTTTCTTTTATTTTTTCTTCGATATAGTCAGAAGCCATTTCAATTACCTCTAAACTATTCATATAACATTCATACGACGTGTCTCCCCAAGTAAATAAACCGTGAGAACCTAAAACGATTCCGCGGATACCTGGATTATCTGCTAAGCATTTTTCCAATTGCAAACCTAAGTCGAAACCAGGACGTTGCCAAGGTACCCATCCCATAGTATCTCCCCAAATTTCTTTGGTTACTTGCTCGCTATTTTCAGCGGCAGCTACAGCAATCAAAGCATCAGGATGTAAGTGATCTATATGTGCAAATGGTAATAAGCCATGCAAAGGGGTATCTATTGATGGTGCTTTACTATCTAAATCGTAAATACAATGATTAAATAAACCAACCATTCGATCTTCATCTTCTAAACCTCCATATACATTTTTTAAATCGCGCAACCTGCCAGTATACAACCCTGCAATACCCGCTCTGTTTAAAGTACCAATATCTCCACCTGAACCTTTTACCCACATCACTTCAACGTCTTCATTTGTTAAAGGGTCTTTTTCAATAGTTTTACAACTCGTATTTCCTCCTCCGTAATTCGTGATTCTTAAGTCGGCTCCTAGTATATTAGATCTGTATAAAAATAATCCTACTTGATCATCTCCGTATGAATCTGCTTGTTTAGCATCCCACAAATAATCTACATGGTTGAATTTGGCTACTGTATTTTTCATAAAAATTAAGTTAAATTCTAAATTATATAACAAAAGTAATACTACCTTTTAGTCTTTCTATCCTGTAGTGTCATGCTTACATGATTTTTTATTAATAATAAATAACTTTACGTTGAATAATTTTTATAAACCATTACAACGCAGTACTAATGGATGCAATTGGTAAATTTTAATACAGTACACTACAGGATACTTTCCGTATAAATTAAGATTAGTTTTGAAGTCTATTAGTGTTCAGGTTTGAACTAAATTAATTTCTACAAAAAATATATGGAGAAAAACAATCTTACATTGGGTGAATTTATTATTGATAATCAAAAACATTTTAAATATTCATCAGGAGAACTTTCCCGATTAATAAACTCCATACGATTAGCAGCCAAAATAGTGAACCATGAAGTTAACAAAGCAGGCTTAGTAGATATATTAGGTACTGCTGGTGATACCAATATCCAAGGAGAAGATCAGCAAAAGCTTGATGTTTATGCAAACGAAGTATTCAAATCCGCATTGATAAATCGTGAGATAGTGTGTGGTATTGCAAGCGAAGAGGAAGAAGATTTTATTACCGTACAGGGAAAACACAATGCAAATGACAATAAGTATGTTGTTTTGATCGATCCTTTAGATGGTTCTTCAAATATTGATGTTAATGTATCTGTTGGAACTATTTTTTCTATATACAGGAGAATAACGCCTTTAGGCATGCCTGTAAAAAAAGAAGATTTTTTACAAAAAGGAAATGAACAGGTAGCAGCTGGTTATATTGTTTATGGCACATCCACCATGCTTGTTTATACTACAGGACATGGTGTAAACGGCTTCACACTTAATCCTGCCATTGGAAGTTTTTATTTATCTTACCCAGACATGATGTTTCCAGAAAGTGGTAATATTCTTTCTATAAATGAAGGTAACTATGCCCATTTCCCTCAAGGTGTAAAAGATTACATTAAGTATTGTCAAGCTGAAGCTAAAGATAGACCTTATACATTTAGATATATAGGCTCTATGGTCTCAGATTTTCATAGAAATATGATTAAAGGAGGTATTTATATGTATCCAGCAAGCTCCAAGACACAAAAAGGGAAGTTGCGTTTGCTATACGAATGTAACCCAATAGCGTTTTTAACAGAACAAGCTGGTGGTAAAGCAACTGATGGATTTAAAAGAATTATGGACATTGAGCCTACTGAACTACATGAACGAGTTTCATTTTTCTGTGGTAATTCCGAGATGGTAGAAAAAGCTGAGGAATTCTTGAGTAACTATCAAGAAGATTAGGGAAAAATTTATATTAATAAAAATATTTAACTTATGTATTTTAGCAGGGTTAATCAATTAAGTTAACTTGTGTAATTAAAAGAAGGTCAACATGGACATTTTTAAATACTTAGATATTGATGAAAACTCACGAAAACCAAAATATATCCAAATCGTAGATTCTGTAACACAGAATATTTCTCTGGGGAATTTTTCAATGGACGATAAAATGCCGTCCATCAACATGTTAAGTGAGGAGTTTTATTTATCCAGAGATACCGTTGAGAAGGCGTATAAAATTTTAAAAGAACGTAAAATTATTACTTCTGTAAGAGGGAAAGGATTTTATATTGCTAGAACAAATTTAAATTCAAAAATCAATATTTTGTTTCTTGTTAATAAATTAAGTTCTTACAAATTGCAAATTTACAATGCGTTTAATCGCAGTATTGGCGCGAATTCACATACAGAACTCCAAATTTACCATTGCGATGAGACTGTATTTTTGAATTTATTAGAAAAAAATAAAGGAGCATATGATTATTATGTTATCATGTCTCATTTTAAAAGTGATGCTTTTAAACATATTAGTGCGCCGGATAACGTTCTACAAGCCATCAATAAAATTCCGAAGGATAAGTTGATTATGCTAGACAACCTTAATAATAAAATTGAAGGACAAATAGTTAAAGTTTATCAAGACTTTGAAAATGACATCTACGAGTCCCTAATTAAAGGCTATAAAAAAATAGTAAAATACAAGAAACTGATGCTGGTATATCCTGCTAAATCTGTGTACCCATATCCTAAAAGAATTGTACATGGATTTAGAAAATTTTGTATTGCAAAGTCCTTAGATTTCGAAGTTATTGATGAAATATACGATTATATGATTCTTAAAAATGGTGATTTATTCATCACCATTGTCGAGGATGATCTGGTAAATTTAATCAACCAAATACGAGACAATGAATTTGAAATAGGAAAAGATATTGGAGTGCTTTCTTATAATGACACGCCTTTAAAAGACCTTCTTGGAATTTCAGTACTGTCTACAGATTTTAAAACGATGGGAGAAACTGCAGCTCAAATGATTTTGAATAAGGAAAAAGGGAGTGTAAAGAATCCTTTTAGGTTTATTGATAGAGCTTCTATGTAATTATTCTTAAATAGAAATTAAAAGAATCTAATTTAAGGATCTGTTCTTTTGTTTACACTAAACACTAATAACATTATATTTATAATAATAAGTAAAGAAATAATTTTTATAATTATCATGGTTAGAAACGTCTTTTATTATATAAAATTAAACTAAAATAATCGTATTCCCATCCTGTACTATCCTGCCTATCATAATCACTTTTTATATGCTCTTCACTGTTACTAAATTTTGCATCTTATAGGCTTCTTTAATGGTAAACTGATATCTAGAAGCGTTCTCTCTTACAAACCAAAACCCAGCGGTTGGCAAATTCAATTTCCATGGCTAGTTGTTCGATTTAAAATAAGATGGTACAGAATAAAAAGATAGCTATTTAGTCTAGAAATAATTTTTAAATAAAAAAACCCATGATTAAAATAAATCCTGAGTTTTAAACTTTCACGGTGTTAATACCTACTATTAATACGCTGTGAAAAATATAGATTCATTAGAAATAACAACTATTCTTTTACAATTTTAAAGTTTCTTACAGATTCATTTATAACTACTTTAACTATATAAATACCTGTTTTTAAACTAGAAATATCTAACGAAAAGTCTCGACTGTTTACAGCAGATTTTAGTACCTTTTGTCCTAATAAGTTATAAATACTTATGTCTTTAATTTCGTTGATTGCTGATAGGTTTATGATATCTTTTACAGGGTTTGGATACACATTTAAACCTTCTAAACTCAATGCATTATCATCAAGCCCTAAAGTTGCACTTCCATCAAAGTTGTAGTTAAAACGTCTGTCTGGTGCGGCTTCTCCATCTGTAAAAAAGGCGCTCACATCGTTTAAATTTTGTGGATTATCAGCCCATTTAAAATGGAATTCTGGTATGGTTCCTTGAGAAATCCCCAAGAGTGCAAATGGGATCGCTATCTCTATTTCATTTCCACTAACATGGTAACTAATAGTAGTTGCAGTATCCCAACTTCCTCCTTCATATTTTTGTAAACTCGTTTCACTTGATGAGACTGGTGATTTATTGAGCATCCAATCATAACCTTCCCAACCGGTATCGTTATTTTTATCTATGTCAATAAAAAGCAGCATCCAATTTTGATCCGTATTGGCCGTAATACTATTTGCTGTTTCAGCATAGAAATAAATGTTATCATTGTCGTATGTAACTCTTGATGCAATAATATCATTTCTTCCTGTAGTATTTGTATAGGTTACCGTAGGGTCATAACCAGCAAAATCTCGATGCGTTACATCACCTGTTGGGTCTTTAAAGAGTGGCGTTACATCAGTCCATTCGTCAAACGATCCGTCTATAGTAATTGTTTGTTCACCAGAAAAAGTTTCTGGTGCCGCCATTCCTTTAAATTTTCTGATATTTGAGATTAATTGGTAATAGAAATTATCGGTATGTCCACCCTTCATAGGTGCCATATCTCTGTTGAACTCTTCGGTAAAAGCATCAACAAAATAGGAGTCACCATTCTTTATAGGGCGTCCGGCATAGGTACTATTTCCTTGATTCCAAATAAATCGTTGTGCTAACCATTCGTTCCATTGTGTAACCATAATTATAGACGGATCTACATCTAAAGCTCGTGCCCATTGTTCGCTAGCATGAAGCCCTTCACCAGTATTATCTGTCAAGTAATCTGAATTAACAGTAGGTTGAGAACCACCGCTATAACTTGTACCCTTCGTATTATTAGGATGAGAAGCAACAGCAACAGGTATTTGATCAGCAACTCCTGGATCGGTACTCCAACCATAGTCTTGAGGATAGGTATCGAGCCATTGCCATTGATTAGGTAGTCTTGGATTAGTCCAAGCCCAACTGTTTTTTGTAGTGAAAAATGACTTAACTTCTGGTCTTAATTCAGCATCATTTTCATCACCGAGTATCAGTGGTTTTCCTTCCCATTGAAACCAGAGATCTTCATACAACTGACCTGCGTAAAAGTCGTCATACAATTCGTTCATTACTCTACCACTAGAGAAATGAGTTGTAAATACGATCTTTGGCGTAGCGATGCCTTCCAATCTCATTTGAAGTGAAATGTCACATATCGCTTTTACAGTTTCGAGATAGGTATACCCATTGGTCACATCAAAATAGAGAAAGTCGACTTTTGCATTGCTAAGCATCTGTAGATCTCGACGTATTACCCAAGGATCTTCAGAACGATAATACCCAACTTCTGGTTCTCCCCAAAAATGAAAATGATTTTGAGGTCCCCATGCATTGTTACTATCACTTAATGGATCGGATGGATAATTAGGAAGTATCTTTGTAATATCATATACTTTATCGTCATGGAAACCATGCCAGGTATAGTAAAAAACACCTACTAGTTTATCGCTTCGTTTTGAGCCTACATCGTCATAGGTTGGTAATTCTCTGCCTAGCCCATCAGTAACCACCCAATTGTCTACATAATCTTGATTTGATGCAGGAAGATTTCCTATAGCAGGATCTTCTACATAAAAGCTATTGATTACTTCTGGTGCAGCAGCATAGTCATCATTTCCATATTGATTGGCAGTAATACTCACAACCCCAGGTAATCCTGTGAGCGTAACTATATTTCCAGAAATAGTTGCAGGCCCTGAAACTACCGATAATTCAACCGCTAAACCTGAAGAAGCAGTTGCGATTACTCCAAAAGGAGCATCAGACACTAATTTTTTAGGAATCGGGTCAAAGCTTATGGACTGCTCTCCAGTAGTGGTTTCTATTTTAACATAATACAACTGTAAATTTGCGTCGCGTTGTGCAATGGCTATTTTTCCTTTTTCTGGAACATGTCTCTCTGTAAAAGTTCCAAGAGTCGACTCATCTGGAGCAATGATACTTCCCGAAGTGTATATACCTGTATCTAAACTACTAAGGTCAACTCGAAAGAAAGGTTTGTCATTGATGAATACATAGATAGAACTACCATAATCTTCGGCTATTAAATTATATTTTGTTCCTAAAACGTTGAGTACATCCGTGGGTAACGGAACGTTTATTCTAGTCACAGGCATAGGGTCGCTAATACTTCTTGGAGCGCCTGTAAACTGCACAATCATCTCACTTCCACCTGAACTCGGATAAATAGCAATTCCTGTTCTGTTAAAACCCGGATCGCCAGTTGCTGGTTCTTGCGGGTCTTCAATACTCCCGGCACCAATTGCACCAATACGAAGCACAAGACCACCTCTATTAGAACCGCCAGCCAACATCATCTCCGCTTCAATACGGCTTGGTGTATCATATTGACTTATTGATTTCAGTATGCGTTTGGTTACCCACTCATATTTCAAGTAGCCATTTGCTATGTCGCTTGCCTCGAATATATTTTCTTGTATTGCTTCCCATTGTCCATAAAATGCAGAATCATCCCAAGTACCAGAACCTCCGGTAAAATCTTGTTCATATCCTGGTTTAAAAGTTGTAGGTGGGCGTTGATCCCATTGTGCGTTTAGCCCTAATGTACAAGCAAACACAAAATATAATGTTAATTTAAATCTATGGTTTTTCATTTTTCTCACGGTGTATCTATTTACAGCAATTCCATTGAGTATCGAATTTTTAGTTATGGATGTTTCATGGGATTCTTACTTTCAAGTATTAAAAATAAATCCTTTTTATTTGCCCCCTAATTATCGTCATATTTAATCAAAAAAACCCAAGATTAAAATAAATCCTGAGTTTTAAACTTTCACGGTGTTAATACCTACTATTAACACCGTGAAAAATATAGATTAATTAGAAATAATAACTATTGCTTTACAATTTTAAAAGTTCCCACATTATCATCAATAGCCACTTTAACTAAATATATACCGCCCTTAAGGCTAGACATATCTACAGAATATTTAATACTGTTTACAGATGTTCTCAAAACCTCTTGTCCTAATAAGTTATAAACACCTATGTTTTTAATTACATTGGTTGCAGATAAATTTATTCTATCATTTACTGGGTTTGGAGCATAACTAAATCCAAATTTTGTTAAGTCTTCAACACTCAAAGAAGAAAGATCAATTCTATCAGTATTACCTGCTGCTACGTGCGCTTCTATAGCCGCTTTGTGTTGTACATAAAGCGCTTTTTCTGCCGGGTACCAGTTCAAATCTCCCATAGGTAGGCCTTCTAAAGAAGCCGTAAGCATTTCTGCATTGGTATACACTCCGTTAAATACAGGCCATACTAACGTTTCCCATGGTTTATCACCGTTATCTGGATACCAGTGCCATTGTGCCCATTCGGTTACAGGAGGAAAACCACCTACATCTTTACCCATAGCATGAATTTGAGTTGCTGGATTGGTCCATTGAACATACCTGTCTGAGTGCTCATAAATCTTAGCATCTACGAATTGTGGATCTAGATCTTTAGTTTCATTTCCAAATTTAAAGTTAGGGTAATTGGTTTTATCTGCAAATAAAATCGTTTCTCTAGATCTCATAGTTAATTCTGGATTCGTTTCATCATATGTTGAATCCCATAATAAAGGCATATAAGTTAATGGAGGAACACCATCAGCCTCTTGAATTACATTCAATTCATCAAGCAATGTATAGAAACCAGGATTTCTATAATGCAAGTTATATTGTGCATATTGCACTCTTGATGAAGGTAAGGTCTCCCCTGGTATCAGCCTATCAGCATAGATCAATCCCGGTTTTGGAGCATTTGCATCTCCACCTGGCATTGGCTGCCATGCTTGCGACCATGGTTGTGTTTGGCCATCGAAAATAATATTATTGGTAAAAATCCAAGTGTCTTCCCAAAGATTCCAGTCAAACTGACTTTTTTGCATAACCCAAGTATTGTGATCCCATTTAACCAATCCATCTTTTGCTTTAGTAAAACCTGCGGCATACATTCCTGTTGGAGCAGCTACGAATGTGTTGTTTTCTACAATCAATTCTTTCATTCCATCTCCTGTTGGAGCTTCTTCTGTTGTAAAGAAGTGTCCGTCGTTTGGACTGAGTTGATTTCCGCAATTAACCGCTAAATTATTAGTGAAATGCACGCTCGCATTGGATTGATATATCCTAAACCCAGTACCCGACGAAACTGGGTATAACACACAATTGTCTATCACAACGTTTGCAGCCTCACCAGACACAGCCATGAAAGTAGGTGGTATGTTACCAGAAAAATCAGCATTGATGATATACACATTTTTAAGGGTAATATCTCCAATGGCATTAAACATCTGTGGAAAAACAGCACCGCCATTAGCGCCTGTTTGCAATTGTGCTGGAGCAGCACCACCAACTGGTTCTTCACCAATAATTTGTAAATGATAGCCGCTATTCTCTATGGTTGCGTTAAGTTGATAAAACGCTCCGGCTTTTAATTGATAGATTCTATCGCCTCCGTAGGTGTTAATGGCGGTATTCAAGGTTCCAATACCCGGATCTACAATAAGCACTTCTTGTGCATTTGCCGTTGTTATTGCAACAAAAGTTACAAATAATAAAAATTTGGTAATTGTTTTCATACTTATATAGTTTTAGTTAAAAATTAAAATGAATGTTTAAAATGAGTAGCGAAACCCTAGATCTGCTGTCCACCCATAATTTTCTGCAGACAGGGGGCGTTGATCCCCTCTATATGATTTAGTTTCAATAATATCGTTTAGGTTTGCAAAATTTCCTATTATTTGGAAACCTTTGAACTTCCCAAATAGTTTTTGAGATATTTGTAAGTCCCATCTATAAAATTCCCTTTTAAGAATATCCTGCTCTGGAAATTGTGGATGGGTAGATTCTAGAATGCCTCCATTAAATTGGAATGACAGCCAAACATTTAAGCCTTTTCTATTAAAACCAAGCGATGTATTAATAACGTGTTTTGGTTGCAAAAGCATCGGGCCAGAAATTAAAGAATCAATACGTACAGTTTCAACAGTAGGTCTCCCTCCATTAGGATCTTCTATAACAATGTCTTCTATTCTTGATACAGGAAAAAAGGTTTTTGATTCAGTATAGGTATAATTAGCCGATACAGTAAAATACCTTAAGAAATTTGAGAGATACCCAAAAGAAGCTTGCAAATCGAGTTCAAAACCTTGCAATGTGATTTCATTAGGATGGTTTTCCGGACGACTCACATTAACTTGTGATGCATCTGGAAAAGGATCTATTATAGGATCCCCTTGTATTCTTGTAAACGACCTATTCCAAATTTGATTATTCACATTTTTATAAAAGCCACTGATGGATAACAACCCTAGTTTTCGATCATGAAAAGTGAATTGTGCATCAAAATTTTTCCATTGTTCTACTTCTAAATCTGGAGATTGCGATTGATATGAAAAAGGTTGAAAACCTGTATTTGTATAAGAACTTGGAGATATTTGACTAAAAAGAGGGCGGCTTAACGTTTCTGTATAGGCCAAATGGGTGTAAAACCATTTTGTTGGACTTATACGCAAATGAACCATGGGTAATATAAAATCATTTGCTCTTGTGGCAGTTGAATCTCTTCCAGGAAGTGGATCGTTGACAGGACCAGGAAGCGTGGGTTGAAACGCCAAAAACCCCTTCATAGACGTATTTGTTTTTTCATACCGTACACCTGGCAAGAACATAAGCCAATCGCCTACATTAAACTCTGCCATCACATATCCTGCATGGTAGGTTTCTACTATATCTTGATCATTTAATGCTGAAGATGCAATATTCTGACTAAAACCTAACTTTTCTTTAGGGTAAAATTCAGACCAAACTTCTTGACCCTGATCATACCAGAAATTTGAAGTATTTACCCATGAATCCGTTATTTGATTTAAACGATCAAAATTAAACGTAGATCCAAAATTATAACTCCCGTTTAAAAAGTCATCTACCCTACCGCTTTGCATGCCTTCAGCAGTAATTTGTTCTGTAATTGGATCTTGAACGATCCAAGGAAGGTTCTCATCTGCAGCTACATCAGCCCTAAAAAATTGGTTTGATTGAGCATTTACAACACCTGAGGTAACATCTCGTAATCTATCTTTCTTGCGGTAAGCGTATCCTGTTTTAACACTGGCTTTAATATCATTACCTAAGTTAAATGGAATCGTTAAATTTAGGTAGGTATCCAAATTTTTATCCGTCATAAACTCAGATGATTTACCTAAACTATTTAATAAAAAGGTATCAATATTTTGATTATTATCATTATACAAAAGTGGTATCTCTGTTGGACGTAAATCTTTTCTAAAAGGTTGGTCAAACACAACACCCTCCTTTACTAATTCTGCTGCATTTGGAGCATCATACCCCCATGTTCTTGAATTTGGATCATTGACTTTTCCAGAAGAAATCGACACCCCATAATCTAACTTTAAGCCCCCCCAATCGGACTCTCCGTTTAGTGCCGTTTGAAATATTTCATTCACTCTAGTCGTATTATAACTAAAATTGTAATTAATAGCACCCGCTCCTACTGAAGTATAGCTTTTTGACTGTGAATCTCCTAAACGATTAGATTTGTTATACAAAACATAATATCCAAATTTTGTGATGGAATCTAGTTTATAATCAAGAGATAACATTACAGATTGTCTCTTGTTAGTCCGATTAACTAAGTTAAGAGCTGTACGTCTTGCAAAAAAATCTAAATTCCCTTGGTTAGCGGCATCAGCTTCATAGCCAATAGCTGCACCCATGGTTTGTGTACTTCTGTTAGCACTTTCTGTACTTAAAGAAATAAAAGCACCAAGTTTATCTTTAAAGAATCGATTTCCTATTTCTGCTTGATACTTATAATTACTATATTCTTTGTTCAAATCGTTATAACCGCCAGTAGCCATTATATTACCATGTAGCCCTTTTCTAGTTTCACGTAATTTAAGGTTGATAGTACCTGCAACAGAATTAGCTTCCATATCTGCGGTAAGTGACTTATATACTTCTGCACCTTGTAAGGCATATTGTGAAACCCCAGATATATTTGTTTCACGACCATTACCTCCAGTTGCCGCCATTTTAACACCATTTAAGGTAACTGCTGTGTATTTTGGTGCAAGTCCACGTACTACGAGTCCATTTCCTTCTCCTCCTGATCTTGTTACAGAAACACCTGGAAGACGACCAATCGCTTCCACTGAGTTCGCATCAGGGTTTTCCTGTAATCTATCTGCAGCGACTACATTTTTTATGGTGTTAGAGTTTAACTGCTCTTGAATAGCCTTTTTTTGCCCTTTTGCCTGTAAGGTTAAAACAACTGCGTCTAATTGGCTTAAATCTGGTATCATTGTAACATTGATAACCTTTTTACCATTTATGTTTATTTCTTGAGCCGCATAGCCTATATAGGTAAAAACCAGTATGGCATTTTTTTCAGAAACACTTAAAGAAAATTTTCCATCAAAATCAGCTGCAGTTCCCGTCGTGGTTCCTTTAACTAAAACACTCACAAAGGGTAAAGGGGCTCCATTTTCGTCTATTATCTGCCCTTTAACCTGTAATTCTTGTCCAAAAGCCATGGCTGATAAAAAAAGTGTTAAAAATGTTAGGTAGTAATATTTCATTAATTTGTTAGTTTGTTAATGTTAAAAGCTTCTTTAAATATTATTATTCAATCTACTGTGCCAAAGATATCAAGCATTTTAAAATATACTATCCTGCACTATCCTGTAATACTCCATTTTTTCAATCGGCCTCCATATCTATTGGTAGCTTCTAGTATTGTGTAATCAATATTGTTCTGCTCAAGTATTTTTGCGGCAGCTAACCCCGATGCTCCAGCTCCTATAATAATTACTTTACCATTATAATTATATGTCTTATCTATGGCCGTTTGTTCTGGTAGTTTTTCTTCTGCTCTTGCTGCCCAATTAACGCAACTTGTGATGGTAATAGATATTGCTAGAAGAAAGAATGCTGCTTGTAAATTTTGTTTACCCATGTTTTTAATTAATAACATTTGTTTGGGTAAATGTAAGTGAGTCTTAATTGAAATCATTTGACATATGTCACAAACTACTTTTTCCCTCTTATTCGGCTTAAAGTTTCTCTACTTACTCCTAAATACGAAGCAATATCAGTAAGAGAAACCCTTTGCAATATTTCTGGTGAATCATCAATTAGTGCATTGTACCTTTCTTGGCTTGTCATAAATTTTAGTTGGTAGAGACGCTCTTCAATACATAATGTATGCTCAATGGTGAGGGCATTCAATAAATGTATGATTAAGAGGTCTGACTTTGACAATTCTTTTATTTGTTTAATATTGAATCTGATAAAACTGGAGTCTTCTAGTAATTCAATTGTTTCTTTTGAAGGGAAACCTTCAAAAGTTGACATCGTTGCAACAGCTTCGTCTTCGAATGCAAACCAAGTACAAACTTCTTTTGAATCTTTTGAGTAATATGATTTAACAGCTCCTTTCAGAAGGATGTAAAAATAGTTATGTGTTTTTCCTTCCGATATTAATTGAGTGCCTTTGGTGGATTTCAAAAAAGAAGAATGATAAGTGACAGAATTCAGAGAATCTCCATTTAAGCTGGGGAAGTGATGTTTTACTACTTTTTCAATCTCTGAATATTTCATTTATTGTTATTGGCTACAACGTTTAGTATAAGAGCAGTAGCGTATTTATACTACTTTCCTTTCGGATTGCAAGATATTGAATTAAAACAAAAAACGGTTCAAGTTTACACCTGAACCGCTATTGCTTTTATGCCTTGTTGTAGCCAGTTATTTATTCATCAGTTAATAATTTGTCGATAGAATAATACCCAGACAGTATGGCTCCTGGCACTCCCATTTGCTTATACGGGTCATTAATTTCTCCGGCAAAATAAACCTTGTTATCTAAAGGTTGATTAAGAACCTTTAGAGTAGATTTTTTTTCTTGAAAAGCCTGAGTCCAAGTACCTTGAGTAAATTCATATTGGCCCCAATTTTCATAGATATATTCATTCATGTAAGTTTGAGATGCTTTGCCATCAAACATTTGGTCTAATTCTTTAATTAATTGGTTGATAATATCTTGTTCTGAATTTAAGGCATAATAATTCTCTGTTTCATCTCCTGCGCACAAAAATCCTAATACATTGGTTTCAGTATTTTTCCCGAGTGCGATGTCATAGAAGACCTTTTCTCCACTTTTTACCTTGCAGTTAATAGCATCAGGATAGAATTTTTCAGAGAATTTAAGGGCGATTTTAAATCCTGTGTTGAAGGTGATGGATTCAATTGCCTTCTTTTTTTCAGAGTTTAACTCAGGAGTAAAGGAAATATTATTTGATTTCAATACGCCTATAGAAACTGTAACTAGAACTTTGTCTGCCTCATAGGTTTTACCATCTGATGTTATTATTACAACCTTTTCTCCAGAATAGTCGATGGATTTTACAACTGAGTTATAAACTATATTTTGGGTAACATCTTTGGCAATATTGTCATTTACAAAATCATACCAAGTCGAGTTTTTGAATTTGGATTCAGGCATGAAACTGTACATGAAATTTCTAGTGAATTTAGATACTGGCTTTAGTTTTTTACCATTCCATATTGCAGCACTTACAAGTTTGTAAGGTACTAATTCTTCATCGATTTGATCTCCAGTTTTTCCTTTGAGTACATTTAGAACTCTTGGATTACTGTGAATCCATTCTGCACCTATATCAATAGGGAAGTCAGCAAGAGTAGTGTCTTTTTTTAATAGACCTGCAAAAACAACTAAAAATATTCTCGAATTTTTTGCTTGCGGTACTTTTTAAAAGTTGTAAAGGTGTTAATATTATAATAAAAACACAATTATAATAAAAACACAAGTTGCTTTTTCAGAATTTAGTATAGTGTGCAGAGATTTTTAATAAAAGCATGACAGTACAGGACACAATCTTTGCGAGTATTTATTTAATTTGCTAATATATTTCGAAGAAAACAATTTAAATGAAAATTAATAAACTTTTCAGTCCGTATTTCTATTTACTTGGGCTGGCCATCATACTTGCTGCTTGCAATAGCCAAACCCAAGGAATCCAGACTCCAATTTCAAGAGAAACACTTGCTCAAGGTTTTGTCAATCCTGCTGACTCCGTACAAACTGCGGTTTACTGGTACTGGATTTCAGACAACATCTCGAAAGACGGTGTGGTAAAGGATCTTCATGCCATGAAAAAAGCGGGCATCAACCGGGCTTTTATTGGAAATATTGGTCTGAATGATGTGGCTTATGGCAAAGTAAAAATGCTCAGCGAAGAGTGGTGGGAAATTCTCCATCTCGCACTAAAAACAGCCACGGAATTAAATATAGAAATCGGAATTTTTAATTCCCCAGGTTGGAGTCAATCGGGTGGGCCTTGGGTAAAAGCAGCCAATGCAATGCGTTATCTTACGGCTTCTGAAACAAAAGTAAAAGGACCTGCACAGTTCTTTCAAAAATTAGAAAAACCCATTGAACTGTTTCAGGATGTAAAAGTATTGGCTTATCCGGCACCAAAAGACAATAATTTGGTGTTGTCTCACAAAAACGCAAGCATAAGTACTTCTCCTCAAATTGACAATATAAAATCGCTTACCGATAGCGACACCACAACTGGTGTGGCATTTCCCGATGGAGATACTTTTACTATTAACTTTGAAGCAAACAAAGCATTTACCGCTCGTAGTCTCTCTTTGAAAAGCACAAATAACTCAATATACAGCAATGTGCAATTACAAGCAAAAGACTTACATGGTAAGTATATCACAGTCAAAGACTTTACATTTAATCGTGTCAATGACAATATAAGTGTTGGATTTAAAGCCTATGCTCCTTTGTTGATTTCTTTCCCTGCTGTTACAGCCAAAAGCTTCCGTTTGATCTTTAAAGATGCAACCCCAACTGGTTGGTCTTTTCCTCAAGCCAATACGAATAGCGGATTGGTAGATATAAAACTAATGACTGCACCACGTCTTGAAAATTATGCAGAAAAGACCTTTGCAAAAATGTATCATACCCCATTGCCAAGCTGGTCTGATTACCAGTGGGCACAACAGGATGAAGTGCACGACAAAGACTTTCTAATAGACCCAGAAAAAATAATGGACATTAGCCAATTCATGGCGGCCGATGGTACGCTTAACTGGCAGGTACCCGAAGGAGATTGGATCATCATTCGAACAGGTATGACCCCAACAGGAACAAAAAACTCGCCTGCTTCTCCTGAAGCAACAGGATTCGAAGTAGATAAAATGAGTAAAGAACACGCTGCCTTGCATTTCGATGGGCATATGGGTGAAATATTAAGACGAATTCCAGCAGCAGACAGAAAATGCTTTAAAGTGGTGGTTCAGGACAGCTACGAACAAGGAGGACAAAATTTTACAGATGGTTTTTTGGATCAATTCAAAGAGGTTTATGGTTATGATGCACTCCCCTATCTTCCAGTTTACCAGGGTATGGTAGTCAATAGTCAACAAGCTTCCGATCGCTTTTTATGGGACATGCGTCGCTTAGTAGCCACCAAAATCGCCTATGACTATGTGGGCGGCTTAAGAGACATCAGTCATGAAAACGGATTGACCACTTGGTTAGAAAACTACGGACACTGGGGATTCCCCGGAGAATTTCTGATGTATGGAGGCCAATCGGATGAAATAGGTGGGGAATTCTGGAGTGAAGGTACTTTAGGCGATATTGAAAACCGGGCTGCTACTTCTTGCGGACATATTTATGGAAAATCAAAAATATGGGCAGAATCAAATACCTGTGGTGGACGCGCCTTTAGTCGTTATCCAGCAATGATCAAGCAACGTGGCGACCGCTTTTTTGCCGAAGGCATCAACGCCACCTTATTACATGTATACATACACCAACCTTATGAAGATAAAAATCCGGGTATAAATGCAGGTTTTGGAAATCCTTTTAACCGCAAAAACACCTGGTTCTCACAATTGGACGTGTATACTCAATATCTAAAGCGTACCAATTACATGCTACAGCAAGGATTGAATGTAGCAGATGTTTGTTATTTTATTGGCGAAGACACCCCTAAAATGACTGGTGTAACAGATCCGGCGCTTCCTGTAGGTTATCAGTTCGATTATATGAATGCCGAAGTCATTGAAAGAGACATGACCGTTGAGAATGGTTTGATCACCTTGCCACATGGCACACAATACAAAATGATGGTGCTGCCTAAAATGGAAACCATGCGTCCTGAATTATTGGCGAAAATCAAAAAATTGGTCAATGAAGGCATGGTTGTTTTAGGGCCCGCACCTAAGCGATCCCCAAGTTTACAAAACCAGCCTCTAGCAGATCAACAAGTTCAGGAAATGGCTTCCGAGTTATGGGGTGATGTAGATGGCGTAAACATGAAATCACGCAAATACGGAAAAGGAAGTATCCTAAATGGAATGGATATGACTGAGGCCTTGGCTTTGATTAATGTTGCGCCCGATTGTAAATTACCAAATGACAATCTAGTCCATTACGGTCACCGTACCTTAGGTAATCAGGACATCTACTTTCTGACGAATCAAACAAATGAGGAGCAAATTATTACTCCAGAATTCAGAGTTACAGGAAAACAACCTGAATTGTGGGAAGCGACAACAGGTTATTTCCGTGATCTTCCAGCATACGAACAAAAAGGAGAAATTACTGCAGTACCACTAAAGTTCGCACCAAACGAAAGTGTATTTGTGGTATTCAGTAAACAAGCTGGCAAAGCAGAAACAACAAGACTGGAATCCAATTATCCAAAGGCTGAATTAATAAGCAATTTCAACACACCCTGGACCGTCAATTTCGATGCTACACAAAGAGGCCCCGAAAAACCTGTGGTTTTTGAAACGCTGTCCGATTGGTCTATTTCAACTGATGAACGCATTAAGCATTATTCAGGAACTGCTTTTTACAACAACACTTTCCAAATCGATGAACGCACTAAAAACGAAAAGATCACTATTGACCTAGGTGCATTAACCGCCATGGCTAAAGTGTCCATAAATGGCAACTATGTAGGTGGTGTGTGGACAGCACCGTATCGTTTGGATATCACCGATTTTGTAAAAAAAGGTAAAAACATAGTTAAAATTGAAGTAGTGAATACCTGGGTAAATCGCGTTATAGGTGACATGAAATTGCCTGTGGAAGAACGCCAAACATGGGCACCACATCTTCCCTATAATGCCGAAAGTCCTTTGCAAGCTTCTGGATTGTTTGGGCCGGTTAGAATTTCTAGTCAAGAATAGTATAAAACATTAGAAGTATGCGTAAAAAGGGCCTAATTCTTATTATTTACGGTAGATGATGAAAAGTTTTATGCAGTAAGTGTATTCTTGGAGATAATTTTTAAATAAAACAGCAGTCACATAGTACTTTCTATACACTCATCTGTATTATATATAATACAGCAATGGCCGATCGTATGAACGGAAGATTTATGCGCTGATAATACGTATAGAGAGCCGGATAAAAATTATGAGTATTCAAGCTAAACTAGACATTAAATTGACTATTAATAAATCAAACATACTATTCCTACTACTGGCTGTATTAAGCATTACCTGCAATATACAGGCTCAAAACAATATTGCTAAAAATCAAGAAGAGACAACTGGTTTCCGCGATATCTATACCGACACTTGGGTTGGTTCAGATGCCTTGGGACGCACCATGCCCTCTTTTGAAGAAGTAGGTTCACTAAAAAAAAATCAGCGGAGAATAACTGGCATATTTTACATTACTTGGCATACCCAAGACAATGCAAAATTAGCAGCACCCTATACCGCAAATGTTACTGAAATTCTAAAAAAAGACCCATCAGCTAGATTCGATGCTCATCATGAATTATGGAAGGATAAGATGTATCATTGGGGAGAACCTGAAATGGGCTATTTTCTGAGTCAGGATGCATATGTAATCAGAAAGGACATGTCCATGTTGGCCGATGCAGGTGTAGATGTCATCATATTTGATGTTACCAATGCAGTTCGTTACTGGGATGAGTGGGAAGTTACTTTTAAAACCATGCAACAAATGAAAGCAGAAGGGAATAAGGTTCCGAAATTCTGTTTTTGGGCATTTAATGGACCAGTCATTACGGTGGTTCAGGAGTTATACGAAAAGATCTACAAAGAAGAAAAATATCCAGACCTATGGTTCTATTGGGATGACAAACCGCTTATACTCTATAACGGAAATCCTGAATTGGATGCCAATCAAAAAGGTACCAAACAACACCCCAACCCAAATTACGATCCTCTAGCAAAAACAGATCCAACACATCTTCACTATAAAGACCCAGATTATACTGCGGAATTCTATTTGGACTATACCAAAGAAGTAAAACAGTTTTTTACGCAACGCACCATGTGGTGGGGTTATTATGAATGGGGCGGAGAACGTTTTGTGGGAACAGAAGACAACTGGAGTTTTGGCTACAATCTCGATGACGATAAAGTAAAATCATTGCCTATCGAATCCTTGCTTTCTACACATAAAGGAAAGCGGGAACAGGCCGCAGTAACGGCAGCCCAACACCCGGTTACCATGGGTGATGGCGGTATTGGTGTAGGAAAGTCGTGGTCTCGACAAAATGGTCAGCCAGCATTGAATGCATATGACATGCCCGAACCAACGTATGTTCCTTGGTTAGGAAAAACCGTGGAGCATCCTGAAGACTATGGTATCTATTTTCAAGAACGTTGGGATGAGGCCATTGAAGCCGATCCCGAATTTTTGTACATCAACGACTGGAACGAATGGACGGCTGGTAAATATTTTCCCAATGGTGAAGGAGGAATTACGCGCGATACTACCCAACATACCATGCACTGGCTTGGAAGAGAAAATGACTTTGTTTTTGTGGATCAGTACAATGCTGAATTCAACAGAGGGATTCATCCTGGAAAAGGAGGCTATACCGACAATTATTATATGCAAATGGCGCAAAATATCCGTCGTTACAAAGGAGTACGCCCAATCCCTGTTAATCATGGATACCAAAAGGTTAAAATTGATGGAGAATTTGAAGAGTGGAATAAGATTGAAGTAGAATATCGTGACACCAAAGGAGACGTGTTTCACCGGGATCATCCCGGATATGGAGGATTGCATTATACCGATAACTCAGGAAGAAATGATATAATTGCCAGCAAGGTAGCAGTAAGCAAAAAAGACATAGCCTTCTATGCCGAAACCAATCAGGATTTAACTTCACACCAGGATGAAAACTGGATGCTCCTGTTCATTGATGCCGATAATAACCCCGAAACGGGGTGGTTTGGTTACGATTATTTGGTGAATAAAGAAGTTGTTGACAAAGAGAATACAGTGCTGATGCGATATGATGAGAATGAGAACAAATGGATAACGCATAGCACTGTAGAGTACGCTTATAAGGGAAATCGCTTAGAACTCAATATCTCTCGCGAGCAACTGGGACTTACCGAAAATCAATTCACATTCGATTTTAAATGGAGCGATAATCCTGCTGCTCTGAGCGATCCTATAGCATTCTGTACCGGAGGCGATACGGCACCTAATCGAAGGTTTAACTACCGTTGTATTTGGAAATGAAGCAAACTACAAGATTGAAACTATATTTAATAAAAGAATTGGAAACACTTAAATAAAACACTTAAAAATGAAAAAATGAAAAACATATTACTGGTTTTTGTACTGTTATTTAGTACAACCATAGCAAATTGTCAGAAGAACTATCTTGAAGAATCAAATGAAGATATTGTCCAGCGCATGAAATGGTTTACCGATGCTAAATACGGTATGTTTATACATTTTGGCCTGTACAGTCAACTTGGGGGAGTCTGGCAAGGGGACATTGTTGAAAATTATGCCGAATGGATACAAGCCCATGCAGATATTACCTCACAAGAATATGCTATGTTAACACATACGTTCAACCCCACTGATTTTGATGCCGATCTTATTGTTTCAACAGCAAAAAAAGCAGGAATGAAATATCTTGTTGTTACAGCAAAGCATCACGAAGGATTTTGTTTATGGGATAGTAAGTACACCAATTTCGACATAGCAAACACACCTTTTAAACGTGATATTTTAAAAGAGCTGGCAGATGCCTGCAGCAAGTATGACATCCACTTTGGCACATATTACAGCATTATCGATTGGCATCACCCGTCTCAGGAAAGAAACTTAGACAATTCAGGGCAAGAGCGCTGGGCTAATATTCGAATGAAAACCGGTAAGAAACAGCAGTATATTACCTACATGAAAAACCAGATTAAAGAACTCATAGAGAATTACGACACAGAACTCATATGGTTTGATGCAGATTGGGTACAATGGTGGGACATGGCTTCGGGCATCGACTTGTACAATTATATCAGAGAACTAAAGCCAGAAATTATAATAAATAACAGAGTAGCAAAGAGAGAGATGGGTTTTAAAATGGATTTTGGAACTCCCGAACAGTTTCACCTTGAAAATAAGGTGGAGTATGTATGGGAGGCTTGCTACACCATGAATAATTCATGGGGCTATAAAGAAAGTGACAAAAACTGGAAGGATGCGCAAACTGTATATGATAAACTTATAGATATCAATCACAAAGGCGGCAATCTTTTACTAAATGTGGGACCTGATGGAAATGGGAAGATCCCCAAAGCCTCAGTCGATATTTTATTGGAGGTTGGCAAAATGTTAAAGGAGTAATAAAAATACAAGGTATTTGAAAAATGGAGAAAGCCCAGTGCCTAACAAAATGTATAAAAATAAAAACAGAACAAAATGTATAAAAAGATTAATTTAATTATTATTTGCGTATTTATGTATGCTGTTGCATACACACAGGTCGATGAAAATGTTTTTCGGGAAGAGAACAGTGAAAATACCAAGGCTGGAGTAAAAACAGGACAGGTAATGGATATGCACCTGAATTTTAATGCTGACTGGCATTTTTATTTAGGTGAAATCCCCGGGTTCTATGTTCCTGAGTTTGATGATACAGACTGGCGTGTTTTGGATGTTCCGCATGACTGGTCTGTTGAAGGTCAATTTTCGAAAGATAATCCCAGTGCCAGTTCCGGAGCTTATCTCCCGACAGGTATAGGTTGTTATCGCAAAACTTTTGTGTTGCCCAAAGGGTCTGAAGGGAAACGAATAAAAATCCGTTTCGATGGAGTGTACATGAACTCTTCGGTCTATGTGAATGGTGTGTATCTTGGTAACCGACCTTATGGATTCAGTACTTTTGAATATGATTTAACCCCTCATTTAAAATATAATGGTGGCACCAATGTAATTGCCGTAAAAGCAGATAACTCCCTGTTGAATAACAGCCGTTGGTACACCGGTTCCGGCATTAACAGAAACGTTCATCTTTTTATCACAGAACAACAGCACTTTAAGTCTTTTGCCACGTTTTTTCGCACCGCCTCAATTAGTGATGGTGTTGCCCGGTTAAAGGTCGATTGTGAAATTATCTCTAACAATTACCCCGAAAGTATGGGCATTAAGTTTCAGCGTTTTCCCGAAGACTGGAAAAAAGTGATTAAGGATACAGAGATAAAAGTTCTTTTAAAAGATAAAGATGGGAAGATTGTAAATACAAGCACAGATAGCAGAGAGCTTAGTGATTATACTTCAATAAAATCTTCTCTGGAATTTGAAGTGAAAAACCCAATGCTTTGGTCGGATAAAAGTCCTTATCTATACACACTGGAACTTCAATTATGGATTGAAGGCGAACTAATTGATACAGAACAGCAGAAAGTTGGTATTAGAACCATTGAGTTCAATAGCAAGCAGGGTATGTTGGTAAACGGCGAGAAGGTTATCGTTAAAGGGCTTTGCTTGCATAAAGGTGCAGGTTCGTTTGGAACAGCGGTACCCAAAGACGTTTGGCGTTACAGGTTTGAAAAACTGAAAGAAATGGGCTGTAATTCCATCCGCACACACGGTCCAGTTGACCCTGTGTTTATTGATGTTTGCGATGAAATGGGCTTTTATTTGATGACTGAAGCCTTCGATGAGTGGAACAATACCTGGCAATTTGGCTGGTCGGAAGACCCGGCTGGTAAAATGACCAATACTTACCATAAATTCTTTAATCAGTGGGCTGAAACTGATTTAAAAGACATGATAAAACGCGACCGTAACCATAGCTCCGTTTTTATGTATTCGGTGGGTAATGAGATACCTGACCAACGGTATGCCGATGGTGTGCAAACATTGAGAAAGTTGATAAACTGGGCTAAAGAGGAAGATGATACCCGGATGGTTACCGCGACATGCGATTGGGCACCCTGGGCCAATTCAAGCGGTTTACTTGATAGTATGGACATTGCCGGTTACAACTATCCCGACCGTTATTTCAAAGAACATTACAGGGAGGAACACGCCCGCTATCCTGACCGCATTTTGTTGGGTGCAGAAAATTACGAAACACTTGAAAACTGGTTGGCAGTACGCGACAATCCCTATGTTGTAGGCCTGTTCCTATGGGTCGGTATCGACTATTTGGGAGAATCGCTGAACTGGCCTCGCCGTGGATGGGAATGGGGACTGATAGATATTGCTTCCTTCGAAAAAACGATGTACTACTATTGGCAGGCTTTCTGGTCTGAAAAGCCCATGGTACACATTGCAGTAAACCTGAAAGAAAAAGATACTTTTAAATGGCGTTGCTACAATGTGGCTTCGCACTGGAATTTTAATCCCGGCGATGTAGATACGGTTTTTGTTTACAGTAATACCCAAAAAGTGGAGCTGTTTCAAAATGGCAAAAGCCTTGGCGTAAAAACAGTAAACCCCGACACTTATCAGGCAATTTATACTGTAAATTATAAAAAAGGGGAACTGACAGCAAAAGCCTATAAACAGAAAAAAACTGTGGCAAGCCATACTTTAAAAACTGCCGGTGAACCCAAACAGTTATCATTAAAAAATGAACGAAAATCAACAACAAATCTAGAAGACAGTCTAATCTTTTTAACACTTGAGGTACAGGATAAAAAAGGGATAAGACACCCCTTTGCTGACAACGAAATAACTGTTGAGGTCAGTGGAGCAGGTGAACTGATTGGATTGGATTCCGGAGATCAATTTAGCCATGAACTGTATAAACAGAATGTCCGTAAAGCTCATCAAGGGCGTTTACTTATAACCATACGCCCAACAGGAACAGGAAAAATTAATGTGGCATGTAAAACAGACGGAATATCATCTGCAAATATAAATATAACAAATTAAGCACTAAGGAGCTGTTGAGAAATAGTCAGCTTAATTCGGGACAGTCCCTAAGTGCAATTTATAGTTGCTTACGCAATAGTGCTGATATTCAAACAATAATCGCAGACCTGTCAGGTCTGCGATTATTAAACTTTTTCGACAAATGAAACGAGCCATGAGAATAAGGTTCTCACACACGAGAATCGTGAGATCGACGAAGTCAATGACTATTCTGGCGAGTTCCATGTGGCAGTTGATGAAGATTATATGACAGAAGTAACATCAGAGGGTAAACATTTTAAAGAGCAGTGGAGTAGAGTATTTCAATTAGATCCGGAAGTTGTGATGGTAACTCAATGGAATGAGTGGCTGGCACAACGTTTTATATGGACAGAAGAACTCCAAATTGGGTATGGCGGTTCTTATGCCGGAAGACCAATGGCTGTGGGCAATACTTGGTTTGTCGATGTTCTTTCTCCAGAATTTAGTAGAGATATTGCACCAATAAAGGGGGGGGTATACAGATAACTACTATTACCAGCTGGTTTCAAACATCCGAAAGTATAAAGGTATGGTAGCCCCGGATGCAATATCAGACGGAAAAACAATTACCGTTGACGGAGATTTTGCCGAATGGACTGATGTCACCCCTGTATTTAAAGACCCGGTTGGTGATATAATGCACCGCAATTTCGCCGGATACGACCCTACGGTAACTTATACCAACACCACCGGACGTAATGACATTATAGAATCCAGAAGCATCTACGACAACAATAACATTTATTTCTATGTTAAAACATTGGATAATCTAACAGCCTACACCGATCCCAACTGGATGCTACTGTTCATTGATGCCGACAGAAATAAATCAACAGGCTGGGAAGGTTACGATTTTGTAATTAACCATTCCGTAAATTCCGAAAGTGAAACGACTGTTAAAACATGGGATGGAGCCGCATGGGAAGTTTTAGGAACAGGGGCATATATTGTTAATCAGAATGAGATGGAAATCAGTATCCCGCGCTCTGCCCTGAATATGACAGAAAATACTCCTGAAATTTATTTTCATTGGGCAGACAATCCACAACACCTTAATGATATAACTGCATTTTTTACCGATGGAGAATCTGCTCCCGACCGCCGTTTTAACTACAATTACAGCAGCTCTGATATTGTAATTACCGAACAATCGCCCTACAAGGAATTGAATATACCCGGAACTGTTGAGTTGGAAGATTTTGACAACGGAAGCGCGGGTATCGCTTATGCCGATGCAGTTATGGGCAATAGCGGAGGTGCATATCGAACAGATGAATCTGTTGACATAAAAGAAAAGACCACCAATGCGTATTATATTACGGACATTTATAATAACGAATGGTTAGAATATACAGTAAATGTAAATGCCACCGGGCTATATACAGCTGAGATACATTATTCGGCCGATGGAGATAATCAGAGCATCTCATTGCTGATGGATAATGAAAAAATTTCAACGCTTTCCTTGGCCAAAACCGGAACAGAAAACGACTGGTCGGTTTTAGAAACGGATGTCAGAATAAAAACAGGAACTCAGGTTTTTAAACTAATGGCTGAGAATGTCACTGGAGGCTTGCATATTGATAAAATCGTTTTCACCGAAAAAGATGTTGTTTATCCTGATGATGGAACTGGTCTATACCGTACTTTTTATAATGGCGATATCGGGGGACGAAATTGGTTCACAGAAACTTTCTGTAGCGAGGTTGATCCGATGGTAAACCATGATTGGAACGCAGATGAATCACCGGGATGTGGAACTAGAGGTACGTTTTGGAATGCCCGATGGGAAGGAGAACTCGAACCTCACTTTACAGAAGCATATACACTTAGTTTGACTGCCAACCATATGAGCAAACTTTGGGTAAATGAGGAATTGATTGTAGATGCCTGGTCATATTCAGCAGCCCCTCAAACAAATGAAATAACGATCAACTTGACAGCAAACCAAAAAGTGCCTATTAAAATAGAATACGCTAATTATTCGGGAGATGGAGGTATTAAACTTGAATGGGAAAGTGCCAGTCAGGTAAAGGAAGTAATTCCTCAAAGTCAATTGTTCCCGGGCGAGGGATTGTCAATAGGGGATTCGGAATTTGCCAAATCACTAGTGCAAATCTATCCTAACCCAGCCAATAACAAGCTATATATCGAAACAGCTGAACAATCAAAAATCGAAATATTTAATCTGCTCGGTCAAAAAGTATATCAACTGAAAGCGAGAACTGGAGTTAATGAGTTGAATATTAGCGACTGGAAATCTGGAATGTACCTTATAAATATTGAATATAATCAAGAAGTATTTAGACAAAAATTAATTATTAAATAAAAAATATTTATCAAAATCCCGCTGCTCCTGATAACCATCAGGAGCGGGAATAGTGCTTTCTGTCAGGTCAACTGTATTATATATAAACCTCAGAAAAAAATAAACCTAAAAAAATTCTACTCTTTGCACTTGTTACCCTAATAACGTCCTGTGTAAAAGTTAGTATTGGATTGCAAGATCATATCAACCGTTTGCTATACCGAAATATTTGGGTACTTGAGAAGTGATTTGAGGTGAATTGATACGCGCAAAGTGTACAATTCTATTTACAAATAATAGAAAACAACAGAATTCAATAATTAAAAAATCAGACTCTTTTCTTTTAAAATAGTTCAATGTCTTTTATTTATATTTGTGCAAGGTTGAAAATAGTCCGCGAAATTAATTCCTGAACTATTCCCGTTTCGTAAGCTAATCGTAAACATGAGAATAGTAAACTCAAGTAGTAAATACATTCAAAAAACAACCATGCTGTTATTAGTAATTATAGCATGGACTAATAGTGCAATAAGTCAGGACATGACTCAGGCAAATAATGCCTATGTATTCGAAAACATATCCATAAAGGAAGGTCTTTCTAATTTGCAGGTGAGCAGTATTTGTCAAGATAGATTAGGGTATATTTGGGCGGGGACGGCACGTGGTCTTAATCGTTATGATGGAGAAAACATGGGGCATTTCTTTTTCTCTTCTAGCGACAAAAATCAACTCTCACACGATGACATAAAGGGTTTATACCCGACATCAAATGGCGTGGTCGTTTCCACAATAAAAGGGCTACACTATTACGATTTATACAAAGAAACCCTGAGACAGATACCTGATAGTAATTACGTATGGCATGGTGCTACTATGTGGAAAAATGATTTTTACACCATCAGAGAACGCAACCGTCTTTTGCGCTTAAACACAAAAAAACTTAAACTAGAGGCTGTTAAACAATTTTCAGATAGCATTAAAATCGATCAACTTTTTTCCAATTCTTTAAATGGAATTTGGTGTGTGCAATCAGACAGAAAAGGTTTGTTATTGTACAATCCGACAGAAGATAGTTTTCAACACCACACTATTTTCAAAAATAGACCATCTGATGAGTTAGCCGACATAACTGATATAAAGCAGATTGGTGATATATTGTGGATAGGAACAAAAAAAGGGTTGCTATTATATGATTATCAGCATAAGAGAATTATCGACAACATAAAATACAAGAAACTATTATTCGCATTAAAAGAAAGGGTCATTAGTTTTGTTGTTCACAAACAAGACGAAGTCTGGATAGGCACATGGGACAATGGACTGTATATATATCATACCCAAAATAATAATTTTGAAAATGTTGTGGCCGATGACAATACTAAATTAACAACAAATAATTTTGAAACAGCATATATCGATAGGGATCATAATATTTGGTTGGGCACTTTTAATGAAGGGCTTCAGGTACTCTATAGTAAACGCAAGTTGTTTAATCCTAACAAATATTTTAATAGAATAAGTAAGGATAAGTTTACAAATTGTATAACATCTGATAGCACCGGAATATTTTATTTAGGGAGTAGGTACGAGGGACTTATCAAAGCAGACCCAAAAACATTGATTACCACAAATTACAATGCAAGCAATTCAAACTTAAAAAACAACCTTATTACATCCTCTCTTTTAGACTCAAAGGGTCTATTATGGTTGGGCCAGACTGGCGTAGTACAAACATTTAATCCGATAAGCGAAGAATTCAAAACGCTGGAAATCCCTGCCAATTATGGTGAAATGATTTCAATGACGGAATTCAATGGGAACATTTATATTTGCTCTAGACCTTCCATATTGGTGTATGATCTTAAGGGACAATTGTTAGAGGAATTAAAAGTGGCGGGGTACCATACCCAGCAAATAATACCATTGAATAAGGAAGAATTATTAATATGCACCTATGAAAAAGGAATTTTTATTTACAGTCCCCAAACCAAAAATATTAGGGAAATTATGCCTGAGACTCCTCCACAGGCATGGTTAGAAAAAGAATTTATTACAACTTTCGTTGATTCCGATAGCATTCTTTGGATTGGCAATTTCAGATGGGGCTTATTTTCCTTTGATTTAAAAACTAAAGAAGTAAGCATTTTTAATAAAAGCAACGGTTTACCAAGTAATGATGTTGTTGGGATTGAAGAAGATGATATGGGCAACCTATGGCTTAGCACCTCTTATGGCCTGTCTTGTTTCGACAAAAAGAACACCTTTATTAATTATTTTCAGGATGAAGGTGTAAATAATCAACAATTCCATCAAAAATCGGTTTACAAACAGCCTGACGGAACATTATTTTTTGGAGGCAACAAGGGTATTACACATTTCAAACCCAAGGAAATTTTATCAACACACAACAGTGCACCTCGTATTATATTGAGATCGCTCAATATAAATTACAAACCTGTTTTAGCGGGCGATGAACATGGGGTACTGGAACAGAGTCTCCCTTATACATCGTCTGTCACATTATCACATTTGCAACGCTCTTTTAGTATAGATTATGTGGCGTTTAATTTTGATGTTGTTCAGAAAGAAAAATATGCATACCTACTTGACGGTTACGATAATGAATGGCGGAACGTTGATAAAAGTACACGGGCTGTTTTTTCTAACCTTAATCCGGGCGACTATACCTTTAAAGTTAGAGCCAGAGACGCAGAATCAAATTGGTCTAATACGGCTACACTTAAAATAAAAGTTAAACAGGCTCCCTGGCTCACTGTATGGGCTATTTTATTCTATATTGTTGTTGTGCTTGCTATTATTGTAACCGCATTTAGGCTGACACTAAAAGCCAAACTCTACCGGAAAGACCTAGAAGTAGCCCAAGCAGAGCGACAAAGAGAACAGGAAATAAACCAGATGAAATACCAGTTTTTTACCAATATCTCACATGAGCTAAGAACACCGCTTACTGTTATTTCAGCGATGGTTTATATGATCCATAAGCAGTTCAATCCTTCAAAGAAATCAAAGGAGCTATTCGATAGTTTACGCCTAAATGTAGATCGTTTGCTTAAGCTAATAAATCAGTTACTGCTCTTTCGCGAAATGGAAACCGACACGCTGAAATTGCGCTTGAAAGAAATGTCACTCAAAAATGTTTTGCAACAAACCTACAAGGAGTTTTCTTATTTTGCCGATATCAAAAAAACAAATCTCGTCATTGATGATAGAACAGCTGTTGAAAGTGGCAGATTCTACTTCGACGATGATAAAGTAGAAAAAATAGTAGCCAACCTTATTTCTAATGCCCTGAAAAACACAGAGCAGAATGACTCCATTACAATAACACTATGCGAACGGAGTAAAAATGAGGCGCTGACAGATTATCTGGATTTGAAAGCATACGACTTCCCCGTTTCCGAAAAAGGATACATGGAGATACGTATAACAGATACCGGAAAAGGGATTGATGAAAAAGATATTCAGACCATATTTGAACGCTACAAGCAGACCGACTACGACTCCATAAAATCAGATTATTCAGGTACCGGAATAGGCCTCGATTTCACCAAACGCTTAATAAATATTCATAAAGGCGATATTCGTGTTAAAAGCAAACCCAATGAAGGAGCCACATTTTCCTTTATTTTACCCCTTGACAAAAGTGTGTTTTCTCACGAAGATATCGTTGAAGAGACGATTGAGGATACGGCAGGTATACAGATCCCAACTGTAGCACAAGAAAAGTTCATCAATGAAAATAACGCTGACACCAAACAGGAGGTTGTTAAAGAGAATTATAAAATTGCAGTGATCGAAGACAATGTGGAATTGTGTAATCTGATTGTGAAAATAGTATCGCATAAATATCAGGTTGTGTCCGCTTTTAACGGTCTGGAAGGCTACAAGTTGATTGAAAAAGAAATGCCTGACCTAATAATCAGTGATGTAATGATGCCCGAAATGGATGGTATGACATTATGTGGAAAAATAAAAGAAAACAATTTACTAAACCACATCTACTTCATACTGCTCTCGGCAAAAAGCGAAACCGGAGATCAAATACAGGGTTTTGAAAAAGGAGCAGATATGTACATTTCTAAACCCTTTAATGTAGATTACCTACTGTCTGTTGTTGATGCACATTTTGTGCGCCGTAAAAACTTAAATCATATTTTCAGTCAAGGTAAGACGCCGGCTTTAAAAACAAGTGAAATAAACAATGAGTTTAGGGAGTTTGTTGAGAGGGTAGAAAACATCCTTGGAAAAGAGATGGCCAACGAAAATCTCAATGTAAAACTACTTGCAAGTGAAATGCATATGGGACTATCATCTTTTCACAATAAATTTCTTTCCGTAACAGGTAGCACCCCTAATGCTTTTATTATTAAATATAAAATAAACAAAGCACTTGAACTCCTTGGAAATTCTAGTAGTACAATTTCTGAAATCAGCGAAATGCTTGGTTTTAAAAGTCTGTCCTATTTTTCCACATCCTTTAAAAAAGAAAAAGGCATTTCACCTAGCCAGTTCTTAAAAATAAACCGCAAGTAACTTTGATGTTTGTTTTCTTAAAAACGTACTTTTTATTTTTAATTACAATTCTTATTTCTCTCTGACTCCAATGAAAATAAAGGCTTTTCGGATTCAGCAATGAATGAAACTCGTAGTATTCATCAAACATCCCTCCTATCCTAAATGAGTTCCTACTAATGGTATAAAATAAGTATTCACCCTGTTTTTAATGAATATCTAAAGTTTTTTAAAGGATTTCAAAACAGCTTATCCTGCCCTTAGGCCTAATTTTGTTAGAGTTATCTTATAGAAGAACGAGAAGTATAATAATTAATTAGTAATTATAAATTTAAAGAATATGAAACAAAATAGACTCTTATTATTTATGGCTGTGTTTTCCATTGCTTTCGGGCTAAAGGCACAAACGGTTATTGAAGACTTCGAAGGTGATTTAAGTAATTGGACAGTGACGGGTAATGCCTTTGAGATATATAGCTGTACGGGTATTACCTCCGGGTTTGAGGGAAACTCAGCATTGACCAGTTTGGCAGGCCATTGTGCTGGTTACGGTGGAAATCCAATGGAAGATCTTACAGGAACCTTAACATCTCCTGAGATTGATTTAACAACGAATCGTATGCGTTTCCTTATTGGTGGAGGAAACAATCCCGGTGTAACAGGTATAAAACTGACGGTTGGCGGAGTTGAGGTGCATTCAGCAGCAGGACCTCATAACGGAGCGATGGTCGAAGTTGTCTGGGACATTACCGCCTATAAAGGGCAGAAGGGCATCATAGAGATTTTTGACAATGCAACAAGCCCTACGGGATATGCACATATACATATCGACCAGATTGAATTGTTCGAAATTGTGGAATCAGTTCCTGATGCACCAACAACTGTGTCTGCTTTGCCCGTGAATGAGGGGGCTACTATATCATTTGCAGCACCTGCTTCCGATGGCGGTTCTCCAATTACTTCCTACACGGCAACTTCTAATCCGGGTGGCATTACAGCAAGTAGCGCAACAAGTCCTATTTCGGTAAGCGGACTTACCAATGGTATATCATATACGTTTACTGTTACTGCTACGAATGCCTTAGGCACGAGTGTGGCAAGCGTAGCATCAAATGCTGTTATTCCAGAGTTATTGATATGGGACGAACGTCCAACAACAACTTTTGAAACAGATTACGAGCAGGATTTTACTGGGGGTGCATGGGATCAGACTACATTCGACAACCAGTGGCAACAAGTTATGGCGATGGATGCGACAGCTATTGCCAATGGTTATTTAAACCTTATGTGGGTAGATAGACGTATTATAGTGGCGAATGAAAAACAAACGACATCTTATGTTGTAGAAAGCGAAATTCAAGCTATTCCAGGTGATGCAACTTATTGTGCCACGCCAATAGTTATTAGAGCAAATGTTGATGACAACCAGGAGAATCCACAGGAACCTGCAACGGGTGGTGTAGTGAATAGAACAGGTATTGCATTATACCCTAAAGAAGGAGACTATAATAATACGATGATCGTTCAGTTTACCAATGCTGACTATACAAGTTCGGCGAGAATTGAAGTGCCTAAACCAGCAGCTCTTACAAGCTTAACAGATAAATACACTTTAAGAATTGAGGATTACGAAACATCGGTTTATATATATATTAATACCGTTCCATTTGTTAGAATAGATCTTGGAGGTCTAAACGAAGGTGTTTATTCTTCAGGAGTTGTGTACGATGCCAATATGGTTGTGATGGGGGCTTTTTCAGGAATGAAAGTCGATGCTTCCGGTAAAATTGCATTCGCTACAAGAGGATCACAATTAAACATCTATAATATGAAAATCATGAGTGAATCAGGACCTTTAGGGCTAGATGAACTAAACAGGCAAGATGCATTAGAAATTTACACAACAACTTCAGAAAAAGTAGTGTATATTAATGGTGTTTTAAACGATGCAACAAGCGTGGAGATCTTTGACATACAAGGTAGAAAAATAGTAAGTCGAACATTGAATCAAAATAGCAGTAGCAACCGTATCGATTTATCGCATATAAAAACAGGAATTTATATTGTTCGCTTAAGTAGTAATGGAATTAACCAAACAAAAAAAGTGTTTTTATTCTAAAAACACAGAGGGAATAGGGAATCTATCAAAGTAACATATTCCTGAAACAATAATAGTATTTGGAAAACAGGGGTGAATTGAATTCACCCCTGTTACCATATAAAAATATTTCAATAAAAAGTAATTAAAACCATGAAAAACAAATTAACAATAGTTCTCGTCGCACTTCAGTTAGTACTGTTAATTGCGCCTACAAAAATGAATGCAGGGGAACCCCTTTGCCATGTATTAGTTTGTTGCAGGGGGTGTAATGGCGGCGTTTCATTTCTGATTAACGGTGAGTGGAAATCAAATCACGACTATCGGAATATTGACACGACCAGAGATATAATGCAAAACATAAAGGATGCTGGCATCAATACCATTATTATAGATCTTACAAACGCATCGCAATGGGGACAGTTCTGGAATGACTGGACTTTGCCGACCATGCAGAATATTCAACAGGTATGCCGCGAAAAAGATATGCAATATCTGATTCATATGGGTGGGGCACTTAATCCTGATATTAAAGAACAAGAGGATATTCCCGCCGAAATATCCGCTACCCAATTCTGGAATGAAAAGGCGCAATACATTTGGGAGAACTGGGCATCAGACCCTATCTACCGTAAATACGGCTATGGTGATGACCGTCCTATGTTGGTAATCTTTAGTCCTGCAACACATTATTGGCCTGTAGATGATGCAGCACCCGATGAGCATAAAAACTATCTAACGAAATTCTACAGAGGTAACGCACAGGTAAACAATACAATGACCGAGGAACAGCACCTTGAAACTTCGGGTTGGGGCTATCGGAAAACGAATTGGAATGCATCAAAGACCATACGCTACACTTCACCACAGGGAGGCGTAGCACCGCCATCATGGTATAAACTCAGTCCCGAAGCATTCAAAACGGAAGTACAATGGGTAAAAGAGGCCGAACATTATAGCGTATACGGTTCCTACGATGACACCTGCGATGGCATACTATGGGGCATTGCTGATACTAAATATTCCACAGCAACAGTTGACGGAGAGCTGTATTGGAACAAATACCCTAACGATGATCCCTTTGTTTATTACGATATCTTAAAGGAAGCGTTAAACCCCGGAACAGAAACAACACCGCCGGCCCATTTATTTGCAAATGCAGGAGAGCAGACCGTTAAGTTAGCATGGGCAAAGAATACCGAAGCGCAATTTTCGGGTACCTATAAGGTGTACCGAAGCGAACAGTCCGGTGGTTCCTATTCTTTTATCACCGAAACCGCCACAAGCAACTATACCGATAATACCGTCGAGAACGACAAAATTTACTTTTATGTGGTAACGGCATTGAATAGTAGCAATGCAGAAACAGAATATAGCAATGAAGTAACAGCCCGACCAAAGGCAGTGACTGAATATGTCTATAAATTTGATTTTAACACTCTAGGTGATGTGGAAAGTTGGATAGCAAACGACCATCTGGGCGGTCTGATACAGTCAACAAGTGCTAATGGTGTCGATGGCGTTCTCAAATCAGAACAGGGCATACAGGATATTGACCCCCGATTAATTAATATTGGTGGGATGCCACTACTCGATAATTATTTGTTATGGGATGGCTTGGAAATACGCCTGCGACAGCTTGATGCCGATGGAAACCCACAGCCTTTTGACCCACAGGGTAGCCTCGTGCTATTTATAACATCCGAAGTGTATTCGCCCGGCGAAATAATCCCTCAATCATTTCAAATGGAATTTGAAGCTGAGGGGGAGTGGATAAATGCATATCTTGATATCTCACACCTAAACCAAAAAGCCATTAGTACAATATATATTGACCCTATTGGGAATGCTCCCGGCATAGGCAAAAATTTTGAAGTGGATTATATTTATCTTACCGGAATAAAAAAACAGGAACAACTTCCTTTTACAACTATAAACATACCCGGCACCCTTGAATTTGAAGATTTTGATATGGGGGGCAAGTTAATCGCTTATATGGATATAGATAATGAAAATAAAGGAGGTGTTTACAGGGAAAGTGAATCGGTTGATATTGGTGAAATAAATCATAGCGAATATTATGTGGGCTGGTGCGAAGATGAGGAGTGGCTGGAATATACAGTCAATGTGGATGCCACTGGTATCTACAATGCAAGCATCACTTATGCTGCCGACCTACTTGCCCAAAAGCTGATTGATGACTTTGAGGACGATTTAAGTTTTTGGACCGAAACAGGCAATGCTTTTGGTATTGCCCCAAACGGCAAATACCAAGAACTGTCGGTTACCGGATTAAAAGGCAGTGGTGTGGTAAGCAGCTATATCAAAGCAAAAGATCCTGGTATCGGAACCCTTACATCACCTGAGATTGAAATAACAGGCGATAAAATGAGTTTCTTAATCAGTGGAGGAAAACTTGATGGTAAACTATGTATGAACCTCATTGTCGATGGGCAAGTTGTAAGAACAGCAACAGGTGAAAACCATAGCACCATGAGAACTGTAATCTGGGATATTTTAGAATATAAAAATAAAATGGCAACCTTAGAAATTGTTGACAATTATAGCGGTGCCTGGGGACATATCGACATCGACCATATTTCAATGTTGGGTGTACCCTCCGAAGCCGGTGCAGAGAACGCCGAAATACTGATTTCTCTCAACGAGGGTGCAACGCCAATTCAAGTCAAGCTCCCATCAACTGGAAATGAGCAAACTTGGGATGCCTTCGATGTGGAAATGGCACTTCTAAAAGGTCAAAATCTGATAAAAGTATCAATGCAAAAAATATCGGGTAGCCTGAATCTGGATAACATTGCTTTTACATTTAAAGAAGCAATTGAGCCTGATAATGGAACCGGACTCTTCCGCACTCTTTATAATGGTGATATCGGTGGAAGAAATTGGTTCACAGAAACTTTCTGTAGCGAGGTTGATCCGGTGGTAAACCATGATTGGAACGCAGATGAATCACCAGGATGTGGAACTAGAGGTACGTTTTGGAATGCCCGATGGGAAGGAGAACTCGAACCTCACTTTACAGAAGCATATACCATTAGTTTGACCGCCAACCATATGAGTAAACTTTGGATAAATGAGGAATTGATTATTGATGCCTGGTCGTATTCAGAGGATCAAACGAATGAGGTAACGATCAACTTAACAGCAAACGAAAAAGTGCCCATTAAAATAGAATATGCCAATTATTCAGGAGATGGAAGCATCAAATTGGAATGGGAAAGTGCCAGTCAGGTAAAGGAAGTAATTCCTCAAAGTCAATTGTTTCCTAAAGACGGGACGTTGGCATTGGGCGATTACCAATTAACCGAATCGCCAGTACGCATCTATCCAAATCCAGCCAACAACATGCTACATATCGAAACTTCGGAACAATCAAAAATAGAAATATTCAATCTGCTCGGTCAAAAAGTATATCAACATGAAGCGATATCTGGAGTTAGAGAAGTGGATGTGAGTACTTGGAGATCTGGAATGTATATCGTGAATGTTGTGAGTAATCAACAAGTGTATGTTCAAAAATTGATTGTAAAATAATATTTACCGAATCGAACAAAGAAAATGACAGGACAGTACAGGACACATTCATGATTGCATTGAGTTAAATTTGGATTTAAGTAAGGTGATCATCAAAAAACGATTTTAAGGATCCCATTTCACGCTGTACAGAATGCGATATTGCCCCGTATCGAAGATTTAATTTTCGATGTATTTAAAAAAAAAATTATACCTAAAAAATGAAAATTATACAGTTCGCCTTATTACTTGCCCTATTTTCCTGTTCGGATCGGACACCACAGCAAAACAATCGTGCACTCAACTCAGAAGTACTTTCAGAAACACAAGATTGGAAATCTGAAGTAGCGGAAACGCTAAAACTGTTTGGCCATAGAAATTGGATCGTTGTTGCCGACGGTGCTTATCCACAGCAAAGCAATCCGGCCATTCAAACCATTACCGTTGCTGCG
This sequence comes from Algibacter sp. YIN40, assembly GCF_057219435.1. Lineage (NCBI taxonomy): Bacteria > Pseudomonadati > Bacteroidota > Flavobacteriia > Flavobacteriales > Flavobacteriaceae > Algibacter > Algibacter sp. YIN40. The sequence goes on along the minus strand of NZ_JBXVVC010000002.1, from coordinate 191,333 downwards.
AGTCAATTGGAGGCCGTTGCGTTTGTAAACCAATTAATTGAAAAGACCGAACATGTAGATGCTAACATTTTTGTCGATAAAGAATTGGAATTTGTGACGGAGAAAGATGCAAATGGTATTGATACTTACAGAACGGATCTGAATGAATTGTTAGCGGGAAAACCAGTAAAAAAAATACTGCATGAAGCCATTATCAAGGACTTAGATGCCTCGGCAAAATTGTTTAATGTACTCATCATTAAAACAGATTTGGCGATTCCTTATACCTCAGTTTTTTTTCAACTGGAATGTGGTTATTGGAATGCCGCAGCTGAAGAAAGTCTAAGAGCGAAAATGAGTAAACAATGAAAAATACAATTAAAATGACAATGCCAATTAAAAGAAATATAATTCTATTGGTTCTGGGTGTAATATTCCTCGTTCCAGAAAACATAATTGCCCAGCAAGCTATTTCCGACAAAAAAGAGCGTGTGACACAAGTCTCTAACTGGCCCGTGCTAAAAACTTATACAGGTGAAAATCTCAGCGAAGTAGCCATGCCCCTAGGTGGTATTGGTACAGGTACTGTTTCGATTGGTGGTAGAGGGGATTTAAGAGACTGGGAATTGGGTAACCGCGGAGCGCTAGGCTGGACACCAGGAGTAAAGTTGGTGGAGCCTACCATTGCCAATGCACCATTTTTTGCCCTCTATTTTAAAGAGAAAGGAAAAGAAAAAGGTCAACTCCGATTGTTAGAAGGTCCCATCGCAGAATCGAAATTCTATGGCGATTGGGGATGCGATATTTACAATGCAGGTTTCCCTCGATTCGAAGAAGCAGAATTTAAAGCAGCCTACCCCCTAGCGCAATTGAGTTTCAAACACAGAGATGTACCGCTTGATGTTAAACTAAAAGCGTTCAACCCAATGATTCCGGGAGACGAAGACAACAGTAGTATTCCTGTTGCCATTCTAACTTATTCCGTGAAAAACAACACAGATAAAGAAATGGAATTTGCTGTGTGCGGCATGATTCCAAATTACATTGGAATAGATGGTTGGGGTGGCAAAACCAACCAGAACGAAAATAAATTCAAGGACGAACCTACTTTAAAAGGCCTTAACATGTTCTCCAATGGCGTTGATTCCACCGATGTAAACTGGGGTACCATGGCCCTTTCTACCAATTCAAAAGGAAAAGTAACTTATCGTACATCTTGGGCTAAGCTTGGCTGGAACTGGACTTTCCGCGAATTCATCGATGATTTCACCAACGATGGTGAACTGGTAAATTTAGGATATGATGCATCAGGAAAGGATTTTACTACTGGTGATATGCAAGGGAAAGAAATGATCAACAAAGAGGAATTTAGCATCCCCACTCCACCTGCAACATTATCTGTAAAAGAAACCATTGCGCCTGGAGAGGAAAAAGAAGTTACTTTTTACATCACCTGGAATTTCCCCAACCGTCGTGCATGGGATCATGGCAATGGAGCAGGTGAAATAGTTGGAAATTATTATTCAACTCAATACAAAGACGCCTGGGAGGTGGCTCAAAAAGTAAATAACAATATTGCTTCACTTGAAAAGAAAACCGTTGATTTTGTAACTGCCTTTTGCAACAGCGATGTGCCTACGGCTATTAAAGAAGCGGCACTTTTCAATTCCTGCAATTTACGTAGTCAAACCGTCTTTCAAACTGCCGATGGTTATCCATTTGGATTTGAAGGAACTGGAAGTGTGACTGGAACCAAACTAGGTGCCGCCAAAAGTTCAGGCTGGGGATTTGGTACTTGTTTTCATGTTTGGAACTACGAATCAACAATACCTTTTCTTTTCGGTGATCTGTCTATGAAATTCCGAGAGGTTGAATTTTTATATGCTACCCATGATAATGGTGCAATGAGCCACAGAGTGAGTTTGCCACTTAAAGAGAAGGCAAAGAGTTTTAAGAGCTGGGCAGCTGATGGTCAGATGGGAACCCTTATCAAAGTATACCGCGATTGGCAACTTTCTGGCAACGATGAGAAACTGAAAGAGATGTGGCCTTTCATTAAAAAGGCGATGAGCTTTGCATGGACAGGCATCTGGGACCAAAACAAGGATGGGGTAATGGAAGGTTCTCAACACAATACAATGGACATCAATTATGAAGGCCCAAATCCACAAATGTCGGCTTGGTATCTTGGCGCCCTTAAGGCATCGATTGAAATGGCAGATTACATGAACGACAAAGCCTTTAAAAAGGAATGTGAAAGATTGTATAAGAAAGGAAGTACGTGGGTAGATGCCAACCTATTTAATGGAGAATATTACGAACATATCATTCCTGAAGGTCACGACAGAGTGGCTCAGTTGGGTAAGGGATGCTTAGTGGATCAGCTGGTGGGGCAATACCTTGCACATACAGCAGGATTAGGTTATGTGCTTGATGAAAGTCATGTCAAAACAACTTTAGAGAGTATTATGAAATACAATTGGGTGGACGATTTTAACGACCATACTAATACATTTAGAAGTTTTGGTGTAGGAAACGAAGCCGGATTAATTATGGCCTCTTATCCAAAAGGCGAATTATTGGACTTCCCCTTCCCCTACTACACCGAAATAATGACTGGTTTTGAATACAGCACAGCCATCCACATGATCTACGAAGGTCAGGTAGAAAATGGGGTTAAAGTATTTGAGGCCATCCGAGATCGTTTCGATGGTAAAAAACGAAATCCATTTAACGAAGGTGAATACGGACACCGGTACGCACGTGCCATGGCTGCTTGGGGTGGTGTGGTTGCATGGACTGGATTCGGATATTCTGCTGTTGCTAAAAGCATGCGTTTTAATGCAATTAATGGAAACTGGTTTTGGTCTAATGGATATGCCTACGGAACGGTAAATATTAAGGATGCGAATATAAATATTAAAGTGTTGGGAGGGAAAATTGCCTTAAATGAATTTGTTCTTAAAAACGGAAAAAGAATAAAGTTTAAAGAAGAGCGGGTTTTAAGTAGTGGAGATAATTTAGCATTTGAGGTGAAATAATCTTCCGTATGGAAATGGTTATCTCCCGAATCCTTGAATTGGATTTAAATATATAATTACCGAAGATCCATTTGACGATGCAATCTACATTGCTAAAAAACAGAAAATTAAAATTTAAAATAGAATAGAATAGAATAGAATAGAATAGAATGAAGAACAAATTTTTACCAATAATAAGCGCAGTTATATTCTTATTACTTGCTCAAAGTTGTCAACAAACAACCACAGTTACTGAACAAACGCTGTTTGCGAAGAAAGCCGCTATCGATCCACCGGTAACTTATTCGGGGAAGAACTTGACAGGTATAGATTTTCCTGTTGGTGCAGTAGGTGGAAGCGTTATTCGTATGAATGGAAAGGCTGAACGCCAATGGTGGCAGATATTCAACAATTTTGAAGAACGTGCAGGATCTGGAATTGTTCCCAATAGTTTTTTTGCACTCCGTACCACAACAAAAAACAACACCGTAGTAAGAGCACTTCAAACGTCATCAGTAGGTGCTTTTACCGCCATGGACAGCTTGAACTTTCAGGGAGAGTTTCCACTAGGATGGTATCATTTTGGGGATGCAGCTTTACCTGTTGCAGTAAGCCTAGAAGCCTTCAATCCTTTGATCCCGATGGATTTGAAAAACTCAGCCATTCCCACTGGAATTTTTAACATTAAAGTAAAAAACACTTCAGACAGCAAAGTAGCCATTAACCTTTTAGCAACGCAACAAAATGCTGTTGGATTTACAGGGTATGATACCATTGTTGGGCCAAATAGTAGAAGTGCAAAAGGGTACGGACAAAACAAAAACACCATTTTAAAACAAAACGACAGAACCAGTTTACAAATGACAGGTCCCGCAGGTAGTATGCAACTATCTGCTCATGCTGGAAATGTGAGTTCCGCAGCCTCTTGGGAGGATGTAAGTGCTTTGTATACTGATTTTTCAGAAGATGGAGAATTGACAGGAGAAAAAACAGCATCAAGTCCCGAAGCAGGAATGACAGTTGATGGTGCGCTTGCTACAGGTTTTTCATTACAACCCGGAGAGGAGAAAACAATCACCTTTGTGCTGAGTTGGCATTTTCCTAAGGGTACTTTTGGTAGAAGCGATATACCAGAATGGACTTTTATAGAAGGCGGTAGTATGTACGAAAACTGGTGGGAAAATGCTGATGAGGTGGATGATTATGTTACTGAGAACATCGATTACCTAGACAAAACCACTCGCCTGTACCACGAGACTATGTATTCATCAACAGTTCCACGTTATGTCTTAGATCGCATTTCATCTAATCTGTGTGTGTTAAAATCACCTACTACCTTTTGGACTAAAGATGGTTATTTTGGGATATGGGAAAGTACATCCAATAAGGAGGAATGGTTTGGAAACTGTAAGCACGTCATTCATTACGCACAGGGACATGCTCGTGTATTTCCTGAATTGGGACGTACCCTTAGAAAACAGGATTTAAATACATTAACAAGAGAAGGTTTTCTTCCTAACAGAGATGGTGAATGGAATGATGCCATGGATGGTCATTTTGGTTCAATACTTGGCGTGTACAGAGAACACCTCATGTCAGATGATAAGGCGTTTTTATCGAGTGCATGGCCACGTACACGAAAAGCGATGGACTTTGCCATTTCAACATACGATAGTGACCGCGATGGAATGATGTCTGGCGCCTACCACAATACATTGGATTGCCATTCTTCAGGCACCTCACCATGGATTGGATCGCTCTATATTGCAGCACTTAGGGCCAGTGCACAAATGGCTTTGTTAATGAGTGAAGAGGAAGTGTCGGCTGAGTATGCAAATCTGGCTAATACAGCAGCAAAAAACCAAAATGAAGAGTTGTGGAGTGAGGAATTGGGCTATTACATTGCCAAACCAGAAAACCTGCCTAACACACGCGTGATGGATAAGGCCTGTGGACTTGATATGTTATTGGGTCAATGGTGGGCCAACCAGCTTAATTTAGGTCAAATCTATCCGCTAGATCGCAGCCTCAAAGGACTTGAAGCCATACACCGTATTAATCGCTTTACCGAAGATGGTAATCCACGTCCTTACCGCGATTTCCTCGGTAACGGTGATACAGGTTGGCAGATGTTCGTTCACCCTGGCACAGTGCCTAGTAATTCGATTCATTACTATTGCGAGGTTATGAGTGGTTTTGAGTATTCCGCTGCTGCTACCATGATGCAACACGGCATGGTGGATGAGGGGCTTGAAATTGTGGAGGAAATTTCGAAACGTTACGATGGCCGTTTTCGTGGGCCAGATGAGGTAACCGCTGCAAACAACGCTCCTGTATTCGGAAGTGGAAGCCCCTTTGGTGAAGATGAGTGTGGTGATTTCTATGCCCGAGCAATGAGTAGTTGGTCGGTGTTGTTAGCTTTACAAGGGTATATTTACGATGGACCACAACAAACCATTGGTTTCAAACCAGAAATAACTCCAGAAGATCATGCTTCTTTCTTTACCACATCAAACGCTTGGGGCTTGTTTACACAAACGCAATCCCAATCGGCTCAAAAGGCTGAAATAGCTGTTAAATTTGGTAGTACACAGATAAAGAACATTGTACTTGCAACTCCTAACAATAAAACAGGAAGCAATATTAGCGTCAAACTGAATGGCGTTGAACAGGAAATTGAAAATAGCAAACAGGATGGAAATACCCTTAGCATTAATTTGAAATCGGCCAGCGAAGTCAAAGCAGGATCAACGTTTGGAATTTCTTTCGGTTTTGCTAACTAAAATTATGAAGCTTCAACATTTTTTATTTTCCATATCCATTTTTATCTTGTCCTTGCAATCAATCCAAGGGCAGCATTCACTAAGAGTACTCAATTTCCAGGGTGACAACGGATTTCAACATGATTCCAAAAAAGCGGCCTTGGACATGATCGAAACTTTGGGTGCCGAAAACAATTGGGAAGTGGTCACTTCGAGTGAACCCACAGATTTCACACCACAAAAATTGCAGTCGTTTGATGTGATTGTTTTTAATAACAATTGTGGAAACGAGGGACGCATATTTTCGGATGCACAACAACTAGCCTTACAAAACTACATCCGAAGTGGCGGAGGTTTTGTTGGAATTCATTGTGCCGGAGCGATCTGGCAGGAAGAAGGCGCATTTCAAAGTTGGTATGAGCAATTGGTTGGGACACGTTTGGTGGCACATCCAAAGGTACAAAGTGCCAAATTAATTATTGAAGACAAGCAACATAGTTCTACCAGTCATTTGCCCGATACTTGGGTAGTGAGGGATGAATGGCACACATTTTCTCACAATCCCCGCAATAATGTGAATGTATTGCTATCGCTAGATGAATCTTCTTATGAAGGCGCACCAAAAATGGGTGGCGACCATCCATTTACCTGGTATCAACATTATGACGGTGGGCGGTCATTCTTCACTTCTCTGGGGCATACCGTAGAAATATATGCAGATGAAAATTATACAAAATTGGTTCAGGAAGGCATTGTTTGGGCGTCAGGTCTAAGTGATGAAAACACCAAATTGACAGTTACCGAGGGCTTAATCCTTGATTTGGATGCCGATCATGGCGTTGTTATTGAAAATGGCAACAATATCAGTTCTTGGAAAAACAACGTAGAAAATGACATCAAATCGTTTGACAAACAAGATGCAGGAAGAGAAAAAACAGGATCGGGCATGCCTCGTTTAGCACTTGGCGTAGCTCAACTGAATGGCCACAATTCAGTCGTTTTTCACCGTCAAGAATTATTGAATGAGCAAGAAGATGCATTCGACCATTTAAGTACAGGGAGTGGTTACACCTGGTTTTCCATCATGAGCGTTTATGAACAAATAGGTACCGTACCAGATGTCAATTCCTTTTTTGGCAACCTACGCAATTCCAGTATCGACGGTAAAGGAAAATATGAAGGATTTTGGGGAGGTTTGAGTGATCAAAATCTGCCTTGGATGGGGTCTAGAAATGCGATAACTATGGGACGATGGGATGATAATAATCCATACGTAGTGGCAACCAAACCATTGAAAATAAAAAAATACTACTTGGTTGCCGGTAGAATGGGCGCAGGAACTGGAACCGTCCAACTTGAACTTTTTGTGAATGATATACATCCAGTGGCTCAAAGTGATTTTCCAGTAAATCCGAATACAAATCCTTCTAAAATGGCCATCGGTCAGGAAAGAGATGCCACCAATCATCCGGGAGCAGAATCGTTTGATGGGGAGATCGCTAGATTTTTAATCTATGAAAGACCTTTGTCTGACCATGAATTCAAAACGGTAATGAAATATCTAACAGCATATTATCATATTCAAGAATGATAACGTATTTAATTCTCCAGTTAAGTCAAAGAAGACTTAGCGTTTGCAATTTAATCTAAAAACAAACTATGAGCAATACGATGGAAGATTTACTATACGAAGCACACAAACAAGGCAAAAGAGAAGTTCTCATAAAAAGCCTAGATGACATTCGAAAAACAAACCCAAATTTGAATCTAGTAGACCTCTATCAATTGGCATATGAACAATTGGGAAAATAATGCAACGAATCGCTTTTAAAATGCAACTCAATGAAGGGCAGAAAGTCGAATATAAAAAACGACACGATGAAATTTGGCCTGAACTGAAACGATTGCTCAAAGAATCTGGTGTAAGTGAATATTCTATTTATTTGGATGAAGAAACAAATATCTTATTCGCTTTTCAGAAAGTAACTGGTAATGCAAGTTCTCAAGATTTGGGACAAACAGAAATTGTAAAAAAATGGTGGAAGTACATGGCAGACATTATGGAAGTAAATGAAGACAATTCTCCTGTAACAGTAGCCTTAGAAGAAGTCTTTTATCTGTATTCGTGAAAACCAGCACAGTACAGGATAGAACGATATTATATTTTTAGTTTCTTGTAATTTTAAAAAAAAGTATGAGCAATACGATAGAAGATTTACTATACGAAGCACACAAACAAGGCAAAAGAGAAGACTTACTAAAAAGTCTGGAGGCAATTCGAAAAACAAATCCAAATGTGAATCTTGCAACCCTTTATCAATTGGCATATGAACAATTGAAAATAAATAATAATTATAAATCAGACAAATGAAAAAAAGTTTTAAAATCTTAGGAGTATTGGGTGTAATGATTGCATTTTCTTCATGCGAGACAAAGAAAAAGTTGGAAGAATCAAAAACTAACATTTGGGCGATTATTCGCTTAGCAACTTTTGTATTCTTGTCGGTAACGTGCTTTATTGGATGCCAGGAAGAGGCAATGGTTCATGTTACCAATCTAAGATGCGAATACATCACCAACCCTAAAGGTATTGATGAGACTGAACCACGATTGAGTTGGCAATTAGTATCAGACCAACGTGGACAGAAACAAACGGCATATCGCTTATTAGTGGCAAGTTCGAAAGATAAGTTGGAGCATGGTGAAGGTGATCTTTGGGATACTGGGAAGGTTAAATCTGATCAATCCATTCATGTGGCTTACAATGGCGTACCACTCCAATCACGGATGCATTGTTACTGGAAGATCCGCGTATGGGATAAAGACGGAAAAGTATCTGCCTGGAGTGAGGTGAATGAATGGTCGATGGGATTGCTTCATCCTGAAGACTGGCAAGCGAAATGGATTGGTTATGATGCCATTCCCCAAGCAAATGAAATCACAGAAATGCCGATTCGTAATCATAAAAAAGGCCAAGTTAAGGTCAAACAATATCTTCCCTCCCCTTACCTTCGAAAAGATTTTAATATCTCTAAAGAAATATCGAGTGCATCTCTTTATGTTACCGCACAAGGACACGTAGAAATGCATCTCAACGGCAACCGTGTTGGCGACGAGTACTTTACGCCCGGTTGGACCGACTATCGCAAACGAATTTATTACCGTACCTATGATGTAGCATCCATGCTTACACAAGGAGCTAATGCTATCGGAGCCATTCTTGGTGACGGGTGGTTCCGCGGCAATATCAGTATACTTGGCCAAAATCAATATGGTGATAAATTACGACTTATGAGTCAACTTCATATTGACTATGTCGATGGGAGTAGTGAGATCATTTCTTCGGAGGAAACATGGAAAGCAGCGTTTGGACCAATTATCCTATCGGATATGTTCGAAGGTGAAACCTATGATGCACGCAAGGAGATCACTGGCTGGGACACATCTGGCTTTGAGGATAAAACATGGATGTCAGTCGACACTGGTAGCAGCATCAAACCTCTAATACAGGCCTATCCTGGGGTTCCTGTACGACCTACTCAAGAACTTTCAACGGTAAAATTAAGCGAGCCAAAGCCAGGAGTTTTCGTTTTTGATTTTGGACAGAACTTCTCTGGATGGGTCAGACTAAAAGTTAAGGGTAAAGCGGGAGAAAAAGTAAATATGCAATTTGCAGAGATGCTCAACGCTGATGGAACAGTTTATACAGAGAACCTGCGTTCTGCCCAAGCAGCAGATAATTATATTCTCAAAGGAGGTGGGCAAGAAGTTTGGGAACCCCATTTTACCTTCCATGGGTTCCGATATGTTGAGCTCACAGGTCTGACCGAAAAGCCTACAACAGAAACAGTAACTGGAATCGTTGTTCATTCCGATGCACCGATTACAAGTTCTTTTGAATGTTCCAATCCGATGCTAAACCAGTTATACAGCAACATCATTTGGGGCCAGCGTTCCAATTATCTGGAAGTTCCCACAGACTGCCCGCAGCGCGACGAGCGAATGGGTTGGACGGGTGATACGCAGGTTTTTATGCGTACTGGAACCTACAATCAGGATGTGGCTGCGTTTTTCACAAAGTGGAATACTGACTTGATGGACACGCAAAATGACCAAGGTACATTCGGACAACAGGCTCCTGTATTCCATGGCCACGGTTCTCCAGCATGGGCCGACGCGGGTATTATCTGCCCTTGGACTATGTATAAAGTTTATGGTGATGTTCGTACGGTAGAGAAGTATTATGACGAGATGACACAGTTTATCGATTATTGCGGATCAAAAGGATTAATTGGTCCGGGTGGTGGATTTGGTGATTGGTTGGCAATTGGTTCCACGACACCTAAAGAGCTTATATCAGCCGCATATTTTGGCTACACCACCAGCTTGATGGTAGAGATTGCGGAAACCCTTGGCAAAAAAGAAGATGCTGAAAAATACAGAAAACTGTTTGAGGATATTCGCAGCAATTTCCAGAATACCTTTGTTCAGGAAGACGGAAAAATTGCAGGTGAGTCCCAGACCAGCTATTGTTTGGCACTGCATTACAATTTGCTAACCCAAAAACAACGTGAAAAGGCAGCCATGCATCTAGTTGATCGAATCAAGGCTAAAAAATATCACTTATCAGTTGGTTTTGTTGGCGTATCGATACTTCTACCCACCCTAACGGAAATTGGACGTAGTGACTTGGCATACCGTCTTATTCAAAATACGAGCTATCCTTCGTGGGGCTACTCCATTGAGCAGGGAGCTACCACAGTATGGGAACGCTGGAACAGTTATACTAAAAAAGATGGTTTTGGTGATGTGGGAATGAATTCATTCAATCATTATGCCTACGGTGCTTGCGGCGAGTGGATTTATAAGAGTATGCTTGGCATTGAGACCAATGGTGTGGGCTATAAGAAAATCACCATGAAACCGGAGTTGGGTGAAGGTGTGACTTGGGCTAAAGGGCATTACGTTTCAATTCATGGACGAATCGCTAGTGATTGGAAGGTGAATAAAAACATCTTTCAATGGAATATTACCGTGCCGCCTAACACCACAGCGACAATATATATCCCGGCTATAGGAACTGAAGATGTCACAGAAAATGGCATAGATATTAGCAAAAACAAAGCTGTACAATTTATAAAATCGGAAAACAACAGAATTGTTTTGCAGGTGGGCTCTGGAGACTATGAATTTGTGAGTAAAAACAATAAAGTCGTAAACCTATTTTAGGATTAAGTTTAAATATGTAAACTTTTTTTAGAACAAGATTTGTGAGTTTTTATCAATTTAAATAGCGAACACAGGAAGTATTGCCTTTGAAAAATTAATATTATATCGAGACAAGATCTGGAATTGGCTACTAAATAGCACTTGATTTTAAATTTCTCAGGACAGTACAGGACAGAAAGCTTTTCTGTTTTTAGTTTCTTGCCTCGTTTCATACGCATAGCTATCATTGCCTATTCGTTTTCAATTTATACTAAACAACATAAATTATATGCAAGCACTATTAGGAGTACTATTCCATTCTTTAGGAGGAATCGCATCGGGAAGTTTTTACATGCCTTACAATAAAGTAAAAGGATGGGCCTGGGAAAGTTATTGGATGGTTGGTGGTGCCATTTCTTGGTTGATTTTACCTCCTTTGGCGGCATGGTTAACCATTCCTGGATTTCTAGATATCATTCTTGCAGGTTCAAACGATATTTTGACCTTTACTTTTCTTATGGGATTGTTATGGGGTGTTGGAGGTTTGTCATACGGTTTGGGAATTCGCTATTTGGGAATGTCTTTAGGAAACTCGGTTGTACTTGGTTTTTGTGCGGCATTTGGAGCTATTGTACCTTCTATTTATTACAATATCAATCCGACAGAAGGCAAAGTCTCTTTTACAGACATGTTGGCTTCTACTGGAGGACAAGTGGTACTTCTTGGGGTGATGGTTTGTCTATTAGGAATTGTTATTTCTGGTAAAGCCGGCATGCTCAAAGAAAAGGAACTTTCGGACGAAGAAAAGAAAAAAACAATTGCGGAATTCAATTTATTCAAAGGACTTTCCATTGGAGTGCTTTCCGGAATTTTAAGCTCTTTTTTTAGTTTTGGAATTGAAGCAGGAAAACCTTTGGCAGATGCAGCCGTGGAAGCTGGCTTTGATCCTTTGTACCAAAACAATGTAACCTTTGTCGTAATTCTTTGGGGAGGTTTGACTACAAATTTGATTTGGACAACGATATTAAGCATCAAAAACAAATCGTATACCGATTTTACAAATAAGTCGACCCCTATTGCAAAGAATATTCTGTTTTCTGCTATTGCAGGAGGCATCTGGTTTTTACAATTCTTTTTCTACGGCATGGGAGAAAGCAAATTGGGTAACGGTGCGAGTTCGTGGATACTGCATATGTCAACCATTATTTTAACGGCCAATATGTGGGGCATTTACCGCAAGGAATGGAAAGGCGTGGCAGCTAAAACAAAATGGACAATTACCATTGGTATTATGGTTATTCTGCTCTCTGTTGTGTTGGTAGGAATTGGTAACTCGATGTAAGTAATCAGAGGTTACATATACTGGTGTTTTGAAAAAGCATCCTTTATAATATTCATAAATAAATAGAATAAATATGAAAAAAAAAAATATAACAGTCGGTCTGTTTGGAATCGGACTAGATACCTACTGGCCACAATTTGATGGACTACTTGATAAACTGACCGGATATCAAGAACAGATTAAAAACAAAATTACTGACTTTGGTGTTGAAGTGGCAAATGCTGGAATGGTGGACAATCCGGTAAAGGCTCGAGAAGCAGCCAATTTTCTAAAATCTCAAGATGTAGAAATCGTATTTCTGTATGTCTCTACGTACGCCCTATCCTCTACCGTATTACCCGTGGCTCAAAAACTAAAAGTACCCGTAGTGATACTCAATTTGCAGCCGACTGCAAAATTAGATTATGAAGCATTTAATAATTTAGGGGATCGTGGTACTATGACAGGTGCTTGGTTAGAAAATTGCCAAGCGTGTTCAGTTCCAGAAATTGCTGCAGTATTTAACCGAGCTAATATTCAGTACGATTTTGTAACAGGCCATTTACAGGACAATGAAGCCTGGAATGATATAAAGGGATGGACAGAAGCAGCCGTAGTGGCAGCAGCGATGCGTAATAATCGCTTGGGAGTTTTGGGGCATTATTACAACGGCATGTTAGATGTATACTCAGACCTTACACTGCAATCGGCCGTATTTGGCACCCATATCGAATTGTTGGAAATGTGCGAATTGAAAAAGTACCGAGATGAAGCAAGCGAAGAAGCTATACAAAAGAAGATAGAAGAATTCAACACTGCATTCGATGTATCAGAAGAATGTGAAACCTCAGAAATTAAACGCGCCGCGCAAACTTCGGTAGCCTTAGACAGACTAGTTGCTAGTCGTAATCTTGGTTCCATGGCTTACTATTACGAAGGAGAATCTGGCAATGAATATGAAAATATAGTAACCTCGGTAATCGCAGGAAACACATTACTTACCGGAAAAAATATTCCTATATCAGGAGAATATGAAGTGAAAAATGCGCAGGCTATGAAAATTATGTCAGCGTTTGGCGTTGGTGGTTCCTTCTCTGAATTCTATTTGATGGACTTTAAGGATGATGCTGTATACCTTGGACATGATGGCCCAGCACATTATGCCATTGCAGAAGGTCGTGTAAATCTTGTACCTCTGCCCGTCTATCACGGAAAGCCCGGAAAAGGATTGTCCATTCAAATGACGGTAAAACATGGCCCAGTGACTTTGTTATCTGTAGTAGAAGGGGTTGACAACGTGTTTTTATTAGTTGCCGAGGGCGAATCTGTAGAAGGACCGGTGCTCCAAATAGGAAATACGAACAGTCGTTATAAATTTTCAATTGGCGCAAAACGCTTCATGAATGAATGGTCGAAACAAGGGCCTTCTCACCACTGCGCTATTGGTGTTGGACATATTGCGGATAAGATAGAAAAGCTAGGTCAGATATTACGTATTGATGTGGTGAAGATTTGTTAAACCTAAAATAAACCATACGCTCTTAGTACTTTGTCCAACCTCACCTGTATATTAAACACCTCTGTACATCATTCTTAAAAAGCAAAAAAATGAACTTTAAAAACGCATTAATAATTGCACTCGTTACCCTATTGTCATCATGTGCAAAAGAACAAACGAATGCATCCTACAACACATTAAAATCTTCATTTCTCAACCCTCCAAACTCTGCCAAACCTGGTGTATACTGGTATTTCATGGATGGAAACATGGATAAGGATGAGATGACAGCCGATTTGGAATCTATGAAAGCAGTGGGCATTGCACATGTGTTATTTTTAGAAGTGAATGTAGGTGTCCCACAAGGTCCTGTAAAATTTTTGAGCCAGGAATGGCAAGATAATTTTGTACATGCTGTAAAAGAATGTGAACGACTCGATATTGTATTGACGCTGGGTTCCGGTCCGGGATGGACAGGAAGTGGTGGTCCATGGGTAAAGATGGAAGAATCCATGAAACACCTGGTAGCCAGCAAAGCTGAATTTGCAGGTCCAGCTAAAGTATCGCAGATTTTAGAAGTCCCCGAAGGACGTAATCCATTTTTTGGATTGGGTGGATTTACTCCGGAATTAAGAGAGCGATGGGAAAAATATTATGAGGATGTAGCAGTTATTGCTTTCCCTTCAAGTGAAAATAATGATGTAATTGCCGACTCCGATGAGAAAGCATTGTATTACAGACCACCGTATAGCTCAAGTGAAGGGGTAAAACAGTATATCCCGGAACCTGCATTATTAGCTAAAAATTTTGAAGGCGATCTAACAGGTATACATAGCAAAGATGTCATCGATATTACTGAATTTATGACTGAAGATGGTACTTTAAACTGGGAAGTTCCAGAAGGTAAGTGGACCATAATGCGTTTTGGAAGCCGCAACAACGGTGCTATAACCCGTCCGGCTCCCATGCCCGGTTTGGGTTTTGAAGCCGATAAAATGAGTAGTGATGCCATGAAGCACCACTTAGAGAATTTTATGGTTCCGCTCATCAAAAAAGTGCAACCCGATTCCACAAAACAAGGCGGTTGGAAAATGATCCATATGGATAGTTGGGAAATGGGTGCACAAAACTGGACTGATGATTTCAGAAAAAAGTTTGAAGCCTTGAAAGGCTATGATCCATTACCCTATTTACCAGTGTATACCGGTATGGTTGTAGGTGATGTCGAAACAAGCGAACGGTTCTTGTGGGACTTACGAATGGTTTCTCAAGAATTAATATTGGAGAATCATGTGCAATATTTCAAAGATTTTGGACGAAAATACGGCATGGGTCTATCCATTGAACCCTATGATATGAATCCGAATACAGACCTAGACCTCGGTTCCTATGCCGATGTGCCAATGGCTGAATTTTGGAACAAAGATTTTGGTTTCAGCACGGGTTTTAGCACCTTTGAAGCGACTTCAATTGCCAACTTATATGGTCGACCTGTATTAGCGGCGGAGGCTTTTACCTCCTATCTTGTGGCCTGGAAAAGCCATCCAGGATCTATTAAAAACCAAAATGATTGGGCATTCTGTTCCGGCATAAACCGTTTGATGTACCACACTTTTGCACACAAAGCTATTCCCGGAGATCATTTGCCAGGCATGACCATGGGACCCTATGGTGTACATTGGGACAGAGGACAAACTTGGTGGGATATGTCAAGTGCATATCACAAATATGTTGCCCGTTCTCAAGCGATACTACAGCAAGGCATTGGTACAGCAGATGTACTGTATTTAATTGGAGAAGGTGCGCCGCATGTGTTTCTTCCTCCCGCATCCGCAGTCGACGGCAATGACTATCTAGAACCCTATACAGAATATGGATTTGATTCTGATAAAGATGCCATCGCCGAAGAAAAAGGAAAGGGTGAAAAGGAATTTATGCCAGACAGAAAAGCATACAATTTTGATGGCTGTAGTCCGCGTATTCTTATGAATCGTGCATCCGTAAAAGACGGAAAAATAGTTTTTGAAGGTGGTGCTTCTTATGAAGTTTTGGTATTGCCACAAATCAATTCGATGACACCTGAATTGATTTCAAAAATTGAATCCTTGGTAAGTCAAGGCGCAACGATTATCGGACATCCTGCTTTGCAATCTCCAAGTTTGGCCAACTTCCCTAGCTCTGACAATAAGGTAAAATCACTTAGTAAAAAAATGTGGGGTGGATTTGACATTCCTGCACAAGCAACCGAAACAACTTACGGAAGAGGTAAAATCCTATGGGGAGGTGACTATTCCAAACCCGATGGAAACGAATTGTACCCTAACTATAAGACAACCGCAAACTACTTAAACAGTATAGGGATCAAACCTGATTATACAACCAAAATACCCGCAGGTGAACGAGAAGGAACGGTTCGGTATATCCATAAAAAAATGCCATCAACAGATGTTTACTTTGTATCGAACAGAACCAGCAAACCCATTGATGTAACGGGCGAATTTCGTATAGCAGAAGGTTTTCCAGAGTTGTGGAATCCTATGAATGGAGCAACCCGATCATTACCTGAATATACTGTGAAAGACGGAATCATGAGCATTCCATTGCATTTTGAAGCATACGAAGCCTATGTTATTGTGATCACACCTGCGAAACAAAATAATATAAAAGGTGGTGACAAAAATTTCTCTACCAAGCAAACAGTAGCAAGCATAGAAGGAAGCTGGGAAGTAGCATTTGATCCGAATTGGGGTCCTTTCGAATCCACTCATAGCAAGAAGCCAGGCGAATTTACATTCGAAAAGCTAGAGGACTGGATTGACCGACCAGAAGAAGGCATCAAATACTATTCAGGAAAAGCCGTTTACACGAAGTCTTTCGATTGCGCACAAGCTGGAAATGGAACAAAACTATTCCTAAACCTCGGGAAAGTTAATAATCTGGCACGCGTAAAATTGAATGGTAAAGAGCTGGGTATTGTCTGGACAACTCAATTGGAAGTTGAAATTACAGGGGCTGTACAGGAGAAAAATAACCAACTAGAAATAGAAGTCGTAAACCTATGGGGGAATCGATTGATTGGGGATGAAGGGTATAAAGATGATGGTATTGTCGATGGAAAATGGCCGGAGTGGGTACTTAAAAATAAAGCCCGACCAAGCAAACGATACACCTTTACTTCTTTTAATCATTATACCGCAGCATCTCCGTTACAGAGTTCGGGATTGTTGGGTCCTGTGACGATTTTAAGTCAGAAATAGAACGAACCTTTAAAAACATGAGAAGCATGAGTATTCAACCTAAACTAGACATTAAATTGACTATTAATAAATCAAACATACTATTCCTATTATTCGCTATATTAAACAGTACCTGCAATATAAAGGCTCAAAACAATATTTCAGAACATCAAGAAAACCTCAGTGAGGTTCGTGATATCTACGCTGATACTTGGGTTGGCGCTGATGCCTTGGGGCGAACGATGCACCCACAGACACAAGGGAAAATTGAACGCTATCATCGTTCAATGAAGAATGTTGTTAAATTAGATAATTACTTTAATCCTGGTCAACTCGAAACGAAAATGGAAGAGTTTGTCAAGTACTATAATTATCAGAGATATCATGAATCATTACAAAATTTAACACCAGCAGAAGTGTATTTTGGGACAGGACAAAAGAAATTGAAACAAAGAAGAGTGACTAAAAACAGGACGCTAGAAGCAAGAAAAAAGCAGTTCCAGAAAAATCATTTAAATTTGTGAAAGTACTCTCTTAATTTTTAACCCGTAAAGTTCAATTTAGGCTGAAGACATACACTAAAAAAACTCTTTTTAAAGTGTATTTATAAAACAAGGAGAAGGATTTCCACGTTAAAACCAAGAAAAAAATAAAAAAATTGATAAGTGAAAAAATGAATCAATTAAGCCACTCTCTTTTGATAGGGTTTTTGCCTTTTAACCACGGCACAAACTCTCAAAACCAATTTGTTTCTGACATTGTTGAGCACCAGCATTTTATTTTTTCCTTCTTCAGCCTTACGTTCATAATAGACTTTAAGTTCTGGGTCATGGCGAACTGCAGAGAGTGCGCACATGTGCAGGTGTTTTTTCATGGTTTTATTAGCCATATGATGCACCCTGGATCTTTTCTGGACGGAAGAACCAGAGGTATGCTCAAAAGGAACGACACCACAATAACAAGCCAGTTGTTTGGCTTCTTGATATCGTGTAAAGAAGTTAGTAAATATCACAAAATATAATGCAGTCATGGTTCCAATTCCAGTAACAGAGGTAACAAGTCCTACAGTTTTGTTAAGTTTTTCGTCAGAAAGTATGAGAGCCTGCAGTTCTGCTTCTATCCGTTTAATTTCATCGGTAAAGCATTTATTGGTTTTTCTAATCTGCTTTTGTGCAAGTTTTCCAAGCTCTGGTGCAAAGCGTTTAGCTTCATTGGGGTATTTGTTCAAATCTGCCTTAAAATTAACAAGTTGCTCCCTAGCCTTGATGAGTATCTTTACTTTTTCAAGTATCTCGGGAATTGGTCTATATAGTTCTATTTCATTACAGTTTTTAATTGCATATTGTGCAATACGAATGGCATCTATTTTGTCATTTTTACCGCGTTGGATTCCAAGACTTCGGGTAATCCTTAAAGACATTTCAACACAGAAATTAGCTTCTGTTTCCAATAATTTTGTGATGAGCAACCTTCCATATATACCTGTGTGTTCCATACAAATAAGCGTATCGTTTAAAGCCATTTGTTGGTTCTTGAGCAATCTTAAAAAGGCTTTGACGCCTTTGTTGGTGTTTTCAAATAAAAATGATTTGGTAGAGGTCTCATTAACAATGGCAACATCAAAAGTCTGTTTGGATACATCTATACCGATAAAGTACAGAAAGTCTAATTTTTTCATAATAAAGAGTTTAAAAAGTATGTAACATAAAAGAACAAATACAACCAAGAATCTGAGGTATCATCTAATCCCTAATAATAGGTCTAAAAACCTGAATTTCCATTTGATGCTGGTTCAGATATAACCGACAAAGGATTTAATCCGACCTTATAAGTCCGAAACTTTGAAAAGCAATTAATTCTCCTTTGTCGGTTTGGTTGCCATTCATAATCATAGAGGTTTAAAGTAAGATAAATTATTATCTATCCTCTATATGAATAGCGATATAGACCTTTAAAATATTAAAGGTTAGATTTTATATGATATGAACGTAAAAACAATTAATAATCTGAATTACCATCGAAACCCAATATTAGGTCTAAAAACCTGTATTTCCATTTGATACGGTTCAGAGATAACCGATAAAGGATTTTTAAGGCATAAGTCTAAAACTTTCTTTGCGTGTAATTCCCCTTTATCGGTTGGTTGTTATTTACAATTACAGAGGGTATTCCCGTAAAAAAGATAACTGCTCACATAAGTAGTAATTATCTTAAAAGAAAGCTCTATGTAAATGACATTGCGAATCTAAGGGATAAGCAAGAGGGTAACACGCTTCGCGATGTTACTTATTCATATTTTACTGATTTTCAAATAATTAAAATAACATTAATTATTACTGTTTTAGCTTTTTACAGTAAATTTGGTTTGCAACATAGTAAATTTAGCATTTCATTGTAACAATTTAATAAATTATGGATGATTTTAATACCATTCGGTTAAAGAAAAAAACTATTGATAAATTTAAGAACTATTCTAAAAAAATAAGTCCGAGTTATTCTGAAACTTTGGACTTTATGATTGCTTTTTTTGAAGATAATAAACTCTCCCCTTATGACACTTTAAGAATGAGTAATGCATCACTACTAAACGTATTTAACAAACGCATGGACGCTGTAGTTTCTATTTTCAAGAATGTTGAAGAGGCACAATTAAAGCCAACAAAAAAAATGTTGGAATCTCTATTTGAGGAAAAGAAAGAAACAAAACCATTACTTAAAGAAAAAAAGATATTGATAAAACCTACTCTCATAAGTAAAAATGAAGAGCTAGATTACTACCGCAAAGCTTATTTTATAAACAATCGAAAATTAACCGAACTTAAACACAAGTTCAATAGTTTTCTTAATAATGCTAAGCTGGTCAAGAACACTTTTGGTTCAAATTATTATTCTTTAAGGTTAACTGCTGAAGAGTACAATATAATACAAGATAAGCTTACAAATGGTGCACTTTGACCTACCGCACTCGCTTAGGCGAGTTTGCTTCATTTTTAAAACTATGGATTCTCCACGCTTGAATTAGCAATGTTACAAAAACAGATTTAAAATACCCAGCCTCTAAATCCATAGTTTTAAAAACGGTTTTTTAGCCCTCTGCTATTTCCATTCTCTTTTGAGCTTTTCTTTCAAATCGTTTTAACAGGTTTTGAACATCCTCACTTATTTTCGTTTCCACTACCCTAGCATATATTTGTGTAGTTGTTAATTTGGTATGCCCTAACAGTTTTGAAACCGTTTCAATAGGAACCCCGTTGGACAACATCACTGTAGTTGCAAAGGTATGTCTGGCAACATGAAAAGAAATGTTTTTATTAATACCGCAATCTTTTGCTATTTCCTTTAAATATACATTTACCTTCTGATTCGAATAAAGTGGCAGTAATGTTTTACTTTTTGTCTTTTCACAAGCAGTTTTATACTTGCAAATGATCTTTAAGGCTCTGGGCAAAATTGGTATTTTGACCGTTTCATTTGTTTTTTCCCGTTTGGTAAATATCCAATAATTATTATCGATACCCCTAGTTATTTGATTTAAGGTAAGTTCCTTTACATCAATATATGACAACCCAGTATAGCATGAAAACAGAAAACAATCTTTCACCCTTTCTAAGCGTTCGCTATTATAATGAGTATTCTCGATAATTTCAAGTTCCCTTTCAGAAAGATATTGTCTATCAAATTTATCAAACTTTAATTGGAACTGAATAAAAGGATTTTTTGGAATCCATTCTAACCTAAAGGCAAGGTTAATCATTTTCTTAAACCGCTCTAAATGTTTCATCACCCCATTGTTGGATAAGGATAATTCCTTTTTTGTGTTTTTATACTTTCGAAGGTATTGTTCGAAATCACAGATAAAGCGATAATTCAATTGTTTTAAATAAATATCATCAACTTTTAAAGTTTCACATAAAAACTTATGTAGATATTTTTCTGTGGTGTAATAATTTTTCATAGTACCAAATTTCAATACATTCATCATATTAGTATTATGATATGCAATGAGTTCTTTTAAAGTTTTGTGATTATCATCCTCTCCTAAATATCGTCTTTTAATCGCATTGGCAGATACCATCTTACCCTCTTCAAATAATTGCTTGTGACAATCGAGCAATTGATTATAAACTTCATCTAAATAAGCATTTAAAAATCTTATTTTTGATGTATTTCCCCTACACCTAGACCTATTATTGTCCCAATCATTCACCTGAACGTTTCTTTTTAAACTAATTTCTGAACGTTTTCCATTAACAGTAATACGTGCATAAATTGATAACTTAATTACTGGACTTGATAATTTCCTTGTATAGAAAATGACTGAAAATGTACTGTTTGTCTGCATTTTACGAATCTTTAGTTAAACAAATTATTTGTAAAACAAAATTCAAATTGCTCTTAAAAGCTCTTTAAAATTACGACAATTCTATTAAAAAAGAACGCACCGAATCGTACACCTTTTAGATGATTTTATATGATTTCATTTGATACCATATAAAATGAAAAACACTGATAATCATACAATTAACAGTGTTTTGATATATCTTGAAACTAGGTTCGTCGGGATGACAGGATTTGAACTATATTTTCTCTAATTAACTTTATATTCACTAAATATTGGTTTTCAATGCATTAATATAAAAGTGATTTTAATATTTTCTCTCAATGTTTTCTCTATTTTCTTTATTTTCCTTATTTTGTGTTCCAATCGTGTTCCTATGGGTTATTCAACAGTTAAATTATATAAAGAAAATAAAAATAAAGAGAAATTTGTAGTCATATACTATAAACATGATGGTACCGCAGTAAGACACAGAACTGGAATTACAATCCATGAAAAAGACTTCGATAAAAAAGCTGAGAGAATAAAACCCTCACACCCCTCCAATGAAGATTACAATAAGATTATTAGTAAATTTCAGAAGTCAATAGAAGGCTTAATTATTGATTATATAAATGAACACGAAATAAAACCTACCAGTGACTATGTAAAGAGACAAATTAAATCAGGGCTTAAAGAAAGAAAAGAATCTTTAGAAGCTGATATCATGGATTGTTTTGAAGATTTTTTGAGTGAAAAAAAAATCATGTTTAGCAGTCCTGAAAGGAGCAACACTTCCTTGAGAGATTATATTTCAACTAAAAATGCTTTAAGAGATTATTCCAAAGTAATAGGATACATCCGCCCTTCAGAGTTAAATGACACAATTTGGTTAACTAAGTTTAACAAGTTCCTTGCAGAACCAAGGCCAAGTATTGCTGGTTATAAATTTATTACTTCAGCTCAGAACGATAAAACTAGGGCTAAGCGTTTTGGTGTTTTAAAGAACTTTGGAAAATGGTTGGTAAAAGAGAACTACCTTAAAGAGTTTGATGAATTGAAGAACTTTAAGGTTAAGGTCGAAGAAAAAGCATATTACACTTTAAGCCTCGAAGAATTAAGTTTAATCCAACATCATCAATTTAAATCTCCATCTCATCAGAAAGCCATAGACATGTTTATTGTAGCATGCCATACAGGTTTGAGATTTAGTGATGTTATAAGGATTTCTAAAACCAAAATCCATAAGAAAAATAACGGAAGAATTCTTGCCATTGTAAATCAGAAAACAAAAATCAAGGTCGAGGTACCTCTAACTAATAAAGTATTAGATATACTTAAGAAATATGACTATCGTCTCAACTTAATGTCCCCTCAAAAAACTAATGATTACATTCACGAAGGACTGGAAAACATCAAGGAATTTCATGATTTACAATCAAATGGAGATGATGGTGAAGAATTGCACAAATATGAATTAATCACCTTTCATACTGGCCGTAGAACATTCATAACTAACTTAGTAAACAACAATATTAGCTTGAATGCTATCATGAAAATGACTGGACACCGAAAATTATCTACTCTACAGAAGTATATTAACCCTGATTACGACTTAATTATGGATAACGTTAGAATATTTAATAATTTATAGAAATGAAAAAAGCAGATATACAATTAGTAATAGACTTAATTCATTCTACAGAACCTTTCCCAGAATCCATTAGGGTTGAAAAAGTAGTTCAAAGTACTGTAGATAGATATATCGATAATCTCATTAAAAACGACCCTGGAATTAAATATAAAACCATAAAAACTCTTAGCGAGAGAAAGACAAATAACTTCATCAGACAATTCGAAGTTGCATTTCAAAGAAAATTAAAGAAGCTACTTGAAGAACACTATTTAAAGGCAGAACCTAAACCAGCTAAAGAGGAAAAACAGCACCTAATTAAAGATGCTGCTAATTTACTTAAAATGACTCCACAAAACCTTAATCATCTGTTAAGAGGCCATCCAGAAATAAATGTTATAGAAATATCAAGCAGAAAAAGATATTTAACTGAAAGTGAAATTGAGAAATTGAGAAATTTATAATCTTTAGAATCCAGTGAATCAAAAAGTCCTTCAGGGCGAAAATTATTTAATCCATTCAAAGTTACTATTACATTTATGATTGAATGATGAAGTTGATTTTATCAAGGCTGTACTAATTAAACTAATAAACTTGTTAATATGTATAATAAATGTGACATAAAATAAAACCACATATATACTTATATAAATTAGGCCAAATATTTTTTTTGAGGTAATAAATTAAAATAAGCTGTTGAAGAATACGATATTTTGTTTTATTCATCCAAAAGACTCATACCATATGTGCTTTGTTTAAAATTAATTTCATCTTGTGGTATTAATCTGCCTCTAATTGAAATTGATTTAGTTTCACCGTTTAACAGATTTTCGGCAGATACAGTCAATTTGTCGCTACTAAATTTGTAATAAATTATTGGTTTACCAACTGGTGTTTTTTTCTTTGTAGTTAATTTCACTTCGTTAGGACTAAAGGTGTTAATGTTGACTTCTAAAACTTCAAATTCTCTGACAGTAGTACCCTTAAAAGACTCAAGTTTGTCAAGCCACTTTAGATTAGATAAAAAATAGTTCTCACTATATTTTTCTTTAACTATTACAATATACTCTACTTTAAGCTTGCCAGTATCAGGGTCGGTATCCTGAACTTTAAATATAAAACCATCTACAATCTCTATATTAATGTCTTCATAAGGGTAAACTTGTAATAAATCCTTTGAATCATTTTGAGAATAAGAAAAACCGCCAGATAATAATAAACAAAAGAAAATTGTATAAAAAATTGGTTTCATAGTACTGAGTGTTTTAAAGAAACATTTTTCGAAATGTTTTATAAATATACGAAGAGTATATAGTTTTTAAATATTTTAAATTTTTAGCATTACTACCTTTAGGTCTTTCGGTCCAGTCAAATATGATTTTGCCTTATTTGGGTTAGGTGTATTTGAAGGTTTTTAACCCTTACTCATCTGTTTTACCCAGTGCTTAACTTGAAACTGATTCTGAATTATTTTTTTTGCTGCAGATGGGTTGCTGGCTTTGGCTGAAACATCTACAGCACTTCCTAGGCCAGAGATTCGGATTTTTCCTTTGTAAGTTTTCATCTTATTTTTAAAATTAATTATTATTCATTGCTTTTTTAACACGTTGTGCCACTCCAAGACTGACACCACCTAATGCCGCTGCTCTTCTTAAAGATTCACCATTACTTAGCTCATTGGCCACCTTTTTATACTTATTTAAGAACTCTTCAGTGGTCATTCTGGAGCCATATAAACGGCCTTTATAAACGCCATTGGCCTTGGCTATCTCAATGCCCTGTCTTTGTCTTTCAAGCATATTATCCCGTTCCATTTCACTAACATTCCCCAAAACCGATACAATCATCTTAAAGATTGGGTTCTGTTTTCCATCAACCATTGAATACATTCCTATGTTCTCAACATATAGATTCACACCTTTTTGAGTAAAGAATTCACACACGGTCAAAATATCTAATATGCTTCTTCCGATTCTATCTATGGATATTACATGAATCTCCTTAATTTTTCCTGAATTTATGTCTTCAACCAGTTTCTTTCCCTGTGGTCTGTCAAAAAATGATATGGCCCCACTTATTTTATCAACATAAACTTTGTTGAACTCTGATTCATTTTTTTCTTGTCTGGAAGTATTTTGTTCTAATGTTGAAACTCTAACGTACTTAACTTTCATAATTACTTATCTATATTACAAATATAGTGTATTTATTTAGGGTGGCAAAATAATACACCTGAAAACCAGGCATTTAACTCATTTAGGTGTAACTATTTCAAGCATGCTTGGAATAATACACTTGATGTATATACAAACAGTTTATATTACTGGAAGTTGGTCACCAGTTAACGGACAGATGGGACCCATGTCTATACACGGGTGCTTCTAATTTCATGAAGACGGTGGATACGGGGATGAGGTTCTAGAATTCTTGAAAATATAAGTAATGATAACGCACCCCTCCCACTGAAATGTCAAAAATTGTATAAAAACCGCACTTATAACAAAGTATACACTACGACTTGCGTGCCATAGTAAGGTCTGAACGGTACAGTTAAATAAAGTTTATTGATTATTAGAACAATTTATACAGGTCTGACATATTTATATTTAAAGAATAGTTATGAGTAGACTTCCAAAAACTGAACAGACTGACGTCCTTGTTGTAAGGATTTCACCAACATTAAAACAAAAGTTATTTGAATTGGCTAAACGAAACAAATCAAAGTATGGTGGCAGCGCATCATCCGCCATTAGATACCTGATAGAATCAGCAGTGAAATACCATTAATTAAGCTCACAAACTATATTGTGAGCTTAATTACATACATTTTGCTAAATATTGATATCGTAACTAATGGTTGTGACCAGAATGGTCATTACCTTTTTCTTTTCCTGATTGATTCATAGCCATTTCATGGTCGTACTGGCAACAACCTGGTAAACCTTTATAGGCCTCTTCACTACCAGCTACTTTTTCTGTATCGTAACCTGAAGCTGCTATTGCTTTGTGAATTGCCATCACATCAGTTTTAGAATCATCAAAAGTTACATCAATTTTCTTTTTATCCACGTCCCAAGCTACTTTTGCAACACCATCTACACCATTGGCTGCTTTTTCAATAGTCTTTTTACACATACCACAATTTCCTCTTACCCCAAAAGATAAATCGGTCATTGCCATTTCATGTGCTACTTCGGTTATTGCATCTGTTTTTTGTTTCGTCTCATTTTTACAGCTTGTTAAACTGATAGCAGCAATTACAGCTACACTTAAAATTACTTTTTTCATTGTTTTAAATATTTGTTGTTACTCTATTATTTGCTTTACTTCTCCACAGGTAAGCATGGCTTCTCCAAAATATGGATTGATTACTTTTTCTTCTTTGCTCAACCAATAAGCCCCATTATTGCTATCTGCCATTGGACAAAATTGATAGTAAACCTTTTCGTTTATACCGAATAGCTGAAGAGCTTTAGCCAAATGTGATGACAAATGCTTAAAATGATTTCTTTGCCCTTTAATATCTGAAGAGCTTGAAATAGAATTAGCTGAAGTTTTTAATTCTTTTGCCAAGGTCATCCAATGGCTATGTCCTTTATCGGTTAATAATTTCATGTCTATCTTACCTAAATCGGACAAGAACTCTTTTGCTGATTCGGCACCTTTTTTATAATCCTCGTTTACTAGGGCTTTCTTTAATTTGATATAGTCATTAAATACTACCTTTAAATGATTTTGAAAATCTTCTGACACTTCCATTCTTTCATTCATTTCGGAATGACTCTCTTTTGCACTTGAAGGGTTTGCCCCCATACCAAGATGTCCTTCATGACCAGTCATTACCTTGCCACCTTCTTTATTCATCATGGATTTCTTGCCTTGTAATTGGGCAGCAGCATCAACTGTAAACGTACCATTGGTTACAATTTCATCCCCATCATTAACACCTTCTAATACTTGGTAGTTTTCTCCAATCCTGTTACCAAGAGTTACTTCTTGTAATTCAAATATGGGTTCGTTAGGATTCCTCTTTAGATACACTACAGAACGTTTTCCTGTCCACAATACAGCACTTGAAGGAATAACAAGTGTTTGTTCAGTAATCGCATTAACGGGTTCTATATTGCCCTCTACAAACATACCTGGCTTGAATAAATCCGTTTTGTTCTCTAATACCGTTCTTAATTTCATAGTCCTAGTTTTTACATCAAGGGTTGGGTCTATAAAAGATACTTTTGTTTTAAAGGTTTTATTTGGATAGGCATTAGTTTTAATTGAAATTTCCTGCCCTTCCTTAAACAAGTCTATTTGATTTTCGTAGACATCAAAATTTGCCCAAACTGTGTTTAGGTTTGCAATTTTTAATAAAGGTTGACCTTGCTTGATATACTCGCCTTGTTCTACTAATTTTTTAGATACCGTACCAGATACAGTAGCATAAACAGAAAAGTTCTCATTTACTTTGCCAGATGCTTCAATCTTATTTATTTGCGTGTCTGATAGCTTCCAAAGTTTTAGTTTATTACGAACCGCCTTATATAGTTCTGGTTGCGAATCTTTTAAAGAAGATGCTGTAATAAGTTCTTGTTGGGCAGCAAATAATTCTGGAGAATAAATAGTTGCTAATAGTTGCCCCTTTCTTACTTTTTCTCCTGTATAACTAACGTTTAGTTTTTCTATTCTACCAGAGAAGTAACTGACTTGGACTACATTTGATTCTTCATTTTCAACTATTTTCCCTGATAGTTTTATCGTATTCCCTTCTACTTTACTATGACCTACAACAGATGTTTGAATGTTAGCCAATGCCATTGCATTTTTGGTCAGTTTAAATTGGTCTGCCGTTAACCCACCAGCTCCACTTTCGGCTGGAATTAAATCCATACCACATATTGGACAATCTCCTGGTTCTGGTTGCATAATTTGCGGATGCATAGAACAAGTCCACATTTGATTGCTTTCTACTGATTCACTGTGATTATGTGAAGTTTCTTCATTAGAAGAATTGCCAAATAGCAACCATCCCAATAGTAGCCCTATAGCTAATACTCCGATATAAATTACATATTTTTTCATATTCATTTGTTTTTTCGTTTTGATAATTTTCTGATTGATGGAGAACTTGTAAACCATAATAAAAAGCCACTCAAAACAGTAATTAATCCTAAAAGAGAAAATACTCTTAAAACTACTGTGTTAAAATTGTCTCTACCTTCATAATCCATCGTATGGGTCATCCATAAAAAATCAAACCAACGCCAACTTTGATGTCTAACCGTTTGAAATCTTCCATCTTTAATAGAAACATAGGCTTTTAAGGATTCATCCGATTTATACGATATAACGTAAGCGGGTAACAACCTCTCTCTATATTCGTGATGCTTACCAACTTCATTGATTTGTTCAATAGTTTCTACTTCCAAATCACTTTTCATGTGGTTTTTAGCTATATATAAAGCCTCATCTTTTGTGATGTAATTTTTTGGGTTGCCATCAATGGCATTATATAGTTGATTGTTATTTATCCAATAAAATGGTGTGTTACCAATGTCTCGTAACTCAATAGTTTTTAAACCACCTGAAACAATTAGTTGTGCTGGACTAATAAGGTTATTGAATGATTTCGGTTGATATTCTAATTTTTTAAATTGGTCTCCATGAATATCATCAATATTTGTCCAACTAAAATATAAGCCACTTGTTGTCCATAGTAAAAACTGGATACCTAAAAACAAACCCAAATAGCGATGCGTTTTTCTAATTTTTAATGCCGTGTGTCTGTTTACCATAGTTTAAATATTAATTGTCCTAAGTCTTAATGCGTTTGCTATTACAGAAACCGAACTAAAACTCATAGCTAAAGCCGCAATCATTGGGGAGAGTAACAGCCCAAATATTGGGTATAAAACACCTGCTGCTATTGGCACCCCTAATACGTTATAAACAAAAGCAAAAAACAGGTTCTGTTTTATGTTTTTGACTACACCGTGACTTAACTTTTTAGCTTTTACGATGCCCTGTAAGTCTCCTTTTACTAATGTAATTGTTGCACTTTCTATAGCAACATCTGTTCCTGTTCCCATAGCAATACCAACATCCGATTGTGCTAAAGCTGGCGCATCATTAATTCCATCTCCAGCCATAGCTACTATTTTTCCTTGCGATTGCAGTAGTTCAATTTCTTTGAGTTTATCTTCTGGAAGACATTCGGCTTTATAGTGTTTTAGATTTAACTGGTTCGCTACAGCTTTAGCTGTGTTTTTGTTGTCCCCAGTAAGCATTATAACATCAACACCATTGTTTTGAAGTGCTGAAATAGCCTTTTGACTTGTAGTTTTAATGGCATCGAAAATAGTAACATAGCCTACCGCCTTATTATTTACTGTAATGTATGAAACTGTTTTACCTTGTTCTTGTTCAACCAAAACTTTGCTTGCCAAACTTTCAGGAATGACTATAGTAAATTGTTCTAACAATTTTGCATTACCTAAAGCAACCTTCACATTTCCAACTGTACCTATAACTCCCTTTCCTGCTACTGCTTGAAAATCCTTTACTTTAGTAATAGAAGCCTTTTTTGATTTACCATAATTTACGATGGCTTCTGCTAAAGGATGTTCGCTATATTGGTTCAATGATGTTATGTGTTCTATCAAAACTGTTTCCTCTACAGCATCCGTTCCTATAACCTTTTCAACTGATGGTTTTCCTTCGGTTATTGTTCCTGTTTTATCTACAATTAAAGTATCAACCTTATTCATTTTTTCTAAGGCTTCCGCATTCTTAATCAATACTCCAGATTCCGCACCTCTTCCAACGCCAACCATAACAGACATTGGTGTAGCCAAACCTAAAGCACAAGGACAGGCAATAATCAATACTGCAATAGCATTGACAAAAGCAAAAACATAAGCTGGTTCTGGACCAAATACAGCCCAAACTATAAATGTTATTACAGAAACAATTAATACTATCGGAACAAAATATTTAGAGATTCTATCAGCTAACTTTTGAATGGGTGCTTTTGAGCGACTTGCATTATTAACCATGTGAATAATTTGAGACAGCAAGGTTTCTGCACCAACCTTTTCGGCTTTCATTACAAATGATTTTGTACCATTGATTGTTCCAGAACTCACTTTATCATCTACATTTTTATCTACAGGAATAGGCTCTCCTGTAATCATAGATTCATCTATACTACTATGCCCTTCTACAATACTACCATCAACAGGAATTTTTTCTCCTGGTTTTACACGTAATAAATTGCCTTGCTCAATTTTATCAATGGCAATTATTTTATCCTCTCCATCACTTACCAAGGTTACTGTTGAAGGCACTAATTTTAATAATTCCTTTATCGCTCCACTTGTTTGGCTATGTGCTTTAGCTTCTAATAATTGCCCCAATAAGACTAATGTGAGAATTACAGTTGTAGCTTCAAAATACACAAATACATTACCGTCAGCAGTTTTAAAATCTTGCGGAAATATATCAGGAAACAACATAGCAAATACACTAAACACCCACGCTATACCAGACCCAATGCCTATAAGTGTAAACATATTTAGGTTTATCGTTTTTATAGAGGTCCAAGCACGTTCAAAAAACATCCAAGTCGCATAAAACACTACTGGAATTGATAAAACAAATTGAATCCAGTTCCATGTCTTTTGTTCTAATATTGTGTATAACGGATTGCTATTAACCATTTCAGACATAGCGATTAAAAAAATAGGCACAGTAAAAGCTACGGCAACCCAAAACTTTTTTAATAGTTTCTTATAGGTTTTATCTTCTTCTGAAGTATCAGCTTCCAATGGCACTAAATCCATCCCACAGATAGGACAAGAACCAGCTTCATCTTTAATAATTTCAGAATGCATAGGGCATGTAAATTGAACACTCGAAGGGACTATACTTCTTTCTTCTACCAAGTCCATTCCACACACAGGGCAATTTCCTGCTTTCTCATAGGTTTTATCTCCTTCACAATGCATAGGACAGTAAAAAGTACCTGTGCCTTTCCCTTTTGGAGCTTCTTCTTTCTTTAATTCCTTATGATGATGTTCTCCTATATTATGTATGCTATATCTGTCACTATCTTTCTTTAAAACTTCCTGAAAAGTTTCTAAAGAAATATGCAATTCCATTTCAATAGTCGCTTCTGATTTTTCTAAATCGACTATTGCACTTGAAACACCTTCCACTTTTGAAAGTGTTTCCTCTACATGACTTCGACAACCGTTACAGGTCATTCCGTGTATGTGATAAGTATGTTTCATTTTTTATAAATTTTAGAATTAACTCCCAAAACTATATTTACTTTAAAATTGTTGTTTTTCTAATTATGATTAATTTTTATACAATTTTGTCCAATTCTCTTCTATTCCAATTTTGCAACTTTTTGTATTGTGACATTGATATACCAGTTACAGATTTAAACTGCTTAGCTAAATGGCTACTATTATTATAATTGAGGCTATAAGCTATTTCGGAAAAGTTTAAATGATTTATTTGAATATGTTCTTTTACTTTTTCAATTTTTAAATTGATAAGGTATTTTTCAAGCGTCATCCCTTCTGACTTACTAAAGTATCTGCTCAACATAGAATAACTCTTCCCCAATTCTTTTGGTAATTCAGAAAGTATATTCTCAACATCATTTTTCTTCAACTTTTGAATCATCGATATTTTAATTTTTTCTATTAATACTTCTGATGCTTTATTAATAAGCTCAAAACCTTCAGCCTTCAACGATTCTTCGAGCTTTATAAAATCAATTTCTTTCTCTCCTTTAACAACCACTTTTCCTAGTTCAATGGATTCAACTTCATAGCCTTCACTTTTAAATTGTTGTTCAATAATTGTTTTACAACGATTACAAACCATATTCTTTATACTTAGTGTATGCTTCATAATTATTCCGTCAAATAGTTAATAACAGTTGATTGCACATAATAGCTCTTCACAGATTCTATCTGATTAATTTGAAACTTTAATTGTAACTCTTGGATGTCTAAAACATCGTTAAAATTAATCGTTCCAGTTTCATAACTCTTTATTAAAATTTCTTCTGCGTCTTTTGCCTGTTTTAAGTTTTTAGCTTGTGTATCATAACTAATCCGTGAAGCAATTCTGTTGTTAATTGCTTTAGACAAAGCTGTCTCTAAAATGTTTTCCCTTTCCTGTTTCTGAAATGTAATCTCCTTCAGCTTTAATTTATTTTGCTTGGTTTGCGACTTGTTTTTCTTATTGAAAATTGGAATTGAAAGTGATACCATTGGCATTACAATATCTTTCCCATTATCACTAAAATTCATATTGGGTCGTTCTGAAACCGAAACGTAATCTAAACCAAAGGCAATCATTGGCTGACTATCTTTTTGATTTAATAGCTCGGATTGTTCCACAGATTGAAACAACTTATCATACTTTGTCAATTCAGGATGCAATGCTAAATCCGCTGACTCATTTAGAGCTTCATTTAACGGTATTATCAATTCGCTTACTAAATCAATTTCAACAGATTTTTCTCTATTTAAAAGCTTATTGAATGTTGTCTGTTCTGCTAAATATAATTGCGCTAATACTTGCTTAGATTGTTCCAGCTCATTCTGCCTCATTTGCAATCGTAATACATCGACAGCTGAAGCTTTGCCAACTTCTAGAGACGATAAAGCCAACGTTTCATAAGTTTTGAGTAGAGCTATATTCTCATCGAAAACCCCTTGTTTTGCTTTAAGCGCATAAAGATTATAATAAGACTGCGATACAGAGGCTACTAATTTTCGTTTTGCTATGGTAATATCTTCATATTTAGCATCAGCTAAAGAGCTAAAATAATTCTCTCTGGCGGTAATAGAACCAAACCAAGGCATCATTTGTTTCGCAGAAATCTTAAACCGTTGTGCGCCAGTTCTCGTTTCAGGTTCACTTACAAAATAACCCACTCCAAATTCGGTGTTTGGTATAGTATTGACCTCGTTAACCTTTTCTGAAGCTATACTATATTGCAATTCAAACTTCTGGATTTCTGGATTATTCGCTAAGGCTTCATTGATTAATATTTCCAACTGTTGCGCATTGGAATTATTAAACACCATTAAACCAAGAAGTATAAAAACTAATCTTTTCATTTTTCTACTTTTTTTAGTTGTAACTCTGCTTTCCAACTGTATAAAACTGGAACAACAAATAGTGTAATCAAGGCAATGAGCATACCTCCGAAACTTGGAATTGCCATTGGAATCATAATATCACTACCACGACCTGTTGAAGTCAATACTGGCAACAACGCCAATATGGTAGTTGCTGTGGTCATTAAGCAAGGTCTAATACGCTTTTCTCCAGCTTCTACTACAGAGGCTCTTATAGATTTTTTGTTTGTTGGCTTGTTTCTATCAAATATTTGAGTAAGATATGTAGCCATTACAACGCCATCATCTGTAGCTATACCGAATAGGGCTATAAAACCAACCCAAACGGCTACACTCAGATTAATAGGATGCATCTGGAACAAATCTCTTAGGTTTTCTCCAAAGAAATTGAAGTTTAAAAACCAGTTTTGACCATATAACCAAATCATGATAAAACCACCTGCAAAGGCAACAGCTATACCTGTAAATACCATAAAAGATGTAGCGACTGAACGGAACTGAAAATATAGAATTAAGAAAATAATAATCAGTGCTAAAGGCACTACAACCGACAAGGTTTTTTCTGCTCGTAATTGATTTTCATAAGTTCCTGTAAACTGGTAGTTAATTCCTTTTGGAACTACTAATTCTCCTGAATCAATTTTCTGTTGAATAAGTGTTTGGGCATTTTCAACAACATTTACTTCAGCATATCCATCTAATTTATCGAAAAGCACATAGCCTACTAAAAAGGTATCTTCGCTCTTAATGACTTGCGCCCCTTGTTCATAACGAATGGTTGCCAATTCACTCAACGGAACAGGACTTCCTTTTTCTACTGGAACATAAATATTTTCCAAATCCGTAGGATTACCTCGTAGTTCTCTGGGATACCGTACCCTAACACCGTAACGTTCTCTACCTTCAACAGTTTGTGTTAGCACCATACCTCCAACAGCTACTTTTAAAACATTTTGAACATCCTCAATAGAAATACCATAACGTACTATCTTTTCTCTATCTATATCAATTAACAAGTATGGCTTACCAACAATTCTATCAGCAAATACAGCTTCAACTTTAACACCTTCTGCTTGCTTTAAAATATCCTCCAACTGAACACCAAAAGCTTCAATCTCCTTTAAATCTTGTCCTTTCACTTTAATACCCATTGGAGCACGCATACCTGTTTGTAACATAACCAAACGTGTTTCTATGGGTTGTAATTTAGGGGCTGACGTAACACCTGGTAATTTGGTAACACGAACAATCTCTTTCCAAATGTCATTTGGATTTTTTATTTCTGGTCTCCAGTTTCTATAAAATTCTCCGCTATTATCTTCAATTAATTGTTCTCTAACTATATCAGAATTAAGTGGAATGTTTTCAGATATGTTATTAGGATTTCCTATAAAACTTCCATCCTTCAACTCAAAATAACCTTCTTCATTAACCTTGTAGCGTTGGCGTTCTCCATGTAGATTTAACATGTATTCAGGTTTATATTGAATCACATTTTCATACATAGATAAAGGAGCTGGGTCCAAGGCTGATTCTGTCCGTCCAGCTTTCCCAACTACCGTTTTAATCTCTGGAATATTAGCCACAGCCATATCTAATTGTTGTAGCACTCGTTTATTTTCTTCCACACCAGAATGTGGCATCGAAGTTGGCATTAAAAGAAAAGACCCCTCATTTAACGATGGCATAAATTCTTTTCCTGTATTTTTCATTATAAAGAAGCCTCCAATAACAATAAGTGTAGGAATGGATAGAAACAAAGCTTTATTAGCTAAAGCCCATTGCAAAATGCGAGTATAATACCTTCTAAATAATGTGAAGCCTCCTAATAAGCCAAAACATATTAAGCCCACAAAAATGAGATTCCAAAAAATACTCTTATCAACGCCTAAAGGTCTCCAATATTCAGCAAGAAGGAAGATGATTGTTACTGCTGAAATAACAATATTTATAAGGTTCGTTCTTTTTTCTAAAAGTTGTCCATTAGATTTTAATAGGGCTGTAATGCCAAATGCTATCAATATAAGACCGAGCCAATATCCAGAGATTATTGTTATAATACCTATTATAATTAAAAGCCCATTCACTACATAACTAAATGTTTTTTTTATATTTTTCTTTCTAAATAGAAATGCCGCAAATGGGGGTATCAAGAATAAGGCAACTATTATGGAAGCGGTTAAAGCAAAGGTTTTTGTAAAAGCCAATGGTCTAAACAATTTTCCTTCCGCACCTATCATTGTAAACACAGGAATAAAACTTATAATAGTGGTCATTACTGCGGTTACAATAGCCCCTGAAACTTCAGCAGTTGCATTATAAACCACAGTATTTATTGGTAGATTATTTTTATTTTCATCTAAGTGTCTTATTATATTTTCTGAAAGAATAACACCAACATCTACCATCGTACCAATAGCAATAGCAATACCTGATAAGGCTACAATGTTTGCATCAACTCCAAAGAGTTTCATAGCTATAAACACCATGAGAACAGCAACAGGTAATAAACCAGAAATAAGAACTGAAGCTCGTAAATTGAACACCATAATAATGATGACCAAAATTGTTATCAATATCTCTAAAGTTAAAGCTTCATTAAGTGTCCCTAACGTTTCTTGAATCAATTCTGTTCGGTCATAAAAAGGTACAATAGTAAGTTGAGACGTTCTTCCATCACTCAATACTTTTGATGGTAACCCAGAACTTAACTCACTTATTTTTTCTTTTACATTTGTGATGACTTCCATTGGGTTTGCTCCATAACGAGCCACAACCACTCCTCCTACAACTTCAGCACCTTCTTTATCTAAAACCCCTCGTCTTGTTGCAGCTCCTAAAGACACATTTCCTATATCCTTAATTCTGATTGCTGTATAGTCTTCCGAGGTTACAACAGCATTTTCAATATCTGCAATGGATTTTATATAGCCTAAACCTCTAACCAAATATTCTGCTTGATTAATCTCTAAGGTTTGTGCTCCAATATCATTATTACTTTCTTTAACCGCCTTTACAATATGATGTAAACCAATATTGTATTGCCGCATGAGTTCTGGATTAACATCTACTTGATATTCTTGAACATATCCGCCTATCGAGGCAACTTCTGAAACACCACTTGCTGATGACAGAGCATACTTTACATAGTAATCTTGAATGCTCCGTAATTCATGTAAATCCCATCCTCCTGTTACATTTCCTTTTTCATCACGTCCTTCGAGGGTATACCAAA
Organism: Algibacter sp. YIN40; assembly: GCF_057219435.1. Taxonomy (NCBI): domain Bacteria; kingdom Pseudomonadati; phylum Bacteroidota; class Flavobacteriia; order Flavobacteriales; family Flavobacteriaceae; genus Algibacter; species Algibacter sp. YIN40. The sequence continues at coordinate 154,963 of NZ_JBXVVC010000002.1, read as the reverse complement.
ATATTTGACCTAAACCAGTTGCATCTGGACCCAAAGCTGGATTTACACCTTCTGTAAGTAACCCACTTGGTAACGAGTTTAGTTTTTCAAGAATCCGACTTCGACTCCAATAAAATTCTACATCTTCTTCAAAAATGATATAGATACTAGAAAAACCAAACATAGAAGAACTACGAATCGTTTTTACTCCTGGTATTCCTAATAATGAAGTGGTCAACGGGTAGGTAATTTGGTCTTCAATATCTTGTGGAGAACGCCCATCCCATTTAGTAAAAACTATTTGTTGATTTTCACCAATATCTGGTATGGCATCAACAGCCACAGGGTTACTTGGCAAAAAGCCAACATCCCAATTAAATGGAGCGTTTACAGTTCCCCATCCGATAAAAAGAACGAGCAATAAAACAGCTACAAGTTTGTTTTCTATTAAAAATTTTATGCTTTTATTTAGCATTGCATATGATTATTAAACAGTTAGACATTGGCCTTAGGAAAACACCGAATACAACAAATTATCCTTATAGCATGCACTATAGGATAAATAGTCTATTGTTTAAAAATCAAATTAAATAGGTCTCGTCAATCTTGTAGATACGCCTTATGACGAGTGGCGGTTTGTATTCTTCGTAAGAAGACACATTATTATCTAAACCTTCAAAAAGGTTAATATAAGTAGATATAAATGAAGCTATAAATACTTGTTGGTCTAAAGTTAATTTATCAAAAGATATTTTTAACTCATCCTGACCTTCAATAGTAATTTGTACATCTGTACAACAATTCTTTTTTGTAACAGCACAATCAGTACTTGAAGGATTTTGCATTTCCATACCACAACCTTTTGCTTTATGGAATATGGCAGTCTCAACCAAAGTATCTCCACAATAATGCATATCTATTGTAAACGACATTGTAGAAAATAAGACTACAAAAGCCATTAAAAATGATGCTATTTTATGGGATACTTGTTTCATCTGTACCACAAAGGTATTAAATTATAATACTTCTAAATAAGTTTAACATAAAATTTAGATAATTGAGGTTAATAATTGTACTACTTCGATAACCATCTACTTTTGCTTTAATTCTGTTAATAACCATGTAATTTCGTTAAGAACTCTCTGAAAAACACTTGTCAAATGGATATTTTTTTGCTTTTTTTGATTAAACGATTTTCTAAATGTCATAAAATAAAATGACTTTCCGCTTCGGCTAGACTATTTATTTATGAAGGAGTCACTAAGGACTCTCGTTAATAGATATGAAATTACCACATGAAAACCGTGACTGGAGGCTTAATATTCCATTAGAAAAATTGTCCGTTAACCAAAGGAAAGAATCTTTAATATTATTATTCTTTCTAAACCTTCACAAAGAAGAAATTAGGGCTTTTAACGAGCTTAAAATTAAATGGATTGACACAGTATATAAGTTGCCAAAAACCTCATCTGAGAGCTATGATACGATAAAAAATGGAAGGTACGTGGTCTTGAAGAGAATGAAGGAATTATTTAATAAGTACATGGTCAAACCTTAGACCTAAATTAAGGTTATAAAACTTGGATATGATGCTGCTTTAAAACAAATTCATACAGCACCATATCCATGGTCCCTAGGTTTCTAGGGCTTTCAATAAGTCTTGTTTAATAAGAGATTTTTATAGTAATCTGAACAAGACATGAAGAGTGCCGACTCTACTATATAAATAGTTAAAAAAAATAAAGAAGACTACTTGATTCGGTATTCGATTAATTTTTTATTAATCATGTTAAATTATTACAAATGCGTTACAAGCTCTAGTAACGTACTTGGGTCAATAAGTACTCAAGATTTTTTGAGCAAAATCCAATATGGAGACAATTACTTAAATCTAATTAAAGAAGCTAGAGAAGTCCATCATTGTGATACTCTTAGGTATAAAGCCATTAAAAGGAATTCTTTGCCATGTTATACCTTAAACTTCACCTTTAGAAACATAAGAAGAGATAAGAATATAATTGGCCCAACAGGCTATATTTACCTAGATATTGATGAAGATATAAATATTAATTTTAATCATCCTCTGCTGCATGCCTCTTGGCTATCTCTTTCTGGAAAAGGACGTGGAGCCTTGGTTAAGGTATATGGACTTACACAAGATAACTTTAGTCATAACTACAATCTTATATCCAACGAACTTGGAATTGAAAGCGACAATGGTGCAAGAAAGAAAGGTCAAGTTAATGTCTTGTCATACGACCCTAATCTATTCTTTAACGATAATTCAGATTATTGGGGATGCCAAACAAATTATGAAAAAAGACCCCATTTCAGTAAAAATATCACCCCCACCATTATTACTACTGAAATGGGTACAAAATCACCTCAAGATATCAGGTATCATAATTTAAATGATTTACTACCAAAAATAGATTTTGATGGTGAAGATGTACATGACCTAAAAGAGAAACTATACTATAGCAAAGTTAAACTGCCATACAATCAGATTGAAGAGAATTATAGAAATTCAATACTATCATCCATCGCATATCAAATTAGAGCATTAAACCAGCATATCGAATCTAGTCTTTTATTAATGCTTATGCTTAATATCAATAATAAGGTGTGTTCAGCACCTCTTGAAAACTACGAAATAGAGGTTATGGTTACATCCATAATGAAGAATGACCCCAAAGACCTTAAACCTGTTATTAACGCCTCAAGAAGATTTATATACAACAAAGACTATTGTTTCACCACAACTCAGAAAAGACAAATAATCATTAATGCTATGGCCGCTGACAAGGTCAAGAAAAGCAAATTAAAGATTGAAAAGGCCATTAAGGAATGGGACTTTCTAGAAGATGGTAAAATAACCATAAGGTCTTTATCAAAAGTTGCTGGAATGAACAAAAAGACGGTTCAGAAATATTACCACTTGTACAAGTCAGAGATTCAATTATTAAATAACACATACTACAAAAAGAAATAAAATGATACTATCAGATAAATTATTAAAATCAAAAGACCTGACACCAACTCAGAAGTTCGTTCTAGGTTTAATACTGAGTGAAAACCTAGTGGTTATGCAATTCGGTGGTGGCTATCTAAAAACCTGTAGTGAGATAGGCAAAGAAATTGGTCTGTCCAGAGCCAAAGTCAAAACCGCATTGAGCGATTTAGTTAAACAAGGTTATGTTATCACCGAGTATGGAACTGCCTGGAGAAAGACGAACTTAACGGATAAAGGTAGTGAATATGCACCAATATAAATCACTTTACAATAGGTCTATTTTCTCTATTTTCCTTAATCTTAAATGAACCTACTATAAATTGAAAAAATTCAAGGAATTCACAAAACAGTGTTCTTTTTGTGTTCCTTGAATTTTTTAAAACACTCATAAACAAATACTTAAAAGTTTAATTAGTCGGGATAACAGGATTTGAACCTGCGACCACACGACCCCCAGCCGTGTACGCTAACCGGACTGCGCCACATCCCGAATTGATTTCAAAGAAAAGATATTTCTAAATAATTACAAAACGCAAAAAAGCCAAAGCAATTCACTTTGGCCTTTGAAATTATAAGCTTATTTTATTTTTTAGTTATACGTAGATGTTGAAACTTCAAATGTAGAATCCTTAGCAGCAAGATAACGTTCTGCATCTAAAGCAGCCATACATCCAGTTCCAGCAGCAGTAACAGCTTGTCTATAAACATGGTCCGCAGCGTCACCAGACACAAAAACACCTTCAATATTTGTTTTAGATGTTCCTGGTACATTAATAATGTATCCAGTTTCATCTAAGTCTAAGAATCCTTTAAAAATATCGGTATTTGGTTTATGTCCAATAGCTACGAAAAAGCCTGTCGCCGGTATTTCGTGTTTTTCATTTGTACGATTATTAAAAACTCGCACACCCGTTACTACCTGTCCATCTCCTAAAACCTCATCAGTTTCGGTATTGAATAAAATTTCGATGTTGGAGGTATTCTTTACTCTAGCCGCCATAATTTTAGAAGCTCTAAATTCATCTCGTCTAACTAACATGGTTACTTTTGTACACAATTTGGACAAATAATGTGCCTCCTCGCAAGCTGAATCTCCAGCTCCAACTATAACCACTTCTTGGTTTCTATAAAAGAATCCATCACAAACAGCACATGCCGAAACACCCCCGCCTAATTTTAAATATTTTTGTTCAGAGTCCAACCCTAAATATTTAGCTGAAGCTCCAGTTGAAATAATAATGGTATCAGCGTGGATTTCCTTAGTTTCATTTACCCATACTTTATGAACTTCTTCTGAAAAATCAACTTTAGTAATCCAACCATCACGAACATCAGTTTCAAAGCGCTGCGCTTGTGCCTGCAATTGCATCATCATTTCTGGTCCTGTAACACCATCTGGATAACCTGGAAAATTTTCGACCTCATTTGTTGTCGTTAATTGTCCCCCAGGTTGCGTGCCTTGGTATAAAACAGGTTTCATATTGGCTCTTGCAGCATATATTGCTGCGGTATAACCCGCTGGTCCCGATCCGATAATTAAACATTTTACTTTTTCTATATTCTCTGCCATAATTAATTCTATTTGTAAAGCAAAAGTAGAATTTTTGATAGAAAACTTACATATAAGTTATTAACAGTTTTTATGCAATAATAACTTACTCTTATTAGGTATGTGTTTTTTTTGTAACTTGTAATAATCATTTTATTAATCCTTCAATTAGAACACTATGAAAAATTCACTATTACTCATTATTATCGTTTTATTTTTTTCATGCAAAGACAATCCAAAAAATAATTTGGAAGAGAGTTCAGTATTAGACATGGCGGAAAACAAAGTCAATACACTGGAAGGTGCATGGAAACTTGTAAGTTATTTGAATTATGGTGAAGATGGAACCGCAGACACCATTCTTTCGTCGAAAACAAATAAACAAATAAAAATGTATTCTGCTTCTAAAGTCATGTGGAGTAGAACTCGTATTTCTGACTCAATTGATTGGTTTGCTTTTGGTGATTATAATGTTAAAGATGGTCAGCTTACGGAGATTTTAGATTATGGGTCTAAATCAATGAATCAGGTGATAAAAGAAAAAACTGAATTTATATTTAATGTTAAAATAGGAGAAAATGAATTTAGTCAGATTGAAATTGATAGTTTAGGTCATCCTATTTTTGCCGAAAACTATATACGTCTTGAATAAAAATTAATTCTGTAAATAAAGAAAGCCTTTCAAATGAAAGGCTTTCTTGTCGGTGTGTCAGGATTAATTAGACTCTATTAGTCACATATACATTATAGTTATTATCTTTTAATCAATTAATGTTCGCCGAAAAGTACATTAACGTCAAAAGAACTATTTAAACAAACTGCATTACTTATAGTATACTAAATAATCAAAAACTGTTCTATAAATTCAAATTTAGTTGCTACCATTAAAAAACTTAGGCTTAATTACCAACATAGCCCATGCCCAGTTTTGTCCACTTGCAGCAGCATCTTCAGTAATTCCCTTCAATTCATACATACCATCGCTAGCAAACATTTGAGAATAACCAGCAACTAAAGCGTACCCTTTAAACTTCTTTTTAAATACAATATCTATTTCTGTTCCCAAAGCACTCTCACCACTTGGTAAATCTTGCTCTCCACTAAAATTTAAAGCTTTAACCATTAAGCTAGAGGTTTCGCTTAATTTAAAATTAGCACTTACATGGATATCTACTAATCCAACTGAATTAGCATGGTTACCTACATAGAAATAATCCATAAATCCATTAAATTTATGGTTAGTGCCGTACAATGGAAAAAACGCTCCTGTTTCTCCTACTCCACCATCATTGCCACTAATAATTTCAATACCTGCGCCTAAACCAACTTTCGGAGATGCTTTATACGTGAAATCTAGCCCTAATAAATGTGCCCCTTTAACATCCACTTCCCCCTGGCGTTTTCCTGTTTGAATAAAGGCGTTAAGTGCAGCACCGAAACTTCCTTTTTTATAATATAAATGTGTTCCTAATGTTTGTAAATTACTAACACCATCAGCAGCACTAGCATCATCAAATTCTTGAAAACCATTGTTCATTAATAATAAACTTCCAGAAAAACTTTCCCAAGATTGCTTTAAATAAGCATACTGCATGGTTTTATAAGAAAAGAAGCCTGTAGTATTATAAGCAGTTCCAGAACTCACAAAGCCTGTTGGATTAGAATAATCCTGATTAAATACTAAAGCTATATCTAAAATAAATTTATCTTTTTTATATTTAATCAATCCAGCATCATGGTTTCGTCCTTGTTGTGCCCAGTCTAAACCACCAAGTATACGTTGATCGTCATAGGATAAAACTTGACGACCTAATTTAGTTGACCATCCAGAACCGAAATTAATTTCAGCCCATGCTTGAAATATAGCAAAAGAGTTATTTTGATCATAAGGCAAAATCTGTCTATTTTCACCCCAAACCATAACGTCTTGTATACTTAAATAAAATTTATATGCTTCTGTTTTATAACCTGCATTTAATCTTGCTCTAGTAGAAATACCAAATCCAGCATCGGCATCATCTGCTATTAAACTTCCAAATCCGTTGCGGTATTCTGCTCTTGGTCTAAATTCACCATCTAAAGTAAATTGCGCTTGTGCAAATTGAAATATCAATGCCATCAAGCCTATTAAAATGTATTGCTTTCTCATGTTTCCTTGTTTTTAAGTTTTAATTCTGTTTTTGAGTTATTATTAATTTCTGTTTCTGTTTCTGTATAGTTATAGTTATCCTAAGATTTAGAAAACAAAGTGTTTCAAAATCTGATTAATAACCAATAGTGTTTTAGTTGCTTTTCTTTAATTAGTGTTCTAAAAAGTCAATTAAATGCTTTCTGTATTTATAATAATCATCGTGTTCTAAAACCGATTTACGAGTTCTGGGTCTTTCAAATTTAATATCTAATACATCGCCAATTTTAGCTTTTGGTCCGCTAGTCATCATTACCACTCTATCTGCAAGAAAAATAGCCTCATCAACATCGTGAGTAATCATTACTGCAGTAATTTTTTCTTTGTTCCAGATTTCAATTAAGATATCTTGTAGTTCTCCTCTAGTTAAAGAATCCAACATCCCAAAAGGCTCATCAAGTAATAGCACTTTCGGCTTAATAGCAAACGCTCTTGCAATACCCACTCTTTGTTGCATCCCTTGAGACAATTCTGATGCTTTTTTATTAAACGCATCCTCTAATCCTACTTTCTGCAAATAATACTTAGCAATATCATTTCGTTGGGTTTTGGTAGCATGCGGAAAGACTTTATTAACACCTAACATGACATTTTGAAGCGATGTCATCCAAGGCATTAAACTTGGTGATTGAAAAATGACACCTCTATCAGGTCCGGGACCTTTAATAAACTTACCTAAAACCGATATATTCCCCCCCGATATTGGATTTAACCCAGCTATCATAGAAAGCATGGTGGTTTTACCACAACCTGAATGTCCAATAATGGTGACAAATTCCTCTTTTCGAATTTGTAGATTTAAATCTTCAAGAACTACATAATCCCCTTTTGGTGTTGGATATACTTTCTTAAGATTTTTCAAATCCAACATCACGTCATTTGAAGGAAAAAGGCCATTATTAGCAACGCTAATTGTTGTTTTGTTTTCTATTATAGTATTCATGTCATCCCCTTATTTAAACTGATTAACAAAATCTTTCGGACTCAAATCTGGAAGTACAAATTCCGCTTTAGCTTCAGATTTTCTTTCGTTTCCAATATCCATTAAGTATTCAATAATGGCATTTCTAGTTTTCTTAAAATTTGGATTATCATTCATTTCTGTTTTATCTCGAGGACGCTCAAGATCAATTTTAAACTCAGGCCCCAAGGTAGCATTTGGTCCTGGCCGTAAAGGAATAATACGATCTGCCATATAAATACCTTCATCAACATCATTCGTTATTAATAAAGCTGTGCGCTTATCTTTACCCCAAATATTTAAAATTTCATCTTGAAGGTTTCCACGCGTTAACGCATCTAAAGCCCCAAGAGGTTCATCCATAATAATCATCTCGGGTTTCATAGCTAGTGCTCTTGCAACCGCGACACGCTGGCGCATTCCTCCAGATAATTCTTTAGGACGTTTATTAATAGCAGGTGTTAAACTCACCATCTCAACATAATCTGCGACAATAGTATTTAACTCCTTTTTACTCATTTTCGGAAAGGCTTCCTTAACTGCCATAAAAATATTCTGTCCAACTGTCAACCATGGCAACAATGAATAATTCTGAAAAATCACCCCGCGCTCATGACTCGTCCCCTGCACAGGTTTTCCTTTAAACAATACGGCTCCTTTTGTTGGCTCCAACAAACCATTAATCAAGTTTACCAAAGTCGTTTTACCACTTCCTGTAAATCCAACAATTGCAACAAATTCACCTTCCTCAATCGATAAATTAATATTCGAAAGTACCTCGGTTTCATTTTCACCTTGTCCATAAGTTTTATAAATGTTATTTAATTCTAAGTATGCCATTTTGAAAATGTTTAATCGTTTAATTGTTTATACTTACTCATTCGCTTAATTTCTTCTTAACGAATCCACATGTAAACAAATCAACTTTTTTATGCTCGTTACCATGAGGGTCGGGCTTTCCGCTACAATCCCTAACGCAAAATTAAATGGCGTCTGTTTTATCAAAAGACACCCAATTCTGTATCGTTAACATCAATCTGTCTAATAAAAAACCTATCATACCAATTACAAACATGGCAACAATAATTTTTGCATTCGAGTCGTTGGCACCATTTTGGAATTCCTCCCAAACAAACAAACCTAAACCTGGGCTCTGGGCTAATAATTCAATAGCGATAAGCACCATCCACGCTACCGATAAGGTGATTTTCAAACCTGTAAATATTAATGGTAAAGATGATGGTAACACGACTTTAAATATTTTCTGAAAGTTCCCAAGCTTTAACACTTTAGCAACATTAATAAAATCTTTATCTACACTCGATACACCCATTGCTGTATTAACTAAAGTAGCCCACATAGAACATAAACCAACACTAATAAACGAGATAGTAAAAGAGCTATCTTCATTAGAATCTATTAGTAATGTTTTCACAATCATAAACACCAATAAATACCAAACCACTGGAGATACGGGTTTAAAAATTTGAATAAACCAATTAAACGAACTTTTTAAAGTCGGACTCAATCCTATAAATATGCCTAGTGGTACAGCAATAAATAATGCTAATAAAAATCCAGCAAACACAGTTTTTAAACTTCTAAATATTTGATCAACAAATGAAGGTCTTCCCGTATACGTAATAGCATCTTTACCTTCTGCAATACGCTTTTCATTCAAAGCAGCAGTTTTATCTATAAATGCAGCTTTATCAGCACTAATAATGTTATGATCTCTTAATAATGATTTATAAGAGCCCCAAACCTGAATAGGTGATGGTAATGTATTTGGTTGGCAACTAGAATCTCCCGATGCAATACATGTACGTAGTGCATCGGCAGCTTCTCGTCCTTGATCATTAAGTGCCTTTTCTATTTTAAATTCTGCTTCTATGTTGTACAAAGATTTTGCACCCATATGCCACAGGCCAATAAATAATAGAATAGAAGCAAGCGGTACAACTACTTTACGTAGAAAACTCTTTAAATCTTCCTTTTCCAGTTTTCCAGTAAATAGGCCTTTTAATGTGCTTAAAAATCCTAACCCTATAAATTGAGTTACTTTTCCCAATGATATACTTTGCTTCATCTTCTTTTCTTTATTAATTTATTTTACTCCTTACTGTACAGCTTTATCCTTGTTACCAATTTTAAAACTGTTGATATATCCAATAGGATTTTTAGCATCGTAAGATGTTCCATCAATAAAATCAGCAGTAGCAGGCTTGTAGCCATCTGTTGTTGGAATATCACCAACTGGAATATGTCCTTCTTCTACTAAAAGTTTTGCGGCTTTAGTCCAGATATCTGGTCTGTAAATATCTTTAATTGTATTAGGATACCAATCTGCTGCCTTAGCTTCTGGAATTTGTCCCCATCTTCTCATTTGGGTTAAGAACCAAATACCATCAGAATAGAAAGGATACGTTGCATTGTACTTATAGAACACGTTAAAATCAGGCATATCGCGCTTATCTCCTTTTTCAAATTCGAAAGTACCAGTCATAGAATTCGCTAACACTTCTTCTGGCGCTCCAACATATTGAGACATCGATAATATTTTCACTGCCTCTGCTCTATTGCTTGGTTCATCCAACCATTTACCAGCTCTAATTAATGCTTTCGTTACTGCTATTGATGTGTTAGGATAATCTTCAACAAATTTCTTCGTCATTACAAACACTTTTTCTGGATTGTTTTTCCAAATATCATAATTGGTTACTACTGGCACTCCTATACCTTTAAAAACAGCTTGCTGATTCCAAGGTTCACCAACACAATATCCATAAATAGTTCCTGCTTCAAGAGTAGCTGGCATTTGTGGTGGAGGTGTTACAGATAATAAAACTTCTGCATCAATTTGTCCTTGTACGTTATCGGCAGTATACATTCCTGGGTGAATTCCAGCCGCAGCTAACCAGTATCTAATTTCGTAGTTATGTGTAGAAACCGGGAATACCATACCCATTTTAAAAGCTTTTCCAGAGTTTTTATATTCTGTAATTACTGGCTTTAAAGCCTCTGCTTTAATGGGATGAATTGGCTTACCATCTGCATCTTTTGGTACATTTGGTTTCATTTTAGACCAAACATCATTAGATACTGTAATACCATTTCCATTTAAATCCATCGAGAATGGTGTCACTAAATCTGCTTGTCTTCCAAAACCAGCTCCAGCAGCAATTGGCTGACCTGCTAACATATGCGATCCATCTAATTGACCATCAATAACACGATCTAATACGTTTTTCCAATTGGACTGTGCTTCAACAGAAACAAATAATCCCTCATCTTCAAAGAACCCTTTTTCTTTTGCTATGGCCAAAGGCGCCATATCAGTTAACTTGATAAAACCAAAAGTCAATTGTGGTTTCTCAATATCTAATGTTTTAGTTTTTGTTGTTTCGACAACCGCAACTTCGGCAACATCTTTCTTTTTGTCTTTACCACCGCAAGCAAATAGTAATACTGCAACCGGTAAAATCCAATTTGTTTTTTTGATTAGAGATTTCATTTTTTGTTGTTTTTAAATTAATCTAAGTATTAATACTTATTTATGACAAATATATAAGTAGATTACATTCTATTTCATGATTATTACCATGTAAAAACCTCTTTTTAAACATAAAAAAACCTGTTAAAAAACAGGTTATAAAATTATTACTATGATTTTCAATAAGTTAAACAAATACGTAGACTACAAATACCTCTAAGTAAATTATAAAACGTAATAAATAATTGAAATTAATTTCAAAAAAAATTTAAAAATCTAAGCGTCTAAGAAGTAATTATGTTCGCTTATTTCATTTTTAAGTAATTGAACATCAGTAATAGATATTTTTTTTCCTCTAGCGGAAACAAGTCCTTCTTTCTTTAGACTTGAAAAAACCCGAATCACTTGCTCTTCAGTAGTACCAGCATAATCCGCATATTCTTTTCTGCTTAAAGGCAGATTAATGTAGTTATTTAAAATACCGAATTTTCTATGAATATATAATAAAGAATCCACCACACGCTCACGAACAGTCATTTGAGAAATAGACTTTACTTTATTCTCGCTTCTGTTAAGTTCATTAGCATAAAACAACATCATATCGTAAGCAAACTTAGAGTTTTCAAGCAGTGTGTCTTGTAAATCTTCTTTTGAAAAATAACATAAAACAGAATCTTGTAACGCAATTGCACCAATAGAGTAATACTCTTCAGTACCAAAACCGCGATGCCCAATAATTTCACCTTCCTTTGCAAAACGAACAATTTGTTCACGACCATTAATCCCTGTTCTAAATACTTTCACAGTGCCTTTTAAAATAAAAAACAAGCCATTAACTGGAGCTCCTTCAATGATAAATTGCTGTCCTTTTTTACATTTAATATTGTTTTTATTATTAATGAATTGGGAATCTTTAAAATTACTTAAGTTTCTATTTATCAAACAGTTTTTATTCTCGCACATACTACATGATGTTTCAGCAACGCTATACTTTCTGTCTATTGTAGAATCTATATTTTGATTTATTATTGGCAAATTTTATATCTTAAAATTAAAATAATTAACTATTTTGAAATAAAACGAAAGCATTATCATTTAAATAAAACTTTCTTTCCAAAACTACTTTTAGATGCTTCACATAGTGAACATTCATAAGTTTCAGAAAGATTTTCAAAAGCTGTATTTGGAGCAATATTTTGTGTGATATCGCCATAGATTTCGTTATAAATGGTCAAACATTCTGAGCATTGATAAACCTCTTCCTGAGTAGTTTCAGCAATAGAAACCTGAACGCCTTCATCTTCTTTTTCTGTTCCTAATTGCTCAAAATACAACTGACTTAATTCCATTAACAAGCCAGGAAGCTCAACCTTATCCACATCTTGAACATGCATGATATATTGGCGTGTATTCGGGTCGAAATTCCTAGCATATAGTAAGTTATAAGTATCTCTTATTTTAAAATCCCCAATAGTTTCAGGCTGCACATTCTTCTCTACAACAATAGAGGTGAAATTGTAAGTATCGCTATCAAAATTTGTAATTCCGAAAGTCAACCCGTAGGTACTAATATCATTTTGATCAAAATTAGTAACCAAGTACTTTTTTAAGCTTAATGCATCTTTATCATTTACAGGTAAATGCCAATTCATCTCTAACATAGAGTGTCTTACATTGATACCAAATTTACCGAGAAATTTTTCCCATTTTAATTTTGAATGTAACGGGATGCCTTTCACAATGAATGATTTCCATGGTGTGATTGAGATTTTTCCAATTTTGTTTTCTGAACACAACTCACACATAGCTTTCAGAAATTTTAAATCGTACCTATTATTCCGCCAATACAAACCCAACCAATAGCGATCAGTACCAATTCTGTTCATCCCTTCGTAATACGGAAACGGATAAAAAGGAACTTCCAATGGCTTATCAACCGTTCTGTTATTGGAATCTATGGCATCACTTACCAAATCAAAAACGGTTTCAATAGTTTCGGGTTCCTCTATCAAAATATTTTCAATAACCAATTCAACTTTACCCATATCCCAGCTATAAATAAGCGCAGGATACATTTGTGTTTTTTTCCAACCAGGTAGTCTCAAATATAAATACCAATAATCTTCATGCTCTGAAGCTATAAAATTAACATTTCCAGTAAATAATGGCACTAAACGTTGCTTTGGGTCTATAACATTTATACGAAGTTTTGGATTATGCTTAAACTGTTCTAAAACATACAAATAACGCTCGCCTGTTAACCATGAAGTACTTGGTAAAATTTCAGATGAAACATAAGACGACGCTATATTTTCAACGCCATCACTTTTAGGTTTTACAAATTGAATTTTATCAAACTGTGAAAACTTTTTTTCATCGATTTCCTCAGGAAAAATAATATCTTGGCGAGACCCAAAAGATATAGCATCTAAACCTAGAAACTCAGCAGCATCACAAATATATTTTAATTCACCTGGTGATAAAACACCGCCGTTAATCATTAATCTATAAGGTTCCTTCATTATGCTAATACTTTTGAATTTTGAAGAATATCTCTTACTTCAGTTTTACAACTACCACAACCTAAACCAGCTCCAGTTTTATTACATAATTCTGTAAAATCTATACAGCCTTTTGAAATAGCTTCCTCTATATTACCCGCGCCTACTTGACTACAAGAGCACACTAATTTTCCTAATACAGGAACATCATTTGAAGTGCCACGAAGCAATTTGTCTCGCTTTTCAGCCATTTCAATCTTGCTTTCAATCATGGTTTTAAATTCGGCAAATTCATTTTTATCACCCATTAAAACAGCACCAACCAACAAATCATCTTTTACAATACACTTTTTGTAGTACCTTTTTTTAATGTCTGTAAAAATGATTTCTTCGTAGCTATCATCATTATCTGGCACATTTATATCACCAATACTACAAAGGTTTAAATTATTAAATTTCAGAATATTCATTAATACAGATCCCTTATATGAACAACTAATATCGCCTGCAATAAAGTTGGCTAAAATATTAGCTTGCTCTTCTGCCGCAGATGTAATTCCGAATAATTGATTGTTATATTCTGCTATTTCTCCAACAGCAAAAATATCTGGATGTGATGATTGCAAATGCTGATTTACCTTAACACCTCGGCTACAATTTATGCCATTTTCTCGAGCTATTTCAATATTTGGGATAGTACCTATAGCATATACAATAGCATTGGCAGTGATAAATTTTCCACTTTTTAAAGTGATGTTTAATTCGCTTGTATCATCATCATCAAACACCGTACTCACTTCATTATCAAAATAAATTTGAATGCCACGCTCTTGAACATCTAAAGCTAATAGTTTACTTGATACTTTATCTAACTGGCGTTCCATTAAACGAGAACCTCGTTGCACTATCGTAATATTAGTATTCTTATGCTTCATGGCTGCTGCCAATTCTAAACCTAGCAATCCACCACCCACAATAACCACATGCTGTTCTTCAGAAGGCAACCCTGTAGCATCCAAATAGCTTTTAAAACTATCTGCATCACTTTTGTTACGCATGGTAAAACGCCCAGGTAAATCTATTTGAACATCTTTTGGAATAAACGATCGACTACCTGTTGCTAATATTAATTTATCAAAATGATGAACCTCATCGTTACTATCCGTTACCTCCTTGCCTGCTTTTTCTATGTTTGTAATAAAAGTTTCAGGATGCAAATGGATATTGAGTTTATCCAGCTCTTTTTCCTTAATTTTTAAAAGTTGTTCCCAAGTTAATTCTTCGGTAACATACTCTGGCAACAACACTCTGTTATAAAACAAATTTGGTTCTTTTGAAAACACATGGATTTCATCTGCCTCATTTTGCTCTCTATAATTTTGAATGAACCTGAATGCTGCAGCTCCAGCACCAACAACAATTATTTTTTCTACTGATTTTTTATATTTTGAAACTGAAACACAGGTAAACTTAAAGTCTGGTTCTTTTGACACAGGGTCAACATGTGTATTCGTTAAATTATTTGCCCTGTTTAAATTACTTTGCAATTGTTTTCCCCAGTGCATTGGTAAAAACACCACGCCTTTTTTAATGTTTTCTGTAATACTTGCACGTACACGAACCACACCGTTCTCACTTTTAATCTCGGTAATATCACCATCCTTAACCTTATTTAAATAGGCATCTACGGGGTGTATTTCTAAAACAGGGGTTGGATAATGTGTTTTTAAACGTGATACCTTTCCTGTTTTTGTCATGGTATGCCATTGATCTCGCACACGACCTGTAGTTAATATTAATGGATAATCTGAAGTTGGTTGTATAGATGTATTTTCAATAGTACTTGGCAAATTAAACTGTGCTTTCTGTGAAGACGTATAAAACTTTTTATCTTCAAATAAACGAGGTGTACCTCGGTGTCTGTACTTTGGGACTGGCCATTGGAAAGTGCCTTCATTTTTTAATCTATCATAATTAAGAAATGATACATCAATATTCGTCCCTTTGGTCATAGATGCATACTCATCATATATTTCACTAGCATTATTATAATTAAATCCACGGAAACCCATTCGTTGTGCAAAATCGCAGAAAATTTCAACATCTGGTCTTGCTTCTCCCGGAGCATCTATTTCTTTAGGTAAATATGAAATTCGCCTTTCAGAATTGGTCATTGTACCTTCCTTTTCTAACCATCCTGCTGCTGGCAGTACTAAATCTGCAAAAGCGACTGTATCAGATTTATGTGATATCTCTTGAACCACAACAAATTTTGCATTTTTCATGGCTTTCTCAATACGATTCAAATTTGGCAAACTCACCAATGGATTTGTACAAGCTATCCAAATGGCTTTCATTTTACCACTTTCTAAAGCATCAAACATTTCGGTAGCTGTTAACCCTAGTTTAGGGTTGATTTTATTAACACCCCAAAACTGCGCGACTTCTCTACGATGTTCTTCGTTACCTAAATCTTTATGAACTGCTAACAAATTCGCCATGCCTCCTACCTCACGACCGCCCATTGCATTTGGTTGTCCTGTTAAAGAAAAAGGGCCTGAGCCAGGTTTTCCAACCTGCCCCGTAATTAACGATAAATTTAAGAGTGACACATTTTTATCGGTACCTACCACACTTTGATTAAGTCCCATCGCCCACATACTTATGAAACCCTTTGAAAGCCCAATAATATCTGCTGCCTTTTGAATCTCTCTTTCAGAAACACCACATAGTTTAGATGCTTGCCTTAAAGAGGTTTTAAAAATTAAATCCTTATAGTCTTGAAAACCTTCAGTATGGTTATTTATAAAATCTTCATCTATTAAACCACGTTTGTATAAACACCTTCCTATAGCATTATATAAGATGACATCTGTTCCTGGAAGCAATTGCAAATGCAAATCGGCAAAATTAGCGGTGTCTGTTTTTCTTGGATCGATAACAATAATTTTTACATCAGGATTATCTTCTTTACGCTTTTCAATGCGCCTAAATAAAATAGGATGACACCATGCGGGATTAGCACCTGTTATTAAAAATGTATCAGCTAACTCAATATCATCATAGGAAATTGGTACACTATCTTCTCCAAAGGTTTTTTTATATCCTACCACAGCAGAACTCATACATAATCTTGAATTCGTATCAATGTTATTTGTTCCTAAAAACCCTTTAGTAAGCTTATTAGCAATATAATATTCTTCGGTTAAACTTTGTCCAGAAACATAAAACCCAACACTATCTGGACCATACTTTTTTATGATAGATTTAAAAACACCTGCTGCTCTATCTAATGCATCGTCCCAACTTACTCGTTCAAGAGGATGCGATCTACTCCAACGCATTTCTGGGTATAGAATTCTATCTGAAGTATCGTTAGCTACGTAATGCAAATTCATGCCTTTAGAACATAGCATACCTTTGTTTACAGGATGGTCTTTATCACCCTCAACAAAAACTTTATCGTTAGTGTCTTTCTTAACAATAATCCCGCAGCCTACACCACAATAAGAGCATGTTGTTTTTACTTCGCTTTTAATCATTCAGACCTAACTTTACTACTAATTAAAACAATAATTTTTCCTAACACAAGCCCATTTAGTATTATTCAGAATACCACAAAAACTGTGCTTTTATTTTTTAATTCAATAAAAAATTAAATAAAAAATTTGCATTTTATAGCTTGAGTTGAATAATTAAATATAAAACTCAACTAATACTAGCAAATACAAATCTAAGTATTAATACTTAATATTGAATATTAAAAATTAAGTGTGATAGAAAAAATATCAGTTTGATAATTTAAAGAAGTTGGAATTGAGGATATGATAAAATTGGATATAAAATAGATAAGATTTTAATAAGAATTTTTACAAACAAAACAATAAAAACATATTAAGGATGAATAATAAAACGATTAATGTCCATGAATTAGCATAAGAATTCCATGAAGATATATTTCAACTATCAAAATCAATTGATTCATTTTTATTAATCTTATAAATCAATAAGGAAACAGCTAGTCCTAAAATTATTATTCCTGAATAAACAAGATAGTCATCAGAAAAAAATAATAGTCGATTTTTCATATTTATTTGATTAACCAAAATTTAAACCAGTCCAAACTCGTTAGCCTTATGATTCAACTCCATCAAATTTTTAACATCTAGTTTTTTCATGAGGTTAAAACGATGAACTTCTGCGGTACGTTTGCTAATTTGAAGTTCATCAGCAATATCTTTATTATTCTTTAATTGCAATACTAAACTAAGTATTTGCTTTTCCCGCTTAGTCAATTTAAATGGATCTTCTTTAACTCTCTGCTTAGGTGCAGCTGCTGTGTTGGTATTTCCGTTTACGAAGTTGTTCATAATAATAGCAGTCACATCACCTGTAAAATATTTACCTCCAGAAGCTACCTTATTCAAGGCTTTTATAAATTCATTTTTACTTGCGCCTTTTAATAAATAACCATCGGCACCAGCTTGGATAGCTTGCACAACATATTCCTCAGAATCATGCATAGATAGGACTAATGTTTTCACATCTTGGTATGATCTACTCATTTCTCTAACCACTTCAATTCCATTCATCTCTGGCATTCTAATATCTACAATTAACACATGAGGCTTGTTTCTAGAGATCACTTCTAAAGCTTCTTTTCCGTTAGAAGCTTCATCAATAACAGCAATACCATCTTGGTCTTCTAAAAGCGCCTTAATGCCATCTCTAACTAAAACATGGTCGTCTGCAAGAACTACATTAATCATATTTATTATCTTAAATTATAAGTACAAAAGTAACAAAATTAAGTAATTCTACGTATTTGAATACTTTAATATGGTGACTTGAATTTTACGCTTATCTAAACCAAAGGAATATTTAAAGTTACCCGAGTTCCTTTACCCACTTCAGAAGTTAAAAACAATCGCCCTTCAATATATTTTATACGCTCATTCATAAAAGTCATCCCCATACCACCATCTCCAGTTTTTACATGCTTTAATTTCCCTGGGTCAAAACCTTTTCCATTATCATCAACAACAATACTCAACATATTCTTACTATGAGACATAGACACTAAAATATGTGTTGATTCTGCATATTTTATGGCATTATTAATAGCTTCCTGGACGATACGATAAATATTTATTTCGGTGAGGGAATCTAAACGGGTACTAAAATCTGTTTTATTAAAAAACACAATTTCCTTTCCTGTAAGTCTAGCTAATTCTTTTGTCAATTTTGTAATCGCAGGAACAATTCCATGATCTGTCAATTCTGGGGGCGTTAAATTAAAAGTGGCTGTTCTAACGCCTTTAATAATATTGGCAGTAAGCTTTTTTAAGTGTTCTATTTTAGATGCAGCTTTATCAACATCATTAGGATCAATACTCTCCAAATTATACTTTAAACCTGTAAGCATTTGCCCTATACCATCATGCACATCTTTTGCAATGCGATTTTGCTCTTTTTCTTGATTTTCAATGATTTTGCTAGAAATAATTTTCTGCTGACTCATCTTTTCTTCAAAACTCTTTTCAGTAAGCCGCTCAATTTCTAATTGTGCTGACTTCCTTTCTGTGATTTCAGAAGCTATAATAAGTAACTCAGACTTTTCATCTGTTGGATTATAAGGTATAACAGCCATTTCTAACCAAATAGCATCACCGTTTTTTACGGTTGCCTTAACTTCCCCTTGCCAACCTGTTTTTTTAAATTTATTAATTAACTCTTCGAGCGCTAATTGCTCGCTTTCTATTATAGATAAAACATTCCAAAATAACACGGAATCATTAAAATTAGAAAACTTAAACAATCGTGTAAACTTATTCCCCATGTGCACAACACTCCCATTAGGTTTAATGCGAGCAAAAAGCAAAGTATCATCCATAGCGCGACTTAAGGCACGAAGCTCCTTAATCGATTTTTCCTTAGCAATACTCAAATTATCTGCATCAAAAGCCATTTTTTTAGCGTGCTTCTCTGCTAATAATAAGTCTGCCAATACAGTTTTTACAGATTTTGCAGCAGGCCAGAAAATAAATAAAAATTCAACTAAAAGAATTAATAAAGTAAGCCCTGTTAACCACAGCTCTAATTGACGCAACCACTTTACTTTTTCATCAGCCTCAAAATCATATTGATTAACAATATCATCCATCATTATTAAAAAAGCTGCTTCATTAGCTTTTACCTTTTCAATATCTTCGGCATAATACTCTAAAGGTAAAGGCGGTTTATTTTCAATCTTATCAATAATAGATTTTGAGGCAACACTTATAGTATAAAAAACAGGGTTTAAAACTTTGTATTTGTCTGTAATCTTAACGCTATTTGTTTTAGGCAGTCCTAGGCTATCATTACCTTTTTGAAGCGCCTTATGAGACAATCCCCAAAGGTGCAAGGTGGCTTTAATTTCATCTTTCAAAAGAATACGGTTTTCTTGGTTGGTTTCCGCAGAAAGCGATACAATATCTTTTGTCAATTTCTGACTCAACATACGCTGTCTACCAGCCACATTAATTACAGTAGAGTCACTTTCTTGTCCACTGAGATGTTTCCGTATCAATATCTGACTTACAATTACCGAAACCGCAATGGTACTTAATGCTATAATATATAAACGGCGTAATTTATCAAACGTTCTTTGGTCTAATGAATTACTCGGTGTAGTCATGGTTTTGCATTTATGAAATAGCCTGTTTTACTAAAGCCAAACTTTTATCAGAAAATGGTAATTTTAAGGCAGTAATATGACCTTTATCAGACATTTTCAACCAAGTCTTTTTCAAAATATCAATTACCTTTTCATCAGTATGCTTAGCAGCAAACTCTTCAAAATAGTAGTCTAAAAACACTAAGCATATAGTATCTTCAAGTGTTTGAGATTCTTCGTTTTTCTTAATCAGTTTTTTACTAATTATAGCTTTAACCCTATCGGTAAATTGGTCATCAAAACCTACTTGTTTTAAAATATCCGCTGTTAAATTAGCGTGCATTTTTTTTAAGGTTTCACGCCATTTCAAATAGCCCACGCGATCCATTGGGTATTCGTTACGTGCAATTTTCCAACGGCAAATATGCTGTCCACGCGCCGAAATTTGAAGTGCTTTAGAGGCACTAGGCTCAAACTGCAACAATTTCCTTGTCATCCGTTGCGAGTACAACAACTCCTTAGGATATTTTAAACCAGCAACTTCATATGTATTTACATCCTCGGAGTTGGCTTTATCTATTAGTGCAATAGCAGTTTCAAAACGTGTAGGCTTCATATCTTTTTAGGGTTTTAATCCGAGAAGCCAATATACACATTTCCGTTTTTAATTTTAACAGGATAGGTGGCTATTTTCAAATCTTCACCAGCCAAATTACTACCATCTTCTAAAGAAAAATTCTTTTTATGTAAAGGGCATGCTACTTTCGGTATATCCTCCTTATCACCAATCAGACCTAGAGACAACACCATTTCCATTTTATGCGGACACAAATTCTGTGTCGCATACCATTTCCCGGTTCGTGTAAAATTATAAACTGCAATTTGCTTGGTTTTGTACTTTATACAGGCTCCGCTATCCTGAGGAAAATCACTAGCTTCACCCACTCTAAACCACTCTTTAACAGAAGTTTCAGTTACCGTTTCGTATTGACTCAATATATCTTGCATATCATTAAAATTAAAATCAATTTATTATTTATTTTGGCATTACCACAAGAGTTGGGCTTTAAATAACAAATCCCCGCTCGTCCCAATAACAATCGTGAGCTCTCTGTGTGATTTCCATTGAAACCCCTAACAAGGGTTAGTCATCAATTTTTAATCTTCAAACTCAACTAACTCCAAGCTTTAGGCATTTTCTGCTCACGCATTGGTACAAACTCTAAATTATCATCCGTATCATCAGAATTCATAAAATGTTTGAAACGCTTCATGATTTCAGGACTCTCAACAGCCTGCTTCCACTCACATTTATATTTGTTAATTAAACCTTCCATCTCCCGCTCTAGTTCCTCTGCAATTCCTAAAGAATCTTCAATTACCACCTGCTTCAAGTAATCCAAACCACCATCAAGTTTATCTAACCAAGGTGCTGTTCTTACTAATGGTCCAGCAGTACGTATATAATACATTAAAAACCTATCTAAGTATTTAACAACTGTTTCATCATCCAACTGTTCTGCTAATAAAACCGCATGTTTTGGTGTAGCTCCACCGTTTCCGCAAACGTATAAATTCCATCCGCCTTCAACAGCAATCAATCCAAAATCTTTCCCTCTAGCTTCAGCACACTCTCTAATACAACCAGACACGCCACCTTTAAATTTATGAGGAGAACGCAAGCCTCTATATCGCTTCTCTATATCTATAGCAAATGTTACACTTTCGTGCATACCGTAACGACACCAAGTAGAACCCACACAACTTTTTACAGTTCTTAAAGATTTTCCGTAAGCATGTCCACTCTCAAAACCGGCATCAATTAATTCTGTCCAAATCATTGGTAATTCATGAACCTGTGCACCAAATAAATCAATTCTTTGTCCACCAGTAATTTTAGTATACAAATCGTATTTCTTAGCTACAGCACCAATAGTCATTAACTGGTCTGGAGTAATCTCACCACCCGGAACTCTAGGAACTACCGAATACGTGCCATTACGCTGTATATTAGCTAAAAATCTATCGTTAGTATCTTGTATAGCAGGTTGTTCGTTTGCTGTTTCCATAGTTACAGTAGCAAAAATAGACGCCACTAATGGTTTACATACCTCACAACCATGACCTTCTCCAAATAAGTTAAGTGCTTCCTGATAATCTGGCACTTTATTAATTTTTATAAGATCGTATAATTCTTGTCTACTAAAGTCAAAGTGTTCACAAATCGTTTCTTTAACTTCTTTTCCTAATGATTTTAAAGTTTCATTTACTAAATCTGTTACCATAGGTTTACAACCACCACAACCCGAAGTTGCTTTGGTTTTTGTAATTACATCACCAAACGTATTACAATCGCCCTCTGTAATAGAACAACATATATCACCTTTAGATACACTCTCACAAGAACACACTTGAGCCGTATCTGGCAAATCTAATACACTTCCAAAAGACGAACCACCTTCACTCACCGGTAAAATTAATTGTGATGGATCTTCTGGAATTGCCATCCCATTTAAGTAAACCTGATGCAACATATTGTAATCTGATGCATCTCCAACTAAAATCCCTCCAAGTAATGATTTACCATCAAGACTTATGTTAATTCGTTTATATAAATGTTGGGTTTTATTTTCAAAAATAATAGAATGCCCTTTAGATGCCGGCATAAACGGCTCACCAAAACTAGCTACATCCACACCAATTAATTTTAATTTGGTAGACATATCAATAGCATCTGGCATTAATGGCGCTTGGTTTCCTAAAATTTGATCTACAGCAACACCAGCCATTTCATAACCAGGAGCCACTAGTCCATAAATCATTTGATTATATAACGCAATTTCACCTATGGCATAAATATTCTCGTCTGAGGTTTGCATTTTATTATTAACCACAATACCACCGCGAACACCAACTTCGAGTCCACTATTCTTACCAAGCTCATCTCTGGGTCTAATACCCGCAGAAACTACAAGCATATCCACATCTAAAACATCATCCTCTCCAAACTCCATGCCTGTAATGGTATTATCCCCTAAAATTTGGTTGGTTGCCTTACTTAAGTGAATATTTAAACCTATAGATTCTAATTTTAATTGTAATACTTGACTACTTCTTGAGTCTAATTGTCTTGGCATTAGCTTAGAAGCAAACTCTACAATATGCGGCTCTAAACCCATATCCATAACAGCTTTACCAGCTTCTAAACCTAATAATCCACCACCAAGAATAGCAGCTCTTGCATCTGGCTTTTCAGCTTTAAGTTTTGCAGCATAAGCTAACATCCCTTCTAAATCTTCAATGGTTCTATATACAAATACACCTTCCTTTTCAACACCTTTAATAGGTGGAACAAAAGGTGAAGACCCTGTAGCTAGCACTAAATAATCATAAGAAAACTCAGAATCTTTAGCTGTTGTTATTGTTTTTGAAGCTCTATTAATATCTGCAACACGTTCGCCTGTAATTAGTTCAATACCATTATTAGCATACCATTCTGCTGGCGCCATTTCTAGAGCTTTAGCATCTTGGTTTTCGAAAAACTCACTTAAATGAACACGATCATAAGCAGGTCTTGGTTCTTCACCAAAAACGGTTACTTTATAGGCCTTGCTACCAGATTGGGTTATAAATTTTTCACAAAATTTATACCCTACCATACCGTTTCCTACAACTATGATTCTTTGCATAAATACGTATTTTAAACACAAAACTACGTATTTATACGTATATTATAATTTATTTAATTAAGATATTTACGTAGAATTATCATTATTGTTAATTTGACAAATTGCAACAAGAAAAATAGTTTTTTAAAAATTTATACCTCTACTTTTAATAAAATCTCAATCAGTTTCAAAAGCACATAAATTTTTAAGACTAATTTCTGAACGTTTTTCGTTCATCTTAATACGAGAATAAATAGATAACTTAATTGTCACGCTTGAATAATACTATTTACAGGAAATATTAAAACGCAATTTTTTTCTAAATTTTATACTGTTTTAATTTGGACAATTATGTGAAGAAAAGGCAAATATTTCAACCAACTTTCATATAACGACTAAATCATATAAAATAAAAAACACTGAAAATCATAAGATTAACAGTGTTTTGATTATACCTTCACAAGGTTAGTCGGGGTGGCAGGATTCGAACCTGCGACCTCCGCGTCCCAAACGCGGCGCGATAACCGGGCTACGCTACACCCCGATTTGGTTATCTGTAACGGGATGCAAATATACTTTATTTATTCATTTTGTAAATACAATTCTAAAAAATATTTCTTGTTTAAAATTGATAATTTAGCTGTTTCAATTTCATAGCGATTTTAGTGCACGTATTATTTAAAAATATAATTTTTTTCTTGATTTTCAGTATTACATTTTTGTGTTATAGTCAATCAAAAATAAAGGGAAAAGTAATTGATAGCAATAATGGAACTCCATTGGCAATTACTCAAATATTAGATATAAATAATAATGTAGTTACAGCCACAAACACAGATGGTGCTTTTGAACTATTAAAAGCAGGCATGTATTCATTTAAAAAACAAGGATATATTGATAAGCCTTTTGAACTAAATAATAATCAATACATCATCATTCAATTAGATATAAATCCCTCAGAATTAAATGAAGTCATTATAAACACCAACCATATTCCAAAAAAGCTACTAAGAGCTACTACATCAATCAATATTATTTCGTCGGAAGACATTCAACGCTCAAACAATACCGATTTTGCTCCGATTTTAAATAAAACTCCCGGTATATTTATGCAAAGTGGCGCGCTTAATACCAATAGAATTACAATTAGAGGTATAGGGTCAAGAAATTTATTCGGAACTTCAAAAATTAGAGCGTATTTTAAAGATATTCCACTCACAAATGGTAGCGGAGAAACTACCATTGAAGATTTCGAACTCGCTTCAATCTCCCGTTTCGAAATTATTAAAGGTGCTGCATCTAGCATTTATGGCTCTGGCCTTGGTGGGGTTATTAACATGACACCTCAAAATTCATTTTTAAATCAATCTGATTTAAATTCTGAATTATCAATTGGTTCTTTCGGACTGTATAAAGGTATTATAAATGTAAATCATGGTTCAGCAAAGAACAGTTTTAGAGCAGTTTATAGTAACACGCATAGTGATGGCTATCGAGAGAATAATCAATACGACAGGCAAACATTTACAATAAACTCAAATCATTTTTTGAGTGAAAAAGATGAACTGTCATTTTTAGTAAGTTATGTTGATTTAAAAGCTTTTATTCCGAGTTCTATTGATGAATCAACTTATTTTAACACTCCAAAATCTGCTGCTTTTACTTGGAAACAAGCACAAGGTTTTGAAGATTCTAAAAGAGGTGTTTTCGGGATATCATGGAATCATAATTACAACACCTATTTAAAACAAGCCACAAGTATTTTCGCCTCCTTTAGAGATGCTTATGAACCTAGGCCTTTTAATATTTTAGAAGAAAACACTTTTGGTTTTGGTATTAGAAGTCGGTTTTTAGGAAACACCCAAGTATTTGACAAAAACCTAAATTGGACTATTGGTGGCGAACTTTTTAGAGATACTTATAAATACGGCGCTTTTGAAAATTTGTATCAAGATTTCCCAGCTGGAACTGGAAGTGTTAAAGGCGAGCAACTATCTAATTATAAAGAAAAACGTAATTACTACAATGTTTTTTCAGAAATTGATTATGAATTTTCAGAAAAAACAACAGGCTCAATAGGCTTAAATTTAAATGAAACATCATATATTTTGAAGGATAGGTTTCAAGTTTCAGCAAATAACCCAGATCAGTCAGGTAGTTTTAAATTCAAAACTATTTTATCTCCAAAATTTGGTTTATCACATCTATTTTCAGAAAATATTTCAATATTTTCAAGCATAAGTCATGGCTTTTCTCCGATTTCCCTTCAAGAAACTTTACTTCCCGACGGACAAATAAATACGAACATAAAACCGGAAACAGGATGGAATTTTGAAGTTGGCACAAGAGGTTCAGCTTTAAATAACCGCTTACAATTCAATGTAACAATTTACCGTTTAGATATAAAAAATCTATTGGTGTCTAGACGAACTGCTCAAGATGAATTTATTGGCATTAATGCAGGTAGAACACAACATGATGGATTGGAAATAGCTTTAAATTGCAGATGGTTTGAGAACAAAAACCTATCTCTAAATTCATTCGTAAATTACACGCTTAATAATTTCATTTTTAAAGAGTTTATTGATGATACTAATAACTTTTCTGGAAATGATTTAACAGGAGTGCCTACAGATATTTTTAACGGAGGAATTGATTTTGACTCAACTTTTGGGCTTTATGGTAACATAAACTTTCAATATGTTGGGCGTATGCCTATTACAGATGCGAACAGCTTATATTCTGATAGTTACAATCTGACAAATATTAAAATTGGCTACAAAACAAATCTTAATAAAAAGCTAAAATTAAATACATTCTTGGGAGTAAATAATATCTTTGAAGAGGTATATGCTTCTCAAATTCTGATTAACACTTCAGGCTTTGGAGGTAGTGATCCTAGATATTATTATCCGGGAAACCCAATAAACTATTTTACTGGAATTAATCTAAATTATGTTTTTTAACGTAACTTTAAATCAAAAAATAATGAAACAAATTCACTCGCTATTAGCTATAATATTTTTTGCATGTATATCGTGTGCGCAACAGATTGAATCTGAGGTAAAAGCTGAAGATCCAACTAATTTAAGTTACACCACAGAATTAATTGTACCAGATTTAAATATTCCTTGGGGCATGGCATTTTTACCCGATGGAAGTATGTTAGTCACAGAAAAATCTGGTGAACTCATTCATTTTAAAGATGGTATAAAAACAAATATTGAGGGTGCCCCTGAAGTTTATGTTCGCGGGCAAGGTGGTTTTCTAGATATTGAAACACACCCAGATTATGAAAATAATGGATGGATTTACATGACTTATTCCTCTTCAGAAGGTGAAGGCGACGGCGGCAATACTGCTTTGGCTAGGGCAAAATTAAACGGCAATACCTTAGTTAATTTCGAGAAACTTTATAAAGCAGAAGGCAATACAAAAAAAGGTCAACATTGGGGTTCTCGTATAAAGTTTGACAATGAAGGCTACTTATATTTTTCAATTGGCGACCGAGGTAACAGAGATGTTAATCCGCAAGATATAACCCGCGATTGTGGTAAAATTTACAGATTAAATGACGACGGAAGTATTCCTCAGGATAATCCATTTGTAAATACTATAGATGCAAAAACGGCTATTTATAGTTATGGCCACAGAAATCCGCAAGGCATGGCAAAAAATCCAGTTACGGGAGCTATTTGGGTTAACGAACATGGTCCACAAGGCGGTGATGAAATAAATATTGTTCAAAAAGGAAAAAACTTTGGATGGCCCGTTATTTCTTATGGCATCAATTATAACGGTACTTCATTCACAGATTTGACTGAAAAAGAAGGCATGGAACAACCTTTGTTCTATTGGGTGCCATCTATCGCACCAAGCGGAATGGCTATAGTTTCCTCTGAAAAATATCCAGATTGGGAAGGTAATGTACTTGTTGGCTCATTAAAATTTGAATATTTAGAACGGTTAATTTTAGAAAATGATAAAGTTGTTAAACGCGAAAAATTATTTGAAAATATTGGTCGTGTTAGAGATGTTGTTCAAGCCCCAGATGGTAACATTTATGTCGCTGTGGAAGGAAAAGGTATTATAAAAATTGTTCCAGAAAATTAAACCGCTATTCATGAAATTATTTATACTCAGTCTTGTTTTAACGCTTTCATTTTCATGTGTGTCTCAAAATGATGCTTTGAAGCAAAGTATTGAAAGAGGTGGCGAAATATATACCGATTTTTGTATGACTTGCCATTTACCTAATGGCGAAGGTGTAGAAAATGTATATCCGCCGTTAGCGAAATCTGATTACCTTTTTAAAAACCGTGAGGCTAGTATTCGAGGTATTAAATATGGACAACGAGGAGAAATTGTAGTGAATGGAAAAACATATAATAGTGTTATGGTAGCCATGGGATTAAATGATGATGAAGTTGCCGATGTTATGAATTACATCACCAATAGCTGGGGAAATAAAAATGACAAAATAATTACCGAAGAAGAAGTTTCTAAGATTAAAAAATAAGATGCTTTCTTATTATTAGACTTTACATTTGCCTAACTTTGTAAAGATCAAACAAACAACAAATCATGCTAATTATTGGAATTGCAGGCGGAACCGGTTGTGGAAAAACAACGGTTGTTAACCAAATACTTCATGAGCTTCCTGAAGGCGAAGTAGGCATCATATCGCAAGATTCTTACTATAAAGATACGACGCATCTAAGTTACGACGAACGTGTAAATATAAATTTTGACCACCCAAGATCTATAGATTTTGATTTGTTAGCTTCCCATTTAGAAAAATTAAAAAATAACGAACCAATACACCAACCTGTTTACTCATTTGTTAAACACAATAGAACTGGTGATACCATATTAACCCACCCGAGAAAAGTGATGATTGTAGAGGGTATTTTAATTCTTACTAATCCCGAATTACGCGATATGTTTGACATTAAAATATTTGTACATGCTGATAGTGATGAACGCTTAATAAGACGCTTAAAACGCGACATTTCTGAACGTGGAAGAGATTTAGACGAAGTTCTTAATAGATATAAAACAACGCTAAAACCTATGCACGATCAGTTTATTGAACCAATGAAAGAATATGCCGATATTATTATTCCTAACAATAAATACAATACGGTGGCTGTTGATATAGTTAGAACTATTATAACTGAAAAATTATAAATGGCCAACCTGAAAAATAAAGGTAAATATCTAAAACCATTTAAAAACTGGTTTGTAATTATTATAATAGGATTTGTTGTTTGGATGCTATTTTTCGATGCCAATTCATGGTTTATCCATAACGAATTAAATACAGAAATAGAAGACCTTGAAGACGAAAAAGACTATTACAATCGAGAAATAGAAAAAGACAAAAAGGCAATTAAAAAGTTGAAAACAGAGGAGGGCCTTGAAAAATTTGCACGTGAAGAATACTATATGAAACGTGACAATGAAGAAATTTATATTATTGAATATGAAGACAGTTTAAAACTGAAAAAAGATGAGTACTAAATTGTTTGACGATTTCAATCAAGTTTCTTCAAAACAATGGAAACAAAAAATTCAGTTCGATTTAAAAGGAGCCGATTATAATGAAGTGCTAATTTGGCATACAAATGAAGATATTGCTGTAAAACCGTTTTACCATGCTGATGATTTCAGTAACTATCCAGAAGGCAGTCTCAAAGAAATTAAAGGTTGGAAAATATGTCAAAGTATTTTTGTAACCGATGCAAAAAAAGCAAATTTAAAAGCCACTAATACCATTGTACGTGGTGCTGAAAGTATCAAGTTTATTATTCCAGATGAAACCCTATCTATATCTGATTTAATTCAAAATATTAACCCTAAGTTAACTCCCATTTATTTAGAATTACAGTTTATTTCTGAATCATTTCTAGAAAAGAATGCTAAATCCATCAATTCAGAAGGAATTCAAATAGAGACAGATATTATTGGGAACTTGGTTAAAACCGGCAATTGGTTCAAGAATATAAAAGATGACTTTCAAAAAATTGAAAATATAATAAAGGATACATATACAATAACTATTAATGCTTCTATATACCAAAATTCAGGTGCGTCGATGGTGCAGCAACTCGCATATAGTATGGCACATGCAAACGAATATTTAAATCATTTAAAAACTCTCAATAAAAAAACGCAAACTCTTGAAGTGATATTCAATGTTTCAATAGGTACCAATTATTTTTTCGAAATAGCAAAACTTAGATCTTTAAGACAATTATGGAATATTTTGTCTTCAGAATATGATATCAATTCTAGCTGTCACATTACTGCTACGCCAACCAAACGCAATAAAACCCTTTACGATTATAACACTAATTTACTACGCACTACTACAGAATGTATGAGCGCCATTCTAGGTGGTGCAGATACTATTTGCAACTTAAGTTATGACGCTATCTACCACAAAGACAATGAGTTCGGTGAGCGCATTGCCAGAAATCAGCTTTTAATCTTAAAACATGAAAGTTATTTTGACATAGTTAATAATGCATCAGATGGGTCATATTACATTGAGAGATTAACTACTCAACTAGCAGAGAAAGCACTTAACCTGTTCAAAGATATAGAGGCCAATGGTGGTTTTTTACATCAGTTGAAAACAGGAACAATTCAACGTAAAATAAAAGAGAGCGCTTTAAAAGAGCAGCAACTATTTGATTCGGGTGCTGAAGTCCTTTTAGGAACTAATAAGCATCCTAATATAAATGATAAAATGAAGGGGGAATTAGAACTTTATCCCTTTGTAAAGTCAAAAACGAGAAAAACCCTAATAGAACCAATTATAGAAAAACGATTAGCTGAAACATTAGAACAAGAACGATTAAAAAAAGAATAAACCTTAAATTATATTATTAAAATGAAACCTCAATTATTAAAACTTTTTGTAGTTGCCTTAGTAATCAGTTTTATAAGCTGTAAAGAAGAAAAAATAACTTTATCTGAGTATGTATATACCGATAAAGGTGTTGTTTTAAATTGCGAAAGCTTAGACTCTAAGCTATATAACGAAGCGCTTTTTGCCTTTGAAAACGATATGATTAATTTTTATAGTAATGGGAAACCGAGTATTTCAAGAGCTTATTCTCAGTTTGTTCGCCAAGCAATAAACGGACAATTAAAGTATCAAGATATGATTACACCACATACAGTAGACGTTTTTAACGTTTTAAAAAAGGAAAGTGATTTATGGGATGCTAACAATCCAAATAGCCATTTAAATTATAACAGTAAACTTTTCAATTGCATTGCATCCAATATCCAAAACAAAGATTTAAACACTACTCTTAATGCATTGGTTTCAACCAACAGTATGAGTCCAAAATTATTTGGTCCACCTCTAATATCTAATTATGGTCAAGCCAATAGGGATAAATATTTATCAGCTTATATGGCATTCGATTTGTTTTACGCAAAACTTTTTGATGTTGATTTGTCTCATGTTAAAATGAATGAATCAGAAGAAAAAGTAGACTTTAATAACACCCAGGAAGAAACAACACCAGACCCACACGCTGGACATAATCATTAAATGAGAAAAAATCTTCAACATATAACCCTAAATAATGAATCTAATAATCAAGAGAACTTGATTAATGATTCTTTTTTAACTTCGGAAGGCATTGAAGTCAAATCAGTCTATTCCAAGAATGATATTGAAGATTTAGAACATTTAAACTTTGTTGCAGGAATAGCCCCTTACCTTCGAGGACCATATAGCACCATGTATTTACGCAGACCATGGACTATTAGGCAATATGCTGGTTTTAGTACAGCGGAAGAAAGCAATGCCTTTTACAGACGTAATCTAGCTGCCGGACAAAAAGGATTATCGGTTGCGTTTGACTTAGCAACACATCGCGGATATGATAGCGACCATGAACGTGTAGTTGGTGATGTTGGAAAAGCAGGAGTTGCAATCGATTCTGTTGAAGACATGAAAATTCTTTTCGATCAAATTCCATTAGATAAGATGTCGGTTTCAATGACTATGAACGGCGCCGTATTACCTATAATGGCATTTTTTATTGTGGCAGCAGAAGAACAAGGAGTTTCCATTGAACAACTTTCTGGCACCATTCAAAATGATATTCTAAAAGAGTTTATGGTTCGTAATACTTACATCTACCCTCCTACACCTTCCATGAAAATCATTTCAGATATTTTTGAATTTACTAGTAATAAAATGCCAAAGTTCAATAGTATTAGTATTTCAGGTTATCACATGCAAGAAGCTGGTGCAACCTGCGATATAGAATTAGCTTATACCCTAGCCGATGGATTAGAGTACCTTAGAACTGGCATAAAAGCAGGTATGGATATTGATGCTTTTGCTCCAAGACTTTCATTCTTCTGGGCAATAGGAATGAATCATTTTATGGAAATAGCAAAATTGCGTGCAGCTCGTATGCTTTGGGCTAAACTTGTAATGCAATTTAAGCCGAAAAATCAAAAGTCCTTAGCCTTAAGAACACACTGCCAAACATCTGGCTGGAGTTTGACTGAGCAAGACCCTTTTAATAATGTAGCACGCACAACTATTGAAGCAGCTGCCGCGGCTTTTGGAGGCACTCAAAGTTTACATACAAATGCACTAGATGAAGCTATTGCACTACCAACCGATTTTTCAGCACGAATAGCAAGAAACACACAAATATTTTTACAAGAAGAAACCAAAATTACCAAAACAGTTGATCCATGGGCAGGTAGTTATTATGTTGAAAAACTAACACATGATATTGCCAAAAAAGCTTGGGCACTTATAGAAGAAGTAGAAGAACTTGGAGGTATGACAAAGGCCATTGAAGCTGGAATTCCAAAAATACGCATTGAAGAAGCTGCAGCGAAGAAACAAGCACGTATTGATTCTGGACAAGATATTATTGTTGGTGTTAACAAATACCGCTTGGAAGAAGAAGACCCTATTAGCACACTAGAAGTAGATAATCAAACTGTAAGAAACTCTCAAATAGAAAGGCTAAACAGTATTAAATCGAAAAGAGATTCTAATAAAGTAGTAACAGCATTATCAAAATTAACAAAAGCAGCTCAAACAGGAGAAGAAAACTTATTATCTTTAGCTATTGAAGCAGCTCGCGAACGTGCCACATTAGGTGAAATAAGCGATGCCTTAGAAGTGACTTTTGGAAGACATAAAGCACAAATAAAATCCTTTTCAGGTGTGTACAGTAAAGAAATAAAAGACGACAAATCCTTTAAAAGAGCTCAAGAACTAGCTGATTTTTTTGCAGAGCAAGACGGTCGCAGACCTCGTATAATGATTGCAAAAATGGGACAAGACGGTCATGATCGTGGTGCTAAAGTGGTCGCCACAGGCTATGCAGACGTTGGCTTTGATGTAGATATTGGACCGTTGTTTCAAACACCTCAAGAAGTTGCAAAACAGGCTGTAGAAAACGATGTTCATATTTTAGGCGTTTCCTCACTTGCTGCTGGCCATAAAACTCTAGTGCCACAAGTTATTGAGGCATTAAAAAAATATGGGCGAGATGATATTATGGTTATTGTTGGTGGTGTTATACCTAAGCAAGACTACCAATATTTATTTGATGCAGGTGCAGTTGCTGTTTTTGGTCCTGGCACAAAAATTAGTGATGCAGCCATTAAAATACTAGAAATCTTGATTGATTAAGCTAATAATTATCAATATCGTAATTGACTTTCTTATTATCCTTTTGTTAACAAGTTACGTTTTTATTCCTCGTAAATAATCGTATTTTTACCGCTTATTAAACCAAATCATTAATGGGTAAAATCATTGCAATTGCTAACCAAAAAGGTGGTGTTGGTAAAACAACAACTTCTATAAACTTAGCAGCCTCACTTGGTGTTTTAGAAAAAAAAGTCCTTCTAATAGATGCAGATCCACAAGCAAATGCCACATCTGGCATTGGTATTGATGTTGAGACCGTAGAAATTGGAACCTATCAACTTCTTGAACATTCTAATTCGGCCAAAGAAGCCATCATAAAAACAGAAACTCCAAATTTAGATGTAATTCCTTCTCACATAGATTTGGTTGCCATAGAAATAGAGCTTGTTGATAAAGAAAATCGCGAGTACATGCTTAAAAAAGCTTTGGAAGAAGTTAAAGATGACTACGATTTTATTTTAATTGATTGCGCGCCTTCTTTAGGACTTCTAACACTCAATGCATTAACTGCGGCAGATGCGGTAATAATCCCAATTCAGTGTGAATATTTCGCACTTGAAGGCTTAGGGAAATTGCTAAATACCATCAAAAGTGTTCAAAAAATACATAACCCAGAATTAGACATAGAAGGCTTATTGCTTACTATGTACGATTCTAGACTAAGACTTTCTAATCAAGTAGTTGAAGAGGTTCAAAAGCACTTCAACAATATGGTGTTTCAAACAATTATACAACGGAATGTGCGTTTAGGTGAAGCACCTAGTTATGGTGAAAGTATAATTAATTATGATGCGAGTAGCAAAGGAGCTACTAATTACTTAAGTTTGGCTAAAGAAATTATCAATAAAAACGCTTAATATGGCTAAGGCGACTAAAAAACAGGCTTTAGGTAGAGGTTTATCGGCTCTTTTAAAAGACCCAAGTAACGATATTCAGTCTGTTCAAGATAAGAATGCAGATAAAGTTATTGGAAGTATTGTTGAATTAGACATCGATTTTATTGAAGTAAACCCTTTTCAACCAAGAACCAATTTTAGTGAAGAATCTTTACGTGAATTGGCTTCTTCTATAAAGGAATTAGGCATTATTCAGCCAATTACGGTTAGAAAATTAGATTTCAATAAATATCAATTAGTTTCTGGAGAACGTCGTTTTAGAGCTTCCAAATTAATTGGTTTAGAAACCATTCCAGCATATATTCGAATTGCAAATGATCAAGAATCGTTGGAAATGGCTTTAGTTGAAAATATTCAACGCCAAGATTTAGACCCAATTGAAATCGCTTTATCATACCAACGTTTAATAGATGAAATAAACTTAACACAAGAGCAAATGAGTGAACGTGTTGGTAAAAAACGTTCTACTATTGCCAACTATTTGCGTTTGTTAAAACTAGACCCTATTATTCAAACGGGAATGCGTGATGGTTTTATCTCCATGGGACATGGTCGTGCTTTAATTGGTATTGAAGATCAAACATTTCAACTAGATATTTACGAAAAAATTCTTTCTAATAAATTATCCGTTAGAGAAACCGAAGTGTTAGTTCGCAATTTTAATAGTAATGTCGATGCAAAACCAACTACCCAAAAAGATACAGAAGGAGATGTTCCTAAATATATTAAAAAAGGGATAACAGCATTTTCAGAATACTTTGGTCACAAAATTGACGTTAAAGTTTCTAATAATGGTAAAGGGAAAATAACAATTCCATTCCATTCTGAAGAAGATTTTAATCGCATTAAAAAATTAGTTCAAGGTGCCAAATAAATTTATAACAGCAAGTATATTTTCATTACTGTTTTGTTTTTCATTATTAGCCCAAGACAAAGAAGAAAAAAATAAAGAGGAACTTCCAGAGGCTCTTGTTATTGAAGAAGTTCTCGAAGCAAGAGACCCTATTAATCCATTATCTCCAGCAAAAGCTGCTTTTTATTCGGCTGTGTTACCAGGATTAGGTCAAGCATACAATAAAAAATATTGGAAAATTCCTATTGTTTATGCTGCAATTGGGACAGGTGTTTATTTCTACGTTACTAATAACAAAGAGTATAACAGATATCGAGATGCTTATAAAAGTAGAATCGCTGGTTTTACAAATGATGAGTTCTACATAGACTCACAAGGAAATCAGCTTAGCACACCTAGAGTATCAGACGATGCATTACTAAGAGCGCAAAAACTGTTTAGAAGAAATAAGGAATTGTCACTTTTAGTTACGATAGGTATTTATGCTTTAAATATTATTGATGCTAATGTTGATGCGCATTTATTGCAATATAATGTAGATGAAAACTTATCTTTGGCACCTCATTATAAATTAAATGAGATTGATGCAACTAGCAATCTCGGGTTAACATTAAATTTTAAGTTTTAAATGAATATTGCTCTACTAGGATACGGAAAAATGGGTCAGACTATTGAGAAAATAGCAACTAGTCGTGGTCATAATATAGTGTTGAAAATAGATAAAGATGATACAGATTACGACATTACTAATGCAGATGTTGCCATAGATTTCAGTATTCCAAATGTAGCCTTTCAAAATATTTCTAATTGTATCAATAATAATATTCCCGTTATTTCGGGAACTACTGGATGGTTGGACAATTACGATAATGCCGTTGCTTTATGTGAAGAAAAGAAAGGCGCATTCATCTATGCTTCTAATTATAGTTTAGGTGTTAATATTTTCTTTGAACTTAATAAGACTCTCGCCAAAATGATGAGTACATTAAAGCAATATAATATTAGCATGGAAGAAATCCACCATACTCAAAAATTAGATGCACCTAGTGGTACTGCTATCTCTTTAGCTAATGACATTATTTCTCAGAGTGAAAAATATAAAGCTTGGGAATTAGATGGAAATGACAACACTAAAATACCTATTGCAGCTAAGCGTATTGAAGACGTTCCTGGAACGCACTCTATAAATTATGAAAGCGAAGTTGATGCTATAACTATTGAACATATTGCACATAATAGACAAGGTTTTGCCTTAGGAGCCGTTGTAGCAGCTGAATGGATTGTAGGCAAAACAGGTGTTTTCACAATGAACGACGTGTTAAATATAGGTTAATACAATCAAATCGTGTAACAAAAAACTTGTGTTTAGCTACTAACTAAAATATTTTAAATTTTCAATTATGACACTATCTCAATGGTTTATATTCATTTTAATTATTCAATTAATTCATGGATTAGGAACTTGGAAATTATATGTTAAAGCTGGTAGAAAAGCTTGGGAAGCATTTATACCTGTTTATAATGCTATTGTTTTAATGAAAATAATTAACCGCCCTTGGTGGTGGGTAATCTTATTGTTTCTACCCATTGTCAACCTCATTATGTTTATTGTGGTTTGGGTTGAAACGGCTAGAAGTTTTGGAAAAAACAAAACATTAGATACTTTTTTAGCAGTCGTTTCATTAGGTTTTTACAATTACTATTTGAATTATGTTGCCGATGTTACTTACGTAAAAGATAGAGATATTCAACCAAAATCTGGCTCAGGAGAATGGACAAGCTCTATTTTATTTGCTATTGTAGCTGCAACCATAGTGCATACTTATTTTATTCAACCATTTACTATTCCTTCATCATCGCTAGAAAAATCGCTTCTAGTTGGTGATTTTTTGTTTGTTAGTAAATTTCATTATGGTGCTAGAATTCCAATGACGACGGTTGGAGCACCAATGGTTCATGATACTATTCCTGTATTAAAATCGAAATCCTATTTATTTGATGACCATATTGGCAGTAGCTCCTGGAAAAACAAATTACAACTTCCTTATTTACGCATTCCTGGGTTTGAAAAAATCGATAGAAACGAAATAGTAGTATTCAATCAACCAGCAGATACCTTGTTGGACATGAACGATTTTCAGCCAGATAGAAACTACTACAAACCTATTGATAAGAAAACAAACCTTGTTAAACGTTGTGTTGCTGTTGCAGGAGATACGTTAGAAGTTCGTGATGGTTTTGTTTACATAAACGGTAATAAAAATGAATTACCAGATAGAGCACACTTACAGTTTAGTTACCTCGTTCAACCAAAAACTAATCAGTTTAGCCCAAAACAAGTAAAAGACCGATACGATATTACAGATGGCTTTGGTATTATGCCAAACTCGAATAATACATATTATTTCTCGGCCATTTCAGATGAGGCTTTGTCGAAATTTAAAAACCACCCGAATGTTGCTAGCATCACACCAAATAAAAAGGAAAAGGGCGTTCGTGACTCGAATATTTTTCCTCACGACCCAAATTATAATTGGAATGTCGATTTCTTCGGACCACTTTACGTTCCTGAAGCTGGAAAAACTATAGATATTAATTTAGATGTTTTACCGCTTTACAAACGTGTTATTACAGAATATGAGGGTAATTCACTACAAATTAAAGGAAATCAAATATTGATTAATGGTGATGTGTCTAGCACCTATACCTTTAAACAGGACTACTATTGGATGATGGGAGATAATCGCCATAATTCTATAGATGCGAGGCGTTGGGGCTTTGTTCCTTTCGACCATGTTGTTGGTAAGCCTGTATTTATTTGGATGAGTTGGGATGGCATCAAAAATCCACGTTGGGAACGTTTTTTTACAACTGTTAGCGGCACAGGAAAGGCAACGTCATACTTTATTCCGTTTTTGGTATTACTTTTCGGATGGATTAGTTATAGTAAATGGAGGAAACGCAAGAAAAAAAGTTAAGTTGTAAAGTCGTGAGGTGTTAAGTTGTTTTAATTCAATTAACATTTCATCTAAACAACATGCAGCTATACAAATGAACGCTTTAATACATCCGACATACCTTCCTAGCATAGCACACTTTGTAGCTATAGCAAGAGCCAAAGAAGTCTTGTTTGAAATGCATGACAACTTCGTAAAACAAACCTACAGAAACCGCTGCTATATTTATGGTGCTAACGGAAAACTAGCTTTAAACATTCCTGTAATTCACTCGCAAAAGAATCGCCAAAAATACCGTGGTGTAAAAGTCTTTCATGAAGAAAATTGGCAAAGTAATCATTGGAAATCAATATTATCGGCATATAGAACATCTCCTTTTTTCGAATATTATGAAGATGACTTAAAACCTTTATTTACAGAAAAAGTCGATTCAATTTTAGATTTCAACGTAAAATGTTTTGAAATAATTTGTGAGTGTTTACAATTAGAATTTAATATCTCTCAAACAAAAGTCTACGAAAAAACGGTTCAAGGTGTTAACGACTTTAGGCACCTTGTAAATGCCAAAAAAAAAACTATACATAGTTTTGAACCTTATACGCAAGTGTTTGAAAGTAAACATGGTTTTATATCGAATTTGAGTATTCTAGATTTACTTTTTAATGAAGGTCCCAATGCTATAAATTATTTAGATTCTCAAACTTTAAAATAATTCTAATGCTACAATCTGTTGCTCATTATGGATGTCATTTTCTTATTCCTTTAGTTGTTGCGTTAATTTGGTACAGAAAAACTTGGAAAACGGCTTTTATGATTATGCTTGGGGCTTTTATAATAGATTTAGACCATCTTCTTGCAAATCCAATTTTCGACCCAAATAGATGTAGTATTGACTACCACCCGCTTCACTCCTTTTTTGCAATTACTTTTTATTTATT
Organism: Algibacter sp. YIN40; assembly: GCF_057219435.1. Taxonomy (NCBI): domain Bacteria; kingdom Pseudomonadati; phylum Bacteroidota; class Flavobacteriia; order Flavobacteriales; family Flavobacteriaceae; genus Algibacter; species Algibacter sp. YIN40. Next base: position 115,597 of record NZ_JBXVVC010000002.1, on the reverse strand, counting down.
TCTATTAATTCCTAAGAAATCAAGGTTGGTAGCTTTAGGTTTAGTAATTCACATTATTTCAGATGCAGTAGATTGTTCTCTTATGTTATTTTCCTTGTAAATCCTCAATGAAAAAGATTGCCACAGTCGATACCTCCTTCGCTATGACATAAAAACTTATAACTGTGACTGCGGCTGAATACTAATTATCTAAACTTAGCGTCGTCATCACCGGGTAATGATCTGAAAATCGCTCATCATAAGTTTTATAGCCATTTACTGAAAAGGCATCATCGGCAAAAATAAAATCAATTCGCACAGGAAAAAATTTAAAATCGTAAGTGCGTCCGAAACCATTTCCAGCTTTCTTAAAAGTATCGTTTAAGTCTCCTTTAATTTTCCGATAAACATAAGAGAATGCCGTATTATTAAAATCGCCACAGATTATCATTTTATATTTGCATTGCGATTTATGCATCAAAAAAAGCTCGGTTTGGAATTGTTGCATCTTAAATGTATTACCCACTCTTTTAAAAAGACGCTCAGAATCTTCTTTTTTTAAACTTTCAACGTTGGCGTTAATATGTAGTGATTCTAAGTGAATATTATAAACCCTAATCGTATCTGTATTCTTAAGTATATCTACAAAAACAGCATTATTTCCTGTATTTGGAAACTCAATAGAACCACTATTAACTATTGGAAATTGAGAAAAAATAGCTTGACCATACTTTGTTTTTTTTCCAGATAATTTTTCGAATTTATATTTAAAAAAAGATAAATCGATATTACTATGAGGATGATATTCCTGAATACTAAGAACATCGGGGGCTTCAGTTTTTATTAAATCAATAATTTTAGTTTCAACACCCTTCTCTGGAATCCAATCGTATAAATTAAATAGGCGCACATTATAATTCATTACTTTAAAATTACCGGCGCTTTCAATGTTTTCTGAAAGAGAAAATTTATATAGTGAACCAAAGAAAAAGTATCCAATTAAAAGTATCACAAATGATAGTATCAATTGCTTCTTTAGTTTTACCAACCAATAAACAAAAAATAAGACATTAGTTATAATAAGAAATGACACACCTAAATTAAGAACAGAAAGAACTGAAAAGGTCTTAGGTGGCAAGAAAGGCAGTGCATAAGACAATAATAATAAAATGGCAACACAAGCATTAATACTATATATAATTTTGTTTATGAAGCTTAATTTTTTCATGGTACTACTTACCTGCTTTAAACAAAAACTCCTTTTCTTCAGCAGTTAAACTATCATAACCACTTTTACTTATTTTGTCTAAAATAACATCAATTTTCTTTTGGTTATTAAACTCGTTAAAATCAGCTTTATTATAACCACCTACTTTACTTTTATTTTTATGAACTGTTTTTAATGGTCCTTTTTTGGATGTTTTGAAGAAGTTTGCAATTTTATCCATAAAACGTTCAAAACCTTTACCTATATCATTTCCTTTAATTAATTGTTTGGCATAAAAATATCCCAGTACTGCACCTCCCAAATGCGCTAAATTACCTCCAGTGTTATAACCGAAAAGTCCAAACAAATCGATTATAATAATAGCTACGCCAACATACCAAAGCTTTAAGTTAAATGTGAAAAAGCGCATGCCCTGATTTGGCATATAAGCACATAAAAATATTAGCAGCGCACGTACAGATGCGGATGCACCAACCAAGCGCGTTTTACCTAATAAATCTGGAAATAAGCTATACGCAAGTAAGTAAACTAGGCCTCCACAAATAGCTCCAAGAAAATAAATATTTAAAGCCAATTTTGGATTAAATAAATTGAGAAACCATTTCGCAATAACATATAGCCATATCATATTAAGAAGAATATGCAAAAAATCGTAGTGAACAAATGCATAGCTAATTATTGTCCAAGGCTGTATTATAAATTCTCCTAAAGTACTTGGTAATTCCAGCCAGCTAAGATTTGAACTAAATAGCAACCCTAAAACAAAAATCACAACGTTAATTGCGATTATTTTTTCTAAAACATTAAGTCTATTTAACTTATCCTTTATATCATCTGTCAAAGTCATAAGTCCCATCTATTTTTATTAAACTGTTTTTTTTTCCAATACCACATAATTAAAAAACCTGTTAGTGCTCCACCAACATGTGCGAAATGAGCTATGTTGCCGTATCCAAAAATTGATTGCCCGGATATACCCGAAATTAAATCAATTAATATGATTCCTGGAATGAAGTATTTGGCTTTTATTGGGATAGGAAGAAAAATCATCATTAGTTCTGCATTTGGATTCATCATAGCAAAAGCTGCCATAACCCCCATGATACAGCCCGAAGCCCCAACCATTGAAGCAAAGTATATTTCATTGAACTTTTGGCCTATAGCCGTAAAAACTTTTCCATCTTTAAATACATCAATAATTTGCTCATGTGTAGCTCCTAATTGTAGAGCTTGAGCCTCCATTGGAAGATACTGGAAATAGTAATATCCAATCTGCAATGCTACAGCACCCAAACCAGCAGAAATATATAAAAACAAAAACTTTTTGCCTCCAAGATATTGCTCTACAGGTGTGCCAAACATCCATAACGCAAACATGTTAAATAATATATGTGAAGGCCCACCATGCATAAACATATGTGTTATTATTTGCCATGGTTGGAAAGCTTCATTTTTGGGAAAATGCATAGCAAACCAATCATAAAACAATACACCATCTCCTATTGCTATGGTACCAATAAACATAATCACGTTAATGATTAATAAATGCTTAACGGTATCTGAAATTCTCATCATATATTATATAAATTTTTTATCCAACTCATCGACAGTTAATGTTATAAATGTTGTTCGATTAGTAGGTGAAACATTGGGTTCTTTACAGGCAAAAAGCTTGTTAACTAAATGTTCTTGCTCTTCTTTTAAAATAGATTGCCCTGGTTTTATAGCCAAACTTTTAGCCATCGATTTGGCTAACAAATCGGTAGTACTAAAATGACTATCTGGCACTTCATTTTCTATATCACTAATTAGTTGTTCTAATATAATTGATACTTCACTTTCTGGCACACTCAAGGGTACTCCTGTTATTTCAACCGTTTCTTCAGAAATGCTAGAGAATATAAATCCTGTATTCTCTAAATCTTCCTTTAAATTATCTATAATAGTTGTTTCTTGATTGGAAAAATGTAACTCTAAAGGAAATAATAATTGCTGACTAACCGCTTTTTTAACTGTAATATGCTGAAGAAAATCTTCGTACAAAATCCGTTGATGCGCCCTATTTTGATCTATGACCAATATGCCAGATTTAATAGTACTTACTATATATTTATTATGAAGTTGATAGGTGGAATTGCCGTTATCAATGGTTTTATCACTTTGGAAAATTGAAGCAGTGGCTTCTTCAGTTTCAAAATTAACATCTCCAAAGTCACTTTCAATATTATCATTATTAGTATCTAAACCTTGATACAAACTTTCCCACCCAGCCGAAGCTTCTTTCTTATAAGATATGGTGGATGTAAACGATCTTTTTTCCTCTTGAAATGGATTGAATTCTTTGTCAACTTCTACTTTTGGAACAGCGACAGCTCCTTGATTATACTTGTACGGTGTATCTAGAGTATTATCACGCTCAAAATCTAAAACTGGAGCAATATTAAACTGTCCTAAACTATGCTTAACAGCAGAACGCAGTAATGCATAAAGTGTATGCTCATCATCAAATTTAATTTCTGTTTTAGTTGGATGAATATTAATATCTATGGTTTGCGGATCGACTTCTAGGTTCAAAAAATAACTGGCGTGTGTTCCATTTTTCAACAAACCTTCAAATGCTGAAGCAATGGCATGATTTAAATAAGCACTTTTAATAAATCGATTGTTTACAAAGAAGTATTGCTCGCCCCTAGTTCGTTTAGCAAACTCAGGTTTACCCACAAATCCCGAAATTTTAAGCACTTCTGTTTCTTCTTCAACGGGTACTAATTTTTCGTTAGTCTTATTTCCAAAAATATTAACGATACGCTGTCTATAATTGCTAACAGGCAAACTAAATGTCTCACTTCCATTATTGTAAAGCGCAAACTGAATATTAGGATGTGCTAAAGCAACACGCTGAAACTCGTCGATTACATGTCTTAATTCTACAGTATTAGATTTCAAAAAATTACGTCTTGCGGGAATATTAAAAAACAAATTCTTTACAGCGATTGATGTTCCCTTGGGGGTTACAACCACTTCTTGACCTACAACATTACTACCTTCAATTTCTATGTTAGTTCCAACTTCGTCTTGCTCTTGTTTTGTTTTTAACTCCACATGTGCAATGGCTGCTATACTTGCCAAAGCTTCACCACGAAACCCTTTGGTATGTAATTTAAAAAGGTCGTCTGCAGTTCTAATTTTGGATGTCGCATGACGTTCAAAACTTAAACGCGCATCGGTTGTACTCATCCCCTTTCCGTCGTCAATAACCTGAACAAGGGTTTTTCCTGCGTCTTTTATAATAAGTTTAATTGTGTTGGCTCCAGCATCAATAGCGTTTTCAAGTAACTCCTTTACTACCGATGCGGGACGTTGAACAACTTCTCCAGCGGCAATTTGATTTGCAACATGATCTGGTAATAGCTGTATAATGTCTGCCATAAATTACTTAGAAAAGAATATAGATAAATCGAAATCGATTATGAAAAGAAAAACCAAAACTAAAGCAGCGATTATAATTATAATGCGTCTGTTGGCTTCTCTATCTGGGTTGTTTTTTAAATCGTCCAAAGCATTAGTAAACTTTGTTTTAAGTCCGTTATTGCTCCCAACGGTTTTTCTATAGTCATCAAATTTATGCTTGATTTCAAAAGGACTTCCTTCTTCGCTACCTTTATAATAACGCGGTGTATAATTAAATTTTTTGTTCTTACGAAGTTTTAAAATTCCCATGATTTCTAAGCTTTTAAATTAATTGATTTTTGAATCGAGTATAAACATACAAATCAATAATAATACCAAAACAATAATTAACGTCCGCATAGACATACCTCCTCTCCGCTTTCTAGATCTTCCCACTTTCCATCTAGAAACAAAATCTGGTTTATCCTTAGATTCATTTAAGGGGTTGCTTTCTTGATCTTGCGAAAACCTAGGTTTATAATTAAAGGTTTTATGCTTACGTTGTTTAAACAAAGTCTCTAGTGCTTATCTTTCAAAAATACTCAAAAAGGTGTAGAAACAGCGAATTGAAACGCTAAAAATTGTTAACAAAATACTTGAAGTAAATTCCAAATAAAGCAAAGAAGCTCAAGAATATATTTTTAGGATTTTAATAAAGCTTAACTATTTTTCCTTAGCTCTGCCATTTTAATAGCCGCAATGGCAGCTTCGGTTCCTTTATTACCGTGCTTACCTCCAGACCTTTCTTGTGCCTGTTGCAAGGTATTATCTGTAAGAACACAGAATATCACTGGTGTTTCGCGAATAATATTGAGGTCTTTTATTCCTTGCGAAACTGCTTCGCAAACAAAATCGAAATGTTTGGTTTCTCCTTGAATAACACTACCAATTGCAATTACGGCGTTTACCATTTGTTCCTGCATTTTCTTGCTACCATAAATTAATTCAAAACTTCCTGGAACATCCCATCGAACAATATTATTGGGTAAAACCCCATTTTCGATTAAAGTATTGTAAGCTCCTTGATATAGGCCTTCTGTAATGGTATCATTCCATTCTGAAACAACAATCCCAAACCGAAATTTATTCGCGTTTGGGATTGTTGTTTTATCGTAATCGGATAAATTTTTATTTACCGTAGCCATATTATTTATTCGCTAATACTTGCGCTTTTCCTATAAAGACATCAACAGTTGATGCTTCAGTAGAATTTGGAAATTCATCCTTAATGCGCTCAAAATATGCCAAAGCTTTATTTGCTTTTCCTAAATCTAAAGCAATTGTTCCAGCTTTATATAAATACATAGGTGTAGTATATTCGTTACTACGCATTGCAGCTGCTTGATCGTAATAACCTAATGCATCTTCTTGTTGATTTAATTGCACAAAGGCATCACCAATATTTCCTTTTGCCAAAGGCGCCAAAATTTCATCATCGCTTTCAAAATCACTCAAATGAGTAACAGCATTTTTATAATCTTTTAATCTTAAATAAGCAGTACCCGCATAATAACTAGCTAGATTAGCCGATTTAGTACCACCATATTCATTAATAATATCTAGTAAGCCAAATTTTCCTTCACCCCCATTTAATGCTAAATTGTAAAGCGAATCTTTCTCAGTTCCGTTTACAGCTTCATTAAAATATTTCTGCGCTTGGAACATATCGTTCATGGCTTCCACTTGTTTAGGTTTCGCTACATATTCATTATAACCTAAATAGCCTAAAACAATTGCAGCAACAATTCCTATGATAACAAATATATACTTCTGATTTTTCTCAACAAACGCTTCTGTTTTTGATGCTGTTTCGTCAAGTGTGTTAAAAACTTCAGCCGTTGTTGAGCCGGCTTCTATATTTTGTTCTTTCTCACCTTTAGTTTTTGCTTTGTATTTTTTCTTGTAAGTTGCCATTCTATACTTTCTAATTAATGTGGCGCAAAAATATAATTTTTCTTAAGAACTAAAAGGGTATTTATTTGATATTTTTCAATAATTTGCACTTCTTTTTAGGAGTTTAGCCACCAAATACGCTTTAAGTTGTTTTTTGTATGATTTTAAAATCACTTTCATTACTTAATTATAAAAATTTCGATAGTAAATCATTCATTTTCAACGAGAAAATAAATTGTATTGTTGGCAATAATGGTATTGGTAAAACTAATGTGTTGGATTCAATTTATCATTTATCCTTTGGAAAAAGTTATTTTAATCCTGTAGCCACACAAAATATTAAACATGGTGAAGATTTTTTTGTAGTCAATGGTGACTATCAAAAACTTGATAAGGAAGAAAAAGTTATTGTTAGTTTGAAACGAGGTCAAAAAAAAGTGATAAAACGCAATGCTAAAGTTTACGATAAATTTAGCGAGCACATTGGTTTTTTACCATTAGTAATAATATCTCCCGCAGACAGGGATCTTATTACTGATGGCAGTGATACACGCCGCAAATTTATAGACAGTGTCATATCTCAAAGTAACAAAAACTATTTAAGTAATTTAATAAAGTACAATAAAGTACTAGCACAAAGGAATGCTTTACTAAAATATTTCGCATTAAACCACACGTATAATAGCGATACCGTAGATGTTTATAACACCCAATTGAACGAATACGGAACAGAAATTTTTAAAAAGCGTAATGAATTTTTAGAAGCTTTTATTCCAATTTTTAAAATGCGCTATGAAGCGATTAGTAATGGTAAGGAGCTAGTTGATTTAGTTTATAGTAGCGATTTGCTTGAAGACCACCTTGATAGTCTTTTAAGACGTGCAATAAATAAAGACAAGGCTTTGCAATATACCAGTGTTGGTATTCATAAAGATGATTTACATTTTAATATAGGAGGACACCCTATTAAAAAGTTTGGTAGCCAAGGACAGCAAAAATCATTTTTAATTGCTCTAAAGCTGGCACAATTCGATTTTATAAAAGAACAAAGTGGTGTAAACCCTATTTTATTGCTTGATGATATTTTTGATAAGTTAGACGAACAACGTGTTTCTCAAATCATTAAATTAGTGGATGATGAAAACTTCGGACAAATTTTTATAAGTGATACACACGCAGAACGAACTGAAAATGCTGTGAAGCAAGTACATCAGTCTTATGAGATTTTTAAATTGTAATTTAGAATTATGGCAAAACGCAATAACGAACATAGAAGCATCTCTGATGCTTTAAAAGAATTTGTTGAAACCAACAAGCTTGAGAAAGGTTTGAATAAGGTGAATGTTGCAGATGCATGGGTAAAGCTTATGGGCAATGGTGTTAATAATTATACAACAGGTGTTCAATTGGAACGTAACACGCTATACATTCAATTAAGCTCTAGTGTTTTGAGGGAGGAATTAAGTTATGGAAAACAAAAAATTATAACCATGCTTAACGAAGAAATAGGTAAAGAAATCGTTAAGAAATTGATTCTACGATGATTACGAATAAAAAATATTTTTAAAAAAGATACCTAAAAGCGAAAACATATAGTTATTTATAGTACCTTTGCGGCTTAATTATTATTTAATACATATTACAATGAGTAAAGGTACCGTAAAATTTTTCAACGATTCTAAAGGATTTGGATTCATCGTTGAAGATGACAACAACAAAGAACATTTCGTACACATTTCAGGACTTATCGATGAAATTCGTGAAGGTGATGCAGTTGAATTCGATCTACAAGAAGGTAGAAAAGGATTAAACGCCGTAAACGTAAAAGTAATCTAAGATATATACTTTAACAATTACAAATTAAAAGTCTGTCAAATTTATTTGACAGACTTTTTTTTATTTATTATCTTTTCAAAGCATATTTAATGCGAATAATAATTTGGCACTAAGTTTGCAAAGTAATAAGTAATTAATTTAATATTTTTAAAACATGAGTAAAGGAACAGTAAAATTTTTCAATGATTCCAAAGGATTTGGATTCATCACTGAAGAAGGTTCAAGTAAGGAACATTTTGTTCACATTTCTGGATTAATCGACGAGATTCGCGAAGGCGATGAAGTTGAATTTGATTTACAGGAAGGTCGAAAAGGCCTAAATGCCGTAAACGTTAAAGTAATATAATATATATTTTATTTTTATCACTTTATTGAAAAAGAAAAGCCTGCAAATTGCAGGCTTTTTATTATTATTTTATTTCTATTGAATTAAAACATATCTCTTCCAGAAAAATGAAATGCACTTTCAATAGCAGCATTCTCATCACTATCACTACCATGTACCGCATTCTCACCCATAGAAGCTGCAAATAACTTACGAATTGTTCCTTCAGCCGCATCTGCTGGATTAGTAGCTCCAATTAAGGTTCTAAAATCATCTACCGCGTTTTCTTTTTCCAAAACCGCAGCCACAATAGGTCCACGTGTCATATATTCTACTAACTCACCAAAAAACGGACGCTCATTATGTATTGCATAAAATGTTTCAGCATCTGTTTTTGTCATTTGAGTTAATTTCATTGCTACAATTCTAAACCCTGAAGCTGAAATTTTATTTAATATTGCGCCAATATGCCCTTTTTCAACTGAATCAGGCTTAAGCATTGTAAATGTTCTATTTGTTGCCATTATAATTCTATTATTTTTTTGCAAAAATAACTTATTTCACATTATAAACAAGTTTATCCAATTTTAAAAAATTGTATATTCGCCTTCTATGAATACAGAAGAAATAGCAAGTATAAAACAACTACTTTCAACAGAAAAAAAGATAGTTATTGTACCTCATAAAAATCCAGATGGAGATGCAGTTGGCTCTACTCTAGGTTTATATCATTATCTTTTAAAAATCAATCATGACGCCTTAGTAATAGTGCCAAACGATTTTCCAGAATTCTTAAAATGGCTACCAGGAGAAGATTCCATTTTAAGATATGATGCCCAAACTGAAACCTGTGACAGTTTAATTAATGCCGCCGATATTATTTTTACCTTAGACTTTAATGCATTTCATAGAACAGGTAATATGGAGGGAGTATTAAGCGAAAGTAAGGGAATTAAAATTATGATTGACCACCATCAAGCTCCTGATGATTATGCCACTTATATGTTTAGCGATGTAGCAATGAGTTCTACCTGCGAAATGGTATATCATTTTATCCAAATGCTAGAAGATACAAGTAAAATAGATGCTGCAATAGCAACTTGTCTTTATGTTGGAATTATGACAGATACTGGTTCTTTCAGATTTAAATCAACCACAAGTACCACTCATAAAATTATAGCAGAACTTATTGATAAAGGAGCTGATAATACCGAAATCCATAATAATGTTTACGATACTAACGGCTATGAGCGTTTGCAACTTTTAGGATGCGCACTTAATAATTTAAAGGTGATTCCAGAATATAAGACCGCCTATATTTCTTTATCCCAAGAAGAATTGCATCGCTTTAATTATAAAAAAGGAGACACAGAAGGTATTGTTAACTACGGGCTATCACTAAATAATGTAGTTTTAGCAGCCATATTTATTGAAGACAAACAAGAAGGGATTATTAAGATTTCACTACGATCTAAAGGAAACTTCTCGGTTAATGAATTATCCAGAGCACATTTTAATGGTGGCGGACATACCAATGCGGCTGGTGGTAAAAGCTATGAATCGTTAAACAATACAATTGAAAAATTTATTAGTATATTGCCTAGTTATAATAAAGCCCTGAACGATGAATAAACTAATATCCATAGTACTTGTAGCACTTTCGTTAGCAAGTTGTAAGGCTCCTGAAGCACGCAAACCAGTAACTGTTAAAACAGGTTCTTTTATAGATGCCTCTGTGGAAAGAAATATAAAATTAAATGCTCAAGAAAAATCAAGTATAGCAAAAGTAATGGAGCAACAACCAGAAATGGATTTTATAGCTTCAAAAAGCGGTTTTTGGTATTACTATAATTTAAAATCTGAAATTGACTCTTTAAATACGCCAGATTTCGGAGATATCATTGATTATAATTACAATGTTAAATCTCTTAATGGATCACTCGTATATTCCAAAGAAGACCTTCAAACGCAACGCTATGTTATGGATAAGCAGGAATTGTTTACTGGTTTAAGAGAAGGATTAAAACTCATGAAAACTGGAGAAACTGTTACTTTTTTATTTCCTTCTCAAAAGGCATACGGTTACTATGGTGACCAAAATAAAATTGGCAGTAATATGCCTTTAATATGTGAAGTTACCGTACTCGCCATTAAAGAAAATCAATAGATTTAGCATGAAGCATATACAGTGTTCAATAAAATTTTTAGTATTTGCAATCCTTCTAAACCTTACTTCCTGCAAAGCCCAATATCCAGATCTTGAAGACGGTATTTATGCAGAATTTGTAACTACTAAAGGTATAATGGTTGCTAAATTAGAACATGAAAAAGTACCAGTAACAGTAGCTAATTTCGTTTCCTTAGCTGAAGGTACCAATACAATGGTTAACAGCATATATAAAGGGAAAAAGTTTTACAATGGTCTAACTTTTCATCGTGTAATGAATAATTTCATGATTCAGGGTGGTGACCCTTTGGCGAATGGTACCGGAAACCCAGGGTATAAATTTAAAGATGAATTCCACCCCGATCTAAAACATGACAAACCCGGTATCTTGTCAATGGCAAATCCGGGGAAAAACTCTAATGGTAGCCAGTTTTTTATAACTGAAATTCCAAAACCTCATTTAGACAATAGACATAGTGTTTTTGGGGAATTAATAATTGGATTAGACATACATGATTCTATTTCGAATGTTAAAGTAGAACGTGGAAATAAACCAGTCCAAGATATCCTAATTGAAGAATTAAATATTATAAGAAAAGGAAGCAAAGCCAAATCTTTCGATGCTCCAAATATTTTTGAAAATCATTTTGCTGAAGCTGAACGTTTTGAAAAAGAAAAAGCTGAAAAAGCCGCCAATATTCTTAAAACTACCAAAGAAAAATTTATCAAGCAGAAAAATAAATCGATTAAATTACCATCTGGTTTAGAGTATTTTGTTAGTGAAAAAGGAAGTGGCTCTGAATTAAATGAAAGATCGAAAGCTTTGACACATTATGCTGTTTATTTTGAGGATGGCAAACTACTCCAAACTAGTAAATTAGAAACTGCCGAAGCACTTGACGCTGTTAATGAAAAACAAAAAAAAGCTGGTGCCTACAAACCCATTGAAGCAGATTGTGGACCAGACGCTCGTATGATTCCTGGATTTAAGGAAGGACTACAGCAATTACAAGTAGGTGATAAAGCTACATTGTTTATTCCTTATCACCTAGCATATGGAGAAGCTGGCGGCAATGGAATTCCGCCTAAATCCAATATTATATTTGAAGTAGAAATTCTTGAACTTATAAAATAGCTGTAATAAAAAAATTATGTATTTATTAAAATTTGACTGGAATCCAGTAACAGGTATCGACATTGTAGGTAATTTTAAATTACACTTTTACAGCCTTATGTGGGTCATAGCCTTTGTAATTGGTTGGTATATTATGAAGCGTATTTTTACTAAGGAAAAAATATCTTTAGACTATTTAGATCCACTTTTTATTTACACAGTTTTAGCAACTATGATTGGTGCGCGTCTTGGTCATGTACTCTTCTATCAATCAGAATTAATATCACAAGATTTTTTTAGCATCTTCTTACCTTTCAAATTTAGAGGGGGATTTGAATTCACCGGTTTTCAAGGTCTAGCAAGTCACGGTGCAGCCATTGGGATAATTATTGGTATGTATTTGTATAGAAAAAAATATAAATACAAATCATTACTTTGGGTGTTAGATCGCGTTGTTATATCAGTCGCCTCTGGAGCTGTTTTTATAAGAATCGGTAATTTTATAAATTCTGAAATTATAGGAAAAGTAACAGATTCTAATATAGGTGTTCGCTTTATTCAAGATTACTATTATAAAAGCCAAATTACTCAATTAACAGGCATAAAAGATGTACAAAAAGCCTATAATGCTATAACAGATAATCCACAGTTTCAAAATTTATTGGAAGCTGTTCCATTTAGACATCCAGCTCAATTATACGAATCGTTTTCGTATGTTTTTGTGTTTTTAATACTATGGTATTTCTATTCTAAAACTACAAAAAGAGATCAAACAGGTTTTCTTTTCGGCTTATTTTTACTACTCCTTTGGACAGTGCGCTTCTTTGTGGAATTTGTTAAAGAACCTCAAGGTGATGAATATATTAACTGGTTGGGCTTTAATACAGGTCAATGGTTAAGTATTCCTTTTATTATTATTGGATTGTATTTTATGATTGCTTATAAGCCCAAAACAGAATTGAATTAATATGACACATAGAATTTTAAAATTATTTGATTACACACTTATAATAATTATTCTATTTGTATATACTTCATGTAAAGATGATAAAAAACCAATAAAGCAAACCGAAGTTTTCTTTAAAAAAGAGCGTGAGCTTACTTTGTATAAAATAACTTCAGATTCCACACTAATTAATTTAGACCTAGAGATTGCAGACACAGAATTTGAACGACAAACTGGGTTAATGTATCGAAATTCTATGCAAAATAACCAAGGAATGTTATTTGTTTTTGACGATGAACAAGAACGTTCATTTTACATGAAAAACACAAAAATTCCTTTGGATTTAATTTATGTAGATAGTGATTTAAAAATTGTTAGTTTTCAAAAGAATGCACAACCATTTAACGAAAACTCTCTTCCATCTAATGCTCCAGCCAAATATGTTTTGGAAGTTAATGCTGGCTTATCTGATAGTTGGCAGCTCTCTATTGGGGATAGTTTAGATTTTAAGTAAGATTTTATTAAGTTGCAACAGTAAATTTAATAATAGTTTCAAATCTCTTCCACTTTTTTAATTCCTCCTTTTATTATGATAAAAAAATATTGAAATTATTGTAACCGATTTTCTACTTAATTAGTCTTAATTTATAAGCAATTATTATTTCTTATAAATTCATGATTAAACTAAAAATAACTTGGCGCTACTGCTTGGCTTTTTACTGCATAATTATGCTTTATGTGTCATTGCATGAATTAGTTCATCATTTTGCTGGATATTTGATTTGTGGAGATTGGGGGATTAAAACATTTAACTATTTTGAAACAGCTTGCGATGATGAAAAAAAATCTTTTATAGCTACATACATAGGGCCACTATTTACATTTCTGATGATGTATTTTGGTAGGTATTTGCTTAAAGAAAAAAATACAGACTATAAAAAACATCTTGGATTTGCAATGATATTTGCACAATTGCCTTTTCAAAGAATGGTTTCTCCTTTTTTTAGAATGAACGATGAATTCTATGCCTCCTCACATTTATTTGGAAACACCTCTTTTGTTTATTGGTCCGTCATAATTATTATATGGTTAATTTGTTTGCCGCCACTTATCAAAGCTTATAAGGTAATTGGTAATAAAAATAAAGTCCTTTGGTTTTTATTTTATATAATACTATTTCCTTATCTATTATGGGGACCAATTTTTGGCGGACTTGAATATTTAATGGTAGAAAAAAAGTTTTTAGCTCAGTCAGTAATTGGCATAGGCCAATTATTTATCATAAACGAAATTATTACAATTATTGCCTATTACTTCACTAAAAAACAAATAAACCCTAACTCTAGGTATTAATTTTGATTAAATTTATTATTATTAATTTTCTTGCTAACCAACTGTAACAAAAACTAAATAATTTAATCTTTAAATTAAATTACTCGTGGAAACTATGAGTGTAATTATCTATAGCATGCTTAAGAAATTTGTTTTATTAATTAACCTATCGCTATTGGGATGCTTACCTTCTGAAGGCTTACAAGGTTGTAGTTCTTGTTCAGAAATAAAATTAGAATATAATAGCAGTCTAATTTTTGAACAAAATAAGTTACTTCAAAATGAACAAAATGCTATTGAAAGTGTTGTTAAAAAAACCTTATCTCTAGTTAATCAAAAAATGCCTATTGAAAATTTAAAAATTATTATTAGAGATTCACCTTCAAACACCCTCCCCGAAATTGGAATAGGTGGATATAATCCAAATGATCAAGAAGTTATTATATCAATTGACCAAAATTTCCCAAACTTAGAACATTCAATTTCTAATGAGCTTGCTCCAATGTTAGCTCATGAAATACATCATGCTAATCGCAGAAGACATGTAGGCTATGGCTCTACTTTACTAGAAGCATTAGTCTCAGAAGGATTAGCGGATTGTTTTGCAATGGAAGTTATGAATATTGAACCTCCAATATGGTCTGTTGCAATTTCTGGAAAGGAGTTGGAAAGTTGGGTTAAAACAGCAAAAGGTGTTTGGTTAGACAATTCATATAATCATCGTGATTGGTTTTTTGGTAATAGCGCTGAAATCCCTCGTTGGGTCGGTTATTCCATTGGTTACAAATTGGTAAAAGACTTCATGCAGATAAATACTACTAAAAAACCATCAAACCTTTTTAATGAATCTGCTAATTCATTTAAACAATAATTTATTTAAGCAACAAATCCTCCAAAGCAGGTTTTAAATGATGAAATTTAAAATAGAACCCTTTGTTTTCAACCTTTTTAGAGCTTACACGTTGGCTTTCGTATAATAACGCATGCATCTCTCCAAAAATAAATTTCATAAAAAACTTAGGGATGTTGGGCATAAAAAGAGGTCTCTTTAAAACATCAGCTATCGTTTTGGTTAATTCATTATTAGTGACAGGGTTTGGTGCCACACAATTATAAACACCTGATAACTTTTTTTCCAAAACATATAAAAACATACTTGCTAGGTCTTGAATATGTATCCATGATTGCCATTGTTTTCCAGTTCCAAAAGAAGCCCCCATTCCAAACTTAATAGGCTTAACCATTTCCTGTAACGCACCTCCATTATTAGACAAAACAAGCCCAATTCTAATTTTTGTAACAATTATATTTAAATCTGAAAAACCATGGACTGCTTTTTCCCATGAATGCACTACCCTACCTAAAAAAGCTTTACTATAATTATTACAAGATTGATCGTAATAATTGATAAGTGAATCTGGATAAATACCAATAGCACTAGCTGACACAATATGCTTTATGAAATGTGATTCATCTTTTAAACTATTAATTAGAAGTTCTGTTGATTCTATTCTACTTGACAAAATTTCTTTTTTATAAGATGTTGTCCAACGCTTTGAAACACTTGCCCCAGCCAAATGAATAATAGCATCTACGTCTTTAAAACATGTTTTATCTATCTCTTGCCTATTTGGGTTCCAATAAAATCCCTGATAATTCTTGCTTTTATGAATTTTTGAAGATCTAGTTGTTAAATAATTAACCTTAATTTTCTTTGCGTGGCATAGCTTAACAATCTCTTGCCCAACAAGTCCTGTAGCCCCAGTTATTAATACACGCATTTTATTTTTTTATAAAATTACAAAAAGCTGTCTAGGATAACTAACGTTTTATATTAGGTTTAACAGAATAAATAAACTGGTTGTCAATTCCTTAACAATCAAAATTATTATTTATCATTTTATACTATTTTTTGTAGCTCGTAACATTTCTCTCTTTCCTGGTGGACCAGGAAGCTTTTCAACACTAAACCCTACTGTTTTCATAGCACGACGAACACTTCCTTTTGCAGAATATGTTACCAAAATTCCTTTTTGTTTTAATGCATTATGCATCTTTTTAAAAACCGTTTCTGTCCATAATTCTGGCTGCACTCTTGCCCCAAAGGCATCAAAATAGATAATATCAAACTTTTCAAATTCTTCGATGTTATGAAATAATTTCTTTTGCTTTTCTATTGAAAAAAAATTGACTAACTGATGTTTTTCTTCCCAAGATACTTCATGTAAACTTTTAAATAAACCTTGCACCTTATCGTAATTTAATTCTTTAGAGTAATTCAATTGTTCTACTTCCTCCATTGCAACAGGATAGCCTTCAACTCCAACATAATCAATTGCAATCCCTAGTTTTTCAGCTTCAAGCAACGTGATGTAGGCATTTAGTCCTGTACCAAAACCTATCTCTAAAATTGAAACGGCCTCACGAGATTCTAAATCAATTTCAACAACTTTCACAGCAGAATTACAATAATGATTCAGCCCATGTTTTATAAAAACATGATATGCTTCTTGTATAGCTCCATGCTTCGAATGATATTGCTCATCCCATTCTGGCAAATGAATTGTAGAAGAACCATCACCAGTTATAACAATTTTTCGTTCCAAAATTATTGAATTACTAAAACACCATCTGCCTCAAATGAGTAGGTTCTATTTGGTTCTGTGATTTTGGCAATTTCCTCTGCCAATTTACCAGCATCTTCAGCATAATGCCGTTGCTCATCAACAGAAACTTCTTTTACATAAGCCTGTCCGTTTACAATAACTTCTTTACCTGAAATATTCTTCGGAACAAAAAAACCATAATCTTTAAACTTAACCATCACTTCACTCTCATCACCTATACTTAAAATCATCCAACAGCCTTTAACTTGACAAACCTCTTTCACTTTTGCTATCATTTTAGAATTGATACTATCGCCAGATTGCATTGTTTTATAATGTGTAGCCATTGAACTCGCTGCTATCGCATCATCAGCAATAATTGCTTTGCCAAAAGACGTATATTCTATCTTTTCTTCTTCTAGTTCTGCGTCAGTTTTATTAGTGCTTTTGTTTTTGCAAGAATTTAACACTAATACACTGATAATTAATAAGGTAATGCGCTTCATGGTATCAATATTTCAATTTTGAACTATTTATGTAAATATACCCCTTTTTTAAAAACGTTTTTGTATAAATTTGTAGTAATAAATTACTTGGCTTATGAATGCTATAATCAATGACATAGAGGTTATAAAAGCAAAAACTTCCAAAATTACAGAGGTTGACTTTAGCAACCTAAAATTTGGAAATACATTTTCAGATCACATGCTAGTTTGTGATTATAAAGATGGTAAATGGCATGCTCCTAAGGTGATGCCATATCAATCTATTTCTTTAGATCCGTCTGCAAAGATTTTTCATTATGGACAATCGGTTTTTGAAGGAATGAAAGCTTATAAAGATTCTGATGAAAATGTCTGGTTATTTCGCCCGTTAGATAATTTTAAGCGTTTAAATATTTCATCAAAGCGATTAGCTATTCCAGAACTACCTGAAAGTTCTTTTATGGATGGTTTAAAAACGCTATTACAAGTGGATAGTGATTGGATTCCTAAAAATGAGGGAAGTTCGCTATACATTAGACCTTTTGTATTTGCTTCTGGCAATGGTTTTCATGCATCACCTGCTAATGAATATAAATTCATTATTGCCACAGCACCATCTGGAGCTTATTTCTCTGGAAAAGTCAAGGTTTTAATTGAAGAAAAATACTCTCGTTCTGCTAATGGTGGTGTTGGATTTGCAAAAGCCGGAGGTAATTATGCTGGACAATTTTACCCAACACAATTAGCCGTTGAAAAAGGATATCAGCAAGTTATTTGGACAGATGATAATACACACGAATACATTGAAGAAGCCGGAGCTATGAATATTTTTGTTCGCATAAACGACACATTAATTACTGGCCCAACAAGCGATAGAATACTAGATGGGATAACCAGAAAAAGCATTATACAATTGGCAGAATCTGATGGTATTTCTGTGGAAGTTAGAAAACTTTCTGTTCGTGAAGTTGTAGCAGCAGCAAAAGACGGTTCTTTAAAAGAAATGTTCGGAGCAGGAACTGCAGCGGTGATTTCGCCTATTTCTGG
Organism: Algibacter sp. YIN40; assembly: GCF_057219435.1. Lineage (NCBI taxonomy): Bacteria > Pseudomonadati > Bacteroidota > Flavobacteriia > Flavobacteriales > Flavobacteriaceae > Algibacter > Algibacter sp. YIN40. The sequence goes on along the minus strand of NZ_JBXVVC010000002.1, from coordinate 97,189 downwards.
TTTTGGCTATAAAGATGAAGATTATGATCTACCAGAATTGAAGGAGACTTATGCTAGTTACTTAAAAAAACGCATTACCGATATTCAAACTAATAAAGCCGAAGATCCATTTGGATGGCGTTATGCAGTTAAATAATTAACTGTTATTAAATAAAAAAAAGAGAAGCCAATTGACTTCTCTTTTTTCATACCTCTAAAATAGATTCGATATTAGGTTTAAAATAATTAGGGCCTTTTAAAACCTTTCCATCTTCTCTATAAATTGGCTGACCATCTTCACCCAATTTACTCATATTACTACGTTGGATTTCATCAAAAACTTCTTCTATTTTATGTTGCATCCCATGTTCTATAATAGTTCCGCACAAAATATAAAGCATATCTCCTAATGCATCGGCTACTTCAACTAAGTCGTTACTACTAGCTGCTTCTAGGTACTCTTCATTTTCTTCGCGCATCAATTTATAGCGTAACATATTTTTTGCCAAACCTAAATCTGCCTTAGGCGTTTCTCTATGTCCAATTTTGAATGCTGCATGAAATGCTTTTACGGCTTCTATTTTGTTCTTCATTAACAATATATTTTTTTCATTTCCTCAAAGAAGGAAATCTGTTTTCATTAAATTTGCATAAAAATAATCATATGTTTAGTAAAGGTCAAATCATTTTTGGAGTTTTATTTTTTATTGCCTTCGCTATAATAATTGCTTTTACTTATCGAAAAGATTTAAAACTACACAAACAGTTCTACGCTGGCAGTGTTTGGGTTCTTATTGCTTTTATTGCTTTTATCTTATTTATAACAGCTATTAAATTTTTCTTCAAATAAATTCTTTACCAATTTCACAATAAAAAGTCAAGTGACCTAGTAGGAGAATTGTTGTCTAAACTGTTATATTATTGTATAACCCTATTAATTAAACGCAACCAATCGTTTTAATTTGCATCTATTTAATCACTAAATGAAACTGGCAATGAAAATATTTTTACTCGTTACGGTACTTATTGTTATTAACCTACTTTTACTTGTTTTTAGCGTAAACAAAAGAACAGATCCTTGATTAAAGGATCTGTTCTTAAATAAGTTTGTAAAGCTATTATTTTTAATTTACCTCAGGTAAAAAATTGTAGTGTTTACTGTAAGCTAACATTTGTCCTGCAAAATTTTCTGGCTGAGTTACTTTTACTCCAATTATTTCTCCCGTATCATTAGTTTCAGGCACTAATAGTGGATTAATAAAACCACTGTAAGGAGGTGATGGGAACTGTTTATTTCTTTCTAAAACTTCCTTATGAATAGCTTGATCTACTTTTACACCATAACCTTCAACTAAGGCTTCAACAGCAGCATAATCGCCTTCAGATTTTATACGCTGTGTTTCACGCAGTAACTGTCCAAATAAATCATGAAGCTTATCATAATCATTAATATTAAAATATGTTTTTCCATCACGTGTAACTTTTTCAATCACATTATCAGCTTTTCCTTTTTCGTAAGCCCATGCAGAAACCCACTGTCTATTTCGCATATGCGCTTCTTCAACATCATCTCCTAAATTTAAACGTATTAATTGCGTCATTAATCCGTTTCTTATATAGCCATCGTAAGCTGCTATTCCAATTGATTTCCAATCTTCAACCAAACCTAACTCTTGAAGCTTAGAATTGTATAAATAATACAAACCAACTAAATCAGCACGTCCTTCTTCTAAAGTTGATGCATAATTTTTCAATGTCTCCTTTGTTTCTCCAACTCCTGGATTTAATTGCCCAGAAGCATGACCAATTACTTCATGCAAAGCAGTATGTAATTTATCTGCTAACTGCCCATGTTTTTCTTCTAATTCAAGCTCCTCTTTATCGTGAACAAACTCTTTAAGACGTCCTGAACTCGAAGCATTATTATAAGCATTTGTTATATTTCCTAAAGAAACTGACTTACTTCCAACAGATTTTCTAATCCAATTGGCATTTGGTAAGTTCACCCCTATTGGTGTGCTTGGTGAAGCATCACCTGCTTCTCCTGCCACACTAACTACTTTATAAGTTACACCAACGACATTCTTCTTTTTATGCTCGTCCATTAACGGTGAGCTATCTTCAAACCATTGCGCATTTTCAGAAAGTACAGCCATTTTTTGAGACATATCAAAATCATTAATCTGCACAATAGTTTCGTAAGACCCTCTATAACCCAATGGATCATTATATACTTCAACAAAACTATTTATGTAATCGATATCACCATCAGTAGCTCTTGTCCAAGCCACATTATAATCATCCCAAGTTTGTAAATCACCTGTTTTGTAATAATCAATTAATAAACCTAATGCATTCCCTTGTGCTTCATTTTCAGCAACGCCTTTAGCCAATTCTAACCACTTCACAACCTCATCAATTGCTGAACCATAAAGCCCTCCAGATTTGTAAACACGCTCTTTTAGCTCACCATTTTCTTTAACCAATTGAGAATTTAATCCGAACGATAAAGGTTTATCTGGATTAGGAGAAACTTTTGCTTTATAAAAACTTTCAACGTCAGCATTTGTAACATTTGGTCCATAAAAGTTAACTGCAGAAAGCGCTACATTATCAACACCTTTGGCTTGATTTACTTTTTTACTATCGGCGTCATTAAAAATAACACCAAACGCATCTCCATCCAAAGTAGTATTTGTCTCGGCTAGTAATTGATTTAAATAATCTGAAGAAAACTCAGGCCTTAATTTATCATTCGAATAATGGTGATGAATACCATTACTAAACCAAACGCGCTTTAGGTAGGTTTCAAAAGCACTCCAATCATCCGAAGATTTATCACCGTTGTAATTCGTATATACATTTTCAAGAGCCTTTCTAATTTTTAAATTGTGTCTATAATTTTGATCCCACATTATATCTCTTCCAGAAAGTCCAGCCTGCGTTAAGTAATAAACAAGTTTTTGTTGCTTCAACGAAAGGTTATCCCATCCAGGAATTTTATAACGTAGAATTTTAATATCGGCAAATTGCTCTACATTATGATTAAATTCGGTAGATTCAGCCATTGCTGGTTCTTCCTGTTTTTTAGATTTATCGTCCACACAAGACGAAAGAAAGATAGCAACTAATAAGATACTTAAGAATGATTTTAGTTTCATAGGAATATTTAATTTAAAGTTCTTCAAAATATGGATGATTAAACGGTTAAAATTATTGATTAATCTAAATTTTAGATGTTTAATTATTGAATATTTATTTTTAGAACAGCAAATGTAATAATTTATTAACGGAAATTTAAAAATGATTATATTTGATTTTACATTTTAACAAAAATAAAACCAAATCATGAAAGCTTTTAAGTACATCCTTTTTTTATTGTTAATTGCTATCATTGGGGGAGCCATTTATGTTGCTGTTCAACCTGATTCTTTTGATGTAACAAGAAGTAGAACTATAAAAGTCCCTGTCTCGGTAGCTTATAATAATATAATTGATTTTAAAAACTGGGAAGCATGGTCGCCATGGGTTGAAAAAGAACCCAGTACTGTCATCACATTAAGCGAGCAAACTAATGGTATAGAAGGCTCTTATACATGGGAAGACAAAGACGGTACAGGTACTATGAAAACTATCGCTTCTGAAGAAAATAAAACAATTACTCAAAAGATGCAATTTGCAGATTTCCCTCCTTCCGAAATAAATTGGACTTTTAACCCTAATGAAGATGGTTCTACTGAAGTCACTTGGAATATGAAAGGTAAAGATTTACCATTTGGCTTTAAAGTCTATACCGCATTTACAGGAAGTATGGACGAGCAGGTTGGTCCAGATTTTGAACGTGGACTAGAAAAATTAGAGAGTCTTTTAGTTGCTGATATGAAAGAATATCGTGTTGAAGTAAATGGAATCACACAACATGGCGGCGGCTATTATTTATACACCACAACCTCGTGTAAAATTTCTGAGTTAGCAAGTAAAATGCAAGAACTAATGCCAAAAGTTGGCCTATATGCTATGGATAATAATATAAAAATGGCTGGTGCCCCTTTTACACATTACCATAAATGGGATGAAGCTAATAATGCCGTCATGTTTTCAGCTTGTGTACCAACTACCGAAAAAGTTATTACTACAGATAGTGAGATATTAACAGGACAATTAGAACCTTTTAAAGCAGTTAAAACAACACTCAAAGGAAACTACGAAAACTTAAAAGAAGCTTGGGAAACAGTGATGAAATATATTCCAGATAATGGATTAGAATTTGCCGAAAATGGACCAATGCTTGAAGCGTATCTTAACGACCCAATGAGCAACCCAAACCCTGCTGATTGGCTTACCGAAATTTATATCGCTATAAAATAGTATGAAGCAATTATTATTAGTATTTGTTGGTGGTGGCTTTGGTAGTGTTTTACGTTTTATTGTCGGGAAATATTTAAATAGTACCGAAACTGGCATTCCTTATGGAACCTTCGCCGCTAATATTTTAGGAAGTTTACTTATTGGTATTATTTTAGGTCTAGCGGCAAAAAATAATTCCTTATCCCAAAGTCAAACATTATTGCTAGCGACAGGTTTTTGTGGTGGTTTCACAACTTTTTCAACCTTTGCTTACGAGAACCATATGTTTTTAAAATCTGGCGATTTCACAAGCTTTGCATTGTACACTATAGGAAGTTTTGTCGTTGGTTTTTTAGCTGTTTTTTTAGGGATGTTTTTGGTGAAATGAGGCTCGATTTTGTAAAAATATTAATTAACTTCAATCAATGCTTCCCAAAAGCCTTCACTCCTGCTTCTACTCTAATCTTTAAATAATTCTTCCTTGGTACAATAGGGCAAGAGTATTTATCATTATAGGCGCAATAAGGGTTATAGGCTTGATTAAAATCAAGAACCATCGTATCACCATCTGGAATTTGAGAATCAATATAACGCCCACCACCGTAACTTTCTAGTCCATTTGTTTCGTCTAAAAAAGGTAGAAACAGATAGTCTTCATAGCCTTCTTTTGCAATCAAAGCTTGATTTTGATATATATTCAATGTGAAATTCTCACCCTTTAAATTAAAATTAAGTTCACCATATTTCACATAAATAGGTTGTCTATCTGTAGTGGTCTTCATTTTAAAAGCTGCTTCATTTGGTGTTCTTTTAAAACTAGCTTCAACAACGTATGTAGAATCAAACTTAAAAAATTCCAGCCCTTCAAACATCTTACGATCTTTATCTTTTAACGGTGATTTACTGGCATCTTTAAACATGGCGTTCTGTTCTTTTTGAAAAGCAGTTTCACCTACTAGTGGTCTTTTTTTTTGAGCGCAACTTGTGAAACAAATAATTGATATAAAAACAGATATTGCAAATTTCATTTTAAAATAATTTGATTTCAAAAATACAACTTAAGAAAATTTTACATAGCTTTGACCTTTCAAAAGAAATAAAAATGCTTAGTAACGTCACAATTTATAGAAAGCAATGGACCTCTTGTTTAAAAACAAGTAGTTGGGCTTATGATATATTGTGGTGATATGAATATAAAATATTACAATATTAAAAAGTCCGACTTCACAGTCGGACTTTTTATTTTTAGTCCATTCTCGACTTAATTAAAACCAATAGATGAAAACAGAAACTTGAACAATTAGAACTAATGAAAACTTTACTCAATAATTACTTAAACACATTTAAAGGCCTATCGCAAGAAGTATGGTGGCTATCTCTAATAACACTTATAAATAGAGCTGGTACCATGGTAATTCCTTTTTTGTCGCTGTACCTAAGAGAAAGTCTAAATTTCTCTTTTAGTGATGTAGGTTGGGTAATGAGCGCTTTTGGTTTAGGTTCCGTTGGTGGTTCATGGCTAGGTGGTAAACTAACCGACAAAATAGGCTATTACAAAGTGATGGTTTATAGCCTGTTAGGAACAGGAATCTTATTTATAGCTTTACAATTTTTAACAACTTTTTCTGGATTTTGCTTTGGTATATTTCTGGTAATGTTAGTTGCAGATATGTTTCGTCCTGCTATGTTCGTAGCGTTAAGTGCCTACAGTAAACCAGAGAATAAAACACGATCTGTGACGCTAATTAGATTAGCCATAAATCTTGGTTTTTCTGCAGGACCAGCTATAGGTGGTATTATTATTACCACGCTAAGCTACGGTGGTTTATTTTGGGTTGATGGCATTACTTGTATCGCTGCTACTTTGGTGCTTATTAATGTTTTAAACCCGAAAACGACTAAAACTTTAGATAATGTTAAAACTGAAAATCCTAAATCGGCTTATGGAGATAAAGCATTTTTAATTTTTCTAGTTGCTATGGTGCTTTTCGGAATTGTATTTCTGCAATATTTTTCTACCATGCCATTGTATTATAAAGATGCACATGCATTAACCGAATTTGAAATAGGCATACTTTTAGGTATGAATGGATTTATCATTTTTGCATTAGAAATGCCATTAATAAAATGGTTAGAAAATACCACCTTTACAAAATCCGGATTAATGCTTTTTGGCGCTATTTTAACTGGTTTAAGTTTTTTAATATTAAACATGTCTAATTGGGCAGGTGTTTTAGTAATTGGTATGCTCTTAATGACTTTTGGTGAAATGATCGCTTTTCCGTTTTCAAATGCTTTTGCAATGGATAGAGCGAAAAAAGGGAATCAGGGAGAATATATGGCTCTTTATTCTATTTCATTTTCTATAGCGCATATCTTTGGACATAACGCTGGTATGCGAATGGTAGATAATCTAGGGTTTAATAACACTTGGTATATTGTTACAATACTTGCAGCACTTTGTGTATTTTTATTATTTATTTTAAGTCAGTATTTAAATATTAAGAAAAAGCAAAAAGTAAAAGATAAAGATAAAGAAAAAGAAAAAGAGATTTTATGGATTTAAACCAGATAACAATTCCGTCATTAGATGTTGCAAAGTCAACAGAGTTTTATAAAACTCTGGGTTTGCATCTTATTGTTGATGCAACCCCAGGGTATGTAAGATTCCAATGTCCAGTTGGGGACAGCACATTTTCTATTCATAAAGTAGAGGCAATACCTGAAAATTCTGGTATAAGTATTTACTTTGAAAATGATAATTTAGATACTCTTGTTGAAGAACTTCAACAAAAAGGAATCGTTTTTACAGAACTCCCAGAAGATAGACCTTGGTTATGGCGTGAAGCACGATTAAAAGACTTGGATGGAAACCTCATTATTCTATATCATGCTGGAAAAAACAGAAAAAATCCGCCTTGGCGTGTAAATTAAATTATGAAATATTTAATATCATTATTAATTGTTGGTGCTTTTTTTGGGTGTAATCATTTTGTGAAAAATGATAGCAAAAAGAAATTTGAACAACTTGAGCAAACCGTAAAAAAATCGTTTCCAAAGTTAGGACCAAATCGTTATAATGTTGCTTTTTTAATTATGGACGGTGTTTATAATACAGAACTCACTGCTCCCTATGATATTTTTCAACATACCATTTTTAGAGATAGTATTAAAGCCATGAATGTGTTTACTGTTGCAAATACTGATAATGCTATTACTACGTTTGAAGGCATGCGTATTTTACCCGATTTCAATTATGTGACAGATTCTCTTCCAAAAATTGATATTCTTGTTGTACCTAGTGCAGAACATCATTTGGACTCAGATTTAGAAGACGGAGCCATGATTAACTTTGTAAAAGAAGTGAATACTAATGCCAAATTTATTACTTCACATTGCGATGGTGCTTTTGTTTTAGCAAAAGCAGGTTTATTAAATAATTCTGTTTCTACGACATTTCCTAGCGATATTAACAAAATGCGAAGTATGTTTCCAAAATTAGATATTAGAAAAGATGTCTTATTTGTTCATGATGGTAAGTATATCACATCTGCAGGAGGTGCAAAAAGTTTTGAAGCTGCACTTTATTTATCCGAGTATTTATATGGCAAAGAAGTTGCACAGTCTTTAGCTGGTGGTTTAGTAATTGATTGGGAATTAGATGAAGTACCTCATCTAGTTATTAATAAACAATAATTTATTTAATAGGGATTACTTCCTTTTGTTTAATGACCCTAGATAATACAATTTGTGTTTTTGATTCACCATAACTTATAAGCTGATCGATAAAAGCTTCAAGATGATTTTGATTTTTCAGAACAACTTCCATAACAATATTTTCATCACCTGTAATACGGTAGCAATTTATAACTTCATCATATGTTTTTACCTTTTCTAAAAAAGGCTTTAGCTTCCCCATAAAAGCGCGAAGGGTAATAATTGCTTTTAATTGATAACCTATTTCAAAAGGAGATACAATAGTTTTATAACCTTCAATAATACCTAAATCCTCCATCTTTTTAATGCGCTCTGAAACGGCTGGCGAACTTATACCAACCTGCCTTCCTATTTCAGCATTAGAAAGACGCGCGTTTCCTTGTAAACACTTTAAAATCTTCGTGTTAAGCACATCTAAACTCATTTGAAAGAATTTTAACTTAAATAAATTAAATATTAAAGCAAATATAGCTATTTACATTAATATCTAAAGTAGTGTATGAAATCTTGTTACTAATTTTGGGTAATTCCTTATTGAAAAATGAATTATGTCAACTAATACCCCATTAAATCTATCGGAATTACCGATTTATAAACAAGCTCTAGAGATTTTCGCGCTTTCGCAAAACATTTCGGGCTATTTAAATCACGATTTGTCTTATCTAAAAGATGATGGTTCCGAGGATTCAGATATTTATTTTTCTGGAGATATTGTGCAACAATCAGTTTCTTTAGCACCAGAAATTCTTAATGCTGAATTAGAACGTCATTCTGAAAGAAAATATAAACATATTGCTTCTCTAAAAAGGTTAACAAATTTGCTCTATAAAAATTCTTACCGCTTAGAGCGTTCGAATAGCAACGGAAAAGATTTTCTGCCTATTTTGCGTAAAGAATTAAATAAATTCAAAAAGCTTCAAAGCTCTTGGATGATGACTTTGTAGTAATCACTAGCTTATTTTTTCATACTTTTCACCACAGCCTTCAAAACACAAATACCACAGAATCAAATGTCCATCTAATGATAGATTGAAGCCAATTCGCATTTCTTCAAAATCACAATTGTTAGGAGAAATTGTTCCTTCAAATTGCACGTCAACATTTGTGCCGCCTGTTATTTCGTAAATTCCAGAAGACATCTCACTAGGTTCACCACTCATAAAGCACATGACCTCATTTACGGTTACAGTACCATTACTAAAAAACTCAAAAGTTCTATCACTTATTACTGGTTGGAACGTCCCGCTACCGTCTCCTGGATCCATTAGTTGCTCAATGATTCTCCATTTACCTAAAAGATCTTCATTTTCGATTGGTGGTTTCCTATAATCTGATGAACAATTAAGTAAAATCAATACCACTATGACTATTAACTTTTTCATTTAAAATAAATTCAATTCTGTTTTAAGATGCGTTTTTATTCAAATAGTTGCGTTCAACATGATTTTTATTCAAAAGACACACAATAAAAAAGTGTTTTTTCAAAAAAAAAAAACAAAGAGTTGCTCTCTGAGATACTTCGGCAACGCTCAGCAAAAGAAATTCAAGTACTTTTTGGAAAAAGAGTGGTTTTCTGCTTACATATTTCTGCGATACTGACCTCCAACTTCAAACAGTGCATTCGTTATTTGACCCAATGAGCAAACCTTACAAACCTCCATTAAGGCCTCAAAAATATTTTCATTGTTTACTGCTTTTAGCTGAAGTTCTTTCAACAATTCATCCGTTTCATTTACTTTATGTAGATTTTCTAAAGTCTTTATTTGAGATTCCTTTTCTTCTTCTGTTGCTCTAATTACTTCAGCAGGTAAAATAGTTGGAGAGCCCTTGCTGCTTAAAAAAGTATTTACGCCTATAATTGGAAATTTGCCATTATGCTTTAATGTCTCATAATATAAGCTCTCTTCCTGTATTTTACTACGTTGATACATAGTTTCCATAGCTCCTAACACACCTCCTCTTTCTGTAATTCTATCGAATTCTAATAGAACCGCATCCTCAACTAAATCGGTTAGTTCTTCAATAATAAAAGATCCTTGAATTGGGTTTTCATTTTTAGCTAATCCTAATTCTTTATTGATAATTAATTGAATTGCCATAGCCCTACGCACAGACTCTTCAGTTGGTGTCGTAATAGCCTCATCGTAGGCATTAGTATGCAAAGAATTGCAATTATCATAAATAGCATAAAGTGCTTGAAGCGTGGTTCTTATATCATTAAAATCAATTTCTTGTGCATGCAAACTTCTTCCAGATGTTTGAATATGATACTTCAACATTTGTGCTCTGGCATTGGCTCCATATTTATGCTTCATAGCTTTAGCCCAAATTTTACGAGCTACACGACCAATAACAGCATATTCGGGGTCGATTCCGTTTGAAAAAAAGAAAGATAAATTTGGACCGAATTTATTAATATCCATTCCTCTAGAAAGGTAGTACTCCACATAAGTAAATCCGTTGGAAAGCGTTAATGCTAGCTGTGTAATTGGGTTAGCACCTGCTTCAGCAATATGATACCCAGAAATAGATACCGAATAAAAATTTCGTACGTTATTTTCGATAAAATATTCTTGAACATCACCCATCAATCGCAAGGCAAATTCTGTAGAAAAAATACAGGTATTTTGTGCTTGATCTTCTTTTAGTATATCTGCCTGCACCGTACCTCTTACTTGAGCTATAGTATTCTTTTTTATTTCTGTATAAATACTGCTAGATAAAACTTGATCTCCCGTTACGCCTAAAAGCATTAAACCAAGACCATTGTTTCCTTCAGGTAGTTTTCCATTATACTTTGGCCGTTCTTTCTCCTTATAAAGCTTAGATATTTTTTCTTCAACTTCTTTTTCCAGACCATTATCTTTGATATAAATTTCACATTGTTGGTCTATAGCAGCATTCATGAAAAAACCTAGAAGCATTGGTGCAGGACCATTTATTGTCATGCTAACAGAGGTCAATACATTAGCTAAATTAAAACCAGAATATAATTTTTTTGCATCATCTAAACAACAAATAGACACACCTGCATTTCCTATTTTTCCATAAATATCTGGCCTATAATCTGGGTCATTGCCATAAAGTGTAACACTATCGAAAGCAGTAGATAAACGTTTTGCAGGCAAGCCCATACTCACATAATGAAAACGCTTGTTAGTTCGTTCTGGCCCACCTTCTCCTGCAAACATTCTCGCTGGATCTTCTCCTGTTCTCTTAAACGGATATAAACCAGAGGTATACGGGAACTCTCCTGGTACATTTTCTTGTAAACACCATTTTAAAATATCTCCCCAAGCTTCATATTTTGGCAATGCCACTTTAGGAATCTGGCTATGTGATAAGGATTCGGTATGGGTTTCAATTTTAATTTCTTTGCCTCGTACTTTAAATGTATAAATTGGGTTTTTATATCTATTAACTTTATCAATCCAACTTATTATAATTTCCCAATTATGAGGATCTAGATTTAGCTTTACACGATCGAATTCTGCCATAAGAAGTTTTACAAAATCTTTATTGTCATTCTGAATAGAGTGAAGAATCTCTTCTTGATTAATACCAAACTTGTTTAAATAAGATTTCTCACTTTCGCTCGGAATCACAGCAACCGAACAAATAGTCTTATAAATTCCATAAAGCTTTTGGGTAACCTCAGTTTGCTCAATAACCTTCATATCATAAGCTCTGTTACTCTCTGAAATTTCAGATAAATAGCGTGTTCTTGAAGGTGGAATAACAAAAATCTTTTCGCTCATTTCATTTGAAATCGAAAAAGTAGATTTTAAATCTGCATTCGCTTTTTCAACCAACTTATCCATAACCGCTTTGTATAACGTATTCATTCCTGGATCGTTAAATTGTGAAGCAATAGTCCCAAAAACTGGTAAATCCTCTTGAGGTATATCCCAAAGATTATTATTACGCATGTATTGTTTTTTAACATCTCGTAACGCATCTAGAGATCCACGTTTATCGAATTTATTTATAGCAACCAAATCTGCAAAATCGAGCATATCAATTTTTTCTAGCTGGGTTGCTGCACCAAATTCTGGTGTCATAACATAAAGTGATACATTAGAATGCTCAATGATTTCTGTATCACTTTGTCCAATACCAGAAGTTTCTAAAATAATCAAATCATACTCAGCTGCTTTTAAAACTTCTACAGCTTCGTTTACATATTTAGAAAGTGCTAAATTAGATTGACGTGTTGCTAAACTACGCATGTAAACACGTGAATTGTTAATAGCATTCATTCGAATTCTATCACCCAACAAAGCACCTCCTGTTTTTCTTTTAGAAGGATCTACAGATACTATTCCTACTGTTTTCTCAGGAAAATCAATTAAAAAACGTCTTACCAACTCATCTACCAAACTAGATTTGCCAGCGCCTCCAGTTCCTGTAATTCCAAGAACAGGTGTCTTAGAATCTTTATTTTTTAGGTGAATTCTATCTAAAATTTCTTTAGCAACATCAGGAAAATTTTCAGCTGATGAAATCACTCTAGCTATAGATTTTGGATTTTTTCTCTTCAACGCTTCCAATTCAACATTAAGTTGATCGCCTATGGCAAAATCTGATTTTTCTACCAGATCATTAATCATACCTTGAAGACCCATTTCGCGACCATCATCGGGCGAATAAATTCTAGAAATTCCATAATCCATTAAATCCTTAATCTCTGATGGTAATATGACACCACCACCACCGCCAAAAATCTTAATATGCTCTGAATTTCTTTCCTTTAGAAGATCAAACATATATTTAAAATATTCGTTATGCCCACCTTGATATGAAGTTAAACATATAGCATTAACATCTTCTTGAATTGCGGTATTTACAACCTCTTCAACACTTCTATCATGTCCTAAATGAATTACCTCAACACCAGTAGCTTGAATAATTCGTCTCATAATATTTATGGAAGCATCATGACCATCAAATAACGACGCTGCAGTAACTATTCGAACTTTAAATTTTGGTTTATAAGGTGTTTGTTGTATCATTCGTAACAAAAGTTGTTTTTAAGTGCTGCAATTTACGAAATATTCAAAAAATACATGTATTTACAACCGAATATCTAAAATTAAACCAAATGAAAAATCATCTAAGTTTTTAGATTAATTTTATGCGCTAAATAATTCAGAATTAAATGAATAAAATAACCATACTCATTCATTGTAAAGATAAACCAAATATTATTGCGTCGGTAACTAATTTTGTTGCTGAAAAAGGAGGCAATATTGTTTATCTAGATCAGCATGTAGATAGAGAGCAAGATGTTTTTTTCATGCGCTTAGAAAGTGAGTTTATTTCTGATGATTTCTCTACCGAAGATTTTAAAGATACCTTTAAAATTATTTTAGCTGAAAAGTTTGAAATGAAATGGCGTATTTATTCTTCTAAGAAAAAACCGAAGATGGCTCTATTTATTTCTAAATACGACCATTGTTTATACGATTTACTTGGTCGCTATAATTCTGGTGAACTTAATTTAGAAATCCCCTTTATTATAAGTAATCATAATGATTTAAAATCGATTGCAGATAATTTTAAAATTCCGTTTTATCATATTCCCGTAACAAAAGACACGAAAGAAATTGCGGAAGAAAAACAATTAGCTCTTTTAAAAGAACACAAAATAGATTTTATTGTTTTAGCACGATACATGCAAATTATATCTAGCAAATTAATTAGCGAGTATCCAAATAAAATAATTAATATCCATCATTCATTTTTACCTGCTTTTGTTGGCGCTAAGCCTTATCATTCGGCTTACAAACGTGGTGTAAAAATCATAGGAGCTACCAGCCACTATGTTACAGAAGAGCTTGATGCTGGTCCAATCATTGAACAAGATGTTGCACATGTTTCACATACCTACTCTATCGAAGATTTAATTGCTAAAGGACGTGACCTAGAAAAAATTGTTTTAGCAAATGCCGTCAAACTTCATACCAATAGAAAAGTGATGACCTACAATAACAAAACTGTTATTTTTTCTTAACCTAATTAACAATTAACAAATACTAAATTATAATTGTTTTTATAAAATTAATTGTGACCTAAAAATTTTCCTAGTGTCATAAAGTTGTGGAAAAAATATAACCATTAACTTAATTATTAATTTATGAAAACAAATTTATTATTATGCTTAGCTTTTTTGTTAGGCATCGGCTTCTCACAAGCCCAAGACTTACCCGCAAATCCTGATCTAGGTAAATGCTATGTAAAATGTATTACTAAAGATGAGTTTAAAGATGTTGAAGAAACTATTGAAGTTTATCCGGCATATACGAAGTTAGAAGTAGTACCTGCAACCTATAGAACTGTTGAAGAACGTGTTTTAGTAAAAGAAGCTTCTAAAAAGTTCGTATATGTACCAGCAACTTACGAAACTATTGAAGTTCCTTACATTAAAAAAGAAGGAAGAACAGATTTAAGCATTAATCCTGCAACTTTTGGTTCTGACTCTAGAACTTTTGAAGTATATCCTAAAACATCTGGTTGGGAATACAAAGAAACTACTTGCGATTCACCGAATAAAGAAGATTGTGTTGTTGCATGTTTTGTTGAGTATCCAGCGCAATTTAGAGATGTAAGCTTTACTACTTTAGCTAATGATGCTGGTACTAGCAATATTCCAGTACCAGAAGTGCCTACAGCATACAAAAAACGTGTTATTAAAACACCAGCTAGAATGGATGAGATAGAAATTCCAGCAGAATACACAACTATCAAACGTCAAGTTGTAGCAAACCCTGCAACTACAAGAAGCGTAACTGTACCATCGAAATCTAAATCGGTAACAAGAACTGTTTTAGCTAAAAAAGGTGGTATTACTACTTGGGAAGAAGTTGATTGTGGGCTTTTAAACGCAAATGTTTTACCAATATTTTATGAATTGGCTAGTGCTAGAATTACGCCAGCATCTAAAAAGATAATTGATGAAACTTTGTTACCATTACTTAACAGCAAGCCTGTAAGCATTGAATTAATGTCTCATACAGATTCAAGAGGTAATGATGATTACAATATGTCTTTATCACAGCAACGTGCTAACTCTGTTGTAAACTACCTAGTATCTAAAGGTATTTCTAGAAGTAGATTATCTGCTAAAGGATATGGTGAGTCTAGATTAGTAAACCGTTGTGCAAATGGTGTTGAATGTTCTGAAGCAGAGCATCAAAAAAATAGAAGAACAGAATTTAGAGTTATAGGAAACTAAACTGTGAGGGTTAACTGAATTTTGTTTAGTAGTTTGTTAATTGGACGTCCTTCTCTTAGGGCGTCCTTTTTTTTATTTCATACTGTGGGTAACTAACATTTTTCTTAGCTATAGTTATCCCATAATTATCACTCATATTAGAAACCATTAGATCGAAATATTTATAGTGTATTTGCCAATCATGTAATTCTGTTACAAACTGAGTATTTTGAATTACTATAGGTGTATTTAACAAATTAGCCAATCTGTAACTAACGTCTTGTAGTGACACATTATCGGCTTGGATTTCTGAATCTCCAATTAAAAAATGTGGCGTTTCTGTCCCCCAATCTATTTGATTAGTATTCCAGAACCTAGGAGATTTAAAGTCAAATACGAGTGCTTCTCCAGCAATATCATAACTTACTTGGTCTAAACTCAAAGCATCTAAAATCGTGTTCGATTTATTGGAATAGGCTGAAGAATCTATATTAAATTGTACCTGATAAAAATTATTCAATTCTGAAGGTACCTTTATTTGATTTCGATACACATTAAATGAATATGCTAGAATATCTTGTAGATTACCTTTCAACTCTAAATAATTAGGATGCTTAATAATTTGAAACTCATTAGTCTGCTCTGTTGATTGTAATTTGGTAATACTAAAATCCTTTTTGGGAGTTTCCTTTACTTTTACAACTTCCTTTACATAGGAATTCAGTTTAAACATTTTCTCCTTAGAAATTTTCTTGCTGTTGTTGTTTAAAAACCTCTGTATGTGATAGTTTTTGAAATCCGCTGGATGACCTTCCCAAAGTTTCTTTCCATTAGCGTTAAATAAAATGCCTTGAGGTAGACTTTGTATATTATAGCTTTTAAATGTTTCTCCTTCAAAATCTATGGCTACAGCTAAATTCATTTTATGTTTTTTCATAAAACGTTTTACAACATCGGCGTTTTCTTGAGTAAGTGAAAGCACATAAAAATCATTTGGATATTGACTCTGTAAAGACTCTAAATACTTAGATACATGTATACATGGTTTGCACCAAGTAGCCCAGAACTCAACAAAATACAATGAATTATCAGTATCTTTTGCTATCTGAGAATCTTGAATATGTTCTGAAACTTTTATCTGTCCGAAAAAAAGTGTCGGAACTAATAGAAGCGTAAAACAAAGAGCTATTTTCTTTAAGTTCATTATTAATTTAAGATTTGGTAAACATTAAACTACTGATAAGCATATAACAATTATTATGCTAAAATAGTGTTTTCTGAAAATTAATGTCATTTTTCATAAAAGCAAACTATTACAAGTGACTAATTTCTTTTCTGGTGTCTCAATTATTAACACATGATGTTTTTTTATAATATGAAATCCAAACCATAACACTTATATTTGTTAAATACACAAAACCCAAAATCATGATTCGAAAATTTTTAGCATTCATCTTAATATTTAATCTTACTGCCTGTGCAGAATTACAAGAAGTTGTTAATCAATTACCTCAAGGAGGCACTTTAGGAAACGCCGAAATAGAATCAGGTTTAAGACAAGCCTTAGATTTTGGTATTGACAAACAAGTGACCAAACTCACCCAAACCGATGGTTTTTTTAAAAATGAATTGGTTAAGATTTTATTACCAGAAGAGTTGCGTAAAGTTGACAAAGCACTACGCGACATTGGACTTAGCAAATTAGCAGATGAGGGCTTAAAAGTACTTAATAGAGCTGCTGAAGATGCCGTTAAAGAAGCAACGCCAATTTTTGTTGATGCAGTTAAAGGAATTACGTTTGCTGATGCAAAAAACATCTTACTGGGTCAAGATAATGCTGCTACACAATATTTAACCTCAAAAACCGAAACAGCTTTATACGCTAAATTTAATCCTGTTATAAAAAACTCTTTTAGCAAAGTTGGAGCGGATGATATTTGGAACAATCTTATAAACAAGTACAACAATTTACCATTCACATCAGATGTAAATCCAGACTTAACAGATTATGTTACTGGTGAAGCTTTACAAGGCGTATATACCATGATAGCGGTAGAAGAAAAAGAAATCCGCAATAAAATATCTTCTAGAACTACAGATTTATTGAGAAAGGTATTTGCTTTGCAGGATTAAACACTAAAACATATGATATATCAAAAACCGAATATTTTTATTCGGTTTTTTTATACAATCCATTAAACGCAACAACAACTTCTCCATCTGTTATTGTTTCCCAAATCTGTCGCACAGTTCCATCATCATTAAAAGTCCAAGTAATTCTATTCACAAAAGGTTTTCCTTCTTTATTTAAAACCTCATCGGTTTTTAAAATCATTTGATTACCTACTCTATTTCCATTTAAATGTATACTTCCTCCCTGATTATCTAACCACATCTGCTCCCACTGTTCTTTTTTATTATTATAAAAATTTGTGCTCATACCCGTATAACCACTTGTAGCACTTTTCCAATTTTCACGTAAAATACAATTGCCTTGTATTTTATCAATAACACTTGTTCCTGCCAAATTCCCTTTTTGGTCAGTAACATTCCAAGATCCAATCCAAAAATCGAATTCGCTATTTTTCTCGGTACAACATTTACAATTATCCTCCTGAGCATTTATACCAATTGACACCGTAAACACTAAGACAAGAATTAAGACACGTTTCATAAGTATATAGTTTAGTTAGTATTTAAATTTATTAAATGCTTTGTATTCAACAAGTAACATTAACAAAATATTATTATTCAAAATCATACTGTAAATGTATCTCCTTAACATTTTTTAATATTAAATAAATAATGTATATTTAAGTACTTGTTATTCAGCACTTAAAATGAGTAGAATTGAAACTATAAAAGATAATCGAGTTAAACTCTATGAGCAATATAGATTGCTAATAGAGCAAGCCTATAATTTTAGACAAACGGATTCTGCATTAAGTGATTTCTCCGAATATAAAGCCATAAAACTCTTAAATAAACTTAACAAGTTAAAATACCTAGAAAGAGGACAATCACAGCTAGTGTAATAATTATCAATTCTTTAACATTTCCTTTACATCCAAATTACATAAACACCCGTACTTTATAGTATAAAGAATAAGTTATGGAAACACATTTTTGCAAAGTTGGAAAAATAAAGCCCAACTTAAACAAGCTGCTAAGCTTAAAAGAATTAGAAAACAAGATTTCAAATTTTGTTGATGACGTTAGCAAGGTTGAGTATCCTGAAGAGTTAAACGCAACTTTTTAAAATACTGAAAGGCTTTAACAAGTCTTGAGCCATACCAGGAGAACATCTCCCCATCTACCAAAATAATTTTGGCATTAGGATAGTATGTTTGTAATTCTTTTTTATGAGCGTCCTTAAAAGGAAAAGGTTCTGATGATAGTAAGACTAATTCAATTTTTGTATTGGTCTTTTGCTTAGGCAATTCAATTTCAGGATAGCGATCTTCGTTTCCAAATACATTTTCAAATCTATTTAATTGAAGTAAATAATTGATAAACGTATTATTTGCCGCGACCATCCAAGGATTTTTCCAAATGAAATAAGCCACCTTTAAAGTTGACTCATTATAAATAAAATTTTGAAATTCATGAGCTTCTTTTTTAATTAATTCAATTAACACCGATACTTCTTTTTGTCTTTCAAAAAGGTTTCCATATTGATATATAAGCTCAAAACTATCATCTAATGTAATAACATCAGAAACATGAACTTCACAAATTTGTTCGCATGCCTCGACAATGTCTTTGGTGTTTTCCTCTTTATTACAAAGAATAATATCAGGCTGTAATGCCCTAATTTTATCTAAATGAATTTGTTTAGTACCACCAACAACTGCAACACTGGCTTTAATATGATGCGGATGCACACAGAATTTGGTAAAACCAACTAAACTAGCTTCCAAACCTAAATCGCATAATAATTCGGTTTGACTAGGTACTAATGAAATAATGCGTTTTGGTATTTCTTTAAAATGAATAGTTCTATTTAACTGGTCTATTAGTTCCATAATGGATTCCTGCTTTCGTAGGAATGACAAAAATTAAGATTATTTACTATTCAAAATCACTTCCATCTCGTTTTGGAGTAATTCAGCTTTTAGGGCTGCAGCTTGGGCAAAATCTTTTTTCTTGGATGCATAAATAATACCTCTCGAAGAATTTATAAGTAATCCAATATTTGAAGTCATTCCGTATTTACATACATCTTGTAAATTACCCCCTTGTGCACCTACCCCAGGAACTAATAAAAAGTTATCTGGAATAATTTGTCTAATGTCTGCTAAGTATTCCGCTTTGGTAGCACCAACAACATACATTAAATTTTCAGCCCCTTCCCACTCTTTCGAAACCTCTAAAACTTCTTTATATAGTTCTTGGTTTTCAAGTGTTTTAGTTTGAAAATCGAAAGCTCCTTGATTCGAAGTCAACGCCAACAAAATAGTATGTTTATTTTCAAAAGCTAAAAAAGGTTCTACTGAATCTTTACCCATATAAGGTGCAACGGTTACAGAATCGAATGCTAAGTCTTCAAAAAAAGCTTTTGCATACATGGTACTTGTATTTCCTATGTCCCCACGTTTTGCATCGGCAATGGTAAAAACCTCTGGATGATTTTCATTTAAGTAATTAATGGTTTTCTCTAAAGCTTGCCATCCTTTAATTCCATAGGCTTCATAAAATGCCGTATTAGGCTTATACGCTACACATAAATGATTCGTTGCATCTATAATTGCTTTATTAAATGCGAAAATAGGGTCTTCCTCATTTAAAAGATGTTTAGGTATTTTATTTAAATCGACATCCAATCCTATACATAGGAAGGATTTCTTTTTTTTAATTTGACTGATTAGTTGTTCTGTTGTCACTTAGTATATTTTAAATAACATCATCATTAGCTTTTAACTTCTCAGTGTTTTCGGCTAACTGTAATTCGTCTATTATTTTTTGAATATCACCATTTATAATATTACCTAAATCGTAAAGGGTTAATCCTATTCTATGATCTGTAACACGACCTTGTGGGTAATTGTACGTTCTAATTTTAGCGCTTCTATCTCCTGAAGTTACCATAGTTCCTCTAAGAGCAGCATCCTCTTCCATCTTTTTAGCTAATTCTAAATCGTACAAACGTGAGCGTAATACTTTAAAAGCTTTCTCTTTATTTTTATGTTGCGATTTCTGATCTTGACATTGTGCAACTAAACCAGTAGGTATATGTGTTAAACGTACCGCCGAATAGGTCGTATTTACAGACTGACCACCAGGACCAGAAGAACAGAAAAAATCGATTCTTACATCTTTCGGATTGATTTCCACATCAAACTCTTCAGCTTCAGGAAACACCATTACGGTTGCTGCACTGGTATGCACACGCCCTTGAGTTTCAGTTTGAGGAACACGCTGTACACGATGCACACCCGCTTCAAATTTTAAAGTACCATAAACATCATCACCTGAAACTTCAAATTGAATTTCTTTGAAACCGCCATTAGTCCCTTCACTAAAATCTACGGTGTCTACTTTCCAGCCTCTGCCTTCACAATATTTGGTATACATTCTAAATAAATCCCCTGCAAAAATACTAGCTTCATCACCGCCTGTTCCTGCGCGTAACTCCACAACGGCATTTTTAGAATCTTCAGGGTCCTTTGGTATTAAAAGGACTTTAATTTCATCCTCTAGTTTTGGAATACCTTCTTTAGCTTCATCATATTGCATTTTAGCCATTTCAACCATTTCAGCATCACTACCGTCGGCAATTATTTCTTCAGCTTCAGCTAAATTATTGGTGAGTTCAATATAAGTCTCACGCTTATCCATTAAAATTCTTAAATCTTTATATTCTCGATTAAGCTCAACATAGCGCTTTTGGTCTGTGATGATATCAGGTTGAATAATCAAATCACTTACCTCGTCAAAACGCTGTTTTACTATTTGCAATTTCTCTAACATCTACCTTTTTTAATTGGTCACCAAAAATACGATAATTTATGAATTTTAAGGACTTACCGATAGCCAGAATAAACGAAAATCAAAAATAATATGATGTATTTGACGTTAATAAAGTTACTATGCAACAGTTATCATCAATCTTTCTGTTTTATAGACCTTTTGTTATTTGGTCTTTTGGAGTGAATATATTTCTATCTGTAATTGGCTTTACCTTATTACCATTGTTTTTAGTAAAACTTTTTCTTGTTATTTTTATCTGGTATTTAACAAATGAAACGCAGGCAAGACATAAATTGCTATTCTATAAGAACGCTGGTATTTCTGCTTTTAAATTATTTTCAATCTTCTTTTTTATTGATTTACTGCTAAGTATTCCATTTCTTTTAGTCTTAATGGAATTTGTTTAAATCTTAAAAATCCATCGCAAAACCTACGCCAAGAAACTGCTTCCATTGTATTTTTGCTCCTGCTTCATCAAATTCGCCTTCAATTTCTGTTTTTACTTGGGTTTTTACATCATCGTCATATCTTAGATGAGACCCTAAAGTTGCTCTTACAAAACTATTGACTTTAAAATCGAAATCGACGCGCCAATCTAAGTCGATATTGCCGAAATTATTTATATAATCGGAATACAAGCTCACCTGATGCTTTAAGCCTATATTTTCAACAATTTCCATTTCGTAACTATTGGTCATCAAAACACCTACTTCGTGACGAACGCGTTCCCCTCTTGTAATCATATTTCCAAGTGCATCAAAAGTTGCTGGTGTAACGCCAAACGCTCCAGAATTTGCTAGATCTTCGTCAAAAACGAAAGTAGCTTTTAATGTGAGAGGAGAAAAATAAAAAGACAATTCATCTATTTGTTTTCCATACTCCATCCCTCCTCCAAAAAACAAGTATCCAGGAGCCATTAATCTTGAAATAGGATTCTCTTTATTTGGATAATTATAACCATTGGTTAGCTGCGTTCTAAAGTTTAATTTTGCTGAATAAAACCAATTAGATAAACTATCTGGTTTGTAACCCATATTAGAGTTTAGCTCGATTAAATCATCTGTCTTTCTAAGTTCTCTGGCTTCTTGCTTGTTTACGCCATAGCGAAACTCTACATTATTGTTCCACACGAAAAATTTGTCTTTATAATTGAGTTTAGATTTTAATCCTAATAATCCAGAAATTGAATTGGTACCACCAGCATTCCAGTTTACAAAGGCTACCTCACTTAAATCAAATGAAACTTTGTTCTTTTGTGTCCATTGTGGCCCTGTATATTTTAGTGGATCTTCTTTTATAAAGAGTGAATCTGGTTGTGCAAAACTCAAATTAAAGAATAAACAAATAAGGATTACTTGAATATGTTTCATTGTTATGTAAGGTTATTTTAAAACTTCATCTTTCATCAAAAACTATTCCAATAGAATGAAACACAAAATAATTAATAACTAAACTCTCCGTACTCGGATTTTATTGTTAGCTTTTTGGTTTTTGAAGCTTCAACCCTACCTATAATTTTGGCGTCTACATTGAAAGATTTTGAAATCGATATAATATCGGCTGCTACTGCTTTAGGAACATAAAGCTCCATTCGATGTCCACAATTGAACACTTGGTACATTTCTTTCCAATCGGTTTTTGATTGCTCCTGAATTAATTTGAACAAAGGCGGAATAGGAAACATATTATCTTTTATAATATGAAACTCGTCTACAAAATGAAGAATTTTAGTTTGAGCACCTCCAGAGCAATGAACCATACCATGAATACTATCACTATTATATTGAGATAAAATTGCTTTTATAATTGGTGCATAGGTCCGTGTTGGTGACAACACTAATTTACCAGCGTCTATAGGTGCGTTTTCAACTGTATCGGTTAATTTAACACCACCTGAATACACTAACTCTTCTGGTACTGAAGGGTCAAAACTTTCTGGGTAATTTTCGGCAAGGTATTTACTAAATACATCGTGGCGTGCGGAAGTTAATCCGTTACTACCCATACCACCATTATATTCTTTCTCGTATGTTGCTTGACCGAAACTTTCTAATCCAACTATAACATCTCCAGCTTGTATGTTTGCATTATCAATTACCTCATTACGTTTCATTCTAGCTGTTACCGTAGAATCAACAATAATCGTTCGTACTAAATCACCAACATCAGCAGTTTCACCACCTGTAGAATGAATAGTTACACCAAATGACTTTAAATCTTCCAGTAATTCTTCCGTTCCATTAATAATTGCAGAAAGTACTTCACCAGAAATTAGATTTTTATTCCTACCAATTGTCGAAGACAACATAATATTATCTGTAGCTCCCACACATAATAAATCGTCTATATTCATTATTAAGGCATCTTGAGCGATTCCTTTCCAAACAGAAATATCTCCTGTTTCTTTCCAATACATATATGCCAGAGACGATTTTGTACCAGCGCCATCAGCGTGCATTATTAGACAATAATCGTCATCATTTGTTAAATAATCTGGAACAATTTTGCAAAACGCTTTTGGAAAAAGCCCTTTATCAATATTTTTTATTGCATTGTGAACATCCTCTTTGGACGCCGAAACACCACGTTGCGCGTAACGTTTAGATACTTCTTGACTCATAATCTAATAATGTGCTGCAAATTTACTTTTTTGAATCAAAAAATCCCTTATTTTAAGGCAAGAATTCAGAAACTTTAAGTACTATCGTGTAAATAACATCTCTCTGTACTTCGTTAATGGCCAAATTTCGTCATCAACTAAAAGCTCTAGTTTATCGCAATGATAACGAATTTCATCAAACATAGGCTTTACCTTGAAACAATAATTGAGCGCTTTCTTTTCTAAATCACTCATGGTATTCGCTTTTTTACGCTCGTCAATCATCTTTGTTACTTTGGAATTAATAGCTTCAATATGATTTGAAATTTCTTCTATTAAACTAATTTGTTCTTTTGAAACACCATTATATTTTTCTTCGAAAATCTCTTTTAGTCCTCTTACATTTTCAATTAAAATATTCTGGTACTTCACTGCTGTTGGTACAATATGATTTCGCGCAATATCACCCAATACGCGGCTTTCAATTTGAACATGCTTGATATAAGATTCCATTTCAATTTCATAACGTGCTTCAGTCTCTATTTTACTCATCACTTTCATTTCTTGAAAAAGAGCAATCGACTGTTTAGACACTCTAGCTTTTAATGCTTCAGGAGTGGATTTATTATTACTTAATCCTCTTTTCTTAGCTTCTTTTTCCCATGAATCACCGTATCCATTACCTTCAAATAAAATTTCTTTACAAGACTTTATATACTCACGAAGTACATTAAAAATAGCCTCATCTTTTTTAAGACCTTTTTCATCTATTAATGCGTCGACTTCAACTTTAAAATCTTTTAGTTGTTTTGCTACAATAGTATTTAAAACCGTCATTGGGCTTCCACAATTAGCAGTTGAACCAACAGCTCTAAATTCAAATTTGTTACCGGTAAATGCAAAGGGAGATGTTCTGTTTCTATCTGTATTATCTAATAAAACATCTGGGATTTTACCAATCACATTAAGTTTTAATTCTGTTTTTTCCTGAGGTGACAACTTACCTTTTGTAACTCCCTCTAATTCTTCTAATACTTTGGTTAATTGGTCACCAATAAAAATAGACATTATTGCTGGTGGCGCTTCATTAGCTCCTAGTCGATGATCATTACTTGCCGAAGCAATAGTTGCTCGCAATAATGCTTCATGTTTATGCACACCCTTAATAGTACTTATAAAAAACGTGAGGAATTGTAAATTGCTCATTGGGGTTTTTCCAGGACCTAATAAATTTACGCCAGTATCTGTGGTAAGCGACCAATTATTATGCTTTCCAGAACCGTTAACTCCTGCAAATGGTTTTTCGTGTAAAAGCACTTTAAAATTATGACGCGAAGCAACGCGTCCCATTATATCCATTAACAAGGAATTATGATCTACAGCTAAATTTGCTTCTTCATAAATTGGTGCTAATTCAAATTGATTAGGAGCCACCTCATTATGGCGTGTTTTAACTGGAATACCTAAAACAATACATTCTTTTTCCAATTCGCGCATAAAATTTAATGCTCTATTGGGAATAGATCCAAAATAATGATCGTCTAATTGTTGGCCTTTAGCAGAAGAGTGTCCTAATAATGTTCGACCGGTTAAGGCAATATCTGGACGACTCGCAGCCATTAACTTATCTATTAAAAAATATTCTTGTTCCCAGCCTAATGAAGATGTTACCTTTTTTACATTTTTATCAAAATATTTACAAATTGACGTTGCCGCATCATCTACAGCATGTAATGCTCTTAACAAGGGTGTTTTATAGTCTAATGCTTCACCAGTATAGGCTACAAATATGGTTGGAATGCACAAAGTAGTTTCGTATACAAAAGCTGGCGAAGTAGGGTCCCAAGCTGTATAACCTCTAGCTTCAAAAGTATTTCTAATACCACCACTAGGGAAACTTGATGCGTCAGGTTCTTGCTGTACTAGTTGTGCGCCATCAAATTTTTCAATAGCCAAACCATCACCAATTGTTTCAAAAAAGGCATCATGTTTTTCAGCGGTAGATCCTGTTAAAGGTTGAAACCAATGCGTGTAATGTGTTACACCTTTCGACAATGCCCAATCTCGCATTGATGAAGCTACCTGATCTGCTATTTTTCTATCTATTTTTTTTCCGTGTTGAATTGCATTTATAACCCCCTCAAAAGCATCTTTGGTCAAATATTGACGCATTTTCTGTTCGTTAAAGACATTTTTGCCAAATAAATCGGAACGTCTTTCTGTTTCTTCAATATAAATTGGCTTATATGCTAGGGACTCTTTTATGGCATGAAATCTTAATGTAGGCATCCTCTTAATAAATTGATTTAATATTAATTACAAAAGTAATTATCTTCAATAAATATAGAGAATAACTTAAAAATCTTGTTAACAATTTTGCAGTAATCACACAAAATAATATACTTTTTTTAAAATAAACCTTAAAAAAATAGGGTATGAATAAAAATAACGCATTGAAATATTAAAACACCCCTTTAAATTTATAGTCAAAACATAAAAATTTATATTTGTGTAATTATTTTTAATATTTCAATTATAATATATTCATTATGGCAAAAATTAAATTAGAATACCTTTGGTTAGATGGGTATTATCCGACTCAAAATTTGAGAAGTAAAACCAAGGTAGAAGAGCACGAAAACTTTCAAGGTACAATAGAAGAATTAGATAACTGGTCTTTTGACGGATCTTCAACGAGACAAGCTGAAGGTGGGTCTTCAGACTGTTTATTAAAACCTGTAGCTATTTACCCAGATCCAGACAGAATCAATGGATACTTAGTAATGACTGAAGTTTTAAACGCTGATGGAACGCCTCACGTATCAAATGGTAGAGCTACAATTGATGACGATGATAATGATTTCTGGTTTGGTTTTGAGCAAGAATACTTTATTATGGATACTAAAACACAATTACCTTTAGGTTTTCCTGTAGGTGGTTATCCTGCTCCACAAGGAATGTACTATTGTTCAGTTGGAGGAAAAAACACACACGGTAGAGATTTAGTTGAAGAGCATGCAGATTTATGTATTGATGCTGGCTTAAACTTTGAAGGAATTAACCAAGAGGTTGCTTCTGGACAATGGGAATTCCAATTGTTCGCAAAAGGTGCTAAATTGGCTGGTGATGAATTATGGATTGCTAGATATTTACTAGACCGTTTAACTGAGAAATACGGATACTATATTGATTACCACCCAAAACCACTTGGAAAAGATATGGATTGGAATGGTTCTGGTATGCACGCTAACTTCTCAAATACAATATTAAGAACTTGTGGAGATAAAGATGTTTATGCTGCAATATGCGAATCTTTCCGTGATGTTGTAGATGAGCACATAGCTGTTTACGGTGAATTTAACGATCAACGATTAACTGGCTTACACGAAACTGCTGCTATTACAGATTTTTCATGGGGAGTTTCAGATAGAGGAGCTTCTATTCGTATTCCAATTATTGCAGTAGAAAAAGGCTGGAAAGGTTGGTTAGAAGATAGAAGACCAGCTTCTAATGGAGATCCATACAAAATTGCTGGAAGAATTATTAAAACTGTTAAATCTGCTAAAATATAGCTTAACCTATAGTTTTGTTCATAAAAAAGCGCTTACAATTGTAAGCGCTTTTTTTATGAAGTGTTTTTATGAGGTTCATTAATTGAATTTGTATTATAAATCATCTAACTTCGTGATTCACAAATAGATTAAACTAACAAACCTCTGCTGTAATGAAACTATTTCAATATGCGATTTTGGCACTCTTATTTCTTGGGTGCAAAGCTAAAATAAAAACTCAATCCGAAGATTTTAAAAATTGGGCATTTCCATATTTTGAAAAAGTAGATAGTTTAAACCCTATTTTAAGCCCGACTCCAGATTTGAAATTTATAGACCCTATTACAAATAATGCAGTTAATTGGGAAGAACGCAATGTGCTTAACCCAACGGCTATTGTTAAAAACAATAAAGTCTATTTATTATACAGAGCTCAAGACTCTCTTGGAACTTCGCGAATTGGTATGGCGATTAGTGAAGACGGCTTACATTTTAAAAAAATGCCTGAGCCCATTTTTTTCCCTGACACCGACGCAATGAAAGTTTATGAATGGAATTATAAAAAAGATAAGACAGAACAAACAAATTCTGAAGAGTGTTACTTTTGTTATTTTGACGGTGTTGAAGACCCAAGAATTGTTGAGAGCGATGCGGGCGATTATTTCATGACTTACACATCGTACGACGGGAAAACAGCACGCTTGAGCATAGCTTCTTCAAAAGATTTAATGACATGGAAAAAACATGGTTTGGTTTTAAAAAGTGAAAAATATAAAAACACATGGTCTAAAGCTGGTGCTATAGTCTGCGAATTACAAGGCAATAAAATGGTTGCAAAAAAAATTAATGGAAAATACTGGATGTATTTTGGTGACACCAATATTTTTATGGCCTACTCTGAAGATCTTATTAACTGGGAAGTTGCAGAAAACTCGGAGAGTAAAAAAATGATTTCTGTATTGCACCCAAGAATGGGTTATTTTGATAGCAGACTTGTAGAGCCCGGACCTTACGCCTTGATAATAGACGATGGCATTCTGTTAATTTATAATGGCAGTAATAGCGAAAATTTTAATGATATAAGTTTACCAAAATTTACATATGCTGCAGGACAAGCCTTGTTTGATAAAGACACACCTTATAAATTAATTGATAGAACAAATAAATACTTTATACACCCCGACAAAGAATATGAAAAAGTTGGTGAAGTAAATGAAGTCTGTTTTGTTGAAGGATTAGTCTATTTTAAAGGCCAATGGTTTTTATATTATGGTACTGCTGATTCTAAAATTGCAGTTGCTGTATATAAAGATTAAAAAGAGACCCTATGCATATATTTATAAATATAAAAATGTTTTAAAACTTTCCAGAAGTGAAAACCAAAAACATAAATATTCCATAAGCAAAAACTAAGAAAAATCCTTTTGTTCTACTTATTTGTAATTTTTTAGGAATAAAAATCATAGGCAATAAGATTATTGCGAATCCAAGCATCCAAAAAATATCATTCGAAAGTATTTGTAATTCTGTTACTGGTATCGGTTTAATCATAGCTGTTAATCCCAAAACAGAACCTATATTAAATATATTCGAGCCAATTAAGTTTCCTAACGAAATGGCTTTTTCTTGTTTAGCAGCAGCAATAACCGAAGCAGCAAGTTCGGGCACACTAGTACCAATAGCTATTAGAGAAACACCTATAACAGCTTCGCTAACCCCTATTGAACGAGCTATTTCTTTAGATCCTGCGACTAACCATTCACTACCAAAATATAGTGCCAATGCACCAATAAAGAGCCATAATATAATTTTGAAGTTTGAAACAACAGATAAAGCCTCATCAACCTCATCAACAGCAATATCTTTCCTTGCATTTCTTATTAAAAACATTAAAAATAAAATGAGTCCTAAAAACAATAATCCGCCCTCTATTGCTGTCAATACATTATCATTCTTCAAAAAATAATACAGTAATACTGAAAAGAACATCATTACTGGCCAATTAACTTTATAGAACGATTTGTCTACAGAAATCACGCCAACCATAGCAGTAATGCCAAGTACTAGTCCAATATTAGCAATATTAGAGCCAATAACATTATTAATGGCAATTGCAGGAGATCCAGATAATGCTGCTTGTAAACTAACAAGTAATTCTGGCGCAGAGGTCGCGAATGATACTACTGTCATCCCGATAACCATTTTTGAAATATTAAACTTAAAGGATAGTGCCACGGATGAGCGTACTAGAAACTCTCCTCCTACTACTAAAAGTATAAATCCAAGAATTACCAATAGCAAACTCATAAAATATTTTTTTTGCGAAGATAAATGAAAGTCAAAAGTCAAAAGAGAAAAGTGAAAAGTTTTTTTAAAACTTAAAATTTAGTTAAATAACTACTATTTTAGTTGTATAACTACAAAAATAGTTATAGGTTTGTGATAAATTGATAAACGTCGATTAACGAACTAATATGGAGAAGCTTACAAATAAAGAAGAGGAAATCATGCATATATTGTGGAAGCTTGAAAAAGCTTTTGTAAAGGATGTATTAGCCGAAATTGTAGACGATAAGCCACATTACAACACCTTATCAACCATAATTAGGAATTTGGAAGATAAAGAATATGTTGCCTACAATGCCTACGGAAAAACCCACCAGTACTACCCCATTATAAGTAAAGAAGATTATAGAAAGAAGTTCATGAATACAGCAATAAACAACTATTTTAATAATTCATATAAAAATATGGTATCGTTTTTTGCTAAGGAAGAAAAAATAAGTGTTGACGAACTTAAAGAGATTATCAACCTTATTGAAAAAAACAAATAGTTATGGAATATTTACTTAAAGTGAGCGCCGTTGTAGCTATTTTTTATATTATCTATAAAGTCTTTTTAGAACGAGATACATTTTTTGAATCTAACAGATGGTTTTTGTTGTTTGGGTTAACAACAGCTTTCGTTATTCCTTTTTTAGTTATCCCGATTTATATTGAAAGTTCACCAACAATTGCTTCAGACTATTTATATGGAGCAACAAGCAATGTTGCAGAGCAAAGTACATCCTTAAATCTAATAGATATTATTGCTAGTATTTATTTGCTAGGTTTAGCCGTGTTCAGTATTCGATTTATAATACAAATCGCTGCTTTATTTTTAATTATAATTAAAAACAAAAAAAAGAAAGAAGGCCATTATATCTTTATTAGAACTAGAACCAACATTTCACCATTTTCATTTTTTAATTGGATTGTTTACAATCCGAAAGACTATTCGCAATCTGAGCTAAGTCTTGTAATAGCTCATGAAAAGGTGCATGCGCGTCAATTCCATTCTATTGATGTTTTGCTTACACAGTTAGCTTGCATTATACTTTGGTTTAATCCATTCATTTGGTTGTATAACAAAAATTTAAAACAAAATTTAGAGTTTATTGCCGATAAAAATGTACAACAAAATTCTAATTGTAAAAAAAGCTATCAATACACATTACTTAAAACAAGCATGTCAACTCATCAATTGGCGTTAAGTAATAATTTTTATAATTCATTAATCAAAAAACGAATCGTTATGTTACAGAAATCAAAATCAAAAAAAATCAATCAAATTAAGTATACTCTGGTTATACCTTTGTTGGCTTTTTTTTTAATGAGCTTTAATACCAAAACTATTTTTATAGAAAAAGAGATACCTTCTATGAAAGTCTTTACGCCAGTTAATTTTAACGAAGACAAGATCGAAGTTGACCAAGAAACTAACTTAATTTCTGAAGAACCAATAAAAAAGAAGGAATACAGTAATACCAAAGAAATTAAAAAAGAGTCCAAACCATCTATTACAAATTACAACGCTGTGATAGCTATTGATGTTCAAGATTTTATAATAACCAAAAAGAGTACTGATACAGATTTAGACAAATTGGTTGCAAAAATTAAAGCCGAGGGTGTTGACATAAAATTTAGAGGCATTAAAAGAAATAATAAAGGCGAAATCATAGCAATTAGGATAGAGGCCAAATCTAAAAAATCTAACGCTAGTTTCAACCTCAACTCGGATGAGGCTATCGATCCAATAAAAATCTCTTTTGAAAATGGCGGTAAAAGTATATCTATTGGAAATACGTCTACAATCCATCGGGATCATAAATCTGGAAAAGGTAACAATGTTTTCATCTATTCAGATGATAATCATAATGTCCACGAAACTCATAAAATACATGGAGATTCAAATCACTTTACTTACAAGACCAAAAAAGGCAAATACCATATATTAAAAAAGAATAAAAAAATAGAAATAATCTCTGATGATGATAATGAAGGTAATGTTGAGGTTATAATTGAAAGTGATGAAGATAATGACGAAGAGCATGATGAAAACGTTATTATCATAAAAAACGGAAAAACTATTACAACTTCAAATAAAGGAAATAATACTTTTAAAGTAAAGACCAAAGGGAATGCTAAAAGTGATAGTAAAGTACTTATTACTTCAGACGATAATGAGCAACCATTATTCATTGTTGATGGAAAAGAATACGAAAAAACAGAAATCGACGATATAAAACCAGATGACATTGAAAGTATTAATGTTTTAAAAGGCAATTCAGCAGAAAAAAAATATGGAGACAAAGGAAAAAATGGAGTTGTTGAAATTATAACAAAAAAGAAAAAATAACATTAGCTAAAAACGATTTTAAAGACACTCACATCAGAGTGTCTTTTTTTTATTTTTACATTTCAAAAAGATGAAAAGTTCAAAAAACAGCATTTTTAATATAAAAACATCCTTGTTTTGAAAACTTTTCAACAAAACAGCCCTATAATTATTACAATTATTAATATAATATATATATTATTATTTTAATTTGAAACTTAATCATAGAGCGTCACATCTATATTAAAATCAATTCTACTTTTTTACTTACAAATTCATATTTAAATTCATTGATTTAGGCAAAAACTCTTGGAAGATAGATTCCGAAAAATATATATTGGGAACTCATTCAAGAAACAATAATTAATTATTAACCTTAAAACCTAAAATTATGATGACACTTGCCACTCTTATAATCGACTTAATATTCTCGATTATATTCTAAACCAAAAAAGATAAAACTTAGTCTAGAATAAGTTTTACTATTTTTGTTAGATGCAAAAGCAGGTTTTCAAAATTTTAGCAAAGATTAATAAAATCATCCTACCAAGTTATTCTAAACAACAATTAGATTTAGCAGAAGCTAATAACCTGCAAATGGCTATTATTGGTTGGCGTTGGTTTATTACGAAAAATGCATTGGATTAGGTTTTAATTCATTTCAATATAAACTAATATTTAGTTTTAGATGAATAGTAGCTGACAACCTTCTTGATCTGCTCTACTATAAAAATCTCCTATGGTTAATATGCCATCTAATTCATCTATTAGATCTTCTTCTTTTAAATGAAACATATCTACTGCCAATTTACATGCCCAAAGTTTACAACCTGAATCCGAAAGGATTTCTAAAAACTCGCCTATAGGAGGCATATCAAGTTTTTCCATTTCTTTTTTCATCATTTTTGTAGCAAAAGCTTCCATTCCTGGTAAGCCACCAATCATGGTTGGTATATGCATTCCTGGATTTCCTACAGTAGCTACATGGAGATGCTCTAACTTTTTCTTCTGAATCGCTTCTAATCCAAAAAAGGTAAAAAATATTTCTGAGTCAATTCCTTCCATCCTTGCGCCATTAGCCATAACAAATGCGGCATAGGCATTCTCAATTGTTGCTTTTGACAGAATAAAAAGCATTTTTCTAACTTTAGTGCTCATAACTTATCTATTTTAAATTAAATACAACTTTTTGGTTTTGGAATTCCTGCTATCAGGGTGGATTTCTTTAGTGGGCCACCTGGAAAAAGGTTATAAAATTCCTTAATATTTATCACACCACTTTTTTTAATTCCTCTAATTGATAAAGGCTCTTCTTTTTGATACTTATCATGAATATATTCAACAACTTCCCAATGTTTTTCGGTCATTTTTATATCGCATTCACCTGCTATACACTCACCAATTTCTTTGGTCCATTGAGAAAATTGGATTAAATATCCTTCCTCGTTTACATCAATTTCCTTATTTGCTATTAGTTTTTTCATTATTTCTATATTTAAGTTGATTTATTTTACTTCTTCAAAATGTTTTCCTTTTTCACTCATTGTTGCCGATACGAATGGAATGTGTATACCTTTTATTAGCATATTCCAATAAATCCATCTAAAGGCCATCTTTCCCATATGATTGGTTCTACTCTCTTTTAAAAGTTGTAATGGGCCAACACCTGGAAATGGAAAAGTTCCTTCTACCGGTTCATGTGTGTAGTTAAAATCAATTAACAATGCTTTACCATTACCTGTTTCAATAAAACAATTGGCATGTCCGTCAAACTCTTCTTTTAAAGGTTCTCCCTTTATATATCGAAGTATGTTTTCTGTTAAAATTTCGGCTTCAAAATGAGCTACAGAACCAGCTTTAGACGCTGGTAAGTTGGTTGCATCACCAATTGCAAAAATATTTTCATAATCATTGGTCTGCAAAGTTGCTTTATTAGTAGGAACAAAATTAAAATCGTCTCCCATTCCAGAACGTTCAATTAATTCATCACCCACATTCGTTGGCACTGTTACCAGTAAATCGTATTCAACTTCTGTATCAATATAATCAACAATCTTTTTGTTCTCATAATCCACATGTTCAATATTAAATCCAGTAACCTCCTTAATATTCTTTTCTTCTAATAAATAGTGTAAAGCTTCAGTAGCTTTTGGCTTAGTAAATGCTCCATCTAAAGGTGTTACATAAGTTATATCAACTTTGTCCCTCATGCCTTTGTTTTTAAAGAATGAATCAGCTAAAAAAGCAAATTCTATTGGTGCAACTGGGCATTTAATTGGCATTTCGGTTATATGAACAACCAATTTACCCCCTTTCCAAACACGTAATTTATCTCTTAAAGCTTTTGCCCCTTCATAGGTGTAAAAATCGAAAATACTTTTATGCCATTCTGGACCAAACATACCCTCTGTTTCTTTTGGAGCAATTTTAGTTCCAGTTGCAACAATTAATACATCATAATATAAAGTATCCCCATTATCAAGCTTTATTTTATTATCTTCTGGCAGAATTAAATCAATTTTTTCTTGAATATATTTCACTTTTTTAGGAATAAACTTCTTGCCGTTCTTCTTTACTTGTTTTGTTGTATAAATATCGAAAGGAAGAAATAAAAACCCTGGTTGATAATAATGTGTTTTATATTGATCGACAATTGTAATATTCCAATCTTTTTTTGGAAGTTTTGAAACTAAGTGATTTGACATCATTGTTCCAGAAGTGCCTGCTCCTAATATTATTAAATTTTTCATTTTATTCGATTTTTAAAACTTCTTATAAAAATTTCTATAGTAGATTATTTCTTTGGTAAAAGTAAATGAATCAGAATTTAAATAATATGACAAAAATCATGTAAACCCTTATGTAACAATGGTTACACAAACATAAAACTTAATAATAAATCTCAAATAAAATGTAAAAAGTGACAATTGTCATAGTTAAAGATACCTTCTCAAAGTAGTTTTGCTTAAATTTAGAAACTATAACATCTTGTAAAAAGAGTTTAAGTAAATATATATATTTATAAGATGTTTTTAAATAATTATATCATGAATGCTAAACTAAGAATCTTATTATTGTTATTATTTTTTTCGCCAGCTGTATTTTCACAAGCTGGTCACATTATGCAAGGTGTAGGGGCTGTAAATATGTCTATGGGAGGAGCTTCAACAGCACAACCTCTAGATATTTCTGGAGCTATGCACTGGAATCCTGCCGCCACATCTGTTTTTAACGACAAAATTATAAAGCTTGATGTTGGCTTATTCTTTTCTTCTCCAGAATTAAGCTCGGGTTTACCTGCTAATATTCTTTGGCAACCGGGAGATTTTGGTCCTGGTTCTCCTGGAGCACCTTCAGTCTCTGGAATAACGAAAGATGATAGAGGAATGTCTCCGATGCCGGCTTTAGCTATGCTTTGGGGAAAAGAAGATAGCAAACATACCTTTGGTGTTTCGGCATTTGGAATTAGTGGTTTTGGAGTAACATTTCCACAAGACAATAATGCTCCTGTAGATGCACAAGGTAATCCAAACCCGAATTTTAATCCTATGGGTAATTCTAATCCAGTTAATTACCCGCAAGCTGCACAAGGATTTGGGCATATAGAATCTGATTATATGCTGTTACAAGTAGGGTTCTCTTATGCTTATGAAATAACCGATAAGTTCTCTATTGGCGTACAACCTAATATAGATTATGCTGCATTAGAACTAGCTCCTAATCCAACAGCAAAACCTAATATGTTTGGATATCCAAGCACAGATAGCGCAACGGCCATTGGTTTCGGTGCGCAATTTGGAGTGTTTTATGATTCAGGATTTGGACTAAAACTAGGAGCATCCTATAAAACAGTACAAAAATTTAGTGAATTTGAGTTCGATAACACATATCCAGACAATACCACTGGTAAAAATAAATTCCAAATGGATTACCCTGCTATTTTCTCTCTTGGAGTGGGATATTCACAAGGAGATATTGATTTAGCATTAGATTTTAGACGTGTTGATTACGAAAATACGGATGGTTTTGCAGAAACAGGTTGGGCTATTGATCAAAACATGTTGCCTTCTGTTGCTGGATTTGGATGGGAAAATATTTCCATTATTTCTGCAGGTATACAATTCAAAGGCATAAATAAATTACCTCTTCGTTTTGGCTATACATACAGTTCAAACCCTATTCCAAAGAATCTTGCATTTTTTAATATTCCTGCTACAGCAATTATTAAAAACGCCTACCAATTTGGTTTAAGTTATAAGGTAAATAATACTTGGAATATTGATGCCGTTTACCATTATGGAGATAGTAGCGAAGCAACCGAAGGTCAAATATTAAACCCCCGGAATATTTCTTCAGGAAATCCTACGGGAGCTATTCCAGGATCGTTTGTATCTTATGACATGACTACCTCAATGATTCAATTTGGTATTAGCTATACGTTTAACAAATAAAAAAGTTTATACCAAAAAAAAAGCAAGCGAAATCGCTTGCTTTTTTTTTGTGACCACGGCAGGATTCAAACCTGCAACCTCTTGAGCCGTAATCAAGTGCGCTATTCAGTTGCGCCACGTGGCCTTTTTTAATGGCTGCAAATATACTATTAATTAAAACTTTAACAAACAATTTATTTCAAATTTATAAATCCGTATTTTTGAACCATGACCAATGAAATATTACATCAAAAATTTAATCATACCCTCGATAACAATGTTTTAAATGACATTGCAAATGTGGGTACTTATAAATCTTTTTTAAAAAATGATATAATTATAGATATCGATCAGCCATTAGAAAATATACCACTCTTATTAAGTGGTCATATTAAAATACTAAGAGAAGATGGCCAGGGAAATGATTTACTTATTTATTTCTTAGAAGCTGGTGAAACTTGCACCATGTCACTTACTTGCTGTATGGGGACATCAAAAAGCAAAATAAGAGCTGTCGCAGAGCAAGATTCTAGCCTCATTATGATACCTATACAAAAGACGCAAGAATGGTTTCATAACAATGAGAGTTGGCGGAACTTCATTTTGAGTAGTTACCAAATTCGTTTTGATGAAATGCTTGATGCTATTGATAGTATTGCGTTTTTAAAAATGGATGAACGTTTACACAAATACCTAATTAACAAGACAGTACTAAATAGCTCTAATACTATTTTAATGAAGCACCAAGATATTGCTGAAGATTTACATACTTCTCGAGTTGTTATATCAAGACTCCTTAAACAACTTGAAAACGAGAATAAAATCAATCTTGGCAGAAATAAAATCGTGGTTTTATAAACCGTATATTATTCATACTAAACTTAACAACATATTTACATTAAACTATTATGGAATACATTTTAAACCCTTGGCCGTGGTATATATCTGGCCCATTAATAACCATTATAATGGCTTTGCTTTTATATTTTGGAAAAACCTTTGGCATGTCTTCTAATTTAAGCACAATGTGTACCATTTTAGGTGCTGGCAAGCGGGTAAACTTTTTTAATATGAACTGGAAGGATCAATCTTGGAACATAACTGTTGTTATTGGTGCCATTATTGGCGGTTTCATAGCTACCCAATATTTAAGCAATAATAGTATTACCAACCTGAATTCTACCACAGTAAATGAACTACAACAAATGGGCTTTAAAAACTCGGGTAGTTCCTTAGTTCCCGATCAAATATTTAAGTTAAGTTCTATAAAAGAATTACTAATCTTAATCGCGGGAGGTTTACTTGTTGGGTTTGGAACACGGTATGCTGGTGGATGCACTTCTGGGCATGCTATTTCAGGTCTAAGCAGCTTACAAAAACCTTCACTTATAGCGGTTATTGGATTCTTTATTGGTGGCCTAATTATGACTAATATTATTTTACCTCTAATATTTTAAATATGAAATACTTAAAATTTTTACTCGTTGGTGTTTTCTTCGGAATTATATTAGTCAAATCTGAAGCGGTTTCTTGGTATAGAATTTACGAGATGTTTAGATTTCAATCTTTCCACATGTATGGAATTATAGGTACCGCAATTGGTAGTGGCATTATATTTTTACAACTTTCGAAAAGAGGTTATATTAAAAGTATAAAAGGAGCAAATATTTTTGTTCCTAAAAAAGAAAAAGGGATTGTAAGGTACATAGTTGGGGGTATTGTTTTCGGCCTTGGATGGGCCTTAATAGGTACATGTCCTGGTCCAATGTATATATTATTAGGTACAGGCGTTTTTAGCATGCTTATTGTTATTGCTGCTGCCATATTGGGTACTTTTATATATGGTGTCTTAAAAAACAAACTCCCTCATTAAATGGATAACACCCAACTATTTGGATATATTGGTGCCTTAATAGTAGGACTAGTGCTAGGATTAATTGGAGGAGGCGGATCCATCCTAACAGTACCTCTATTGGTGTACTTATTAGGCTATAATCCAATTGTTGCTACTGCCTATTCTCTATTTGTCGTTGGCACTACATCAATGGTTGGCACTTTCCAGAAGTATAGGAGAGGGTTGGTAGACTTTAAAACGGGTTTAGCTTTTTCATTTCCATCTTTTATAGCAGTTTATCTTTCACGAAGATATTTGGTTCCCAATATTCCTGATAACCTTTTTAATATTTATGATTTCACATTTACAAAAGAAATGGGGATTATGATCTTTTTTGCAATCATAATGATTATTGCATCCTATTCTATGATTAGAAATCATACAAACAATAGTTCACCAATGGGAAAACAAGCATATTACAAAACTTTTATTCAAGCAATAATTATAGGAACAATTACAGGGATTATTGGTGCTGGAGGTGGTTTTTTATATGTCCCAGCCCTTGTAATTTGGGCAAATATTCCAATGAAAAAAGCAGTTGGCACATCATTAATAATAGTAACCATCAACTCATTAATTGGTTTTATTGGTGACGTACAAACCTTAGAGATAGATTGGGCATTCCTTTTATCGTTTACACTAATTTCTATAGTTGGTATAATTTTGGGTGTATTTCTTTCAAAATTCGTTAGCGGCAAAAAACTTAAAAAGAGTTTTGGATTTTTCACTTTAATAATGGCAATTTATATTATATATAAAGAAATCAATTAAAGCAATGTGACAAAAATCACAAATCAAACCAATATGATTTAGTACTTTTGAATGATTAAATTTTTAAAATGAAAATAGAGCAAATATACACCGGCTGTTTAGCACAAGGTGCTTATTACATAGAATCTAACGGAGAAGTTGCCATAATTGATCCACTCCGTGAAACACAACAATATGTAGACAAAGCCAATAGAGAACATGCAAAAATTAAATATATATTTGAAACACATTTTCATGCCGATTTTGTTTCTGGTCATGTAGATTTAGCAAAAAAAACTGGTGCTATAATTATTTATGGTCCAGGGGCAGAAACCAACTACGATATACATTGCGCTAAGGATGGAGAAGAATTCAAACTTGGTGATATTACTATAAAAGTTTTACACACTCCAGGACATACGTTAGAATCTTCTACTTACCTATTAATTGATGAATCTGGAAAAGATCATGCTATTTTTTCTGGAGACACTTTGTTTTTAGGCGATGTAGGAAGACCAGATTTAGCAATAAAGACCGACCTAACAAAAGAAGATTTAGCAAGTATGCTATACGATTCACTTCGTATTAAAATAATGCCATTAGCAGATGATGTTATTGTTTATCCCGCTCATGGTGCTGGTTCTGCTTGTGGAAAAAGCTTAAGCAAAGAAACCGTTGGCGTTTTGGGTAATGAGAAAAAAAGTAATTACGCATTAAGAGCAGATATGACCAGAGCTGAATTTATTGAAGAAGTGCTTGATGGCATAGCACCACCACCACAGTATTTTGCAAAAAATGCTATGATGAATAAATCTGGGTATGATACTTTTGAAACAGTTTTAAAAAAGGGAGATAACGCGTTAGAACCTGATGACTTTGAACATTTAGCAAACGAAGAAAATGCTTTAGTTCTTGATGTAAGACATGAAAAAGAGTTCGTTAAAAGTCATATTCCTAACTCCATTTTTATTGGTATCCATGGCGGATTTGCACCTTGGGTAGGTGCTTTAATCAGGGACTTAAAACAACCCATTTTATTAGTCACCCCAAAAGGTAAAGCAAAAGAAACTGTCACTAGATTATCGCGTGTAGGCTATGATAACACGCTTGGCTATTTAGAGGGTGGTATCGAAGCCTGGGCGGCTTCTGGAAGAGATATTGAAACTTTAGCCTCTATTTCGGTTGATGCATTTTCAAAAGCATTTAAGAATGAAAACATCCATGTTTTAGATGTTAGAAAAGATGGTGAATACAAATCGGAACATCTAGATGGTAATTCTGTTCAGCACTTTGCCTTAGATTACATAAATGACAACATGAACAAAGTCGATTCAAATAAAACATATTACATTCATTGTGCAGGGGGTTATCGATCTGTAATTGCGGCTTCTATACTTAAAGCCCGTGGTTTCAATAATTTAATAGATGTTGCTGGTGGTTTTGGAGCCATGAAAAAAACGGATTTACCTACGACTGATTTTGTTTGTCCTTCAACTTTATAAATAATTTTTAATATCAAGTTGATAAAGAAATATAAAATGAAAACAAGTTTAGAAATACAAAACCTAAAATGTTCTGGTTGTGCTAATACCATTACGAAAAAAATTTCTGGCTTAAAGGATGTCACTTTATTAAAGATTCATACCGACACTAATACTTTATCTTTTCAATATAAAAACGAAACTACTGTTGCCAAAATAAAAGAGCTTCTTTCCAGTATTGGATACCCTGTTGTTGGTGAAAAAAATGCATTCACAACTAAGGCAAAGTCTTTTGTAAGTTGCGCAATTGGGAGAATAAAATAATTAGATTTTAAACAATTTCGGCACTTAAACCAGCTTCCAATAACATAGAACAACGTGGTTTTAAATCGTCATACAAACCAGTTTTAACAGTACATTTTCCTTTATAATGGACTATCAAGGAACATTGTTCGGCTTGTTCTGAAGTATGATCACAAGCATGTATTAACGTTTCAATAACATAATCGAATGTATTAACATCATCGTTGTAT
Source organism: Algibacter sp. YIN40 (assembly GCF_057219435.1). Classification (NCBI taxonomy): domain Bacteria; kingdom Pseudomonadati; phylum Bacteroidota; class Flavobacteriia; order Flavobacteriales; family Flavobacteriaceae; genus Algibacter; species Algibacter sp. YIN40. The sequence goes on along the minus strand of NZ_JBXVVC010000002.1, from coordinate 56,068 downwards.
AAAACAATTTCGTTTTGTGTTGATACTTCTTCTTGAAGTAATAATTCTACCGATGTTTTTTCTTGTGAACTCATAATCTCATTATCTTTCAAACATTTCCTATAAGAGAAAAGCTTTTATTTAATTATAGTACTAATTTAAAAATTTTAATGAAACCCAATTATTTCTTTCTAACTTTTCTTGAAATTTTAACAGATGTTTTTCACATATGCTTTGAATCATAGGAATATCATCCTTATAAAACCCACTTAAAAACAAGCTCCCTCCTTTATTCAAACAAGAGACATACATTTCCATATCTTGCAATAAAATATTCCGATTAATATTAGCTATTATAATGTCGTACTTATTGTTTCTTAATACCGATGCATCACCCTCTATAACTGTAATATTATCACATTTATTACGTTCTACATTTTCCAAACTGTTTAAATAACACCAGTTATCATAATCTACAGCATCAATGGTTATCGCTCCCTTCATTTCAGCTAGAATAGCCAGAACTCCCGTACCACAACCCATATCTAAAACTGATTTATTTATAAAGTCATTTTTTAAAATATGCTGAATCATCATGTGAGTAGTTTCATGATGCCCTGTACCAAAACTCATTTTTGGTTCAATAATAATATCGTATTCTGTATCAGATTTATTATGAAATGGCGCACGAACCGCACATAATTTGTCCACTATTATTGGGCTAAAATTCTTTTCCCATTCAGCATTCCAATTGGTTTGTTCAATATCTTCAAAAGTGTAGGTAATATTAAATTCTTCAGATTTTAAAATTTGAATATCATCAAGAATTGATTTATGCCATTCTTCCTTTTGAATATACGCTGTCACCCCATCTTCTGTTTCTACAAAACTTTCGAAACCAGCAAATCCTAATTCTGCTATAAGAATTTCTACTCCCGGTTGTATAGGCTGTACTTTAAAGTAAAAACCAATATAGATTGTATTAGACATTGCTTAGAAACGTAATTTGCGGGTAAACCCACGTTAGCGATTGTAGTGCAAAGCCCACCGTTAGTCCCGATAATTATCGGGACTAACGAGGACATGTAACGTAAAGCGCGACCTCGCTTTTTTTTCGGGGTAACGCCCTTATTATATTTATGTAATTAAAATGCGTTTACTATCGCAAAGAAATCGTCTGCTTTAAGCGCAGCGCCACCAATTAAGCCGCCATCTACATCTGGTTTAGAGAAAATCTCCTCAGCATTTGCAGGTTTCACACTACCACCGTAAAGAATTGACACTTCGTCTGCAACATTATTACCATACTTATCTGCTAACGTCTTTCTTATAAATGCGTGCATATCTTGTGCTTGCTCTGGACTTGCAGTTTCACCTGTACCAATAGCCCAAACTGGCTCGTAAGCCAATACAATGTTTTGAAATGCGACCGCTTCTAGATGAAATAACGCATTTTTAATTTGACCACCAACGACAGCTTCTTCATTACCAGATTTTCTGTCGGCTAATTCTTCACCAAAACAAAAAATAACGCGCATACCATTTGCTAAGGCAGCATCTACTTTTTTAGCTAGAAGCTCATCTGTTTCATTAAAATATTCGCGACGTTCGCTATGGCCTAAAATAACTGTTTCTACACCTACACTTTTTAACATACTAGCACTAATTTCTCCAGTATAAGCACCGTTCGCTGCAAAATGCATATTTTGAGCAACAACTTCAATATTTGAAGTTCTTAATGCTTCATAAGCATGGTATAAATTAGTAAAAGTAGGCGCTACCATTACTTCTGCATTGGAAGATTGTGTTTGCTTTTTTAAATCTGATAATAACGCTTCAGTCTGCGCTAAATCATTATTCATTTTCCAATTTCCGGCAACAATTTGTTTTCTCATAATATTAATTTAAACTTCTATAAAAGAAGGTATTTAAGTATTGACTAATTCAATGCAAAAATACTTAATTTCTCAAAGCTTTTATCAACTTATCATCATCAGCTTCAATAACATTAAATACAACGATTTCGCCAGCTTTATTTATAACCATATATCTAGGAATCCAGCTAATATTTACAAAATCGGCAAAATCACATTTCTTTTGATTTTGCATGTAATAATGCTCTCCCTCTACGCCATACTTTTTTATACCGCGTTTCCAACGATCCTCTCCTCTATCTAATGATAAAAAGACATATGCCACATCGGTATATTCTTTTTGAAGCGCTTTTACTTTAGGCATACCTTTAATGCAATCGCCACACCATGAAGCCCAAATATCTATTACAATAGTCTTGCCTTTATGCTTCTCTAAAATTGATTTAAAGGAAACTTGATTACCTTCTAAAGTAGTAAAAGTATCATTGAGTGCTGCCTCTGAAAACTTCGAAGGTTCTACAGTATTACAACTTAAAAAACTGACTAATAATACTAATATATAACTCATTTTTTTCATAATTTTTTATTGCAGTTTAACTTTTGGATCTAACCAAACATAGATTAAGTCGACAAAAATATTGATAATTACAAACATAGTCGCAATAATTAAAACTGCTCCCATAATTACTGGTAAATCAAGTGTGTTTAAAGAATTAACTATTTCTTTCCCGAGACCATTCCAACCAAAAATATATTCTACAAAAACTGCTCCTGCCAACATGGATGCAAACCAACCTGAAATTGCTGTAACTACAGGATTTAAAGCATTTTTTACTGCATGCCTTTTAATGATTTGAAATTCACTAAGTCCTTTTGCTCTTGCCGTTCTTATATAATCTTGGTTAAAAACTTCTAATAAAGAATTACGCATCAATTGAATAACCACCGCTAATGGACGAATACCTAATACTATAGCAGGTAATATTAAATTTTTCCATTTAATATGCATTGCTTCCCCAAAATCGTCCAATTCATAAAGACTTCCTGTCATTTCTAAATTGGTGTATTTATGAAGCAAATATCCAAAGAACCAAGCAAATAAAATAGCACTAAAAAATGATGGTATACTCATGCCTAGTGTACTTAAAATCTGAATTGTTTTATCTAACCAATTGTCCTTAAACAAAGCAGAAATAATTCCTAAAAAAATACCCAAAATAATGGCAATTACAATAGCTGCAATAGCCAATACAAAAGTATTAGGGAGTGTTTCTTTTAAAACCTGACTTACTTGTTTTCCTTGTTTTGTAAAAGACTCTCTTAAATAAGGTAATTTTAATACTGTCGTTGCCCCTCCAATTGAAAACAATTTAGTCGCAGCGTATTTTCCTTCTTTTAAAAATGTATAATCTTCATTATTATTTGAATGAAAAGAAACTGGAGATAAATCGTTTAGATAATAAAGGTATTGTGTAGAAATAGACTTATCAAATCCATATTTCTGTTTTACTAAAGCTAACTGCTCGCTATCTTCATTTTGTCCAAGCATCATTTGTGCGGGATCACCCGGAAGCACATTAAATAATAGAAAAATAACAGTTACTACTCCAAATAATGTGAATAAGGAATATGTGATTTTATTAAGTAGATAGCTAATCAAATATTTTATTTGTTGATATGTTTATTTATATGTGTACTAAAACCAAAAACTATAATTTTAAATCATCTATATCATTCCAATGTGTCTTTTGTTTTACAGTACCTTGATCTAATTCTAAAATCCCTGGATTAGAACGTACTACCGTTTTTAAAGCTTTTTCATCGCACAAATACCAATCGAAGTCAATATTATAGGCCTCTTTAATACGCTGTTTTGCCTCATCTCCAGATGCGGTTAATCCAATAATTTCATAACCATTTTTAATAGCTTGATTATGCAATTCTCTTAACTTTAAAGCACCATCACTTTCTATTTTTTCTAGACTATAAGAAACGACCACAATTAAGTTTTCTTGTTCTAAAAAATGTGAAGTTAAATCTTCATCATTACTTTCAATAGAGAAATCTACAACAGGCGGTGTATATCCTTCTTGTATAACTTTAGTTTCTACACTAACAAAATCACCTTCTATAGATGGGTATTGACCATTTGTTTTAATGACCTTTTCTTCTCCACCAATATTAAATTTCCAACTGTATTCTTGAATAGGTTTGGGAGCATCCTCAGGAATTTCCATACCTTCTTTAATGTTGTTGCCTATTTTATAAGCTCTAAAATCTATTGAAGGCAAATGCATTAATACATGATAGCCAAACCATAAACTTAAAATGAATCCTAAAAGTGCAAATACCGTTGTGGGAAGTTTTCCAAATACGGGTTTTATGTGTTTAACTCCAATAAAGAGTATAACAATTAAAACCAAAAGGACAACATCTTTCCAAAAGGATTCCCAAGGTTTAAGCTTTAAGAAATCACCAAAACACCCACAGTCTTTTACTTTTTCGAAATAAGCCGCATAAAAAGTTAGGAAGGTAAAAAACACTATCATTCCTAATAGACTCCAAACCGTAAATTTAGGCTTATAGCCTATAAGTAAAAACACGCCTAAAACAACCTCGAATACAACTACAAAAATCGAAATCATTAATGCATAAGGTTCCAAAGAAGGAATATTTAAAACATCTTGACTAAAATATTCTTGAAGTTTATACGAGAATCCCAATGGGTCATTGAGTTTTATAAAACCGGAGAATATAAATAATACACCTACTAATATTCTTGATATGCTTACTAATGCTTTCATAATTATTGTTCATTTAAATGAATCATGGCAAAAACAGCATAATTTATCATGTCTTGATAATTAGCATCAATACCTTCACTCACCAATGTTTTTCCTTTATTATCTTCAATCTGCTTTACGCGTAATAGTTTTTGCAAAATTAAATCAGTTAAACTGCTAACACGCATATCTCTCCATGCTTCACCATAATCATGATTTTTATCCATCATGAGTTGTTTTGTGATTGCAACTTTTTCTTCGTAAAGGTTAGTCGCCTCATCAGTAGTCATATCTGGTGTTTCAACAACACCTTTTTCCAACTGAATTAGAGCCATGACGCAATAATTTATAACACCAATAAACTCGCTCATTTCACCTTCATCTACCTTTCTAACATCGTTTTCTTGCAGACCTCTAATACGTTGTGCTTTAATGAAAATTTGATCGGTTAACGACGGTAATCGCAATATTCTCCAGGCACTACCGTAATCGGACATTTTCTTGGTAAATAATCTTTTGCACGTATCGATGACGGCATCATATTGTTTTGAGGTATCTTGCATAAAGTAAAATCAATTTTCCGTAAATTTCGCATAAATAATTAGAAAGTTCAAAGTTTAAGGTTTAAAGTTTTAAACTATGTACAAACACTCAAGAAAACTGTATAAATGACTATAAACTGCAAAGGAGAATTGATTGATTTAGCTTCACCAAAAGTCATGGGAATCTTGAATATTACCCCAGATTCTTTTTACGATGGAGGTAAGCATAAAAATGAAACAGCTATTTTAAAACACACTGAATCAATGCTTAACCAAGGCGCTACCTTTATAGATATTGGCGCTTACAGCTCCCGCCCTAATGCCGATAATGTTGATGAAAATGAAGAATTAAAGCGAATTATTCCTATTGTAAATTTAATTCTTAAAACATTTCCTGAAACGTTATTATCAATTGACACTTTTAGAAGTAAGGTTGCTGAAGCATGTATTCAATCTGGCGCAGCTATGATTAACGATATTTCTGCGGGTAAATTAGATGACAACATGCTCCAAACTGTTGCTGATTTGAGCGTACCATACATAATGATGCATATGCGAGGGACACCGCAAACCATGCAACAACAAACTAATTATGATGATTTAATTAAAGACATAATCTATTATTTTTCTGAAAGAATTGCCGAAGCTAGATTATTAGGAATTATAGATATAATAGTCGATCCTGGTTTTGGATTTGCTAAAACTTTGGAACAGAATTATGAGTTGCTCAACAAATTTGAATTACTAAAGATGATTGACAAACCAATATTAGCTGGTGTTTCAAGAAAATCTATGATATATAAAACCTTAAAAACCTCGGCTGATGAGGCCTTGAATGGCACTTCAATTTTAAATACCGTTGCGCTACAAAAAGGAGCTTCCATATTAAGGGTTCATGATGTTAAAGAAGCTGTTGAATGCGTTAAATTGATTGAATCTTTAAGACATCGATCCCTATGAAAATTAATTACCAACACCTCCCTTGCTCGCTCCTTCTTATAAGGGAAACTGTTATACTAATTTTTATATCATTTATTTGTTTTTCCTGCGGAAAAGAAAAAGTTATAATACTGCCAGAAATAAGTCATTCAGACATCACAGAATTAAATGATGTTTCTGCGGCCTATTTATTTTATGATGAATCCAAACCTGACAGTGTTGAGCTGAATAGAAAAAACTTAATAAGCACAACAAACTGGTTAATAAATGTAGATAAACGTTTGACATTAAAACAAGTAATTCCCCATATTAAATTTCTCCAGGAAAAAAAGGCGAATTCAAGCCATAAAAATAGAAAAGCTAAAAATTATTTTACCTGTAATGATACTAGTAGAAAAGAATTGGGGTTTATTGAGTTTACTAATACTAACTTCCTTAAAGAAAATTTAAGGAAGTTAGACAGAATTAAAAAGCATAAAAAAGATTCAGACCGCAGTATTTATCTAAAGGTAATTACACTCGACTCAATTGCTATAAATTTTAGTCCATATAAAGATAAACCTCAATACACAAATAATGATAATTTAAAAAAGTTTATCCAATCAGTAAATCAAAATCTTAGCAGTACAATAATAGAATTAGGCTTTAATTCAGATCTTACTTTTCAGAATTACATTAATATGAAATCGACATTAAGTAGTTTTGACATTGAATATGTTAAAATATCAGATGATGAATTCATTTCTAATTAACCATATTTTACTAAATTTACAAAAACCCATCGCCATTGGAAATATTTGATGACCTTTTAAAATTCACAGTTGTAGATATTATCGATGTCGTACTTGTGGCGCTACTACTTTATTACCTCTACAAACTTGTAAAAGGCACAGTAGCCATCAATATTTTTATTGGAATCATCATAATTTATGGAGCTTGGAGACTTACCGATTTCTTAAACATGGAGCTACTAACAGGTATTTTTGGCGGTTTTATGAAAGTAGGAATCATTGCCCTTATAGTTGTCTTTCAGCCAGAAATCAGGAAGTTTTTGTTGATGGTTGGCTCTACCAATTTTAATAGAAGGCGCAAGTTTTTAAAGCAATTTAGCTTTCTAAAGACTGAAACACTTAATGAAACTGATGTTGATGCTATTATTTCGGCTTGTAGTAAAATGTCGATGTCTAAAACAGGGGCACTTATTGTTTTAGAACGAAACAACAACCTTGATTTTTTATCTTCTTCTGGCGATGAAATGAATATTAAAGTTACACAGCCAATTATTGAAAGTATCTTTTTTAAGAATAGCCCGCTGCATGATGGCGCCATAATTGTTAGTAATAATGTTGTAAAAGCCACCAGGGTTATTCTTCCAGTTAATAACGAAAAAAATATTCCGCAACGCTTCGGCTTACGTCATAGAGCCGCTATTGGTATTACAGAAAAAACAGATGCTTTAGCACTTGTTGTTAGTGAAGAAACAGGACATATTTCATATATAAAAGATGGTGAGTTTGTCGTTTTTGAAGATAACAATCAACTAAACCAATTGATAAAAAACGATTTAGTTTAATGCATTGTAAAAATTGCAATACCTCACTATCAGCACTAAGTGATTACTGCAACACTTGCGGAGGAAAAGTAATTCGTAATAGATTAACACTTAGAAATCTTTTCGAACATTTTGGCGAAACCTTTTTAAATTATGATAATAAATTCCTCCAAACTTTTATTACGCTTTTAACAAAACCTGAGGGTGTTATTGGTTGTTATATTAACGGTACTCGAAAAAAATACGTGAATGTTATTAGCTATTTTGCTTTAGCGCTAACTATTACAGGACTCGAATGGTTTATTTTGAAAAAGTATTTCCCTGAATCTATAGATTTATCTAATCTTACTTTTGGTGCAAGTGATAACATGTCCAATAATATTTTTCAAACAATTCAAGAGAACATGTCCATAGTTATGATGCTCTTTGTTCCAGGATATGCTGTTATTTCAAGGTTGGTTTTTTTTAACCGAAAAGAGTTCAACTATACTGAACACATAGTAATTTTTATGTACATATTAGCTCAACTTTCTATTCTGGGAGCTATTTTAAACCTAGCAGGAGTAATGACTGGCACTTCTATAGGTCAACTTGCTTACATCAATTTACCTTTACAAATTTTGTATTCTGCTTATTGCCTAAAACGCCTGTATAAGCTTTCATTTAAAGACATTGTTATAAGAACGCTTCTTTTTGTTGCTGTATTTTTAATCTTATATATAATTGTCATTATTGCAATTTTAGCAATTATGTTCTTAATTGAAGGACCCGATTTTTTTAAAAATATAATTGAAGCTCAAAAGGCCGCAAAGGAAAGTTAAGCAACTTCCTCTTGCAAAAACTGAACCTCGTACAAATTTTTGTAATAACCATTTGCCTTTTTAAGTAATTCAGTGTGTGTGCCTTGCTCAACAATTTCTCCGGCATCCATAACTAGGATTTTATCAGCTTTTTTTATGGTCGCCAATCTGTGAGCAATGACAATAGAAGTTCTTCCCTTGGTGATTTTATCAGTAGCATTTTGGATTAATTGTTCAGAATATGAATCTACTGAAGATGTGGCTTCATCTAAAACCAAAATACTGGGGTTTGTAACATAAGCTCTTAGAAAAGAAATAAGCTGTCGTTGTCCAGAAGATAGCATAACACCGCGCTCTTTCACATTATAATGATAACCATTTGGAAGCGTTATTATAAAATCGTGTATACCAATATCCTTAGCTGCTTGATGTACCAGGTCCTCAGTAATTTCTGGATTATTGAGTGTAATATTATTTAAAATAGTATCTGCAAATAAAAATACATCCTGCAATACAACCGCAATTTGGGTTCTTAAAGATGACAAAGTAACCTCTCTAATATTCGTGTTATCAACTAAAATTTCACCAGCATTTATTTCGTAAAAACGATTCAACAGATTAATAATAGTCGATTTACCAGCACCTGTTGCTCCAACAATAGCAATAGTTTCTCCTGCATTTACATCAAAAGATATACCTTTTAATACTTCCTCATCTTTAACATAACTAAAATGCACATTTTTAAATTGAATCGTGCCTTTAAAGTGTTCTGCCACATGTATTCCAGTATCGTCAATTTGAGATGTTGTGTCTAGTACTTTAAAAACTCTTGTCGCAGCTACCATTCCCATTTGAAGCGTATTAAACTTATCGGCTATTTGACGAAGCGGTCTAAAAAGCATTGGAATAAACATTATGAAGGCTATTAAATCACCTTCTGAAACTGTGCCTTCCAAAACCACATTTAAACCTCCATACCACGCTACAAGCCCAATGGTTATAGATCCGGATAAATCGGCAATAGGAAAGAAAATGGAATTATACCAAACCGTTTTTAACCATCCTTTTTTATGCCGCTCGTTTATATTTTTGAAATTTTTATACTCAATTGTTTCTCGCGTAAAAAGCTGCAAAATTTTCATTCCCGTTAACCGCTCTTGAACAAATGAATTCAGGTTAGAAACTTCTGTTCTTACTTCTTCAAAAGCTCTCTTCATATACTTTTGAAATATACGTGTTGCATATAATAAGATAGGAAGCATAATAAAAACAATAAGGCTCAACTTCAAATTTATATAAAACATGACACCAAAAACCACAGTCATTGTCAATAAATCTCTAAAAATCATGAATAGTCCTTGACCAAAAATATCAGCAATACGCTCCATATCGGTCACAGCCCTTGTTATTAATACGCCAACTGAGGAATTATCGAAATACTTCATTTTAAATCGAAGTAAATGATCAAAAAGTTTTACCCTCACATCCATGACTAAGTTTTGCCCTAGAAAAGCAGCATAATAAATAAATGATAACTGAAATACTGTTTGCATCATTAACACTGCTAGCAGAATTAAGATGTAAAAAAGAAAATCCTTTGATTCTTTGCTTGCTATACTATCATCAATAGCAAACTTTGTTATATATGGTGTTGAAGCACTTAAACCAGCCAATAAAATTACCAATACAATAAGCCCAAAAAAGACTCCTTTATAAGGCCTTATGTATTGAAACAGTCGTTTAAACAACTTAAAGTCAAAAATATTTTCTTTTTTCTTCGTCATTTATATTTTTATATCTTTTGGATATACAATTTTTGTTAAATATAAGGCATGAGCTGGAACTGAAAAACCTGCTTCACTCCTATTTTTAGATTTTATAATGGTGTGTAAATCTTCTATATTAATTTTTCCTAAGCCTATATTTATCATCGTTCCTACAATAGCGCGTACCATGTTGCGTAAAAATCGGTCTGCCTGAATTACAAAATGAAGTTCATCGTTTTCATAAACCCACTCTGTTTTCATGATATTACAATTATACGTTTTAACATCGGTTTTACTTTTAGAAAAGCATTGAAAATCTTTATACTCTAATAAAACACGTGAAGCTTCTTTCATTTTTTCTAAATCCAAAGCTTGTTTAACATAATAAGCATTATTGTATTCAAAAACATTCTTACTTAGGCTTATTCTATATAAATAGGTCCTACTGAGTGCATCAAAACGTGCATGTGCTTCATCTTTAACTCTAAAAATATTTTTAATAGCAACATCTTCTTTTAAAAATGAATTTAGCTTAAAAATTAGATTTGAAGTTTCAAAAGTTTTTTCAGTATCAAAATGGGCGAACATTTGTTCGGCGTGCACACCTGTATCTGTTCTACCAGCTCCCATTATAGTTGTTTTTTTACCTAATAATGTTGTCAACCCGTTCTCAACAACTTCCTGAACAGAAACCGCATTGGGTTGATTCTGCCATCCATGATAAGCACCACCATTATAAGAAAGCTCTATAAAATATCGCAATTTGTTTAATACTTTTGTAAAAGCGCAAAGATAGATAGTTTTGTGATTCCTTTTAAGAAGGTAATCTTAATTATATATTAAAAGTTTAGGCAGAAATTAAGCATGAAAAAAATACTCCTACTTTCAGACACTCATAGTTTCATTGATGAAGATATCTTAAAATATGTAAAAGAAGCCGATGAAGTATGGCACGCAGGAGATATAGGCGATTTAAAAGTTACCGACACTATAAAAAAATTTAAACCGCTTAAAGGCGTATATGGTAATATTGATGACGCTAAAATAAGAGTCGAGTACCCAGAAAACAACCGTTTTATGTGTGAAGATGTCGATGTCTGGATAACTCATATTGGTGGATATCCAAATGCTTACAACGTTAGGGTTAGAGAAGAGATAAAAGCAAACCCTCCTAAACTATTTATAAGTGGTCATTCTCATATTTTAAAAGTTATGCCAGATAAGAAGTTAAATTTACTTCATATGAACCCAGGTGCGGTTGGAAAACATGGTTTTCATAAAAAACGAACAATGCTACGCTTTACTATTGATGGCAATAAAATTGAAAATTTAGAAGTAATAGAATTTAATAAGAGATAAAAAAGCCCAAGGTTTTCACCTTGGGCTTACGCACTAATACTACTAAGATGTTAGGTTTATCGTAATCTATCTACAGATTTTACAAGATCTTCATCCTTCTTAATGGCCTTATTGGCTAAAGCCAAAAATACGATAGAAATGATAGGAAGAAGCATCCCAATACCTTTCTCAGAAACCGCCGTTTCTCCAGATATATTTAGAGATTGATATACAAAAAATCCTAGTAAAAAAAAGTTTAATATGATGTTAAGTCGTCCCAACATAAATTGTGACTTCCTATTCTTATATCTAAATATGGCTACAATTGACAAGAAAGCTGATACTAAGAATGCAGCAAAAACATAATTAACATCATCGGCAAATACCTTAATATTATTTGATGATATCCATAATTCAAACACATAAATAAGTCCAGCAGAAACACCTGCGGAACATAAAAGATAGATAGTTTGAATACGTTGTAGCATATAATTTTTAAAAACTAGACCGCAAAAATAATAGATTTAATGCTAAAAATTAAAATAAAGTTGTATAATTGCAGTAATAATTCACAACGATCGCAATAACAAGCGGTTATTTCTTCAGAATAAAATCATTTTTTTCAGAATAACTCAAGTTTGTATTCAAAATAAAATATTCAAAATATCCAATTAAACATAAATGTTTGAAATTTCACAATTAAAAGAAAAGAAACTCACTGATTTACAGGAGATTGCAAAAAAATTAAACGTTCCAAAATACCGTTCGCTTAAAAAATTAGATTTAGTATACCAGATATTAGATCAGCAAGCTGCAGACCCGAAAGCAGTTACATCTGTAGTTGCACCAGAAAAACTAGAGAGAAAACCTAGACAGCGTGTACAAAGAGAGGTTCCAGCTAAAAACACTGGTGAGAATAAAGCTAAAGAAACTACGCAGGATAAGCCTAAAGAGTCTTCAGCTCCAGAAGTAAAAGTAGCTGAAGTCGTTACAGAAGAAAAAAAGCCTGTCCATAAGCCTAACCCGCGACCTTCTAATGATAATAATAAAGATGGTCAAAACAAGCAAAACCAAAAAAGAGACAATAACCCTCAACATAAAAACCAGCATAAAAATCAAAAAAACGGCAATGTGGATAGAGGGAATAAAGATGGTAGAAATCGCTATCGCGAGCCAGATTTTGAATTCGATGCTATTATTGAAAGTGAAGGCGTTTTAGACATTATGCAAGATGGTTATGGTTTTTTAAGATCATCTGATTATAATTATTTATCATCACCAGATGATATTTATGTATCTCAATCACAAATTAGATTATTTGGTTTAAAAACTGGGGACACTGTTTTAGGGCATGTACGTCCACCAAAAGAAGGGGAAAAATATTTCCCTTTAATTAAGGTTAGTAAAATTAATGGTCAGAGTCCAAATGTAGTAAGAGACCGTGTGTCTTTTGAGCATTTAACGCCATTATTCCCTCAGGAAAAATTTACCTTGGCCGAAAAACAAAGTACCATTTCTACTAGAATTATGGACTTATTCTCTCCTATTGGAAAAGGACAACGTGGTATGATTGTATCTCAACCAAAAACAGGTAAAACTATGTTGTTAAAGGATGTAGCTAATGCTATCGCCGCTAACCATCCTGAAGTTTATCAAATGATATTATTAATTGATGAACGCCCTGAAGAAGTAACTGATATGCAGCGTAATGTACGAGGCGAAGTTATTGCTTCTACTTTTGATAAAGAAGCACATGAACACGTAAAAATTGCTAATATCGTTTTAGAAAAAGCAAAACGTTTGGTAGAATGTGGACATGATGTTGTAATTCTTTTAGATTCTATTACACGTTTAGCAAGAGCATACAATACCGTGCAACCAGCATCTGGTAAAATATTAAGTGGTGGTGTAGATGCTAATGCCCTACACAAACCTAAGCGTTTTTTCGGAGCTGCTCGTAATATAGAGAATGGAGGATCACTTACAATTATTGCAACAGCACTTACAGAAACTGGTTCAAAAATGGACGAGGTTATTTTTGAAGAGTTTAAAGGAACAGGTAATATGGAACTTCAATTAGATAGAAAAATATCTAATCGAAGAATTTTCCCTGCTATCGACTTGACATCTTCAAGTACGCGTCGTGATGATATTTTATTGGATGCAAACACAATACAACGTATGTGGGTAATGCGTAAATACCTTGCAGATATGAACCCTGTTGAAGCCATGGAATTCATTAATGATCGTTTCAAACAAACAAGAAATAACGAAGAGTTTTTAATTTCCATGAACGGATAATTAAAAACTGTACAAATACTAACTATAACTTTGAAAGCCTTAACCAATAAATTGGTTAAGGCTTTTTTTAAATCAAATTTTATAAATACTCTCTTCTCTATTTAAATTCATTTCTGGGAATAGTAAACAAAAAAGCCTCTCATTTCTGAGAAGCTTTCATATATTTTAAAATTTTAATCTAATTAAAGCGCAGCAATGTGATTTGCTAAACCAGATTTAAGGTTAGCAGCCTTATTAGCATGAATAACATTTTTCTTTGCTAATCTATCTAACATAGAAACTACAGAAGGAAACATTTTTTCAGCTTCTTTCTTATCAGTTAACTCGCGTAATTTTTTAATCGCATTACGAGTCGTTTTATGCTGATACTTGTTAGTTAAGCGTTTTGCTTCGTTACTTCTAATTCTTTTTAATGCTGACTTATGATTTGCCATTTTATTTTTTCTTAATTTTTTAATTGTAGCCCGTAGGGGAATCGAACCCCTCTTACCAGGATGAAAACCTGGCGTCCTAGCCGATAGACGAACGGGCCATTATTTTTTTGAATGCGCAAATATAAATTTTTAAAATCTAAACTTGCAATCGTTTCAAATAACGTACAACGTTTCCATTGCGGATGCAAAAATACAACTATTTTTAAATGTTGCAAGACCTATATAATCTTTTTTTAAAAAAAATTGTTTTGCCTTTATTCTTTAAAAGAATTAATACGCTTTCGCGAACAATACTCTACGTTTAGAAGGATTTCCAGTATAGACACAAACACCTATTTCTTCCTTAGTTTCTAATGGAATACACCTTATTGTAGCTTTAGTTAATTCTTTTATTTTATCTTCTGTTTCTGGAGTACCATCCCAATGTGCCGAAATAAAGCCAGTTTTAGTTTCTAAAACTTCTTTAAATTCATCAAAGTTATCAACCTCAGTAATATGGTTATTTCTAAAATCTAAAGCTTTACTAAACAACGCTTCTTGAATTTCCTTTAATAACCTTTCAATTTTTTCAGATAAACCATCTAAAGCAATCACTTCCTTTGTCAAAGTATCTCTACGTGCAATTTCTACAGTTCCATTGGCCAAATCTCTTGCTCCAATAGCAATTCTCAAAGGCACACCTTGTAATTCGTGCTGCGCAAATTTAGCACCTGGCCTATGCGTAGTTCTATTGTCGTATTTAACCGTAATATTTTTTCCACGTAAGTCACTTAAAATACCATTAGCAACTTCGGTGATTGCATTTAAGTCTTCTTCACTTTTATATATTGGAACAATAACAACTTGGTTTGGTGCTAAACTCGGTGGTAAAACCAATCCATAATCATCACTATGAGTCATAATCAATGCCCCCATTAAACGCGTAGAAACACCCCATGAAGTTGCCCAAACATAATCTTGCTTACCTTCCTTATTAGCAAACTTTACATCAAAAGCCTTAGCGAAGTTCTGACCTAAAAAATGCGAAGTCCCAGCTTGTAATGCTTTTCCATCTTGCATCAAGGCCTCTATACAATATGTTTCTTCTGCCCCTGCAAATCGTTCGCTTTCCGTCTTTAATCCTTGAATTACAGGAATTGCCATAAAATTTTCAGCAAAGGTTGCATAGACATTATTCATTAATGCAGCTTCAGCTAATGCCTCTTGTTTCGTTTCATGGGCAGTATGTCCTTCTTGCCATAAAAATTCTGCAGTTCGTAAAAATAAACGAGTACGCATTTCCCAACGTACCACATTTGCCCATTGGTTGATTAAAAGTGGTAAATCTCTGTAAGATTGAATCCACCCCCTATAAGTATTCCAAATAATAGCTTCACTAGTTGGCCTTACAATAAGTTCTTCTTCCAACTTTGCTTCAGGATCTACTCGTAACTTTCCAGGTTTATCTGGGTCGTTCTGTAATCTATAATGAGTTACAATAGCACATTCTTTAGCAAAACCTTCAGCATTTTTTTCTTCAGCTTCAAATAAACTTTTAGGAACAAAAAGTGGAAAATAGGCGTTTTGATGCCCCGTTTCTTTAAACATTTTGTCCAATTCTGCCTGCATTTTCTCCCAAATAGCATAGCCATAAGGCTTGATTACCATACAACCTCTAACAGCCGAATTCTCCGCTAGGTCTGCCTTGACAACCAATTCGTTATACCATTTCGAATAATCTTCTGCTCTACTCGTAAGTTTTTTACTCATATTATTGTTTTGGCACAAATATTGTGACTAAGTTAAATAGAAAAATAGTTCAGCAAAACTAACTATTTTTGTTATGTTCAACAATTAAATTCTTGAGATATGCAATTAAATAACTACCTAAAAAGAAAAATGCCTTTAATAGCCATTTTTGGATTACTAGTTAGCTTAGTATCCTGTGGCTCTTACCAATATGTGGGCGTTGATAATGATGGTATTTACGGCACTAGCGAAAACACAAATCAGTATGAAGAAGCGGTTGTTGAAATACCAAACCAATCTAATAGCAATTATTATAAAAATTATTTCAGAAATAAATCTTTAGAAGCAGAAAATATTTCTGCCGAAGATGCCATTTTTACTGATATAGATTCGTATGAAAGTGGTAATTATGATGAAGCCGATCCTCTAGCTAATGATTACCAAGGTAATGCTGGTTGGGGTCAAAATAGCAATAATGTTACCATAAATTATATAGATAACGGTTGGAACAACTGGGGTTGGAACACTGGCTTTAATTGGGGATGGAATAATTGGAGATGGAACCGTTGGAACAGATGGGGATGGAATTCATGGGGCTGGAACAGCTGGGGATTCAACGATCCTTTCTGGTGTCCACCTTATTATGGTGGCGGTTTTGGCTGGGGCTGGAATACTGGAATTGGTTGGGGCTACAACAACTGGGGCTGGAATGGCTTATATGGCAATAGATATTATGGTAGAAATTATGCTTATAGTGGTAGTAGAAGAGGCTCTTATTACGGAAGAAACGGGTCTGGTATAAGTAGAAACAGTTCAATATCAAGAAGATCAAGTGTCAATGGACGTAATACAAGAACAAATTCTAAATATTATACTTCTAGACGTAGTAGTGTTGCTTCAAGCACTAACAGGTCTCGTTTAAATTCAAATACAACTAGAAGAAACAATAGCACATATTCGTCACCAAACAACAGGTATAACAGTCAAAATTCTCGAGGTACTTCAACCATGAGACGAAGTCGTTCTGTTACACCTTCTTCTAATTCGAGAGCGCGATCTTCATCATCTACAGCAAGAAGAAATTCTAGTTCGGTGTATAGATCGTCACCTTCATATAATAGAAATTCTTCTTCAAATAACAATTCAACTTACAGTAGAAGAAGTAGTTCGTCTAGCAATAATCGCAGCTACTCACCAAGTAGGAGCAGCAGTAAATCTAGATCAAGTTCTGCTTCAAGATCGTCAAGTAGTAGAAGAAGCTCAGGAGCGTCAACCAGCAGAAGACGCGGATAAAATCATTAAAAATAATAAACTTAACAGATGAAAAAGTTACAAATACTCTTCATAAGCATACTCTCTATGTCTACAATATACGCTCAAGACATTACAGATGCCTTACGTTATTCGCAATATGAAATTCAAGGAACAGCTCGTTTTAGAGCTTTAAGTGGTGCCTTTGGCGCGCTTGGTGGCGACATGAGCGCTGTAAGCATCAACCCCGCTGGATCTGCAGTATTTAGCCAAAGTCATGCTTCCTTTAGTTTATCGAATGCAGAAATTACAAATAACACACGGTACTTTAACGGTTTAGGATCATCAAGTGAATCTAATTTTGATATTCATCAAGGTGGTGCTTCATTTGTTTTTGCAAGTAATAGTAATTCACCATGGAAAAAATTCACCATAGGTGTGGCTTACGAAAGGACCAATAATTTTGATGATAATTGGTTCGCTTTTGGCACAAATACAAATAGTAATAATTTCAACAATACCATTGGAAGTTATTTCTTCGATTATGCACAAGGACTAAGATTAGATGAGATTTCCGCTTTTCCTGGAGAAGGTCTTGGTCAAGCCTATCAAGAAATTGGAACTTCTTATGGTTTTGCCCATCAACAAGCTTTTTTAGGATTTGAGTCTTTTATTATAGATCCCGAAATTGATGCCGATGATAACACATCATATTTACTCAATTTAGGTGAGGGTAATTTCGATCACGATTACACCAAAACCTCAACAGGATACAATGGTAAAATATCTTTTAACGTTGCTGCTCAATATGAGGAAAACCTATACTTAGGATTAAATCTTAATTCTCATTTTATAGATTATCAGCGTTCTATTTTACTTTTTGAGGAAAACTTTAACGGTTCGGATATAGATTTTATTGAGTTCGAAAATAACTTATCAACCACAGGTACTGGCTTTTCATTTCAATTAGGTGGTATTTTAAAATTAAGCCCTGAATTTCGAGTGGGATTAACTTATGATTCTCCAACTTGGTATACTATTGAAGAAGAAACGACGCAATATTTAGGTACTGACGGTATTAATGGATTTATAGAAATAAATCCTCAAGTGGTAAACATATTCCCAGAATATAAAATAAAAACACCTTCAAAAATCACAGGTAGTTTTGCATACATTTTTGGACAACAAGGTTTGATTAGCTTTGATTATTCAAGAAAAGATTATAGCAAAACTGAATTTAGACCGACATCTGACCCAGCTTTTGCAGACGAAAATAATTTTATTAGCACTACCCTAACAGATGCGGCTACATATCGTTTAGGTGGTGAATACAAGCACAAAGAATTTAGTTTTAGAGGTGGTTATCGTTTCGAAGAAAGCCCCTATACCAATGGGCTTACCGTAGGTGATTTAAACGGTTACTCCTTAGGATTAGGGTATAACTTTGGAAACACAAAATTAGATATTACTTATGATCAGTCAGAACGGTCGTTCGAAACGCCACTTTATAGTCTTGGTTTAATTGACACCGTTTCAATTGATAGAACAAATTCTAATATAACTTTATCTTTAAGTTTTAACATATAACAAGAACAACTTCATTATACCAAAAGCTTGAACCTAAAAAATTCAAGCTTTTTCTTTTAATTGTAATAAGAACCATATAAATGAGACTAACAAGCCATATTACAAATTGTTTATTTATGCAAAGTGAAATGCTTATCTTTGCAGACTAAAAACGTTATTTTTTACAGATGAAAATTGAGAATAATTTTGAAGATTTTGACTCTTTAGGAAACGAACATATTGGTACATCGGAGAATACTCCAATGCGCGGTGATGCTTTTAAGCTAAATAATGATGAGAAAATAGACATTATTAAGGATGATGTGCGCCATATCCTTGAAACTCTAGGACTCGATTTAAGTGATGATAGTTTGAATGGTACCCCAAATCGTGTAGCAAAAATGTTTGTTAACGAGATTTTTGGAGGTTTAGACCCTAATAAAAAACCAAGTGCTTCTACTTTTGATAATAAATACAAATATGGAGAAATGCTTGTTGAAAAAAACATTACTGTTTATTCAACCTGTGAGCATCATTTATTACCTATAGTTGGAAAAGCACATATCGCCTACATTTCTAATGGAACAGTTGTGGGTTTATCTAAAATGAATCGTATTGTTGATTATTTTGCTAAACGTCCGCAAGTTCAAGAACGTTTAACCATACAAATAGTTAGAGAACTTCAAGAAGTGTTAGATACTAAAGATGTAGCATGTGTTATCGATGCTAAGCATTTATGCGTGAACTCAAGAGGAATTAGAGATATTGAAAGTAGTACAGTAACTTCTGAATTTGGAGGGAAATTTAAAGATATGGGTACACGTCGCGAATTTCTTGATTACATCAAGCTAGATACTAAATTCTAAATGTGTTTGATGTTTAGTCGTAAAGCCGTAAAGTTGAACAGAAATAATCAACTTATCAACTAAACGACAAACAACTAAACAATATAAACATGCACTTATACTCGTTTGAAAAATTAGAGGTTTGGAAAGAAGCTATTCAACTTGGAGTTAAAACGTATAAAATCACAGACTTATTTCCAAAAGAAGAAAAATTCGGATTAATTTCACAAATGAGGCGATGTTCCGTTTCTGTTTCCTCTAATATCGCAGAAGGAACAGCGCGATTAACAAATAAAGATAAGGCACATTTTATGACAATGGCCTATAGCTCTGCCCTAGAATTGTTAAATCAAGCTATAATTTCAAAAGAACTCGAATTTATTTCCGAAGAAAACTATAAAAATATTAGATTTGAAGTTGAATCTATAACCAACAAGATTAATTCATTACGAAATCATTTTCTAAAGTCCTAACGACTTAACAACTATGCAACTCTACAAAGAACATCAAATTAAATTATATAACTCGCTTACTGGCAAAAAAGAAAACTTCAATCCTATTAACGAAGGTCACATAGGCATGTATGTATGCGGACCTACAGTTTATAGCAATGTTCATTTAGGTAATGTAAGAACCTTTATGTCTTTTGACATGGTTTTTCGCTATTTGAAACATTTAGGTTATAAAGTAAGATATGTTAGAAATATAACGGATGCCGGCCATTTAGAAAATGATGCAGACGCTGGGGAAGATAAAATCACTAAGAAGGCACGCCTAGAGCAAATTGAACCTATGGAAGTGGTTCAGCGTTATACAGTAGATTTTCATAACGTACTTAATACATTTAATTTTTTATCACCAAGTATAGAACCCACTGCAACAGGACATATTATTGAACAGATTGAATTGATAAGTAAAATTATTGAAAATGGTTTTGCTTACGAGGTTAATGGCTCTGTATATTTTGATGTACACAAGTTTGATGAAACAAACGAATATGGTAAATTAAGTAAGCGCAAGCTTGAAGATTTAATACATAATACGCGTACGCTTGACGGACAAAGTGATAAAAAGAATCCGCAAGATTTTGCACTTTGGAAAAAAGCAGAACCCCAACATATTATGCGTTGGCCTTCACCTTGGAGTGATGGCTTTCCAGGTTGGCATCTAGAATGTACAGCCATGAGCACAAAATATTTGGGAGAACAGTTTGATATTCACGGTGGTGGTATGGATTTAAAGTTTCCGCATCACGAATGTGAAATTGCACAAAATGAAGCAGCCAAAGGGGTTAGTCCTGTAAATTATTGGATGCATGCCAATATGTTAGAGTTGAACGGGCAACGCATGTCTAAAACAACAGGAAACACAGTTAATCCTGATGAATTATTATCTGGAAATAACAAATTCTTCAGTAAAGCTTATGCGCCTAGTGTTATTCGATTTTTTAATGCACAATCATCTTACCGAAGCGTCTTAGATTTAACCGATGATGGATTACTAGCAAGTGAAAAAGGATTTTATAGACTCATGGATGCTGTAAATCTTTTAGATAGTTTAAAAGCATCAACAACGTCGTCTATAAATATTCCTGCATGGAAACAGACATGTTATGATGCTATGAATGACGATTTTAACTCCCCTATTTTAATCGCTCATTTATTTGAAGCAGCAAAATATATTAACCAAGTTAAGGAAGGGTCTGAAACGTTATCTACTGATGATTTAAACTTACTAAAAGAAACGATTAACAATTTTGTTTACGATATTTTAGGTTTAGAAAACAACGCTAAAAGCGATTCTGGAACCGATAAACTTTCTGGAGCTGTAGATGTATTAATAAGACTAAGGCAAGATGCGAGAGCAAATAAAGATTTTGCCATGTCTGATAAAATTCGAGACGAACTCGCTGCCGTTGGTATTCAACTTAAGGATGGTAAGGACGGGACAACGTTTAGCGTGAACTAAATGGCTTTGTCATTCCGCACTTGATGCGGAATCCATTTTAAATTAGAACTCAAATTAAGAAGATTCCTGCCTTCGCAGGAATGATAAACACAGATGTTAAAGAAAATACTCATAGCGCCATTTTTGTTTTTGATAAAAGTGTACCAAACGCTTATATCACCGTTAACACCTGCAACCTGTAGATTTCAACCAACTTGTTCACACTACTCTAAAGAAGCATTACAAAAGCACGGATTATTTAAAGGTGGATGGTTGGCTATAAAAAGAATATTCAAATGCCATCCTTGGGGAGGTTCTGGTTATGATCCTGTACCTGATAATAATAAAAAGTAAAAAGCAATTTTTTGAATGTTTCTTTTTAGAGGCTGATTTGGGTGCTTACTTTATGTTTCACTCAAAAAATGCTTTTAACAGTTTATTTTTGGTTGTTAACAAATATATATAAAATTATCCATGAAACGCAAATTTTATCGATAAAATGTATTTTCATGATTATTTACAAGGAATTTCTTTCAAAATCTCTAACACAAATTTCCAATATTTTTGAGCCGATGATATTTGTGCGCGCTCATCGGGAGAATGGGCTCCTTTAATATTTGGTCCAAAACTTATCATATCCATATCTGGATAATTTTGTCCAAGAATACCACACTCCAAACCAGCGTGACAAGCAGCAACATGAGGTTTTTCTCCATTTAAATCTTCGTAAAGTTTAGCCATCACTTTTAAAATAGCCGAGTCCATATTAGGTTTCCATCCAGGATAATCGCCCGAAAGATCTACTTCACAACCTGTGAGTTCAAAAGTAGCACGTAAAGTGTTTGCTAAATCCATTTTAGAACTTTCTACTGAAGATCGTGTTAAACAGCCTACCTTAATATTACCGTCTTTTACAATAACTCTTGCTACATTATTTGAAGTCTCTACTAAACCTGGAATATCTGCGCTCATTCTATACACTCCATTGCATGCCGCATATAAAGCTCTAGTAAACCCTTCTTGTACTCCTAAATCCATTATTTTATCTGGAGTATCTGTTTTAGAAACTGTAATTTCTAAATCGGGTTCCATAGTTTTTAATTCAGTTTTTATAATGTCTGCTTGCAATGCCATTTCTAAGGCAAAAGCTTCCTCATGAACAGCATCAATTACAACTATCGCACTACTTTCTCGTGGTATGGCGTTGCGTAAACTACCACCATCAATTTCAGAAATTCGTAAACCAAAATTTTCAAAACCATCAAACAATAAACGATTCATAATTTTATTGGCGTTACCCAAACCTTCATGAATTTGCATACCTGAGTGACCACCTTGTAAGCCTTTTACTTTAATTTCAAAGCCTATTTTAAATTCGGGAGTTTCTTCTTCTTCATATGTCCTAGTGGCTGTAACGTCTATTCCACCAGCACATCCTACGCCTATTTCATCATCTTCTTCGGTATCTAAATTCAACAAAATACCACCCTCTAACAATCCGCCTTTTAAACCCATGGCACCTGTCATCCCCGTTTCTTCATCAATAGTAAATAATGCTTCAATAGCTGGATGCGGAATATTGGTGCTTTCTAGAATTGCCATAATAGTTGCTACTCCTAGCCCATTGTCTGCACCTAATGTGGTTCCTTTTGCTCTTACCCAATCGCCGTCTACATACATTTCAATACCCTGAGTATCGAAATCGAAATTAGTATCCCCATTTTTTTGATGTACCATATCTAAATGCGACTGCATCACAACTGTGGTTCTGTCTTCCATACCAGTAGTTGCAGGCTTTTTAATGATAACATTCCCAACTTCATCTTCAATAGTTTCTAAACCCAAGTTCTTGCCAAAATCTTTCATAAAAGCGATAACGCGTTCTTCTTTTTTTGATGGTCTTGGAACTGCGTTTAAATCGGCAAATTTATTCCACAATGCTTTTGGTTCTAATAGTCTTATTTCTGAATTCATAATCTTAAAAATCTAGTTGAACAAAGATACATTTTACTTGAGAGGATTAATAAACATTTTCCTATTTTTGATTTATGCTGAAGAAAACAAAATTAGTAATAGCACTAAGTCTAGTTCCGCAATATTTACTTATAAAATTACTTTCAAATTTCCCAGAATTTGTTGAACAGTATTACAGTAATGGATTATATCCATCACTGTCCAAAATTTTTAGATATGTGTTTGGTTGGGTTCCATTTTCTTTTGGAGACGTATTCTATGCTTTAGCTATTATATATGCTATTCGATGGTTTTATAAAAACAGAAAGCGACTAAGAAAGGATACTAAAAATTGGTTTATAGATATTATTGCTGTTATTTCTATTATCTATTTTGCCTTTCATGTTTTATGGGGAATGAATTATCATAGGTTACCATTACACAAGAATCTAAATTTAAAATCGGAATATTCGACCGAACAATTAATAGACGTCACTAATAAGTTAATTGAAAAATCTAATTCAATACACTTAAAAATAGCAGATAACGATACGGTTAAAATAGATTTACCTTTAAGCAAACTTGATATACTTAAGTTAGCACCTAATGGTTACGAAAACTTAAAAGAACGCTTTCCGCATTTAGAATATCACCCAAGAAGTATAAAAAAATCATTATTTAGTTACCCCTTGACATATATGGGTTTTAGTGGCTATTTAAATCCGTTAACAAACGAAGCTCAGGTAGATGGTATTATTCCTGTTTTTAAATTTCCTACTACCACTTCTCATGAAATGGCACACCAACTAGGTTATGCTGCTGAAAATGAAGCTAACTTTATTGGCTTTATGGCCGCCACAAATCATGATAATATTTATTTTAAATATGCTGGATACACTTTTGGTTTACGCTTTTGCCTAAATGAAATTTATATGAGAGACGAATGTTTATTTGAAGACATGGCCGCCGATGTAAATAAAGGCATACTAAAAAACTATAAAGAAACTCGTGAGTTCTGGGAAGCTCATAAAAATCCCATAGAGCCCTTCTTTAAACTTTTTTATGGTAATTTTTTAAAAGCCAATAACCAAGGCAAAGGCATGGAAAGCTACAGTTATGTTGTTGCTTTATTAGTAAACTATATCGAAAATCAATCTTTATAACATTACTCTATCAGTATCGCACCTTCGGGAACTTCAAAAATTTCAGAATTGGGTTTTTCTTTTGAAAGCTTAATGTTTGTAAACTTTAAATCGTTCCGTTTTGTTGTTGGTAAATTATTTTCATAGTTATACCATGTTAAAGTTTCTGGTAACAATAAACCTTCTACAGTTTGCCAATTACTATATCTTATAAAATGCCATTCTTTACTTTTTTCTTTGGTAAAATAAGTTACAGTATAACCTAACCATTCCATTTTATTAGTTTCAGAATCGTAATATAGAATGTATTCGTCTTCTGGAGATTCTCCTACGCCACTTTCGTAAGAAATTTTTATTCCTGGGTATGTTTTACCTTCAAATTCTAAGGGAGATACATCCTCATAAATAATACCATCATCGGCCAAAATAAAAGGCATGGCATAAAAATAGAACATCAAATTATAATAAAATCTGGGGTTCCCTTTATAAGTCGTTGTGTCTTTTGAATGCAACCAAACATCTTCACCATTAAAACCAATAATATGACTAGACATTTCAATTAATGATTTTCTGTTTTTTAAATTGGTTGTAGTAACCTCATTCCCATTAGGTTTTTGCATTGTGAATTCTAAGGAGTTCATGGTGTTCCAATTATCCAAACCACCATGCGAATCAAATATTTTTGTAATATTATCTGGGTATATACTAGTAGTTACATCTAGGTTCTCTTCTGAATAATCTACCGTTGGAGCTGTTTTGTTTTTACAAGCTAATATTAAAATTGCGAAGGTTAAAAGGAGTGCTTTTTTCATTAGAAATATTTAAAACGATTTACTTCTTTGACGAAGTTAATGTAATATAATTACACAAAAACAATTACTTTTGTTTCACTTGTATGAAACAGATAACTAGTTCACAAAACGCTTATATAAAACAACTTATTCAATTAAAAGATAAGTCGCGTGAGCGTAAAAAAACTGGCACTTTCTTAATTGAGGGCGAACGTGAAATTTCTTTGGCTTTAAAAGGTGGTTATGAGTTAGAAACAGTTTTATTTTATCCTGAATTGTTTTCTGAAGTTCAACTCAATAAATTAATTGATAACGTCAGGCTGAGCGCAGTCGAAGCTCAACTCAAAAGTATTGAAGTTTCAAAAGACGTTTACCAAAAATTAGCCTATCGCGATACTACTGAAGGTATTCTAGCAATTGCTAAAAGTAAAATTCATAACATTAATAATTTAAACTTAAAACTAACGAACCCGTTAGTTTTAGTTGCTGAAGCACCAGAAAAACCAGGAAACATTGGTGCTATTTTAAGAACTGCTGATGCGGCAAATGTGGACGCTGTGATTATTGCTAATCCAAAAACCGATTTATACAATCCTAATATTATTCGTTCTAGTGTGGGTTGTTTATTTACAAATAACATCGCTACAGGAACTACAGCAGAGATTATTAAATTCCTTAAGACTAAAAATATAAATATTTACTGTGCAGCATTGCAAGCGTCTTCGGATTATCACTTACAGGATTACTCTAAACCAACTGCTATTGTTTTAGGAACAGAAGCAACAGGCCTCAGTAATGAGTGGTTAGAAAACGCAACTAAAAATATTATTATCCCCATGCAAGGTGAAATTGATTCTATGAACGTGTCTGTTGCAGCAGGAATTCTTATTTTTGAGGCCAAACGCCAAAGAAATTTTCTTTAAAATTTCTCGTAAATCAAATTACAAATCCCAAATTCCAATTGGAGTCCTTTTGGAATTTAGAATTTTAATATTGGAATTTTATTTTTTATGACATCAACAACACTATTTTACATCATTATTGCTATCATTATTATCAATTTTATAGTTGATAAAGTTTTAGATGCTTTAAATGCAAAACACTACAATGACGCACTTCCTGAAGATTTACAAGATGTTTATGATGAAGCTGAATATAAAAAATCGCAAAATTATAAAGCAACAAATTATAAGTTTGGATTACTAACTTCTACGTTTTCTATCATTCTAACTTTAGGGTTTTTAATTTTTGATGGTTTTGAATTCGTAGACAATATTGCTAGAGGTTATAGTGAAAACCCAATGATCGTTGCACTTATTTACTTTGGAATTATTATGATTGGTAGTGATATTTTAACAACACCATTTTCATATTACAGCACCTTTGTTATAGAAGAAAAATTTGGATTTAATAAAACAACTAAAAAATTGTTTTTTATTGATAAAATTAAAGGCTGGTTGATGATGGCTATTGTTGGTGGCGGTATTTTGGCGTTAATTATTTGGTTTTATGAGTCTACAGGACAATATTTCTGGTTGTATGCTTGGGGATTAGTTGCCGTGTTTACCTTGTTTATGAATATGTTTTATTCTAAACTTATTGTGCCACTATTTAACAAACAAACCCCTTTAGAAGAAGGTACATTGCGCGATAAAATTTCGGCATATGCGAAAACTGTTGGTTTTAAATTGGATAAGATTTTTGTGATTGATGGCTCTAAACGTAGTACAAAAGCCAATGCTTATTTTTCTGGTTTTGGTAGTGAAAAACGTGTAACGCTTTATGACACCTTGATTAATGATTTAGAAGATGAAGAAATTGTTGCAGTTTTAGCTCACGAGGTTGGGCACTACAAGAAAAAACATATCATCTTTAATTTGTTTGCTTCTATTCTATTAACTGGATTGACGCTTTATATTTTATCTTTATTTATTTCAAACCCATTATTATCTCAAGCTTTGGGTGTTGAAATACAGAGTTTTCATATTGGATTAATTGCTTTTGGACTCCTTTACTCGCCTATTTCTGAAATTACTGGTTTAATTATGAATCTATTTTCTAGAAAATTTGAATACCAAGCAGATGATTATGCTAAAAACACGTATAAAGGCGAACCTTTAATTACTTCACTTAAAAAACTATCTAAAAATAGTTTAAGTAATTTAACGCCCCATCCTGCTTATGTGTTTATGCATTATTCGCATCCTACGCTTTTGGAACGGATTGGGAATTTGAGGAAGTAACTACTCATCGATTAATCGGTCTGTTAGAGTTTCCGAGAAAAAGAGAACCAGCAGTGAAAACCAGTTAAAAGCCAAAAATTGATAATCCAAATAATAGTGTATCTTTGCCGCTTGAAACTCGAGAAGAGTTTAAATTCCTCAGAGTGAGGATGTGTTATTAGAAGTTTAGGTTTAAGTATGTCGATTCACTTCTTTATGTAACACTGCATAATAAATCGCATACATTAAATTAAAATGAGCACATTCCAAGATTTAGGTCTTAATGACGACCTATTACAAGCAATTACAGATTTAGGGTTTATAAAACCCAGTGAAGTACAAGAAAAAGCAATTCCAATATTATTAGAATCTGAAACCGATTTAGTAGCACTGGCCCAAACAGGAACTGGTAAAACAGCTGCCTTTGGTTTTCCAATGTTAGAAAAAATTGATATCAATAGCAGAACAACGCAAGGCTTAATTCTATCGCCCACTCGCGAGCTTTGTTTACAAATAACCAACGAAATGAAACAATATGGTAAGTACTGTAAAGGGCTTAACGTTGTCGCTATTTATGGTGGATCTAGTATTACCGATCAAGCACGTGAGGTGAAACGTGGCGCACAAATTATTGTGGCAACTCCAGGTAGAATGAAAGATATGATAAGTCGACGTTTGGTTGATATATCTAAAATTCAATATTCAGTTTTAGATGAAGCCGATGAGATGTTAAACATGGGCTTTAAAGAGGATATTACTGATATTTTATCGCACACACCAGATGACAAAAATACTTGGTTGTTTTCTGCAACGATGCCTCGTGAAGTTGCAACTATTGCTAAAAAATTCATGAATAATCCACAAGAAATAACTGTTGGAAATAAAAATGAAAGCACGAACCAAGTATCACATGAGTACTATTTAGTAAATGCCAGGGACCGTTACCAAGCATTAAAACGTTTATCGGATGCAAATCCAGATATTTTCTCGGTTGTATTTTGTAGAACGAAACGTGATACACAAAAAGTAGCTGAAAATTTAATTGAAGATGGCTATAATGCTGGAGCACTACATGGAGATTTAAGTCAGAATCAACGTGATTTGGTAATGAAATCTTTTAGAAACAAGCAAATACAAATGCTTGTAGCTACTGATGTTGCTGCACGTGGTATTGATGTTGACGATATTACACATGTTATAAATTATCAATTACCAGACGAACCTGAAATTTATACACACCGTTCTGGTAGAACTGGACGTGCTGGTAAAACAGGAATTTCAATGGTGATAGTTTCCAAAAGTGAAGTGCGCAAAATTAAAAGTATCGAGCGCATAATTAAAAAGCAATTCGAAAAAAAGGAAATTCCTGATGGTGCAGATATTTGCGAAGTACAATTGATGTCACTGGCTAATAAAATTCATAACACAGAAATAAATCATGAAATTGATAAACATTTAAGCAGTATTAATGAATTATTTGCTGATACGGATAAAGATGAATTGATTAAAAAATTCTTCTCTGTTGAATTTACACGTTTTTATAACTACTATCAAAAATCTAAAAACTTGAATGTTTCCGAAAGCTCTAGAGATAGAGAGGGAGGACGTGAAGGTGGCAGAGATTTTGGTGGCAAAAATGATTCTACGCGTTACTTCATTAATGTTGGTGGCAAAGATGGTTTTGATTGGATGAAATTAAAAGATTTCTTAAAAGAACAATTAGACCTTGGTAGAGATGATGTTTTTAAAGTAGAAACAAAAGATAGTTTTTCTTTCTTTAATACTGAAAATGAATTAAAAGAGAAGGTTTTAGCGTTTTTTACTGATTTTAAATATGAAGGTCGTTTTGTAAATGTTGAAGTTTCTGAAAACCGTGGCGGTGGCGGAAGACGTGATAGAAAAGGTGGTGGAAGACGCGATGGTGGAAGAAGAGATGATAGACGTGGTGGCGGAAGACGTGACGACAGAAAAGAGGGCTCTGGAAATAGAAGTGACAGAAGGCGAAGTGATAATTCTTCTAAACCAAGACGTTCAGATTCTGGTAACTCAGGTATTTCTAGACCTAGACGTTCTAGACGCTAGTTATGCTCTTTTTTTTGTTAATTTTAAGTCAAAATAAAACATACAACATAGAATTGACGTTTTGTTTATTACTTTAGCCTTGAAATTGATTGCATGAAAAAATACCTGCTTATTTTTATTTTAACACTAGTAGTCTCACCATTTTGTTTTGCTCAAAGTGATGATAAGGTTTCTGCTATAGTTATAAATGCAGCAGATGACACACCGCTAGAGAGTGTAAACATTGTTAATCTTAATCAAGTTCTTGGAACAACTACTAATAGCAAAGGTGAATTTGAAATTCGAGCAAAAACAAATGATACGCTGCACTTTTCTTATCTAGGTTTTAAATCGATTAAAGTTCGTGTAACAAACGACTGGTTAAAGTTTGGAAATGCAACGATAGAATTAACAGAGTTAGCACTTGCTCTCGAAGAGGTTGTTGTAAATCAATTAAAACTTACAGGCTATTTAGAAGTCGATATAAAACAGGTACCTATTATTAATGATAATTATCGTTATAGCATATCGGGACTTCCTAGCACGGGTTATGAAGCTGGCAAAAAATCAGCCTTGACCAAAGTTATTGGTTCCATTTTTAATCCTGCAGATTTCTTGTATCGTATGTTTGGAAAAAAACCAAATGAGTTACGTAAGCTGAGAAAGATGAAGCAGGATGATGAAATTAGAAATTTATTGGCTTCACGTTTTGATCGAGAAATGCTTACTGTTTTACTTCAAGTAGATCGTGTCGATTTAGATGAAATAGTAAGCCAGTGTAACTACTCAAAGGGGTTTATTCAAACAGCTAACGATTTGCAGATACTTGATGCAATTAGTGAGTGTTATGAAGAATACAAACTACTAAGTAGAGGTAGAAGTAAACGTCTGTAGCACTTTAAATAAGTCGTTTTAAAATCTATTCTGAAATAATATGTCGCATTAAACTCGGTACAGATATTCTAAAAATAGGTGTCTAAAGATTTTCATCAGCGATTATATTAACTATTCAAGCTCCTTTTACGACAACTTCTTTTTTTGATTTATAATATTTCAATTGATGTAATAAATTACGTAAAAAAGATAAATAAATTATTGTAGATTATTAATTTATAACTATTTTTGCACCCAATTTCGGGTTAACCTCTGGCGAGAATCGTGAATGTTGTTTCGAATCAATCATTATTAAATTTAAAGATATGGAATCTTTAGTAAAATTTGTTCAAGACGAATTTGTAACAAGAAAAGACTTACCAGAGTTTGGAGCTGGTGATACAATTACAGTTTATTACGAAATTAAGGAAGGAAGTAAAACACGTACTCAGTTTTTTAGAGGTACTGTAATCCAGAGAAGAGGGTCTGGATCTTCTGAAACATTTACAATTAGAAAAATGTCAGGATCAATTGGTGTAGAGCGTATTTTTCCAATTAATTTACCTGCATTACAAAAAATTGAAGTTAATAAGCGCGGTAAAGTTCGTAGAGCAAGAATCTACTATTTTAGAGGGCTTACTGGTAAGAAAGCTAGAATCACAGAACGTAGACACTAAGTGTTATAATAACTATACAAAAAAGCCTTTTACTTAAGTCAAAGGCTTTTTTTATTAACAAAAGTTAATAAGTATGGTTTATAAATGGTTAATATCTAATCATTTAAAAAATTTGTAATTCTCGATTCTTGATTTATATTAGCAGAAGAATTAATAACAACTTCGGTTGGTTTCATTTGAAAAAGTGAGACATTTTAATTCTTATTAAAGTAACGTTCTTTATATAAATTGTTTTTTGAGGTTTAGTTGTGCCATGTGTATGCATGTGTGAGCAAGAGACCAAGATTCTGTAAAAAGCCCCAAATACGCAAGTAGGTGGCAGCTAGTGCAGATGAAAGTTCAAAAAAATAGCAGAATCGAAAGTGAACGCTATAAATGAGAGCAATGCTTAAAATCAAACAGACATGAAAATGAATGTGAGATGATAAGTTTCAAGAAAAACAGTTAACAGGAGTATTTTAGTAATAGGTCAATGCAAATTGAAAATTACAATAAGGTACTTCTTTGAAATGACCGAACTTGAATTGAAAAGGTTTGATGAAAATTTAAACCAATGTTAGTAGCAATACTAAATAGATCACGGGAAGTTATTTCAAAAAAAGCCATGTCAACGCAGATTAAATTCTACAGTGATATGGCTTTTGTTATTTTATAAACTTTTCAAAATATATTTAAATAATCCCCATTTGCATTGTTGTTTTTTAGCATTATGCTAAATGCGTTCTGTTAATGCATTTTCATTAACCATTAGCACATTTATAAAACTCTATTTTTGTATATTCGCAACGCTAAAAATGGAACTAATATTTTACTACAGTTTCTAGCATAGTAATAATTCAAAAAAATATTGACACTAATGTCTAAAATAATTTACACGAAAACAGACGAGGCACCAGCGTTAGCAACTAGATCGTTCTTACCTATTGTAAAAGCTTTTGTAAAATCTTCAGGTATTCATATTGAAACTAAAGATATTTCCTTAGCCGCACGTATTTTAGCTGTTTTTCCAGATTTTTTAAATGAAGACCAACGCGTTTCTGACGATTTGGCATTGTTAGGTGAGCTAGCAAAAAAACCTGAAGCCAATATTGTAAAATTACCTAACATTAGTGCCTCTATTCCGCAATTAAAAGATGCAATTAAGGAACTACAATCTAAAGGATTTAATATTCCTAATTATCCAAATAATTCTGAAAGTGATTCAGAAAAAGACATAAAATCTCGATACGACAAAATAAAAGGTAGTGCAGTAAATCCAGTATTACGTGAAGGTAATAGTGATAGGCGCGCACCAAAAGCTGTAAAGAACTACGCAAAGAATAATCCACATTCTATGGGTGCTTGGTCAAGCGATTCTAAAACCCATGTAGCTACAATGTCTGAAGGAGATTTTGCTCACAACGAAAAATCTGTTACTTTATCTGAAGCAACCGATATTTCAATTGAACATATAGACCATAATGGTGTATCAACAATTTTAAAAGATAGTTTCTCCTTATTAAAAGGTGAAATAATTGATGCTACCGTAATGAGCAAAAAAGCTTTAGTAAGTTTTTTAGATACGCAAGTTGCGGATGCACGAAAAAAAGGTGTGCTGTTTTCTCTTCACATGAAAGGAACGATGATGAAGGTGAGTGACCCAATTATTTTTGGTCACGCGGTCAAAATATTCTTTAAAGATGTTTTTGACAAGCATTTTCAAGTTATTGAAGACCTTGGAGTAAATGTAAATTCAGGCCTAGGGAATCTACTAGAACGTATTCAAGAGTTACCGGAGAACAAACGCAAAGAAATTGAAGCTGATATTGAATCAACTTATAAAAAAGGACCTTCAATTGCCATGGTGAATTCTGATAAAGGAATTACCAATTTACATGTACCAAGTGATGTAATTATTGATGCCTCTATGCCTGCTATGATTCGTACATCTGGACAGATGTGGAATGCAGAAGGAAATTTACAAGATACAAAAGCTGTAATTCCAGATAGTAGCTATGCAGGTATCTATGCCGCTACAATAGATTTTTGCAAGGAAAATGGCGCATTCGATCCTACAACTATGGGGACGGTTCCTAATGTTGGTCTTATGGCTCAAAAAGCTGAAGAATATGGTTCTCATGACAAAACATTTGAAATCATTTCAAATGGTATTGTAAAAGTAATTGATGCTTCTGGAAATGTTTTGTTACAACACAAAGTTGAAACTGGCGATATTTGGAGAATGTGTCAAACAAAAGACGCTCCAATTCAAGACTGGGTAAAATTAGCGGTCTCTAGAGCTAGAGCATCGCAAACTCCTGCTGTTTTTTGGTTGGATAAAAATAGAGCTCATGATGGACAAATAATTGATAAAGTAAATACATATTTAAAAGACCACGATACTTCTGGATTAGATTTAAGAATCTTATCCCCAATTGAAGCTACCATTTTCACTTGTGAAAGACTCATAAAAGGACAAGATACCATCTCGGTTTCTGGTAATGTTTTACGTGATTATTTGACAGATTTATTTCCTATTCTCGAAGTAGGCACCAGTGCAAAAATGTTATCAATTGTCCCATTAATGAATGGCGGTGGTCTCTTTGAAACTGGAGCTGGAGGATCGGCACCAAAACACGTACAGCAATTGCTTGAAGAAAACCATTTACGTTGGGATTCTTTAGGTGAGTTTTTAGCATTAGCAGTTTCTTTAGAACACTTTAGTGAGGTAAATAATAATCCGAAAGCTAAAGTTTTGGGTGAAGCGCTTGATGATGCTACAGATAAGCTATTGGAAAACAAAAAAGGGCCTTCAAGAAAAGCAGGTGAATTGGATAATAGGGGAAGTCATTTTTATTTAGCTATGTATTGGGCACAAGAATTAGCTAATCAAACTAAAGATAATACCTTAAAAGAAGAATTTACTCCAATTGCTAAGCAACTAGCAAGCAATGAAGAAGTAATAGTTAAAGAATTAAATGTTATACAAGGCAAAGCAGTGAGTATTGGAGGTTATTATGAGCCTGACGAATCACTAATAAATGAGGTAATGCGCCCAAGTAAAACATTTAATACTATTCTAAGCTAAAGATTAAAATAAACTATATTTTAAAAGCTCCTTTATTAGGGGCTTTTTTTATATTTTTATAAAAAAAAGAAAATTTGCTATCGAATGAAAAACCTTCTTTTATGGTTTATTTTTGGCCTATGTATTAATATTACTTCACTACAAGCTCAAGAAAAATTCACCTTAAGTGGTACAATTTCAGAAGAAAAAAGTAACGAGACTCTTATTGGAGTGAATATCCTTTTTCCAGAAATTCAAGCTGGTACAACCACCAACGAGTATGGTTTTTTTTCTATCACACTTCCAAAGGGAACCTACAATATTTCCATAAGTTATTTAGGGTTTAATACCATAAATGAAGCTATTGCTCTAACCCAAGATATTAGCAAGAATTTTAGTCTAATAGATAATTTAGAAAGCCTCGATGAAATAGTTATTACAGAAAATATTGAAAAACTCAATATTAAGACACCTCAAATGAGTGTAAATAAGTTAACCGCTGGGAGTATAAAAGATATTCCTGTGGTTCTTGGTGAATCTGACATTATTAAGGCCATCACCTTACTACCTGGCGTAACTAGTGCAGGAGAAGGTGGTTCTGGTTTTAATGTGCGTGGTGGTGCAGCCGATCAAAACTTAATACTCTTAGATGAAGCCACCATTTACAATTCATCACATCTATTTGGTTTCTTTTCTGTATTTAATCCAGATGCTATCAAAGACCTACGCCTATACAAAGGAGGTATTCCTGCACGATATGGCGGTAGAGTTTCTTCCGTTTTAGATATTTATCAAAAAGAAGGAAATAGTAAAGAATTCCATATGAATGGTGGCATTGGCTTTGTTTCAAGTAGATTACTTGCCGAAGGTCCAATAAAAAAAGAGAAAGGGTCTTTCTTATTTGGGGGGCGCTCTAGTTATGCACACCTATTTTTACCGCTTTTCGATATTGATAACATCGCATATTTTTACGATTTAAACACAAAATTAAGTTATAAACTAAACGATAGAAACAATATTTATTTATCTGGTTATTTTGGGCGTGACGTTTTTAGAATTGAAGATACTTTTGAAAACACTTACGGCAATTCCGTTTTAAACTTTAGATGGAACCATTTATTTTCAGATAAATTATTCTCAAATTTATCTTTAATCTACTCTGACTATTACTATGATTTAAAATTAAATTTTGTTGAATTTGATTGGGTTTCAGGAATTCAAAATTTTAATTTAAAATACGATTTTAAACACTATCTAAGCGATAAAATAAAATTACAATATGGTTTAAATAGTATCTATTATAAATTTAATCCAGGAGACATTAAGCCTACAGTTCCATCTTCGGGCATTAATCCTTTTAAATTAATTGATAAATATGCATTTGAAAATGCTATTTATTTAGACGTTGAACATAAAGTTTCCAATAAATTAGCTTTGTCATATGGTATGCGTCTAAGTTCTTTCCATCGCTTGGGGCAAGATGAGCTTAATGTATACGAAAATAATCTTGCAGTTATTTTTAATGAAGATTTTCAAATTTATGAAAAAGCCAACCCGATAGATACTGAATCGTTTAAGCGAAGTGATGTTATCGCAAAATTCTTCAATTTAGAACCAAGAGCATCTTTAGCTTATCAATTAAACTCAGAAAGTTCCATAAAACTAAGTTATAATCGTATGAGTCAGTATTTACATCTTCTTTCAAATACCAACTCTCCTACGCCATTGGATATATGGACACCAAGTGGAAAATTTATTAAACCACAATTACTCGATCAATTTGCAATTGGTTATTTCAAAAATTTTAGTGATAGTAACTACTCAATAGAACTTGAAAGCTTTTATAAAACAGTAAAAAACAGGATCGATTATATTGATGGAGCCGATTTAATAGCCAATAATGCAATTGAACAAGTCATACTAAACGGTAAATCTAGAGCTTACGGTTTGGAGGTTTTACTTCGTAAAAACGAAGGTAGATTTAAAGGTTGGTTCGCTTATACGCTATCCAAATCTGAACAACAAACAAAAGGCCGAACAGTCAACGAATTAGGTATTAACAATGGTGAATGGTATAAAACGCCCTTCGATAAAACCCACGATATTTCTATTACAGGAAGCTATCAATTAAACAAAAAATGGAAAATAAATAGCAATTTCTTATTCCAAACAGGTCAACCTGCTACCTTTCCAAACAGTCAATATGAATATAATGGCTTAAACATTCCAAATTTTAGTGGCAGAAATTCAGACAGACTACCATCCTATAACAGGTTAGATATAGCATTTAACTACACGCCAAAACCTAACAAGAAAAATGGTTGGCAAAGTTATTGGGTGTTTAGTATTTACAACATTTATAATCGGCGAAATGCAGCTTCTATATCATTTGGGCAAAACACAAATACTGGATTAAATGAAGCCACTAGATTAGCCATTTTCGGTATTGTACCATCAATTTCTTATAATTTTAAACTTTAAGATTATGAAAAAACTAACATATTTAATACTTCTTAGCTTTTTTACCATAGTATCTTGTGAGGATGTGATAGATGTAGATGTAAATTCGGCAGAACCAAAATTAGTTATTGATGCCTCTTTAAACTGGATAAAAGGAACAGCAAGCAATAGGCAATTCATTAAACTAAGCCTAACCGCTCCTTATTTTGACAATACTATTCCACCTGCAACGGGAGCAATTGTAGCAGTATCAGATTCTAATAACAATACCTTTAATTTTATTGAAGAATCTAATACCGGTATTTATATTAATGAGATATTTAACCCAGAAATAGATGTTACCTATAACCTTAGCATTAGTTATAATAATGAAGTATACACAGGTACTGAAACACTATTACCAATAGCACCCATTGAGTTTGTTGAGCAAAAAAATGAAGGTGGTTTTTCTGGTGATGAAATTGAAATAAAAGCTTTTTATACTGATCCTGGAAACATTGAAAATTTTTACCTATTCGAGTTCATTGTTTTTTCTAGAAATGAGCTAAGCCTTGAAGTTTATGACGATGAATTCACAGATGGGAATCAGATTTTTGCTTTTCATTCTGATGAAAACTTAGAAAAAGGCGACGAATTAGTTATTAGAAGTTCTAGTATCTCAGAACGTAATTATGAGTTTTTAAATATTTTATTACAGCAAACAGATGATGAATCTGGTGACCCTTTCGAAACACAACCTGCTACAGTAAGAGGTAATTGCATCAATCAAACTAATCCAAGTAATTTTCCATTAGGTTATTTTAGAGTTTCAGAAACAGATGTTTTCACCTATCTCATTGAATAATTAAAATCCTTTAAACATCTTATCTATTTTCTAACTAGTAATACAGTCAACTAAAAAATTACTTACTTTTGAAGCATGAGTTTTATTAAAACTACCGAACAAGATTCCAACTACAATCATCTTGAAAAGATGTCCATTTCTCAATTGCTAGAAAGCATTAATAATGAAGATAAAACAGTTCCACTTGCAGTTGAAAAGGCGTTACCGCAAATAGAAAAATTAGTAGAGCAAATTGTAAATAAATTAAAAAAAGGTGGTCGCTTATTCTATATTGGTGCTGGGACAAGTGGTAGATTAGGAATATTAGATGCTTCGGAATGCCCGCCTACTTTTGGTGTTCCGTATGAATTAGTAATTGGATTGATTGCAGGCGGAGACTCAGCAATTAGAAAAGCTGTAGAATTTGCAGAAGATTCAACAACGCAAGGATGGAAAGATCTACAAGACTATAAGATTAGCAAAAATGATATTGTATTTGGCATTGCAGCATCTGGAACAACACCTTATGTAATTTCGGCATTAGAAGCTTGTAATCAAAATGGAATCATTACTGGTTGTATTACCTGCAATCATAATAGCCCATTATCTCAAACAGCACAATTTCCAATAGAAGTTATTGTTGGACCAGAATTTGTTACTGGCAGCTCCAGAATGAAAGCCGGTACAGCTCAAAAATTGGTTCTTAATATGATTACAACTGCGACAATGATTCAACTTGGTCATGTAAAGGGCAACAAAATGGTAGACATGCAGCTTAGTAATAATAAATTAGTAAATAGAGGAACTAAGATGATAATGGCAGAACTAAATGTGTCTCAACTGGAGGCCCAAGATTTATTAAACAAATATGGAAGTGTTCGCTTAGCTGTTGAAAATTATACTAATGAAAACAAATAGAACAAACAAGGAAATCTTAGTGAAGGGAATTCAATTCATGGGTGGCTCTCTATCTTTAATGTTTTTAGGTCCTACACTTATTTATATTTCGCAAACAAAATTAAACTCCCCTATTGATACTATTGTATTAATTTTAGCAATAATAATCTGCTGCTTAGCAATATTTTTAGCTTTTAAAGGAATTAATACTATACTGGATAGTATGTTTAAAAAGAATGAACAAAAATCAACTGACTGATACCTTCTTAGGCGTGGTTGGATTATAGCCAAAATCGGAATCATTAAAACTAATTCCTAATCGTTCAAAAATATAATTAATTATAGCGTAATGATGAATGGTATGGCTATTAGCTTGAGCTAATAAAGCCCCATAAGTATAGGAGATTTCGATTTTACCTAACCCTAAATCATCCCAAACTGAAAGCTCCTGATTAATATTAATACTTATTGTATTTAATTTGAAGATAATTTCTTCTAAATAATTCTTCGCACAATTACATTTGCATTCTACATCACTATTTCTGCTTCTTGCTGTTAAATCAATTTTATTTTCTGCTGTAACATTAAAAATACAATCATAAAAATCTAAAATATGCCTTATATGAGTCCCTATACTTGAGTAATAAGGAGGTACAGAAGCATCGCATAGCTGCTCATCTGTTAAGTTCATTAATAAATTTTCAGCCTTTTGAAGCGTTTTAAGTGTAGATTGGATAATAATATTCATGGAATTAAATATAATAAATAATTTAAATCAACGACACATTAGTCTTAAATCTTATTAACCCTTACATCATCATTTTAAATTTAAATCTTATTTTAAGTTTATTAACTTTACATTTATCTATTAACCAACTTATTAGGCGTGAAAATAATTAGTTTTTTATTATTCGGCGTTCTAGCGCTTCCGCTCTTTGGCCAAAAAGATTCAAATATTGAATCTCAATTAACGCCACCACAAAAACAAATAGCTTTTCATAATCTTAGTGTTGATCAAGGTCTATCTCAAAATAGTGTTGTCAGTATCGCTCAAGATAGTATTGGTTATCTATGGTTTGCTACTCAGGATGGATTAAATAAGTACGATGGAAAATCTTTTAAATATTATAACAAACAATTTGAGGACGTTACGAAACTGACCTACAGTAAATTGGGTAAGATTTATATTGACAAAACAAATACCATGTGGTTAGTTGCAAATTCTGGAAAACTAGAGAAATATAATTCAATAACCGACAATTTTTCACACGTAAAAAGTATCCCTAATGTAAGTACATTATATCAAGACCATAATTTTAATCATTATGTTGGCACATATAATCACGGATTATTTTTAATCAATTCTAAAACAAATGATACCACTCAATTACTAAATAAAGAAGACCGAACTCAAACCATAAATAATTTTCTAGAACTTGAAGATGAAATAATGGTATCTGGATCCAATATGCTTTTAAAGGTTTCTAAAACTGATTTCAGCTATAAAAAAATTGTTTCAGATAGAGAAACCAATATAAACTATAGCACGCTCACAAAGTTATCAAATGATACAATTGCGATAGGGACATACAGTTATGGCTTATTTGTAATGAATAACAAAGACAACACTTTTTTTAAATTTACGGGCTTCAAAGACAACCCCCTTCCCGATAATTTGAACATTGAAGCAACACTTCTTGATAAATATAATCGCTTATGGATAGCGACCTACGGTAGAGGTGTATATGTTGTTAACTTTAAAGATAAAATCATTGAAAATTTTATGGTACAAGGCCATAATCCTTATGCGCTTCATTACAATGACAACTTATCCCTTTTTGAAGATTTCACCGGAAATATCTGGGTGGGATCAGATGGTGGTGGATTAAGTTATTACGACGAAAATCTTTTAAAATTTAATGTCCTTACCAACGACCAATTACCTCGAAATGCTTATGTAGATGTTGCTAGAGCCATTAGTGTAAACCCAATGAATAATACTATTTGGGTAGGAACATCAGGTAAAGGCCTAACTAGAATAGACTATCAAAATAAAATCTTTAATACTCTAAACACAGAAAATTCCAATTTAAAGTCCAATAGGATTATGAGTCTTAAACACATTAATAATGAACTTTGGATTGGTTATCAAGATAAAGGCTTGGATATTTTAAATAAGAATGAAAAGCGTATACCTATAAATACAAAGGCAGAAGAAGAATTAATTTCCACACCAATATGGAGTATTTGTAAGGATTTTTCCAATAATATTTGGCTGGGAACAGGTGGTAAAGGGCTTTTAAGATTCAATAAAACAAAAGGAATAACTAATAGGTTCCTTCATGACACTTATGACAATTCAACGATTACTAGTAATAATATAAGATCTATTACCGAAGGTAAAAACGGAATTCTCTGGATTGGAACTGAAGATAAAGGATTATGTGTTCTCAATACTGAAACTGAAAAAGTCAACAGAATTCTCAACATACCAGACAAAATCAAATCACTTTATTACAATGCTGAAACAGATATTCTGTGGATTGGCACCAATGGAAATGGGCTAAAAAAGTTTAATACCAATACGCTTGAGGTTAAAGTCTATTCAACCGAAGATGGTTTACCTAACAATGTAATCTATGGAATAATACCAGATGGAAACGATAATTTATGGCTAAGCTCCAATAGGGGTATAACCATGTTTCAAGAAACAAATTCTGAGCCACATTTGGTAAATTACGATCAATATGATGGATTACAAGCTTTTGAGTTTAATACTGGAGCTTACTTTAAGGATCATAACAATATTATTTATTTTGGTGGACTTGATGGCATAAATTGGTTTAAACCAGAGCAATTAACCTTAAATCAGGAAAAACCTCGAACTGTTATCAATGAATTGCAATTATTCAACAGTTCAATTCCGTTAGAAGAAGGAAAAGTTTTTAATCATAACGAAAACACAATAAGCATTAGTTTTTCTGGGCTACATTTTTCTCAACCTGGTCTTAATAATTATAAATATCAACTTGTAAACCACGATAATAATTGGGTTGAATCAGGTAATAACAATACCGCTAATTACAGTAATTTAAGCCCCGGTGAGTATACATTTAGAGTTATATCTAGCAACTATGATGGTGTTTGGAATGAAACTCCGGCAGAACTTTCATTCAATATAAAAAAAGCATGGTATAACACTGGAATAGCAAGAATAATCTATGTGGTTTTAGTTATTCTTACTGTATTTTTCGTTTACAGATACTTCAAATGGCGATGGTACATCAATACAAAACTAAAATTGGAGCATGCCGAAACAGAACGACTTAAAAGTTTGGACGAATTCAAATCGAAACTATTCACAAATATCTCCCATGAGTTTAGAACACCGCTTACGTTAATTTTAGGTCCTGCAGAGCGTCAGTTAGCCGAAGAAAAACTAACGAATGAAAATAAGGAAGATTTAAACTTAATAAGCCAAAATGCGAAACGCCTACTCAATTTAGTGGACCAATTAATCGATTTGAGTAAATTAGAAACAGGTCATTTAAAATTACAAATAGAAAAAGGGAATTTATCTAATCTAATCCACCAGTTAATTAGTGCTTTTAAATATCAAATAAAAGAAAAGGAATTAAAGTTAAAAGTGAAGATAGATAATATTGACAGCGTCTGGTACGATAGAGATATTATTGAAAAAATAGTAGTCAACCTACTCGCCAATGCTGTAAAATATACGCCTAAAAAAGGGTTTATAAATTTTAATGCGATGTTGCAAGATAACCATGTTGTTGTAACTATTGTTAACAATGGAAATACCATCAAATCAGAAGAAATTAATAACTTGTTTACCCGATTTTACCAAGTAAACTCCAATGCAGATGGTGTAGGCATTGGTTTAGCTTTGGTAAAGGAACTCGTTACTTTAACCAATGGAAGTCTAATTGCAAATACCATTAACGACGATGAACTTCAATTTACTGTTACCCTTCCAATTTCTAAAGAAGCATTTAAAGAACAAGAAATCATTGAACAACCACAAATTGTAACCAAAGAAACTTACACCAATGACACATCACATATTGAAGAAGAGGAAGACATAAATCTAAATTCGGATAAACCTATAGTTCTTGTAGTAGAGGACAACCTACAATTGCGTCAATACATTAAATCAATTCTAAAAGAGAAATACAAAGTACTGTTAGCTATAAATGGCAAAAAAGGTCTAAAAAAAGCTTTA
The DNA here is from genome assembly GCF_057219435.1 of Algibacter sp. YIN40. Lineage (NCBI taxonomy): Bacteria > Pseudomonadati > Bacteroidota > Flavobacteriia > Flavobacteriales > Flavobacteriaceae > Algibacter > Algibacter sp. YIN40. The sequence goes on along the minus strand of NZ_JBXVVC010000002.1, from coordinate 13,238 downwards.
AATAAAATTCCAGACCTCATTATTAGCGATATTATGATGCCCGAAATGGATGGTATAGAGTTGTGTAATACGCTCAAGAATAATACCCTTACAAGTCATATTCCAGTCATATTATTAACTGCTAAAACAGGTGAAAGTAATGAATTGAAAGGCTTGGAAGTAGGTGCGGATGACTTTATATCTAAACCATTTAACTCAAAAATATTAGTAAAGCGGGTTGAAAATTTAATCAATTTTAGTAAGTCCCTTCAAAAGCGATATACACAGCATAGTAGTTTAAAACCAAAAGACATTGCAGTTACCAATGTAGATGAAGTTTTTCTGGCAGAGGTTGAAACTATATTTAATAAACATTTATCCGAACCAGATTTCAATTCACAAAATTTTAGTGAGCTAATGGGCATGAGCAGGATGCAGCTGCATCGAAAACTAATGGCATTAACAGGACTATCCACATCTCAATTTATACGATCTCAACGATTAAAAATGTCAATAAACTTACTTCAGGAATCCGATTTAACAGTTTCAGAAGTTGCTTATCAAGTTGGATTTAATACTGTTTCCTACTTTATTAAGTGTTTTAAAGAAGCATATAACAATACGCCCAACGCTTATATAACAAAGGATTAACCGTTTTGTTACATATCTTCTATCATTTGTTACATATCTGATATCCGTTTAGATATTCTCCGCATACTTTTACATCACAATCAATTCTTAATTCCATTGAAAAATGACACATGAAAATGTTTTAGAAAAAGAAAATGGTAAAAAGAATATAATTTATCTAAGCATAGACCACCTTAAAAAAGGCACCTATAATCTTAGAATAACCCAAAAAAACAAAGTTGTAAAGTCTATCTTTTTCGATAAAGAAAAACTATAAAGATGCTATTAATCGGGAGAAAAATGGGAATAATGAAATTTAACTAAAGTAGTTATTCCCTTTTTTATTTAATTATTAGCAAACAGCCTCTCCAAGTCAATAAATAGCCCTTAACAAACTTTTTTGTTTCACTTATTAATAAACAAGATCATGAATTTTAAGTTTCTATTAATTATAGTATTCCTTTTTAGCTATAATCTATCTCAAGCACAATTACTGAAAAAATTAAAAAAACGAGCAGAAAATGCAGTAGAACGAAAACTAGAAGAAAAAGTTGAGAAAGAAACTTCCAGAACAATGGATTCTGTACTTAATCAGAGTAAACAAACAAAGAAATCAGAATCGCCAGATTCCTCAGAATCTGAAAGTGACCAGCCTAATAAAAAGGTATTGGTAAGAGGCGGTAATGAAAACAATACATCTTCAAATGATGAAGGTCCAAATCAACCAACCAAAATATCAAATGTAAACCACCAACCTTGGGCAAAATATAACTTTGTTCCTGGAGACCATATCATTTTTGAAGATGACTTAAGGGTTGAAGAAAGTGGTGAATTTCCATCCCGTTGGGATTTATTCCAAGGAACTGCCGAAAACGCTTCTTTAGGTTCTGAAAACATTATCAATTTTGAAAACAGAGCCATTATTACACCTCTAATGGATAAAGACGATTATTTACCGGAAGCTTTTACCATAGAATTTGACGCCTACTTTGAAGATGTACCAGGTACATGGCAAAGTTACAGACTTAGGTTTTGGGAAGGCCATAGTTATTTAAGTCTAGGAAGAGAAGAAAATTATCATCCTTTACATATTCAAAACAACGGGGCAAAATTTCAGATTCGTGCCAAAGGAAAAGACAGAAAATATAATGGCGAGGGAGAACAGTTTAAAGAAAATATACCTGGGTGGCGTCATGTCGCCATTGCATTTAACAAACGTACTTTAAAAGTATTTTTAGATCAGCATAGAGTCCTTAATATTCCAAATCTTAACCTCAAGCCAGAAATTATAAGTGTTGAAGGCTACTCATATAGAGACGGCATAAGAGCCATTAAAAATATTCGTATTGCCGAAGGTGGAAAAAAACTGTATGACCGTGTGATGTCTGAAGGAAAATTTGTAACACGAGGTATCCTTTTTGATGTTAATAAAGCCTCCATTAAAAAAGAGTCCATGGGAGTTCTTAATCAAGTAGCTAAAATGATGCAACAATATCAAGACCTTAATTTTAGAATAGAAGGGCATACCGATAGTGATGGCGCTAATGATTACAATCTACAACTCTCACAAAAACGAGCTGATGCTGTTAAAGCTGCTTTAACAAATTTAGGAATCAACGCTTCCAGAATGCAAACCAAAGGTATGGGCGAAACCATTCCCGTATCAGAGAATAACACACCCGAAGGTAAAGCAAATAATCGGCGTGTAGAATTTATTAAATTTTAAACCCACTAGAAAATGAAATCTGTACTATCAATTTTTTTATCATTTCTTTGCCTGTATTTGCAAGCTCAAACATATTTTTCAGATCCTCCATCAGGGAAGCAAGGTGACTTCCCCCCTAATTGGGACTTAGTTAGAGGGAGCGCCGAAATTGCTTCACTAAATGGCGAGTCCATTATTTATTTATCCAATAAGGCCATTATTTCACCGAAAATTGAAGGCAATAATTATCTAAGCAATTCATTTACTCTAGAATTTGATGCATTTTATGATGAGTTAAGTAAAATAGCAATACACCAATACTATGAAGTTCGTTTTTGGGAAGGAGATAGCTATTACGTACCAAATAAAAGCAGTAACTTTTTTAACCCCTTATACCTGTATTGTCATGGAGGTAAAATAGATGGTAGATTTAATGGACCCAAAGTAAAGTTCGATGGTTATAAGCCATCAATGAATACTGCAAAAAATGAATGGAGGCATATTATTATTTCTTACAACAATGGTGCTTTCAAATTAAGTATAGATGGTTTTCAAGCTATTAATATTCCAAATCTCCCGTTTACTCCAAAAATGCTTTCTATTGGAGCGTTCTCTCATGAATATGGTGATTTTATTCGTGCTATAAAAAATATAAATATTAAAGGGATAAAGAATAACTCCAATAATAATGATGATGTTAATGGAACAAGAATAGTACTTGTAATTGATAATAACACAAAACAAGTCAGAAATATAGAGTTATTCGAATCGATGCAAGATCCAGAACTAGTAAATAAAAAATATCCTAATAGCTCATTATATCTAGGTATGCTCTATGGTAACTATGTTATCCAACCATTTCAAAATACTGCGCTTTCTTTTAACACAATAAATAAATATATCCCAGGTGACCAATTTATACCAGGGGATCAGTTCATTCCGGGAGACCAATTCATACCAGGTGATCAGTTTATTCCTGGTGATCAATTCATTCCGGGCGACCAGTTTATCCCAGGAGATCAGTTTATTCCTGGAGATCAGTTTATTCCAGGTGATCAGTTCATTCCAGGCGACCAATTCATACCAGGTGATCAGTTTATTCCTGGTGATCAGTTTAATCTTAAATCCATAAACACAAAAATAATTGCAACTAAAGATGGTAAAGTCCTCTTAAGGACAATTAAAAATTAATTACATGAAACTCTTAATAAACATCACAAAAAAGACGGGTCTGGTTATACTAGCATCTCTCTTAATAAGTAGTGTATCTACTCCAGAAAAAGAGGTACATAAAATCATCAAAATTTTAAAATCTGGTAAAACACAAAAAATAGAAAAATACTATTTAGAAAAGTCGGAGTTTATAGATATGGTAAATCATATGGACCCTAAACCTTCGCAAGAACAAATCGATGGATTATTAGAAGGTTATGAAGCAAGTAAAGAAAACTATTTAAAAGGGTTTGAAGACACAGCAATAGAAAACTGGAGCAATATAGAAATAGATCGTATGGAATACGATTATAAAATAGGAAAGCCAGGACAAGACGAGGAAATTCAATGGCCAAAATCTAAAGACTATCAAGCAGTTTACAAAAATACCGAAATGACAAAGGTTAAATTCTTCATCTTCCTTAAAGACAAAGACGAAAAATATATGATGCGTATGGAAATGATGAATTATAAAGGTAAATGGAAACTATCTCATATGCTAAAGCCATTGTATGTCCAAAAAATAGATAAAGAATAGAATATGAAACATCGATAACTAAAACTTGATACTCAAGGAAATGATTAAAAGGATGTCGCATGTGACCTATAAAAAACAATAGACATTACGCATGAAAACTAAACTTAAATTAACAGTTCTTATTTTATTGATTGCATCAAACTTTTCAAATGCGCAAACGCCTGAACAGCAAAAGCAGATTGAAGAGGCTATGCGCATGCAAGACAGCATCATGAACTTACCACAGTATAAAGACATGATGCAACAAATGCAACAAATGCAACAAATGAAAGATATGCAGGACATACAAGAGGCTCAAAAAAATAAGCAGAAACCGAAAACCGTACAAAAAAAATCAGTTCAAAAGAAACCTAGTAATAACGATTGGTATTGGGAAAATACCATAGCCAGTACTAATAATAAATTTAAAAATTGGACTGCTGGAACTGCAGATATTGTAATTGCATATAAAGGCCCGGGATTAACCGTTTTTAAAATTGGTACCATCAATGAAGATGGAAATGTTGTATTTAATTTACCCGATAATTTTAAAACCCAAATTTCTTTAGAGCAGCAAATAGGACCTCAAGGGATGTTTTTTGATATTAATGATAATGCATTGGTAAACTATACAAATAAAGATACTGGATTTATAACAAATACTAGTTTATTGGTTATGAGAGCCGATAAACAAATAGGAACTTTGACTATTGGTAATTCAGTAAGTGTTACTAAAAATCTAACAACTCAAAGTGGCGTTGACTCTGGTGACGAAGGCTATATATTGTATTGGGCCTACTCCAATGAAAATTGTGGACTAACCCTAGACCAAAACTGGAAAGGAAAAGTGCGAAAGGATGGCACAAATGAAAAGGAGGTTGAAACCAACGTGAATTACAATCTTAATTTTAAACCGGGTTGGAATCTTATAAAAACCGAGGTCTTAGGTAAGTATCCATTAGAACACGAACGAGGTCTTGACGTCTCTTGGTTTAAAAGGCATACACATGAAGTTATACCAACATTACCTACAGATGCTATTCATTATTATAGAGCAAAAGCCGAATATTAAGATTGAATAGTTTAAAGAATAACTGTGTAGAATTTGTAAAAACTAAAATTTAAGTAAATGAAAACAAAAGTAATTTTAGCAGGCATATTCGTTTTATTCTCAAGTTTTCATATGGAAGCTCAACTTCTAGAAAAACTAAAACAACGTGCGAAAGAAAAAGGACTCGAAACCAGAGAAGTATCCTTTGATAGTTCTGCTAATGAAGCAAATAGAAATTCATCAAGCGAAGTAGAGGAATTAGTTCTTAATGCGGCTAACGAATTCTTTAACAAAGACGTTGTATTAAAATTAATCGATGACAAAGGAAAGCTAATACAAACGTTATTTTTTGATAAAGAGGTGATTGCCATGCGTACCGAACAAAGCAATATTCCTAATCCAATATACCACGACAGTAAAGGTAATTTTTACGCTTATAATAAGGACGAAGGCTATTATGAAAAAGCATCTCTTCTGCCCCCAAGCTTAATGGGGTTTATGATGGCTGGTATGATTCCTCAGGCATACAATCTACCCCCAGAACCTTATTTAGAAGCATTTCAAGCATTAACAGACATCGATTCTGGTCTTAACTTTATGGTATTAGAAATGACTTTTATTTATAAACCTGAACATTTTGAAGATGACGACAATTATACCCTCCAAAATATCACCTTTCCAGATGTCTGCAAACGCTTTAATTATAACGATCCCGAATACGAAGGAAGTTATATTCAGTTTGATGACCAAGGAAGATTGGTTGAGCTAAATATAAAAACAACAAAAACATTCGGCAAAGAACAACAAAATTCGAACACGCCAAAAACAAAAGAACCTACTTCAGGACAATATGTTTTTACTTATCAAGATTGTAATGTAACACTTCCAGAGGCTGTTGAACGATCCATGGTACCTGGCCCATTAGGCAAACTCATCCCACTAGAAAAAGGATTAGAACCTTGGAAACACAATAAAAAAGACAAACAAAAAAATTAAAACTCAATCATTATGAAAACCAAGACTATACTATTAATCGCATTATGTTTCAGTATTTGCATAGCCGCCAAAGCTCAAGATCCTAGTCAAAAACTATTACAAGGCCTCATGGGTAAGGGTAAACCAGATAAATCAAAACTACCAGACGCATATATTTTTGACTGGGAATTTAAAACCGAAATTAAGGCAGCAAAAAATGAAACGATTACGATGGACTATCTCATCAATTCCAATAGTAAAGATTATTTTGGTATGAATATGTCTTCAAAAGAATTAAAAGGCCAAGGCACCATGTCTATAATTATGGACGCCAAGCAAAAAACGATGGCGATGTTTATGTCTATGAGTGGCCAAAAAATGTTGCAGTTGTCTAAAATACCTGAACCAAAATCTGGTGAAAAAGAGCCTAAGTACAGCTACAAAGAAATTGGCACCAAAACCATATTAGGTTATGAATGCTATGGGATGGAGATTGAAGACGCAGATTACATTGCTAACATATATTTTACTCTGGATGCTCCCGTAAATTTTAGTGCCTTTTTTGCTTTTTCAAACAATAAAAATAGCCCAAAAGGGTTTGACCCCGCTTTACTCCAAGTGCTTGAAGAAGATGCATTGCTTATGGAAATGACTGCTACTCATAAGAAAAAAAGTAAACAAAATTTCACAATGACAGCTTTAAGTCTCGAAAAAAAAGAAACAAAAATTAATACCAAAGAATATAGAACCATGGGGTTTTAATAAAACCTAATGAATAAAATTATGTAATCCAATAATAATACTAACCAACTATTTTAAATATTATGAAAACTAATGCTACCTTATTATTACTCATTCTCATATTGACACTCTCCTGTAAGACAGATAAAAAAAGTAATGCTGTAATAGAAGATGTTCCTGTTACTGAAACCCCAAAAGCGAAATCTAATATTATTGAGATTGTCACTAATGTGATGGATTTTCAAACTGTTGATACCGTACCATCTGGCTGGAACACCTTTAAATACATAAATAAATCGACAGAGCCACATTTTGTGTTATTCGATGATTACCCTGAAGGTAAAGGTGAAGAAGACGCAAAGAATATAGTGGCACCTGTGTTTGAAAAAGGGATGCAACTAATTATTCAAGGTAACATGGATGAAGCTATGGCCGCATTTGGTGAACTTCCTGAATGGTTTGGTCAAATTGTTTTTGTAGGTGGGTCAGGATTAATTTCTCCAAGTCAAGAAAACACTTTTACATTAAAACTTAAACCTGGAAATCATGTCATTGAATGTTATGTAAAAATGGAGAACGGGATGTTTCATACCTCCATGGGAATGGCAAAAAATATTTGGGTTACAGAAGCAGATAGCGGAAATTCTGCACCTAAAGCAGATATAAATATTTCAATTTCGAGTACCGATGGCATTCAATATCAAGAGGAATTAACCAAAGGAACGCATACGATTGCAGTGCATTATAAAGATCAAATAGTACACGAGCACTTCGTTGGTCATGATGTTAATTTAGTAAAACTAAATAGTAATGCTAATCTAGATGAATTAGAAGCTTGGATGAATTGGTCGCTGCCTAAAGGCTTATCCAACCCCGCTCCAAAAGGTGTCACATTTTTGGGTGGAACAAATGATGCACCAGCCGGTACTACCCAGTATTTCAAAGCAAACTTAACTCCTGGTAATTATGCCTTTATTGCAGAAGTACCAAACTCTAAAGAAAAAGGTATGCTCAAGACCTTTACAATAGCAAATTAGCTTAAAATTCATCGTGTTACATATGTTCTATCATTTGTTACATATGCAGCATACTTTAGCTTAAAGATTCTCTAATTTCGAATCTCTCCCTTATTAATGACTTGTTAATAGCACCGCTTTTTTCAAAAGCAACCCTCTATCTTATTGTACCGTATTTTCAAAAGTTACCATGAACTATAATTTATGGCTAACACTTAATTAATATTAACAACAAAAATAATAAATTATGAAACCAATCAATTTACTTTCAAAAACCCAAAAAAGTGTATCTTTTTTATGCACAATGTTCATGCTACTAGTAGCACAATCAGGATTTTCTCAAACCGTACATACCGTAGATAACCGCCCAGAGTCTGGTGCGATGTTCACCACTGTTTCAGCGGCAATTGCAGCGGCGGTAGCTGGAGATATTATTCACATTCACCCATCTCCAACAAGCTATGGGAATGTTACAATAAATAAAACACTAACCTTAATTGGCTTAGGACATAATCCTGCTAATGAAGATGGCTTAAGAGCCTCAATAACTAATCTTACTATTAATGGTGTCTGTCCAAACTCAGTAATAAAAGGATTAAATATTGGGACTATTAATGGGAATACAGGAACAAATCATGATGGCATCCAAATCATTAACAACCGATTAACTAGCTATGTTGGAGGCTCTCAGGTTGTTGGTCGTGCCGATGACTGGGTTATTGAAGGTAATTATATGACCTCTACTGCCGTCGCTTTTTATGGATACGCTGGAGATAACTGGAGAATAAGTAACAATTGGATGAGAGGATCATTTTCTTCTTTGAAAAATACTACAGTAATTATTAATAATGTTATTGTAAATAGCTCGAGTGGAACACCTAACATTTTTGCTAGTTGTAATTCTCCTGTTGTGGCCAATAACATTTTTTTATTTACAGGTACTGCCAATGGAGTTGGCTTATCTAGCTCAACAGTGAATTTTAACAAATGTCTAACCTATAGTTATGCGGGAACAACACTAACGGTATTAGGAGGAGGTGTAAATTTCGATAATACCGATCCCGTATTTACAAACGTACCAACTAGTTCAGTTACCGATTTTTACAATAACGATTTTAGTCTTGCTGCTGGATCTACAGTTATAGGTCAAGGAACTGATAATACCGATTTAGGTATTTTTGGACGCTCTTTTAGTTTCGACATTAATGGTCGTCCAGATTTAAGCCCATACCCAACGTCTATTTTTATTACAAATAACGTCATAGCTCCAGGACAAGATTTAAACGTGGAGTTTAAAGCATCTATAAAACAATAATGATGAAAAAAATACTATATATATTTTGTATATGTATACTGTATTCATCAATAAGTTGGGGGCAAATTACAGAGGCTGAATATTTTGTAGATAGTGATCCGGGAGTAGGTGGTGCTACAGCACTAAGCATTACCTCAGGAAACACCATTGATGAAACATTTAGCATTTCTACTGCTGGAATTCCCGACGGTTTACACGTATTACATATAAGAGTTAAAGAGGGTGGTGTATGGAGTTTGTTTTACAGACAGCACTTCTATGTACTTGCCAATGGATCAGCAGCACCAGCTGCTAAGCCTATTGCAGCTGCCGAATATTTTGTGGATTCAGATCCAGGAGTGGGAAGTGGAACACCGTTAACAACTTCAGGAAATACCATAGATGAAACATTTACAATTCCTTCAACAGGAATTGCCGATGGCTTACACGTATTACACATAAGGGTAAAAGATGAAGATGACAATTGGAGTTTATTTTATCGCCAGCATTTCTTTGTACTTGCCAATGGATCAGCAGGACCACCTGCTAAACCTATTGCAGCTGCCGAATATTTTGTGGATTCAGATCCAGGAGTGGGAAGTGGAACACCGTTAACAACTTCAGGAAATACCATAGATGAAACATTTACAATTCCTTCAACAGGAATTGCCGATGGCTTACACGTATTACACATAAGGGTAAAAGATGAAGATAACAATTGGAGTTTATTTTATCGTCAGCATTTCTTTGTACTTGCCAATGGATCAGCAGGACCACCTGCTAAACCTATTGTAGCTGCCGAATATTTCATTGGAGAAGACCCAAGAGGAGCTACTCTAGATCCAGGAGTTGGTAATGGAACACCACTAGCCGTAACTTCAAATTTTGATATAGATGAAACTTTTAATATCACTATTCCAGCAAATATGGCAGAAGGAAATTATACCATGCACATTAGAGTTAAAGATGATGATGGAACATGGAGCTTATTCTATAAAGGTGCTTTTCAAGTTGGAGCTGCAGATACCGATAATGACGGCATTCTAGACGTAGACGATAACTGTATAGATGTGGCCAATGCAGATCAGGCCGATACTGATACAGACACCGTTGGTGACGTTTGTGATAACTGTCCAGACGATGCTAATACAGATCAGGCAGATATGGATGCTGATACTGTAGGTGATATTTGTGATACCTGTCCTGGTTTTGATGATACAGTTGATGGAGATTCTGATGGATTCCCTGAAGGTTGTGATTGTGATGATACTAATGCCAGCATAAATGATGATGCTACCGATATTCCTGATAATGGCATTGATGAAAACTGTGATACTTTCGATTTAAAAACTTGGTATCAAGATAGCGATAGTGATACCTTTGGTAATCCAAGCGTTAGCACAACTGCAAATACGCAACCAACTGGATATGTATCTGATAATACTGATTGTGATGACACCAATGGAAGCATAAATCCAGGAGCATCAGAAATCGCAGATAATGGGATTGATGAAGATTGTGATGGTGCCGATGCACTCACATGGTATCAAGATTCAGATAATGATACATACGGAAATTCTAGTGCCAGTGCAGTAGCTAATACACAACCAACAGGTTATGTAGCCGACAATACAGATTGTGATGACACTAATGGAAGTATTAATCCTGGAGCAACAGAAATACCTGGAAACAGTATAGATGAAGACTGTGACGGTTCAGATGCTTTATTATGGTATCAAGATTCTGATAGCGATGGTTTTGGTAACCCAAATATAAGTCAGGAATCAAATACACAACCTACGGGTTATGTTAGTAACAATACTGATTGTAATGATAATGAAGGAAATGCTTATCCAGGAAATACAGAAGTCTGTGATGGTATAGATAACAATTGTGATGGTCAAATAGATGAGGGTGTATTATCTACATTCTATGCAGATACAGATGGTGATGGATTTGGAGATGCTAATGATTCTACACAAGCATGTTCTGCTCCTAGTGGCTATGTTTCAGACAATACAGACTGTGATGATGCACAAGCTGCTTCTTATCCCGGCAATACCGAAATATGTGATGGCATAGACAACGATTGTGATGGTCAAGTAGACGAAGGTGTACTTTCAACATTCTATGCAGATAGTGACAGTGATGGCTTTGGAGATTCTAACGTAACAACACAAGCATGTTCTGCGCCTAGTGGTTATGTTGCAGATAATACAGACTGTGATGACAATCAAGCTAACAACTTCCCAGGAAACACAGAAGTATGCGATGGTATAGATAACGATTGTGACGGTGAAGTGGATGAAGGGGTTCTTAATACCTTTTATGCAGATTCAGATGGTGATGGTTTTGGTGATGCTAATGATTCCACACAAGCGTGTTCTGCACCTAGTGGTTACGTAGCAGACAATACAGACTGTGATGATACTGAAGCTAGCAATTTTCCTGGAAATACAGAAGTATGTGATGGTATCGATAACGATTGTGATGGAGAAGTCGATGAAGGTGTTCTTAATACCTTCTATGCAGATTCAGATGGTGATGGTTTTGGTGATGCTACTAATGCAATGACATCTTGTAATGCACCATCTGGATATATTACAGATGATAGTGATTGTAACGACTCAGATGACAATGTATATCCTGGAGCTACAGAAATTCCTAACGACGGAATTGACCAAGATTGTAACGGTAGTGATCTCGTTATTGGAGATGCTGATAATGATGGTATTCTAGATGATGTAGACAATTGTATTGATACCCCTAATTCAAATCAGCTAGATACTGATAGTGATGGTATTGGGGATGTTTGTGATGTTAAGGGTATTGTAGTTCCTGAAGGATTCTCTCCTAATGGCGATAATATTAACGACACTTGGGTTATTGAAAATATTACTTCATTCCCAAGAAACAACGTTAAAGTATTTAACCGTTGGGGAAACAAAGTACTTGAAGCCAATAACTATCAAAACAATTGGAATGGTAAATCTACCGAAGGTGGAAGTTCAAGTAAATTACCTGTAGGACCCTATTTGTACATTATTGATTTGAATGAATCTGGAATAAAACCAGTTCAAGGATGGATTTACATTAACTATTAATACAATAAAGATGAAACATATAACAAACAATAGTCTTATAGTGATTGTATTACTAGTAGTAAACTCATTATATGCACAACAAGATCCGGCATTTACACTATATAATTACAATATGAATATTGCAAACCCTGCATATGCTGGTATTGAAGATCTAACGGAGTTAAATATTAATTTTAGAAGTCAATGGGTGAATCTTGAAGGTAGTCCAGAAACTAAAAGTTTAACGTTGAGTACACCTATGAATGACAGAGTTGGTCTAGGATTATCAATTATGAACGATAATATTTTCGTTCTTAATCAAACCGATGTTTATGCCGATTTTTCATATAGAATACCTGTCTCTGATAACACCAATTTTTATATGGGTATTAAAGCCGGTGGGACATTTATTGATATTGATTTAAACAAATTAGGTGTTATGAATGATCCTGTATTTGCTGAAAATGTCAATCAGTTTAATCCTAATATAGGTATAGGTTTTTTATTGAAAAGTGATAAGTACTACATAACCGTTTCTGCTCCTACTTTATTAAAAAGTAAGCGGTATGAAAAAGATGGTTTTGTCGTAACTGATGCTACCGATAAATTACATGCTTATTTTGGGGCTGGTTATATATGGAAACTAGGTGATCAGTTATCTTTAAAACCTTCAGTAATGAGCCGCTATGTCTCTGGAGCGCCTATGTCTATAGATATAAATGCTATGATTGATTTTGAAGCTTTAGAATTAGGGATATCTCATAGGATTGATGAATCGGTAAGTGGTATAGTGTTACTTAAACTATCTGATTGGGCCCATTTTGGATATGCCCACGAAAGCACCACTACCGATGTAAAAGACTATAGTAGAGGTTCGCATGAAGTACTCTTAAGGTTTAGGTTTTAGACCTTTTATTAGTTATTAAAAACAAAAAACCCTTCATATTTCTATGAAGGGTTTCTAAAAAAGGCGACGACCTACTCTTCCACAAATGTAGTACCATCGGCGCTAATGGGCTTAACTTCTCTGTTCGG